>NZ_JBKJRB010000040.1:0-88413 GCF_046594945.1 Gemmatimonas sp. | reverse complement strand
GTCGAGCACCGTGGACGGAACGCGTTTCATGGCGAAATCACTTCGTGCCACTGGCGTGAGTAATCATTCAGTCTGCCATTTGAACGATCGCCGATCCACGCGTGGCGTTCTGAATCGCCCGCTCCATGGCAGCGAATCGAACGCGTGGCACACGCACCGAGAAGATGGCCTCCACCTCAAAACGCTGCTCCAGCAGTTCAGCGTCGTACTCAGGCAGCAGTTGCTGCAGCGCACCAATGGCGCCGTAGCCCACCCGCACCGTGACATCTACGCTGTCCACGCGCTCGGCCCGTGGCATGGCCACCAGAGCCTCCTGCACGGCACCGCTGTAGGCCTTCACGAGGCCGCCGGTGCCGAGTTTGGTGCCACCGTAATAGCGCGTCGCCACGGCCGCGATTTCGCCGACGCCGCTGTGCAGCAATACCGTGAGCATAGGGCGACCGGCAGTACCGTGGGGCTCACCGTCATCGCTCATGCCCACGCGATCGGTGCTGCCGGGCGGCCCAACCACATACGCCCAACAGTTGTGCGTGGCATCGGCGAACTCGGCGTTCATCGCCTTGATGAACGCCTGCGCCTCTTCACTCGATTGGATTCGCGTTACCGTGCAGATGAACCGGCTGCGGTCGATGACTTGCTCAACGCGATGCTGTTGCGCCGGAACAGGATACCGACCGCTGTCACTCACGTGTCACTCACGTGTCACTCACGCGTAGGGACTGTCTCCGCCACCGCGGGGGGAACTACCGCCGCTTCCACCGGATCTGCCGCCACCACCGCTCCCGCCCTGTCCACGATGCGGACCACGACGAACTCGGCCCGCGGCCCCCGACTTCGGGCCGCCATCGGCCGGGCCACTCGCACTCGGACCACGGGATGGGCCACGTGATTCCGCCGCCTTCTTCGCCGGAGCCGCCGGTCGCGCGCCACCCGACTGCGCCGCACTACGACGCTCCACCTTGGCCGCCGCACGCGCACGGTCTTCTGCCTTCTTCTTGCGGATTTCGGCAATGCGCTCGGCCAGCGGGACTTCAAGCTTGGTCTGCGGCTTCGCGTTGTAATCGAAATCCGGCACCGTCACGCGCGGCAACGACTTCTTGATCGCGCGCTCGATCTGCTTGAGATCCCCTTCTTCTTCGGGCGACACGAAGGTGAACGCCTCACCGGTCGCTTCCGCACGCGCCGTACGACCGACGCGGTGGATGTAGTCCTCGGCGGCCAGCGGCACGTCGAAGTTCACCACGTGACCAAGCGCTTCCACGTCGATGCCGCGAGCCGCGATGTCGGTGGCCACCAGCACCTGATATTCCCCGTCCTTGAAACCGGCGAGCGCCTGTGTGCGCTGCGATTGCGAGCGGTTACCGTGAATACGCTCGGCCTTGATACCGGCGGTTACGAGCTGCGAGGCCAAACGGTTCGCGCGGTGTTTTGTACGCGTGAACACCAGCGCCTGCGGCATGTCACCGCGCTTCAGTAGCGCGACCAGCAACCCGCTCTTGAGATCCTGCGACACCGGGTACACGGCCTGCGTGATGCCCACGGCCGGAGCCGCCTGACGCTGCAGGTTGAGTGTGAACGGATTGGTGAGCAGGTCCTTCGTGAGGGCGGCAATCGGCGCCGGCATCGTGGCGCTGAAGAACAGCGTCTGCCGCTTTTTCTGCGGCAGGTGACGCAGCACCTTTTTGATCTCGGGCAGGAAACCCATATCGAGCATGCGATCGGCTTCGTCGAGCACCAGATACTCGAGATGCTCGAGCTTCGCATACGGCATGCGGAAGTGATCGAGCAAACGACCCGGCGTGGCCACGATGACATCGGCGCCGCTGCGGAACGCATGTTCCTGCGGCCCCATTCCCACACCACCGAACACCGCCGCACCCGTGAGTGGCGTGTGTACCGTGACGTCGTTCAGACTTTCGACGATTTGCGCCGCCAGCTCACGCGTGGGCGTGATCACCAGCGCCCGCGTGAACCCGCGCGGCTTCTCCATGATGTGATGGAGAATGGGGAGCAGGAACGCATACGTTTTGCCGCTGCCCGTCATCGCGCAGGCGAGGACGTCACGTCCCTCCAGAGCCGGCGGAATCGCTTCGGCCTGAATCGGGGTGGGACGGGCAAAACCGAGCTCCTTGAGACCCTTCTGGAGGCTCGGATGCAGTTGCAGCGAAGAAAACGACGGCGTAGGGGTCACGTAAGCGGGGCACGGGGAACACAAACAGGATATTCGAAATGTAACTGGCTCGGGGGCGAACGCGTGATGTGCAGCCGGAATCCGCGCTTCACCCAGTGGCCGCGATTTCCTCACCCGGATTGATGAACTGGTCCTGTTCCAGCTGATACTGCCGGTTGTACAGGTCCCGGTAGCGTCCGCCGATAGCGAGCAGTTGTTGATGCGTGCCGCGTTCGATGATCTGACCGTGCTCGAGTACAAGGATCTGATCGGCGCTCGTGATCGTGCTTAGTCGGTGCGCGATCACGAATGTGGTCCGGCCGGCGCGCAGACGGCGCAGTCCTTCCTGAATCAGGTGCTCGCTCTCCGAGTCGAGCGACGACGTCGCTTCGTCGAGAATGAGCACGCGGGGATCAGCCAGGATCGCCCGGGCAATCGCCACCCGTTGGCGCTGACCGCCGGAGAGCTTCACGCCGCGCTCGCCAACGATGGTGTCGTATTGCTGCGGGAAACCCGAGATGAACTCGTGCGCGTTGGCGATCTTCGCCACGGCCATCACTTCTTCCTCCGTGGCACCGGGCTTGGTGAAAGCGATGTTCTCCATCACCGTGCCGTCGAACAGGAAGTTGTCCTGCATTACCACGCCCAGATGGCGACGATAGTCGCGCAGCTTGAGCTCGGACACCGGCGTCCCGTCTACCTTGATCTGTCCTTGCTGCGGCTGGGCGAACGCCATGATCAGCGAGATCATCGTGCTCTTCCCGCTGCCGCTCGAACCCACGAGTGCGGTGGTCGTGCCCGCCGGCGCGGTGAATGACACATCCTTGAGCACTGGCGTGCCCGCTTCGTATTCGAACGACACATGCTCGAACTCCACCCGTCCCACGACGGAAGGCACCGCGGTCTTGGCGGCATCTTCCTGGTCTTCCGTGGGCATGTCGCGGAGTTCACGAATACGATCGAGCCCGGCGAAGGCTTCGGTGATCTGCGTACCGATGCTCGCGATCTGAATCAACGGCGCCGTCACCATCACGATGAAGAACACAAAGGTGATCAGGCTACCGACGGTCATCTGTCCATTGATCACATCGCGGCCGCCTACGTACATCGCGATCAAGCCGATCACGCCCACCACGGCCAACCCCAGCGTGCCAGTGAGCGACGTGCCGGTGATCGTCTTGGCAATATTCTGAAAGAGCTTCTGCACACCCTTGCCGAACACTTCTTTCTCGCGTTCTTCGGCCGTGTACACCTTGATCAGCCGGATGCCGCCCAGCGTTTCGGTGAGGCGTCCCGTTACGTCGGCGGTGATCACGCTGCGTTCACGAAAAATCGGCCGCAATCGCTTGAAGGCGATCGACATGACCACGCCGAACATCGCGAGAAACACGATGGTGGCGGCGGTGAGCTTCCAGTTGAGATAGAAGAGCACGCCAAGTGCGGCGATCGCACTCACGATGCCACCGGTCAGCTGAATCAACCCGGTGCCGATGAGATTGCGGATGCCCTCCGGATCGCTCATGACGCGCGACACCAGCACGCCGCTCTTGGTGCTGTCGAAGAACTTGACCGGAAGTCGAATCAGGTGCCCCTGCACCTCTTCACGCAGCCGCGCGATGGCCTGCTGCGCCGCCACGCTCACGACTTGCGACAGCGCGTAGCCGGTGATCGACTGTACGATCGTCGCGGCCAGGCCGGCCAGCGCGATATAGCCGAGCAGCTGGATGTCGCGATTGGGCAAAACCTCGTCGAGCACCATTTTGGTCGAGTACGGCAGCACAAACCCGGCGGCGCGGCTGATCAGCATCAGCACGAGACCGACCGTCACCGAGGTGCGGTGTTCCCAGATCAGCGCGCGGGCCTCGGCCCAGGCGCGCTTAGTGTCGTACTTGGGCTTGCCTTTGGGCGGTGGATTCATGCGCTGAACTTAACCACTCTTGGCACCGACGGATCTTGAGGGGAAGCCGACTGGGGAGGAACGTGTGAGATCGAACGGAGGTATCGCTCCGAGTGGTCCAGCGATGCCGGCAGCCTCCGCTTCCGGAACCGGAGTGGCACGTCCGGTCGCCGTCACACGTTTCTGACCAAATTGCTCCCCCATCGGCATCCGACGTTCGCTTCTGCGGCCCGTCTTCTGTTCCGCAGCCCCGCCGCTTGGTACTTTTAAGATTATGTACATCCCCGACAACGAAACCATCGCCAAAGTCGAGGTCCTTGCGGACCTCGAGCAGGACGTCGCAGACCTGACGGTCGCGCATGAAGCCAAGCGTATTCTGTGGTTCCCGTCGGAACTGCTCGCTCCCGAGCCGGACACCGACCCCGATGCGTTTGTGAAGCAGCTCCGGGAGCGCGCGAAGGGCATCAGCATGCCAGCTCGCGTCGCCTTGGCGCTCAATACGCTCACCGAGGAAGGTCTGCCCCACTTCCACCGCCTGCTGGCCACGTACCTGGGCGGCGACACGTTCTGGGCGAAGTGGACCAATCTGTGGACGGCCGAGGAAGACCGGCACGGAGCCGTGCTGCACGATTACGCGCACGACAGCAAGATCCTCGACAACCCGGTGCTCGAGCGGATGCAGTTCGAGTATCTCAAGGCGGGCTTCGAGCCCACCTGGGACAAGGATCCGTACCGCGTGTTCGTGTACACGTCGCTGCAGGAGCGCGCCACGCAGGTGAGTCATGCCAACACGGGCAAGTTGGCCGGGCAGTACGAACCGCTCATCGGCACCGTGCTGCAGAACGTCGCCAAGGAAGAAGCGCGGCACTACGTGTTCTACCGCGAAGTATTCCTGCGCGTGCTGGCCCGTGATCCGAATCGTGCCCTCGAGTCGGCCGCGCTGATCATGCCGAGCATCGACATGCCCGGTATCAGTATGCCGCACTTCCGCGAGATGGCCGACGTGATCCGTCGCGCCGGCATCTACGGCCCCCGCGATTACATCAAGATCGTCGAAGACCTCATCAAGTTCTGGTCGATCGACACGCTCGAAGGGCTGAACGAAGCTGGTCGCAAGGCGCAGGAAAAGATCATGGCGATCAGCGAGCGTCTCGAGCGCGTGGCCAACATGATGGAGACGCGCAGCCGCGCCAAGACGTTCTCGTTCAACGTGGCCTTCGCCCGCGAATTCGCGATGGAGTGAAGCACCGCGATCGTAACGGCGGCTGACAACCCCGCTAGCCGCTGTTGCGTAGCCCGGCCGCGATCCCATTAATCGTAATGTGAATGCCGCGCCGACGACGCTCGTCGTCGGTTCCGGTGCCCGACGCCTGCGCCTCGCGATAGCGACGCAACAGCTCGATCTGTAAATGATTCAGTGGGTCCATGTACGGAAAGCGATTGGCGATCGAGCGCTTCAGCAAGGGATTCTCCGCCAGCAATTCCGACTGCCCCGTGATCTGCTGCAGCGCGTCGCGCGTGCGATGCCACTCCGCCGACAGCAGCGCGAACACGCGCTGTCGCAGCTCGGCATCCTGCACCAGCTCGGCGTAGCGCGACGCTACGGCGAGATCCGACTTCGCCAGCACCATATCGATGTTCGACAGGAGCGTGCGAAAGAACGGCCAATGCCGAGCCATGCGTTGCAGCATAGGGAGACCCTCCGGCGTCTCGGCGAGATAGTCCGCGATCGCCGACCCGAATCCGTACCACCCGGGCAGCATGAGCCGACACTGCGCCCACGAGAAGACCCACGGAATCGCGCGAAGATCTTCGATGCGATCGCTGGGGCGTCGTGCTGCCGGCCGGCTGCCGATGTTGAGCGTCGCGATCTCCGCCAAGGGTGTGGACTCGCGGAAGTACTGCGCAAAGCCCGGCGTCTCGTATACCAGGGCGCGATACGCACGGAAGGCGATCGCCGACAAGCGATCCATGACCGGGTGGAAGGCCTGCTCCACACGGTCGGCCTGCTCGCCGCGCGGCTCATGATCGGTGAGCGAGGCCTCGAGGGTGGCCGCCACCAGCAGCTCCAAATTGCGCCGACCCACATCGGGCGTGGCGTACTTCGACGCGATCACTTCCCCCTGTTCGGTAATACGGATCTGCCCGCTCACCGCGCCCGCCGGTTGCGCAAGAATCGCCTCGTAACTCGGACCGCCACCGCGTCCAACCGAGCCACCGCGGCCGTGAAAGAGTCGCAGTTTCACACCGTGCTGCGTGAACACGCGCATGAGCGCCAGCTCGGCCTGATACAACTCCCATCCCGACGTCAAGAAGCCACCGTCCTTGTTGCTGTCGGAGTAGCCCAGCATCACTTCCTGCCGATCGCCCTGCGACGCAACCAACGCGCGATACACCGGCAACGTGAACAACGCATCCATTGTGCGGCCAGCGCGACGTAAGTCTTCGATGGTCTCGAACAGCGGAATGACCTGCATCGCCGTCGCTGGCGAGGCACCGCCGCTCGCGAGCCCCGCCTCCTTCAGCACCAGCGCCACCTCCAGCAGGTCCGACACGCCATCGCACTTCGAAATGATGTAGTGCGGAAGCAAGGCGTCGCCGAAGCGCCGACGCAACGCACGCGCGGCGAAGGCAATGGCGAGTTCTCCCTCCACCTCGCTTGAGTAGGACAGATGCGGTGAGTACAACGGCCGCGTCCCGGTGAGCTCCGTGGTCAGCATCGTGATCCGCTCGTTTTCGCTACGGGCGGCATAGTCGGCGCACACCCCCGCACTCGACAGCAGCTCGGCGACGACGCGCTCGTGGACATCGGCGTTCTGACGCAGATCGAGTGGTGCCAGATGAAAGCCAAACAGCTCCACCGCGCGCAACAGCCGACGCAAACGACCGGTCGTGAGACGCTCAGCACCGTGCAGCCGTAGCGCATCGCGAATCACCGTCAAATCGCCGCTCAGCTCCATCGGCGTGGCGTACGCGGCGTCCGTGCCGATGGCCTGACGGATCGGCGCCGGCAATCCCAGCGCTTGGGCGGTGGCTGCCAGACGCGCGTAGATGCCGATCAGTGCGCGGCGGTACGGCTCATCGAGTCGTTGTGACGACGTGTCTGGGGAACGCGCGGCGAGGATCGATAGCTCGGCGGTCACCGGCACGAGTCGGTCCGAGAGCGGCAGGTCGTAGCCGAGTGCGTGCACTTCCTCGAGATAGAACTCGATGGTGGCTGACGCCTGTAAGCGGACGGTTTCCTGCAACGTCTCGGCGGTCACGAACGGATTGCCATCGCGATCACCGCCGATCCAACTGCCCACGCGCAGGAAAGGCGGCAGCGACCACGTGTGCTCGGGGAATCGCGCGCGCAGCAGATCTTCGGTGTCGCCGTGCAGCCGAGGAAGTTCGGTGAAGAACGTGCTACGGAAATAGTTGATCCCGTTCTTCACTTCGTCGATCACGCGCAGGCGCTCACTCCGCACCATGCGGGTATGCCAGAGCGTGAGTACGACCCGCTTAAGCGTCTCGTCGGCGTCGCGCTGCTCATCGGGAGTGAGCGTCTGCCGGTCGCGACGATTGAGCACGCCGGCGATCTGCTGCAGCGCACGTTGCGTACTCTGCCGCTGCACTTCGGTGGGATGCGCCGTGAGCACCGGCGAGATGAGTGCCGTCGCAAAGAACGCCTCGATCTTCGTTACAGCGTCCGACGTGTCGCGAATAACCGCATCGAGCGAGAACGCGAAACTTCCTTCGCGGGGCGGAGAGGCCATGATCTCATGTTCTCGACGACGACGCGAACGGTGCGTGTCCTCGGCGATGTTGGCGAGCTGCAGAAAATAGGCAAACGCGCGGACCACCCGGTGCATGTCCTCGGGGGGCAGTTGGTCGAGGAGCCGATGCAGCGCGGCGCGATCGTCGGGGCTTCCCTCGCGCGCGAAGCGCACCGCCGTCTGTCGCACCGACTCGACGAGCTGAAAGATCGCGACGCCTTCCTGCTCGCGGAGCGTGTCGCCCAGGACTCGACCCAATAAGCGGATGTCGTCGCGAAGCGGGAGGTCCTTCTCAAGGCGGCTGGTCACTGAAGTCTCTGACATGTCCTGCGAATCTACCGTTGGACACCCGAGTCGGCAGCAACGAGCCCGAATGCCCAACGCTTCACCATATTCGCGTGCTATTTCGTGCTGAAGCGCATTCCCACGAGGAAGCGGTTCGTGCTGAAGAAGTTGATCCCCTGATGTTCCACGAAGTACTGCGGGCGACGACGGTCGGCGTCGGTTCCAGCCGAGGTCGCCACGCGGTCGTAGGTCACGCCGTAGGCGGCGTTCACGCCGAACTCGGAGTCCCGATCACCGCTCGCGGCCAGGAAGCCGAGTCCCGCCCGAAGATACGGGCGATAGGTCCCGGGTGTGTTGAGTCGGAGCGCACCGAAGTCATACTGAGCGCCGACCGCCAATGAGACCGAGGTGCCATTGCCGAGTCCGATGGCGAAATCCGGTACCAATCGCAGCGCGGTTACGCCGAACACTGGCCCAAGATCAAGCTGTGCACCGAGAGCCAGCTGACCAAAGCCCGCCACATACGGTGACACCTGCTGAATCCGCAGGGCGCTCGTCCCGGTCGCGGTGGAAGACGAGGGCATCACTACCACGTTTGGCGGTGTCATGACCATGGTCGGTGCCACGTTTGGCGGGACCACGCGCGACGGTGTCATCCGCAGCTGCATGTCCAGCGCGTCGAGACGTGCCCGGAGCGCGCGGACCTCTTCGTCCTTGACGTTGTCGCGACTTGCGGCGTCCGGCGTGCGCAGCCGCGCCTCGAGGCGCTCAATCTGGGCGCGAAGCTCGCGCACCAGCGAATCGTTCGCCTGTCGGGCCGCGGTGCTGTCCGACAGGCGCTGCACGTCGGCCGGCGTCACGCGCATGGTACGCTGCGTGCTGTCGCCGTAGCGAATGTACAGTTCACCGACGGTCGGCGCCGGTAGCATGATCATGATGGGACGCGCCGGCTGCACTGGCTGCCCGCGCCGCCGCGGATTCTCTCGCCCGACGCGACGTTCCATCATCACCATCATGGAATCGCGCGCTTCCATCATCGTGTCGCGTGCCGCCATCTCGCGACGCATGCGAAGCAGATCAGGATCGCGGGTCATCATGCGATCATCACGATCCCGCGCCATGCGCTCACGTTCGGCGCGGGCGTCGCGCTCATCACGGCTCGGCATCGACTTGCGCGACCGTCCCAGATCAAAGCCTAGTCCAACCGTGTACATCAGGTTGTTGGTGAGCTGGTCGGTGGTAGCGATGCTGTCGAGATCCTGCGGGCCACGTACATAGTCGCGCACGGCGACATTGAGCCGGAAATTGTCCGTCAGACGGAACGCGACGCCGGCACCGGCGATGAGCGCCGTTTCCGCGTCGCGCGCGCGGCCCTGCGTGTCGCGATAGTCTTCCCCGAAGTCGAGACGACCGGCACCAAGCACGATGAACGGCGACGGTCCCCGCGAGCGCGTGAAGTTGAACTGCGCTTCACCACCATAGCTCTCCATCGGCTGCTTATCGCGCAAGTTGCCGGAGCGCCCCTGCCAATAGAACGCGCGCAGGCCCACGAACTGGCCCACATCGATACCAGTGCGAACACCTACCAACGCCTGACGCGGCAATGACTTGTCGTCGAAGTCCAGACGACCGGCGAATGCTTCGAGCGGCACCGAACCGATCGACCAGCGATCCGTGCGTTCGTTGTCGCGTGTCTCCTCGTCAAGTGCACCGCCAATCGCGATGCCAAGGCCCGCGCTGGCCGTCCAGTTGCTTCGCGTCACACGACGCTCAGCCAGCGAGTTGCCACCGGTCGTGCTGGTGAAGAGCGTGCCCGGGGCCAAGCGGAAGCGCGAATCCTCGAGCATCACCATCGCGCGGATGTTCGGGGTGGCGTCGTACTGAATGCCTCCACCATATCGGTAGTTGATCTGGTCCTGACGTTCCACGCTGTCGGCCTCGAAACGCATGACTCCGGCACCAGCCGAAAGAAACGGTGCGATTCGTCCCGTGCTCAAGCGAATGGCCAGGTTTCCTCCGAAGGTGCTGGCGTCGGTCGTCGTGCGACGTGGGCCAAGCTGCCGGACACCGGCCGAGCGAAGGCTGTCACGCGTCACGCCGAGCGCGGTGGCACGATGGTAGTAGCCGCTAACCGACAGCAGCGATCCGAAATCAGCTCCGAAGCGACCGCCATAGAACGGGGCGTCCTCGATACCGAGACTCTTGTCCCACCAGGTGTATTCGGCAGACGGTGACAGCGTGAAGCGCACGCCCTGCGCGGAAGTCGCTGGCGCGACGGCAATACTGGCCACGAGCGCGACTGCGGCGGTCGTCGCGAGAGCGACGCGATATGTGACACGAGATGTAGGCTGCAGCACAGGATTCATGCGGTGTTCCCTCTTGAAGTGGATATTGGTTCAAAAGAGCTATGCACGTTCCGCGCCTCATTTTGTGATAGCATTCTATATTTTGCGCGTTGAATCGGACCGACCCGGCGCTCAGAGCCACCGCCACGCGTTACCGCCACGCGTTACCGCCACGCGTTACCGCCACGCGTTACCGCCACGCGTTACCGCCACGCGTTACCGGCGCGTATTACCGGCGCGTGTTACCGGCGTAGGCCGCGTACGACCTGATCCGGATAGTCTCCGAACAAGCCATCCACACCGAGTCGTACCAGCTCCCGCACTTCCGCGATCGGGTCACCACCGTAGCGCTTGGCAAGAAACACCGGCTCCGGTCGAAGCGTCCACGCATGCACCCGAAGTCCCGCGGCGTGCGCATCGGTGATCAACGACGTCGGCACAGCCGCCGAATCGTCGCCGACGATCTGTCGCGTGTTCGCCCCGATCCCGTAGGCATACGTGGCGATGTCGCGCAGCGCGGCCGGCGTGACCTGCGACGCCGACGACACGAGCTGAATCAGGCGAAGCCGCGTTTGCGTGGCGAGCGCGCGTAGATTGCCGCTCTCAAAGCTTTGGATGAACACCGGCGCCTCTGGACGATCGAGCCGACGCGCACGCAGAGCACGCAGCATGCGCTCTTCGATCGGCAGTCCAATGCGGCGGAAGTAGGTGGGATGCTTGGTTTCCGGATACACCCCGACGGTACGGCCGCTCGAACGTGTCAACGAATCGGCCAACGCCAACACGTCGTCGAAGGTCGGAATCAGAAACTGCCCGTCGTACGCGTGCGACCGGAACGACAAGCGCTCCCGGGCCCGGAGCGTGTGCAGCTCGGCCAACGTAAAGTCTTCGGTAAACCATCCGTTGATGGTGTCGCCGTCGATCACTTTGCGCGTCTTCCGGGCGGCGAACTTTACCGCTACGTCCGTGGTGCCGCCGATCTCGTTCTCATGACGAGCCACCAGCACGCCGTCCTTGGTGCTCACGAGATCGGGCTCGATATAGTCAGCCCCCATCTGCACCGCGAGCGCATAGCCCTCGAGCGTGTGCTCGGGGCGGTGTCCGCTGGCCCCACGATGCGCGATGACCAGCGGGGTGGCCGCGGGGACTACGACCGAGGGCGACCGCTCGGTCGCCCTCGTCCCGGGCGACGTTACGCAGGCGACGAGGAGCGTCGGAACGACGGCACGGCACACGGGCCAGTATCGAGTACGCATCCCGCGAGCTTAACGCACCGGCCGGGGGCAACGATAGCCAATCCGGCCTCCCGTGATCAAGTTGAGACACTGTACGCCCGCCCTGAGCCACGCGCTCCTCTCGACGTCGAGTTTCTCCCAATGATTCGCACCGCTCCTGAAGCCTTGCTGACGGCGATCCGCTCAAAGGACCGCGACACCATCTCGGCGATGCTGGCCGACGATCCGTCGCTGGCACTGGCGCGGGCGACGGGCGGGGAGTCGCTGGTCCTGCACGCCTGTTACATGGGCGCACCAGAGCTGGCCGACCTGTTGCACCCTGGCCGCGCGATCGACGCCTGCGAAGCCGCCGCGCTCGGCGACGTGAACACGCTACGCACCACCATCGAGAACGACGACGATGCCCGCGTGCGTCGCAGCACCGATGGATGGGCGCCGCTTCATCTCGCCGCATTCTTTGGACGAGATGACGCCGTCACATTGCTGATCGATCATGGGGCGCCGCTCGACGCGCACTCCACCAACGCGCTGCGCAATTCACCGCTGCACGCCGCACTGGCCGGCAATACACTGCCGGTGCTGGTGCGTCGGCTAGTGTTTGCCGGCGCCGATGCGACCGCGCGCGACGCGCACGGCAATACGCCGCTGCATTTGGCCGCGTCTCGCGGCTTTGAGCCGCTATGTGATCTGCTCATCGCCCGTGGAGCCGATGCGCATGCGCTGGCCGACGACAAATCCACGCCCGCCATGCTGGCATTCGCGCGCGGATTCCCCGACCTCGGTACGAAACTCGCAGCCATCAACATCGAGTCGGTCGAGTAACGCCTCAGACCAAGAGTTCGACGCCACGGCGAAACTGCGACGGAAACTGAAAATCGGCGTCTACTGGTTGTGTGCTCTTTACCCACGATCCGGCTCTGCGCACGACAACTTACTCAGGCCTTGTCAACGATTTTCTGTGTGGATTCCCGATGTCCGATGCCGCTGCCTTCTCGAAGCAGGTGCGCCCCTGTGCACGATGTGAGTTGCCGCCTCCGGCCAACCTGACGACTGGTGACCTGCACTGCTGGTTCCCCGCGGACTATGTCGCCGGAAAAGTGCGCGCGGCGCTCCGTCAGTTCGGTATCAGTGGCCGCCCTTCGGTGGGCGACGGCACGGTATTTCACGTCGATCCGTCGCCCAGCGAGGCGATCGCCGAGGCCCTCGGCGACGCCCTGTCTACGGTGGAACTGGACGACGCGCGAGCCTTGTTCTGTTTGCCGGACGTGGCGCCGACGCCGAGCGACATTGCACGACTGGAGCCGCTCTCGCGAGTTGTCATCAGGGCGCGTAGTGGATGGCTGCTGGCCGCCATGCGTGAACGCCGCCTCACGTCGCACTTCCAGCCCATCGTCCACGCCGATCGCCCCGACCAGATTTATGGCTACGAGGCGCTACTCCGTGGCGTGAATCCGGATGGCAGTTTTATCTCGCCAGGCGCGCTGTTCGAGACCGCACGTGGTGCCGGGCTGCTCTTCCAGCTCGATCTCGCCGCGCGTCGATCGGCCATTGCCAACGCGCATGCACATCAGCTCAAGCACGCGCTGTTCGTGAACTTTGCACCGACCGCGATCTACGATCCCAAAGCGTGCCTCCGCAGCACTGTCGCGGCGATCGACGACGCGCGTATCGAGCGCAGCCAAGTGGTTTTCGAGATCGTCGAGACCGAGCGCACACACGATCCGAAGCACCTCCGACGCATTCTCGACTACTATCGCGACGCGGGCTGCAGAATCGCCCTCGACGACGTCGGCTCAGGCTATTCGTCATTGAATCTGATTCACCTGCTTCGTCCCGATGTTGTGAAGCTCGACATGGAGCTCGTGCGTGACGTCGATCGCGATCCGTACAAAGCGCGCATCGCGGCCAATCTGCTCGACATCGCGAACGCCCTCGGCATCGATGCCCTCGCGGAAGGCATTGAAACCGAGGGCGAATTGGAGAGGGTGCAGCAGCACGGCGCCAAGTACGTGCAGGGGTTTCTGATTGCACGACCGGCACCGATACCGCTTTCTGCCATTCCCCAGCGGTCGCCGGTAGGCGTCGCCGCGTAGCGACGTCAACCAGCGACCGCGTCCCGCGACTGCGACGCGCGACCTACTGGTGTTTCGGCTCGCGTCCGTCGTCGTCAAGCCCGAAGAATCCGCCGCCGCCTTCGCCGCCGCTCACGCGCTCAATGCGCAGCAGCTTCGAGTACGACGTGCCACCCACGATAATGGTGACCTTGTAGTCGCCCGTCGCCGCGAGCGCGTTCTGCCCGCCACGTCCGCCGCGACCACCACCACCGCCGCCGGGGAAAATCCCGATGGCCGCGAAGTCATCACCCAGCGCGTCGCGCAACGGACCGAAGATAGCCTGCAAGCCGGCCGGGCCCGCCGCGGCTTCGGGCGCCCCTTCACCGCCGCTGGCTGCGCCGCTGGCTGCGCCGCTGGCTGCACCACGACCACCGGCTTGGGCGGCAAAGCTTGGCAGTGCGCGCGTTTCACCGGGACGATCCTGGAAGCCGCCGGCACCGGCACCACCGCGGCCGCCACCACCACCACCAAACGCGCCGCCCAACATCGCGGCCATCTGCGGCGGCTGCTGACCCGTCTGCACCGTGGTGCGAATCATGGCCAGCATCGGGGCCGGTACCGCCCCCGCTTTCTCGAGTGAATCGAGCGCCCGCATCACGCGACGGTTGGTGTTGATGCTGTCGCGGAGCTGCGCCGGCGTGAGCGCAATGCGTGCCGGGGCCGGACGCTGCGCGCGCATGTCCCACACTACGTTGTGCAGACCAGCCTGTCCCGGACCGGTGAGCGAGCGGATCGTGTCACCGCTCGCGTCCTGCACGATCATGCGTACCTGACCACCGGCGTTCTCCGACAGCCGGTACCAGATCGATGCCCCATAGGCCGGGCTCGGTCCCTGGAACACACCCTGCCCCACATTTCCGCCGTTGATCGTCTGCTCGCCCCACTGGAACGCCGTACGCGGCGCGAACAGCGTGGTCTTGGCGGCCATGACCGCCGACGTCATCTGCTGAAGCGGCGTAATATCGGCGACCCAGATGGAACGTCCGTGCGTGCCGGCAATGAGCTCACCATCGCGCGGATGAATGAGCAGATCGTGCACCGGCGTGGTACCAAGTCCGCTCATGAAGCGCTGCCACGACTGACCGCGATCGATCGACACATACGCGCCCACGTCCGTGCCCACAAAGAGCACATTCTGATTCTTCGTGTCTTCACGGATTACGTGCACGAAATCTGTCTGACCTTTCGGCAGGTTGTTCACGATCGACGTGAACGTGCGGCCGAAGTTCGTCGTGACGAACACGTACGGCGTGTAATCGTCGTTGCGGTGATTGTCGAACGTCACGTAAAACGTCGCGCTGTCGAAATGCGATGGCTCAATGCGCGACACGTAGCTGCCGGCGGGCACGCCAGTGAAGTTCTTCGTCACTTCTTCCCACTGCGCGCCGTCATTGCGTGTGAGCCACACCCGACCGTCGTCAGTGCCGGCATACAACAGCCCCGAGCGAACCGACGACTCATTCAACGACACCACCGTGCCGAACGTCTCGGCGCCGGTCACGTCAGGCGTGATGCCACCCGTCGTTTTAAGCGCCACGTACAGCTTGGCCGAATCAGCATACGAAAGTTCACCGGAGATCGGGAACATGTCGTCGCCGGATTTCACACTCTTCAGCACACGGTTGGCGCCGAAATACAGCGTGGCCGGATTGTGATGCGAGATGATATACGGCGTGTTCCAGTTCCATCGTAGCGCGTACGCCACCGAATCCGCACGCTGTCGTATGCGATACGCCGCCATCTGCCGCTTTTGCGCCGCGCTGGCGGGCTTAATGGTATCGGGCCACACGGCGTAGATGGAATCATTCCACTGCAGGTAGCCACCGTCGCGCCACGTCGGCTTGCGTAGCCCCGTGCGCTCACCGGTCGCGAAGTTCAGACGACCCATGTTGCCGCCTTGCGAGGTGGAGTACATGATGTCGGTGTTCGTCTGATCCTGCTGCGTCACGAAGCCGTCGCCACCGCCTACGTTGTGCCACATCGCGTTGGTGACCGGCCCCTGCTTGCGACGACTCGGTCCACACCACGATCCGTTGTCCTGCAAGCCGCCGCACACGCGGTACGGCACACCCATGTCGGCCGAGATGTTGTAGAACTGGCCGAGTGCGATGGAATTGGGGAACGACCAGTTGCCACCACGATCGTTCGAGACCGCGACGCCACCGTCGTTGCCGGTAATGATGCGCTGCGGATCGTTGGGGTCGATCCACATGGCGTGATGATCCACGTGAATGCCTTCGGTGGTACTGCCGGCCGTCTTGCCGCCATCGCTGGAGTACTTTACCGGCGTAGACGACCAGTACACGCGGTTCGGATCTTTCGGATCGACGCGCACCTGAGAGTAGTAGAACGGGCGCGTGTTCTCGGGACTCATGTAGGCCCAGGTCTGGCCGGCGTCTTCCGAGCGATAGAGGCCACTCGGCCGCTTCTGCGGCGCAACCTTGGCGTCTTTCTTCGCGTTCGGCGCCGTATCGGCTTCGACCATCGTGTACATCACGTCGGGGTTCGAGCGCGCGATGGCGATCTCGATACGACCCTTTGTGGTGGCGGGGAATCCACCACCCTTCACCTCGGTAAACGTTTCGCCACCGTCGGTGCTCTTCCACAGGGATGATCCAGTGCCGCCCGATTTCAGGAAGTACGGACCGCGCACGCGCTCGTAGCTCGATGCCCAGACGGTGTTCGGATTGCGCGGGTCCAACTGCACATCCACGAAGCCCGTCTTCTCGTCGATGAACTTGACCAAGCGCCAATTCTTGCCGCCGTCGGTGGTCTTGTAAAGGCCGCGCTCCTTGTTCGGCCCCCACGGGTGGCCGAGGGCCGCCACCCACACGGTGTTCGGATCGGTGGGGTGCACCTGAACGCGACCGATGCTGCGCGTGTCGGCGAGCCCCAAAAACGTCCACGACTTGCCGCCGTCGCCGGAGCGATAGATACCGCCGCCCGGGGAGATGGAATTCCGCGAGTTGGCTTCGCCGGTGCCCCAATAGATCACGTTGGTGTCGGAGGGCGCGATCGCGAGATCACCACCCGACGACACACGGGCCGTGTCCATCACGGCCTTGAAGGTGGTGCCGTTGTTCGTGGTCTTCCACAAGCCGCCGCCGGCGGTGGAGACGTAAAACGTTTTTGACGGCGACGCGATGCCTTCGAGGTCGACAATGCGCCCCATCATGTTGGCGGGGCCGATGTTGCGCCAACGCAGGGCGTTGACGACGGCGTCGTCGATGGAAGCCTTGGGCGGCAGCGCCGTCTGGGCCATGAGCGGACTGGCCATCAGGACGGACAGGCCGGCGCCGAGGGCGAGGACGCGAATATGTCGCATGAGCGAGATGTGCAGAGGTGGACCAACGCGGCCCGAGCTTTCGTGGGCGGGACCAACAATGGGCTACGCCGTGGCGACCCGCAATGTTGTCGCGACGGGCGACTGCGGGTGGGATGGCCGCCACGGCCCAAGGTTGGGCGTATCCGTGTCGTTATCGTGCAATTCGATTCATCCGTGTTCCTGCTGTTTGCGATCGTGCCGGGCTACCAGCAGTCGTGTAGCCGACAGATCGGGAACAGCTGGAACACGGATTGAGCTACGGATTTCACGGGAACCACACGGATAAGCAAAAGCGATACTTGGCTTGTCCGTGCGGTTCCGTGTAATCCGTTTCTTCCGTGTTCAGGCTGTTGATGAATTCGTGGAGGCCACTGCGGCTGGTGTTCCGACCGGAGCTGTACACATCGGGAACACGGATTCGAAAAGGATTGCGGGTCCGCCACGGGCGCGTCTTTCGCGCGGCGTCGCTGTTCTAGCTGCGACGGAAGGGCACGATGAGGTCACGCGAAGGTGACGTCACCCTGTCGGATTCCGCGACGAACGGAAGCCAGACAGTCTCCCGCCCAGTCGGGTACATTCCATCAGTCGTGCGATCACCGCCTTTGATGGATGTCGCAGTCACCGTGACGAGCCCGGAATCTGCCCGACCCGTGTCAACTCGCCGACGTCGTAAAGAGTAGTTGCCGGAGGTCGAGGTGATGAATGAGACCACCGTGTCGAACCACGTAGAATCCGGAACACTCGCGACAACCCGAAACGAATCGAGCGGAGCGCCGTCGAGATTCACGACGCGACCACGAGCCGTCACGAGGTCGCGTGTCGCGAGGTCGCTGGTGATGCCTACTGTCGGGGCCTCCGCACACGCTGAGCGAACGATCGCGAGCGTCACCTGCGCTGGCGTGAGGCCCGCGGTTTTCCTGGATGGTATCGTCATTGAGCGTACCATAAGTGATTGTGGTAATTCGAACGCGCCGCTGCGTAAACCGTACGCCTGGATGGACGCGAACGCGATCGTCGAGGAGAGAGACCTGCGCAAAGCGTCGCATCGCCGCGGAGTCATACCGCATATCGTCCGCCGGCGGATCCAACCAGTGGAACCACTGCTGCATGCAGAATACGCGGAGCGGGGTTGCCAGCACCACCGGCGCCGTCCACGGACTGACCGCGTCCAGCTCCTGGAGAAACCGTTCAAGAGCATCGGAAAACGCAGTCCGTGGTCAGAGTTTCCCTAACCGCGAGCTGGCACCATCGTCGCTGGCACGCGTTGCGCGACCGGCTCCTCACTCTCCTCCAACGCCGGCGCCAGCAGCTTGTACAGCACCGGCGTCACCAACCGCGCGATCAGCGTGCTCGACACCAAGCCACCGATGATCACCCACGCCAGCGGCGAATACAGCCCCGATCCCTGAACGGCGAGCGGCAACAACCCACCAATCGCCGTCATCGTAGTGAGCACGATCGGCAGAAAGCGGATCTCGCCGGCCTGCTGAATGGCGTCGTCGAGACTCACCCCTTGCCGCCGCAGCTGATCGGTGAAGTCCACCAACAGGATGCTGGTTTTGATCTCGATGCCCACCAGCGCTACGAAGCCGATCATGGCGGTGAACGACAACGTGTACCCGCTCAGCAGCAGCGCCACGATGCCGCCCACCAAGCCCAGTGGAATCACCGAGGCCACCACCAGCGTGGTGCGGAAGTCGCGGAACTCGAGCACCAGGATCGCTAGGATCGCGAACACGGCCACGATGATCGCGCCACCGATGCCGCCGAAGCTTTCCTCGCGGCTCTCGATCTCGCCGGCGGGATGCATCACGTAGCCGGTGGGCAACGCGATCGAATCAAGCGCCGCCATGATCTGCTTGGTAACCGCGTCGGTGTTGTACCCCGACTGCACGTAGCTCGTGATCGTGACCGAGCGCTGACGATTCACATGATCAATCGTGGTCGGCGTCGCGCTGAAGCGCATGGAGGAGATCTGCGACAGCGGGATCATCGCACCGGTCACGCTGCTCACTTGGATGCGATCGAGCGCTTCCAGCGCCGGACGGCCGTCGTGCGCGATACGCACCATGAGCGGATACTCTTCACCATTCTCCGCGCGGATCGTGCCAGCCTCCAGCCCCGCGATACCGAGCCGCAAGGTACGCTCCACCTCCACGCTCGGAATGCCCAGCAGTCCCGCCTTCTGCTTGTCGACCACCAACGTGAGATCCGACCGACGCAACCGCACAGGGTTGTTGACGTACTGCGTGCCCTCAGTGCGCTTGAAGACCGCATCGTACTGCGCCGCCAATCGCTGCAGCGTATCGAGACTGATACCTTCAATGCGCATGGCGATCGGCGCGTCGATGGGCGGTCCGTTCTCGAATTCCTTCAACTCAATTCGCGCGCCTGGATACAACGTGAGTCTTTGACGCAGCGAATCGAGCGCTATCGGCGTGCGCACGTTGTCGTACGCGTTCAACAGCACAATCAGCTGACCGCGGTTCGGCGCCTCGGCCCGCTGAAACACGTTGTAATACACCACCGGGTTATCCTTGCCCACGTTCGCAAACACGCCACGCGTGTCCGGATGCTGTCGAATCACTGCCTCGGCGTAGCGCGCCGCGCGATCAGTTTCAGCCAGCGACGTGCCCTCGGGCGTTTCGATATCCACGTGGTACTGCGGGGTACCAGCCTTGGGGAACAGCGAGAAGCCCACCACCGGCACCAACGCCACCGAGCCCACCACCAGCAGCAGCGCGAACACCAACGTTGTGCGCGGTGCCGCCAAGGCGCGATGCAGCAGCGGCGCATAGGTGCGATGAATGCCGCGGTCGAGCCACTGCAACACCCAGTTGCCTTCGGCGTGCTCCGTGCGCGGCATGAGCCGACTGGCCAACCACGGGATAATCGTGAGCGATACGAACAGCGACGAGACTACCGCGTACACCACGGCAATGGGCAACGAACGGATGTACTTACCGGCCAAGCCCGGCAGGAACAGCAGTGGCAAGAAGGCAAAGATGAGCGTGCCGGTGGCACCCAACACCGCCACACCGATCTGCTTCGTGCCCTCGATCGCGGCCTCGGTGCGCGTGTATCCGTTGCGCAGGAATCGCGAGATGTTCTCGACCACCACGATCGAGTCATCCACCAGCAGACCCAGCGCAATCACGAAGCCCACGATAGACAGCTGATTGATGCTGTACCCTGTAGCGTACAGCAGCATCACGGCCATGGACAGCGACAGCGGAATCGAGATCATCACGATCACCGACGCGCGTGTGCCGAGCGGCAGCAGCGTGATGAGCACCAGCAAGAGCGCCAGGGCGAAATCCTTTCCGAGTTGCGACAGGCGACGATCAACGTTCGCCGATTGATCGAAGCCTCGCGCCAGCGTAATGCCCTTGGGCAATCCCTCTTCAAGCTCATCGAGCGCGGCCCATACGTCGGACTTGACCGCCGACACGTTCTTTCCCTTTTGTACGGCGACGGTCACCCACATCGCCCGCTGGCCATTCCAGCGTCCCATGTGCACCGCATCGCCGTCACCCCACTGCACCGTCGCGACATCCTGCACGCGCACCACCGCCCCGTTCGCACCCGCGATCACCGTGCGCTCGACGTCGGCGGCGGTCTTGTAACGACCGGTGGTGGCAATGTTGTATCGGCGAGTGCCCACATCCATCGATCCGCCGGGGATTTGCGCGTTGTCACTGCCGAGG
The DNA here is from genome assembly GCF_046594945.1 of Gemmatimonas sp. Lineage (GTDB taxonomy): Bacteria > Gemmatimonadota > Gemmatimonadetes > Gemmatimonadales > Gemmatimonadaceae > Gemmatimonas. The sequence goes on along the minus strand of NZ_JBKJRB010000040.1, from coordinate 67,580 downwards.
GCGTTCAGCACGTGAGTGGGAGTGAGACCGAGGCGCGCCATACGCCCCAGATCGAGCGCGACCTGCATTTCGCGCGGCGGCGCGGCCCATCGCTCCGCCTTCTTCACACCCGGCACGCGCTCCAACGCGTCTTCAAATCGCTTGGCAATGTCATCCACCTGCGCGTATGGTGCCTGTGGCGCGACCAAGGCCAGCTGAAACACCGTGAGGTCGGAGTTCTCGTTGCGCAGCACTTCAAGTCGCTGCAGCGACGCTGGCAATTCGGGGCGCAGCGCATTGACCTCACGGATCACCTGATCGTACTTCCGCTCGGCGTCCGACTCCGAATCGAACTCGATCTTGATCACCGACAGCCCGTCGCTGCTGGTGGACTCGAGCTTTTTCACCTCGGTGAGTGATTTGAGCCGCTTTTCGATGGGCTCAGTCACGAGCTGCTCCATGTCCTCCGGCGAGGCGCCTGGATACACGGCCACCGTGGTATAAATCGGTACCGGGAAGTCGGGGTCCTCGGCGCGGGGAATCGCCCACCAGCTCGTGACGCCGAGGGCGCCAAACATCAGGAACAGCAGGACGGTGAACTGCCACCGCTTCACCGAAAACTCAGCCAGCTTGCTGATGAAGTTCATGGCACCACCGCCTTGGCCTTCAGCGCGGCGGTGAGCGTGTCGGCGGTCACGATACGGACGCGGGCTCCTGCGGTCACGTAGGCCGCGCCGCGCGTGACGATGCGCGTCTGAGCGGCAATCCCTTCGAGGTGCACACGATCACCGCTCACGCCAGTGACGCGGATCCGTTGAGGTTGTGCGATCAAGTAGCCGCGCGCATCACGCGCTTCGGCCACGGTATACACGGTGGCCGAGTCGCGGTCGGCCTCCAGCAAGGCATCCACGGATACCGAGGACCCGAGCGTGGTGCCACTCCTCGTCCCGCGCGCCGCAATCGCGACCGCGCCTACCAGTCCACTCGGTAGGGCGTCGGCGCCATCTACCGTGATTTCGACGGCATACGTGCCCGTGCGCGGATCGGCCGAACGTCCAACTAGCTGCACACGACCGGCAAAGGTGCGCGAAGGCAAGGCGTCGAAATGCACCCTGGCCGCGTCGCCAAGGTGTACGCGCAGTGCATCGCGATCGGGCAATCCCACGCGCAGCACTCGGCCCCGACGCGTACCACCCAAGTGCATGATCGGGGTTCCCGGCGATACGTTCGACCCCGCGGTGACCAGTCGTTGCAGCACGATGCCCGTCTCCGGCGCGACGATCGTCGCATACTCCCGATTGACCTTGGCCGTGATGAGGTCCGAGCGCGCGGCCTCGAGGGCTGATGTCGCGTCCTGCAATTGCACGAGGGTGGCAACACTGTCGGTCGCGAGACGCTGCACCCGGGCCTGATCGCGCTGCGCCTTGTCGAACCCCACCTGCGCCTTGTCCACCGAGGCGTTGATCTCGCGCAGGTCGAGCGACGCGAGCAGCTGGCCGCGTTGCACCGATGCGCCTTCGTCGACCAGCACCTGCGAGACGATGCCGCCGATCTTGAATGCCAGCGGGATCTCGTCGCGTGAGCCGAAGGTGCCGGTGGCGGTGACGTGGTCGGTGACCATGCTGTCGGACACGGTCGCCACGCTTACCGAGAGCGCTGGCGCACTGGGCAGGCCCGGCGTGCTCGACGCGTCGGGTGCGGGTGTGCGGTCGCAGGCGGCGAGCAGCGGGAGCATGGCCGCCGTGAGCAGCATGGTGGGGCGGAGCGAGATCATAGTGCGCGTGATATGCATGGTCATGAGGGCGGAGGGTGTGGACATGGCTGTCTGTTGGCTCGTGGCGGTGCGTCAGTTCGGCAGCGCGCGCAGTGCCGCGGCGCGTTCGAGTTCCACCACACGGGTGGCGAAGCTGAAGCGGGTGATCACCTGGTTGATCGCGGCCGACGTGAACGCGGTGCGTGCACTCAGGAATTCCACGGGCGTGGCCAGCCCCTCGGCAAATCGGCGCTGCACCAGCGAAAAGGCGCGCTGCGCACTCGCTAGGCGATCGTCGGCAGTCACGAGCGTGCTCCGCGCTGACTGCACGGCGTCGAAAGCATTGCCCACCTGCAGCGTGATCGCTCGCTCGGCTTCGCGGCGACGATAAACCGCTTCGGTGCGCGTGGCGTTGGCTTGTGCACGACGGGCCGCGTCCTGTCCACCATTGAAGGCGTTCCACGACAGCACCAGTGAGGCGAGACCGACATCGCTGCGATTGTCGAAACGATAGCGGTCGCCCTGCACCCCGTAGCTCGCTGCCAGCGCAAGGTTGGGCAAGTAGGCCGCGGCGGCGATGCGCTGCTGCGCGCGCGCGAGCGTGATACCGCTACCCGCTTGCGCCAGCTCTTCGCGATGCCTGAGCGCAGAGGAGAGAAGCGCCGCGCGAGACAGTGAGTCGACGAGCACCAACGTGCTGTCGTCCGCGAGCGCGATGGGGCTCTCGTCGTCGCGATTACGGAGCAGATTGAATCCGCGTCGCGCCGAATGGCGCTGTCTCGTCGCCTCTTGGATCTGCTGCAACAGTTCGCTTCGCTCGGCCCGCGCGCGCAGCAGCACGTCGGGCGTCGCCTGTCCGGCGCCAATGAGGCGTTCACTGACGCGCACGTTTTCGTCGAGCAGTGGCAATGTGCTCTCGAGGGTTTCGACCGCGCGCACCGTGCTGGCGTAGCCGAGCCAGGCCTGTTGGATGTCGGCCGAGAGCTGGCGCATGGCGGCCTTCCGGGTGGCGCCAACGAGATCCCGTTGCGCGCGGGCGGCGGCGCGCGCTCCAAACAACGCGTCGTTGAAGAGCGGCTGCGTGAGTTCGAGCTTGGTTTCCTGACGGAATGGGAGGGTCGCGTTCACATCGGTAGGAAACCGCGATTGCCCAATCAGCTGATTGAGCGCCGCGTAGGCCGGGTTGATGAAGTCCCCGATGTTCACGACGCCGCTGAACTCCGAGTAGCGCGCGTTGAGGCCGACGCTGGGCAGGAATCGACCGTTGGCCTCGCGGACTCCGGCGTCGGCGCGAGTGAGCGCCGCCGACTGCCGGGCGATGGTCAGGTTGGCGGCGAGCGCTTCGGCGACATAGCCGTCGAGGAGCTGGCGGGCACTTGGCGACGCTTGCGCGCGGGCAACCACCGTCACGCCGACCGAGAGCGCGACGACGGCGACGGCGAGCATCGCGTGGTTTACTTTGAACATCGGTAGTGTGTAGAACATTGCTCGCCTATAGAACAGTGTTAAGTAGAGAAGCCAAAAGAAGGACGCCGAAGCGTCCGGTGGAGCTGACTGCCTGACGGAATTCCGTTAGGCGGAGTTTCGAAGACTGCCCCGAATCATGGCGTCGCACATGGTTCGCACGGTTTCTCGGGGGTCGCGAAGCACGATATGTGGGTCACCGCAGTGGGTAAACCAGAGTGAGATGATGCCGTGAATGCCGCCCCAGACCATCTGCGCGAGCTCGGGCGCATCGCTCAGTTCAGGACGATAGACGCCTTGTTGAATCCCTTCGGTGACGGTCTGGAGGAGAAACCCATAGGCATCTTCGTCTGGCGATTTGACCACATGTCCATCGGCATCGAGCATCGGGTGCTTTAATGATGTCATGAACATGAACCGATACTGGCTCGGATTATCGAGTGCGAAGTCGGTATATGCCAACCCCATCCGCCGCAGCCGCTCAACCGGATCCTCGATCCGGCCAATCTTGTACATCGCCTGACCCAGCGACGAAAAGTCGGCCATGCACAATTCCACAATCAGGGCGTCCTTGTCCCGGAAGTGGTGGTAGATCGCCGTCGGCGTATAGCCGATCTTGGCCGCGATCGCCCGCATGGTCGTCGCCTCCACGCCATCCGACACGAACAGCTCCCGCGCCGCGTCCAGGATAGCCTGGCGCGTCTCGGCCTTCTGCCGTTCCCGGCGGGCCAGCGAAGCGGTGCGAATGGCGGACGTGGTCATGAATGGAAATGTGAGTGGTTCACTTAACGCTGTCAAGTGAGTCGCGCCATCAGGACACCCGCCACTGCTGCTGAACATCACGTACGGCGCCCTTACAATACACAGCGCCGCCCACAGATAGTCCAGCTCGAGCGGTTGCTCGCGGTAGCGTGTCCCGTGTCACCGCACGGGATAGCACATGGGATGAAACTCAGCGAGTCCAGCGACGCGCGACCAACATCAGTGTAGGATTCACGAGCCGACCATGCCCACCTCATTGTTCACGGTAGTCCCCTCTCGCGTCATTCGCGACCGCGTTACGACGGCGGTGGCGCTGGTCGTGTTTGGTGTCGGTGGGCCGTGGCACTCAATTGGTGCACAAACGCGCGTCGTGACGGCCCGGTCGCAGGCTCCGTCCGGCGCCTGGTCGCTGCCGGATCCTGAATCACTGATCTCGCGCGCAATCATCAGGATTATTACGCAGGATCGCCCTGCCGGCATCCCGATCGCCGAATACAGCGCCAAACGGTTCGGTCGCACAGCCACCACTGACGCGGTCCGTCACTACAACGGACAATCGCTCGCCCCGATCGCGTTCGGCCCGATCACCGACTGGAGCGACACCGGTGCCCTCGATATCGAACCCTGCCCCGCTGTCGGTGGCGTGGGATGCGCGAACCCCACGGGCGTCTGGGTGGCCATTACCCGCCTCGAGCGCGGCGAATTGTCGCACGAGATCAATCTCTCGTACACCACCCAGTTCACCGCGGCGCCGGCTCTCGAAGGACAAGTCCCGCAGACGCATCGCTACACCTTCTGCGAACGCTGGCTCCGCGTGGGCGGCGCGTGGAAGTACGACGGCTTCGTGAAGATGGTGCCGCCGTAAAACAGGAGGCAGTATGGAGTGGGACGTCGGGAGTGCGCTACGGGGCAGGGGTGGTCGCTGCTTCCGCCTTCGACAGCACCGTGTGACGCCGTCCCAGCCACAACGCCACGACCAGCCACACCGCGCTCATCGGCGCGGCGATCAACGCGATGGAACTCACCGCGAGACCAGCAGCTGACATGGCGGCGTAACTCCAGGCCCCGATCTGATCGCCGCTGCGGTACGCGAACGTGTCGATGAAGTTCTTCGCCTTGTATTTGTCTTCGGGTGGAATCACCGAGAACAGCACTTCTCGTCCGGGATTCGCAAACGCATAGTTGCCCGCGCGACGAATTACCGTGAATGCCACGAACAGTGACAGCGATGACCACACCCCGAGCGCACCGAACCCGATCACGCTCACCAGCGGTAGAATCGCCAGCGTCATGCCAACGCCGATCCACTTGATCACGCGCCCGGAAATGAACAGCTGCGCGAGCACCGTGAGCAGCTGCACATAGAAGTCGAGATTCGCCAAAAATGCCGTTCGAGATTCGCGGTCTGCGAACTTGGCGCCCACGATCTCGGCCTGCTGGAAGTACAGCACGGTGGTACCGATCGTGAAGAGCAGCATGAACAGACAGATGCCGAGCAGGTACGGCGACCGCACGACATGCGTGATACCGGCCAGCGAGGTACCGCCAACCGACCGCTGCGCGGCCTCACGATCGCGCGTTTCTGCGCGGAAGCTCGGTGGATACCGGCGAATCACCTGCACACCACATTCGAGCATCACCACCGACATCAGCATCAACACCGGCGTACCGACGCTCGTCGCCAGCAGCGACGTGAACTTCGATCCGAACATGCCGCCCAACGTCCCGCCGACTCCGATAAAACCGTAGAGCCGCTTGCCTTGTTCGCTGTAGAAGGTGTCGGCCATGAAGCCCCAGAACACCGACGGCACGAACAGACTGAAGACGCTGATGAAAATCCAGAACGCCGGTCCGAGATATCTCTCCTCTGCTGGTCCGGTGGTGTACACCGCCACCGAAAAGCCAACGAGCAACGCCGCGAAGATGCGGTACACGATCGGAATGAACCGACGCACCGGCAGCCGCGACACGATCGTGGCATACAGCGGATTCGCCAGCAGCGTCGCGACCAGGGTGCCCGTAAACAACCATGGCAATTTCGCCGTCCCCGCCGCAACACCGATCGCATCGCGAATGCTGCGCAGGATGAAGTAGCTGGCCAGCAGGAAGAAAAAGAACGTGAAGGCGAGCAGCGTGGCCCGCCACTCGCCTTCTTCCACCGTGACCAGCTTCGCCATGACGCGACGGATCACTACCTTCCGACCTTCGCGTGCCACGCCGCCAGCACCGTCGTCTCCTTCTCCGGCACAAGTCCCGCTCTCGCCTTTTCCTGCTCAGCGGCCGGGCGCGTCTTATACCAGTCGAGCGTATGCTTCGCCGTTTCAGCCAGCGGACGCACAGTCAGCCCGGCTTCGAATGCCTTGTTGCAGTTCACCGACATGAAACCGGCCGTGCGCCCGGTGGGCGGCATCCACACCGGCATGTCACTCCACGCCCGCACCTGATGCTCCGCCAGGAAATCGGCCGCCACCCACGTGAAGTGAGCATCGCTGCTGGTCACGGCTTTGATGCCGTACAACATCTCGGCAATGTTCGTGGGCGACTTGGGTCCGGTTGCGTTGAAGGTGCCGATGGTGTGGTTCTCCGCGAGGCGTACCATCCATTGGCCGAGGTCTTCAGCATCGATGTACTGCACCGCGTCGGTGGGGGTGCCCGGCGCGAGAATCTCACCGCCCTTGTCGATGCGCACCGGCCAGTAGGAGAATCGATCACTCAAGTCGCCGGGGCCCACGATCAATCCGGGACGCACGATCGTCACCTTGTCCGCGCCGAACTGCGCCTTCGCATCGATCTCGCACTGCACTTTGTTCGGACCGTAGTTCCCGACATCGTTCTTGGCCCACACCGCCGGCGCGCCCGGCGCGTGCAGTGGACCGCTCTCGTCCATGCCCACGATCGAGTTGTCGCGGTAGGTCGAAATCGTGGACACGAAGATGTATTGACCCACGCGCCCTTCGAGCGCTTCGCCAGCACCGCGTACCCACAACGGATTGCGCGTGGGATTATCGATCACCACATCCCAGGTGCCCTGCTTCAACCCATCGTGACCGCCGGCCAGATTGCGATCACCAAGAATGCGCGGGACCTTCGGGAACAGGGTGGCGTTCGTCTTGCCGCGATTGAACAACGTGACGCTGTGCTTCCGGGCGAGCGCGTACTCCACCTGATTCGGCCCGATGAACCCGGTGCCGCCGAGAATGAGAATGCGGAGCGGTGTCGGCTGCGCGCTTCCCGCTTCCGGACGATACACCAGCGAGTGCATCCCGTTGGCGCTGACGGCGCCGGCAGCGACGGGTAGTCCCAGCCCAACCGCGCCGCCGAGCAGGGCGGTGTGCGTCAGGAAGGTGCGACGATCAAGGCTCATCAGCGGCGTCCGTCGAGTTGTTGGATGGTCTTGGTGGACGCGGGACGCGTTTTGCGCAGGAGCGCCGACACCGTCTCCGCACCCTTCAGCGCACGCAGCACATTCTCGCCGGCGAGGCCCTTGAGTTCCATGTCGGTCCAGCCGCGCTTCAGTAGTTCCGCGAACAACGTGGGATACGTGGAGACATCTTCGAGGCCCTGAACGGTTTCCGTAATGCCGTCGAAATCTCCGCCAATCCCCACATGAGCCGCGCCGGCGATCTGCTTGAGGTGATCGAGATGGTCGGCCACGTCGGCAATCGTCGCGATCGGCGTGGGGTGCGTTTCACGCCACGCCGCCACGGCCTTGAACTGCGCGTCGTTGTCGTTCGGAAACCGCTTGGCAATGGAGTCGCGCACCGCCGTGACCTGCGCGCCGTAATTCGCGACCGCTTGCGACACGAAGCCCGGCACGAACGTCACCATTACTACGCCGCCGTTCTTCGGCAGTCGGGCGAGAATTGAATCGGGCACGTTGCGCGGCACATCGGTGATACCGCGGGCCGCGGCATGCGACCAGATCACCGGCGCTTCGGTTACCGAAAGCGCCTGACTCATCACCGCTGGCGACGTATGCGCCAGATCAACCAGCATGCCAAGCCGGTTCATTTCGCGTACCACTTCCTTGCCGAACGCGGTGAGTCCCCGGTGGCGCGGCACGTCATTGGCAGCGTCGGCCCAGTCGAGCGTCACGTTGTGCGTGAGCGTCATGTAGCGCGCGCCGAGTTCGTAGTAGGAGCGCAGTGCACCCAACGAATTCTCGATCGCGTGTCCGCCTTCCATGCCGAGCAAAGAGCCGATCTTACCCTGCGCATACGCCGTGCGTACGTCGGCGGCAGAAAAGGCCGGAACGAACACATCGGGATAGCGCGCGATCACGCGCTTGGCGATGTCGATCTGTTCAAGCTGAATGCGCGCGTACCCGGAGTCGCGCACCTCGCCGGGGATATACACCGACCAGAACTGTCCGCCCACCATGCCTTTGCGCAGTCGCGCGATGTCGGTCATGCCCGCCGTCTTGCGGCGGAGGTCGTACGCCACCACATCGAGGGGATCCTTCGCCGCTTCACGCATCGCCCACGGGAGATCGTTGTGCCCGTCCACCAGCGGCGCGTTGCGCAGCAGCTTGCGCACGTATGCCAAGCGCGCCTCGATCGACGCATCCTTCATTGACACGGCCAACGCACTCGGCGCCTTCGTGCCCGGCTTCTTGGCGCCCGCCTGCGCCGTTGCCAACGCAGGCACGGCGACCGCCAACCCAAGACTCACCACCCAAAACCCACGACGGCCATTCAGCATCCGAGTCGCTCCAGAAAGTGCGGGAGCATCTTGCGCCACCACGGCCAGTCGTGGTTCACGTCGTGCCCCCACAGGTCGAAGATATGGTCGATCTGCTTCCGATCGAGCAGATCGTGGAAGTTGCGCGTCATCTCAGGCTTCTCGTACGCGCCCTGGCCAGCCACCAACGCAATCTTCGAGTGATGACGCAGCAGGTCGAGCGCTCCGCCCTCCATATTCGCCACGTACCACATCGGATTGTTGAAGTAGCAATTGTCGTCGCTGTAGCCGTGCAGGTAATTCGGCGCCAAGTCGAAGAACCCACTCATGCCGACCAGTCCGCCGAACAGATCGGGACGACGGAAGAACGCGTTCGCCGCATGGAAGCACCCGAAGCTCGCGCCGGTGGTAATCGCGCGGGCCTGTCCGTCGCCGCACACGTGGCGGATATATGGCACCACTTCGTCTTCGATATAGCGTGAGTACAGCGCCTGACGCCGTCCCGCTTCCGCCACGGGCAGGCTGCGATCCATCCAGGCCAGCTTGTTGATGCTGTCGATCGAGAACACGCGGATACGTCCCTGCATCAGCAGGGGCTCGATCGCCTTGATCAACCAAAAACGCTCATTCTCCAGAAAGTCAGCAGCCGCTGTCGGGAAGAGCAGCACGGGCTGGCCGCGCCATCCATACGAAACGATCGGCATTTCGAGGCCGAGCGCGGGGCTGCGCCAACGATCAATCCGCTTGGGCAGCGAGGGGTCGACGAACTGTGGTGACATGCAGGGGAAAGCTCACCCACCTGCCGCAGCGGGGCCAGTGCAGCCGGTACGGACCGTTGCCGGGAAGTGACCGTTCCGTGGTCATTCATCCGCCGGTTCGGTACCACGGCGACGCACGTTCATCCGTCCGAGCACTCGGCGTCGGACGTCACTGACCCCTGGAGGCCTGATGCTCCCTCGCGCTTTTGACGCGTCGAACTCCCCGTACCTCACGCCAGCAGGCGACCAACCGACCCCCGTCGCCCCGCTCGAAGCGGACGTCTTCCCGCACCACGTCGACAGCATTCCGCCCGGCATCGTCGAGACCGGAACGTATGTGCTCCGCTTCGCCTGGTCCCGTCACGACCTGCATGCGGTGCAATCACTCCGATACCGCGTGTTCTGCCAGGAGCTGGGTGAAGGACGGAGTGAAGCGCGTGACCAGACCGTCGCGGCGTCGCTCGCCAGCTCGCGTGACGCCGACGAACGGGATCCCTGGTTCCACCACCTCATGATTTGCGAGCGCAGTACGGGCGCGATCGTCGGCACGTATCGCCTGCAAACGGCCGTTATGGCCGCCACACGGCATGGCTTCTACAGCGCCACGCTGTTCGAACTGGGCGCCGTGCCGGGCTTGGTGTTGGCGGGTGCCGTTGAAATCGGCCGGGCCTGCGTCGATCCCGCGCATCGCTCGGGACGCGTGCTCCGAATGCTGTGGAAAGGCATCGCGCGCTATCTGCAGTGGAACGACAAGCGCTATCTCTTCGGCTGCTGCTCGCTGCCGGGCGTTGCCTCGGAACCGGCCGTCGTGGCATGGAAGGCGCTCCACGCACGGTGCGCCTTCCATGACCGGGTTCTCGTGCGGCCGCGTCCCGCCGCGCGGGCGCTCGCCGATGACGGCCGGGTCCGACCTCTTGTCGACGCGACCGCACTCACGGCCGCCCTTCCTCCGCTATTTGAAGGCTATCTGTCGCTCGGTGCCAAAGTCTGCGGCGCGCCAGCGCTGGATTACGCCTTCGGAACGACGGACTTCCTCGTCTTGCTGGACGTCCACGACATGGATGCGCGGAGCTACGCGTCACTGTTCGGGTGATGCGGTTGCGGGTGATGCGGTCGCGGGTGATGCGGTTGCGGGTGATGCGCGCTCGGAGCACGCGTGCGGTGCACGCCATCGTCCGCTTGGGCGTGCGTGTCAGCGTCCGTTGGCTCTGTCGAATCGTGCTGCACCTGCTACGCATCGACGTGCGTACATTCGGTGTCCTGCCGCCCGGACCGGCGTTGCTGGTGGCGAATCACCTCTCGTGGATCGACATCGTAGCCATGGTGGCGCACTACGACTGCACCTTCGTAGCGAAGGACGACGTGCGCGAATGGCCAGTGGTGGGTGTTCTGGGCGAGGCACTCGGCGTGATCTGGATTGATCGGCGTCACAAACGCGACCTGCGGCGCGCCGTCGCCGTGCTCAGGGCGTCGTTGGAGCAAGGCACCCGGGTGGTGCTCTTCCCGGAAGGCACCACCACCAACGGTCGTCAGCTGCTGCCCTTTCGCTCATCGCTGGTGGAAGCGGCGGTGATCGCTGGCGTGCCCGTGGTCCCCGTCGCCTTGTCCGCGCACGCCGCCGATGGGCGAGGTGAGACGCTCTGCTGGTTTGGCGACGAGACGCTGCTGGCGCATCTGCCGCGCCTGCGTGCACTGCGACAGGCCACGTTTGAGATACGCGTTCTCACGCCGTTGCCCGCAGGACCGACTCGAAAAGTGCAAAGCGCAGACGCTCGAGCGATCATCGTGACCGCCCGTCGTCTAAAAGTGGGTCAGTCGGCGGTGGGAAACGGGGTCAGCGCTTTCGCGAAGCAGAACTTCCGACCGATGGAGAGCTCGGACCGCGAGATTGCCCGGTAACGCGCAATTTTTTCGGGGTAGCGCAGAATCGTGGACTCGTCGAATCCCATGCGCAGAAAGAGCGGCTCGGCCAGCGAAATGGCGAACACTTCGGGGTAGCCACGTTCTCTCGCCAGCTTTTCTGCCGCCGTAATCAGCCGCTGACCGAGGCCGTGACCCTGCGCATCGGGGGCCACCGCGAGCGACACGATTTCGACGAGCGACGGCGAATACTCGTCGAGCGCGACCTGACCCAGCAGCTTGCCGTCGGCGCCCCGGACCACCTGATAGTCCTGCAGGTGGCTCACCACAAACGCTTCGCTCCGATGAAGCGTGAGACCGTCGGGGGCAAACATGTTGTTGAGGGCCACAATCTCGGCCACGTCATCGTCGTGCGCGTGCATGACCCGCAGGGGCCACGCCGAGCGTTCCACGGCGGCAGTGTCCATCAACGCGACGCGTATACCCGCGTCTTGCCGGCCTTGTCGAACAGCACCACGTCGTAGGCGTCCTTCTGTGATCCCTGCTCCATACCCGGCGAACCCATCGGCATCCCCGGTACCGCCAGTCCGCGCGCGACCGGCTGCTCGCGCAGCAGCTTCTGGATGACGTCGGCGGGCACGTGTCCTTCGATCGCGTAGGCCCCGACTCGCGCCGTATGGCAGGATTGCAGGGCCGAGGGCACTCCAAAGGACGCCTTCACGCTATCCATGTCGGCGGTGTCACGCACGGTGACCACGAACCCGGCCTTCCGCGCATGGTTCACCCATTCGGTGCAACAGCCGCAGTTCGGGTCTTTATAGACCGTCATCGGCGGCAGGGCGGTGCCGGTCACCACTCGCTTGGGCGCTGGCTCGGCCTCGAGCACCCGAGCGCCGAGTACGGTGGCGAGCGACGCGACGCCGAGCTGGGCGGCAGCGAGAAGGAAGGCGCGCCGGTTTGGCGGGAGAGAAACGTCCGCTTGTTGGCTCATATATGGAGAAGTATAGCGAATTGGGTGGCAGGCGACTGGCAGGCGACGGCGACTGACGCAACGGAGACATTTACCAGATGGAGCGATGAAGAATCGCGCGTCCCCGTCGATACTGGACAGGGAACGGTTGCGCCCACTTGAAGTGGCGTGCCGAACGGGATATCCACGCGATGAAGCGGTTCGACGACGATGTCACCGTCTCGCCGGTACCCCTGATCGGAGCCTTGGCTCCATCGACTCGTTGCGATGTCGTCCTCTCTTGCTGATACCGTGCTCGGCCGCAGCCGTGTCGCCGCCGACCGCCTGCTGGGTTTGGTCCTCCTCGCCCATTTTCCGATCTCGCTGTTCCTGGCGACGATTCACGGCACCTGGACCACATCCTTCGCCTTCGCCCTGCCGATCTCGCTCGGCGCCTTCTGGCTGTCGCGATCGGCCGCGGGCTCGGCGCTCACGCGCATGGCTATTGGAGTGGGCTTCATGGCCTACTCCGCGGTCTTCATCCATCAGGCCCACGGAATGATCGAGGCGCACTTCCACGTGTTCGCCTCACTCGCGTTCCTGTTGGTGTACCGCGACTGGCGCGTCGTGGTGGCGGCGGCGGTCACGATTGCCGTGCACCACGTCGGCGTTCACGTACTCCAGACGATGGGGGCGGGCGTCTTTCTGCTAAATCACACCGTCGGCGGTCATGCCATCGTGGTCGTGCATGCACTGTTCGTAGTGTTCGAAAGTGCGATCCTGGTGTGGATGTCGCTGCAGTTGCATCGCGAGGCATCGACCACGCAAGACGTGTTCGAGTCGCTCGAGTCGTTGGGCGAAGGGCGCGTGGACCGCGAGCCGGTTGGAGATGGTGTGGCCGCGGCGGTGCGTACGGTGATCGCGGCCGTCCGGTCGCTCGATCATGGGGCCGCCGAACTTGGGTTGGCCGTGCAAGAACGTCGGGCGATGCGCTTCGACGAGCAGGTGCAGCTTCACGGGGCGTTCCAGTCGATGGCGACCCGTATGGTCGACGCGTCACGGACCGTGGAAGCGCTCCGCGTGCTCAACGAGCAGGATCAGGCGAACACCCAGCGCTTCCTCGACACGCTCACGCCGGCCATCGTCGCCATGCGTGACGGCGACCTGACAAGCGTGGTCGGGGGCGGATTCGGCAAGACGTACGACGTGACGGCGGCGGCGATGGACGGCGCTCTCGAGCAGTTACGGGATGCAATCGGGGAGCTTCGATCGGCGTCGGAGCAGATCGACGGAGCGTCGGGCGAGATCGCGAATGGTTCCGACAATCTGGCCCAGCTGACGTCGGCGCAGGCTGCTTCGTTGGAAGAGGTCAGCACCAGTCTGACCGAATTGGCTTCGCTCAGCCAGTCGAACGCGGCGGATGTCGGACAGGCCCGCTCGGCCACCGCCGACGCCAGCACGGCGGCCGGTGCCGGTGTGACTGAAGTGCAGCGCCTCATGACGGCGATGGACGAAACTCGTACGGCGGCGCGCGAAACAGCCAAGATCGTGAAGACGATCGATGAAATCGCTTTCCAAACGAACCTGTTGGCATTGAACGCGTCGGTGGAAGCGGCGCGCGCCGGTGACGCCGGTCGGGGCTTCGCGGTGGTAGCCGACGAGGTTCGGGCGCTCGCCCTGCGCTGTGCCGACGCCGCGCGCACTACGGCCGCACTGATCGATCAGGCGGTGCAGCGGGTGGAAGGCGGTGTGTCGATTTCGACTCAGGTGGACACCCAGCTGCGCGAGGTTTCGACGCGCATCAGCAGCGTGAACGCGATTATGGAGTCGATCGGGCAGGCGACGAGCTCGCAGCAAGAGGGCATCCGCCAGATCCGCGATGCCGTGACAGCACTCAATGGCACGGTACAGCATGCGGCGGCCAACGCCGAGGAGTCGGCCAGCGCGGCGCAGGAATTGAGCGCGCAGGCGCGGGCTCAGCGGGCCCAGAGCGAGCGGTTCGTGGTTGATGGCGCGTCGGCGCGCCGGTCGGGTCGACCGTCGGTCCGCCGAGTGGCGTAAGTCGAGTGGCGTGAGCAGGCCGGAGCGCGAGGGAGATACCATAGGCGGGCGAGACCATCCGGTCTCGCCCGCCTATGGCGTTGCCCACCATCGGGGAATCCCCGACGTGATCCGGTGATGCGCCTGACGGGCGCGGGGTGTGCCACGGCCTAGACTCTCCTCTCATGCCCCCCCTTCCACGTATCGCCAGAGAAACTCGATGACTTCCGCACCCAGCGTAGTCGCCCTGCCGGCTACGCCGCGCGTGTCGGCCGCGACGCTCGACCGGTTCTCGTACGATGACGACATCGTACGCAAGTTTTTGTTCGCCACGCTTATTTGGGGCGTGGTGGGCATGCTTGTCGGCCTCCTGATCGCGCTGCAGCTCGCCAGTCCCATGTTCAATTTCAACGTCGAGTGGCTGTCGTTCGGGCGCTTGCGTCCGTTGCACACGAATGCGGTGATTTTTGCCTTCGCCGGCAACGCGTTCTTCACAGGCTGCTACTACTCCACGCAGCGGCTACTGAAGGCGCGCATGTTCTCCGATGGGCTCAGCAAGTTCCACTTCTGGGGGTGGCAGGCCATCATCGTGAGCGCGGCGATCACGCTGCCGCTGGGCTTCACGCAGGCGAAGGAATACGCCGAACTCGAGTGGCCGATCGACATCGCGATCGCGGTTGTCTGGGTTGCGTTCGCGGTGAACTTCTTCGGCACGCTGATCCGGCGTCGTGAGCGGCACCTCTACGTCGCGTTGTGGTTCTACATCGCGTCAATTGTCACGGTCGCCATTCTCCACATCTTCAACAACCTGTCCATGCCGGCCGGGCTGTTCAAGAGCTACAGCATCTACGCCGGTGTGCAGGACGCCTTCATGCAATGGTGGTACGGACACAACGCCGTGGCCTTTTTTCTGACCACACCGTTTCTCGGCCTGATGTACTACTTCATGCCCAAGGCCGCCGAAGGGCCGGTGTTCAGCTACAAGCTGTCCATCCTGCACTTCTGGTCGCTGGTGTTCATGTACATCTGGGCCGGTCCGCACCATCTGCACTACACGGCGCTCCCCGAGTGGGCGAGCACCGTCGGCATGCTCTTCTCCGTCATGCTCTGGGCTCCGTCGTGGGGCGGCATGATCAACGGCCTGCTCACGTTGCGCGGTGCTTGGCACAAGGTCGCCACGGATCCGATCCTCAAGTTCTTCGTGGTCGGCATCACCGCGTACGGGATGTCGACCTTCGAGGGCCCGATGCTCTCGATCAAGAGCGTCAGCGCGCTGGCCCATTATACCGACTGGATCATCGCCCACGTGCACACGGGCGCGCTGGGCTGGAACGGTTTCATGACGTTCGGCATGGTGTACTGGCTGCTGCCGCGTCTGTTCCAAACGGAGATCTACAGCAAGAAGGGGATGGAGCTGCATTTCTGGATCGGCTCCGTGGGCATCGTACTCTACGTCGTCGCGATTTATAGCGCCGGCGTGACCCAAGGCCTCATGTGGCGCGCGTTCGACGAAACGGGACGCCTCGCGTATCCCGATTTCGTGGAGACCGTGATCAAGCTGCTCCCGATGTATTGGCTGCGTGTGGTCGGCGGTTCGTTCTTCATCGTCGGCATGTTCATCTTCGCGTGGAACATCATCATGACGTGGATGCGCCGTCCGGCGCGCTACGACGTGCCCGTGATCGAGGCGGCGCCACTGTCGCCGACGTACGTGGACGACAACCCGGCCGTGCCCGCCACGGGTCGCTGGGCGCGCTTCAACCAGGTGCAGTGGCACCGCGCGTGGGAACGCGCGCCGATGCTCTTCACCGCGCTCACCATTCTGGCCGTGGTGGTCGCTTCGCTGTTCGAGATTCTTCCTACCTTCCTGATCAAGTCGAACGTACCCACGATCGCGTCGGTGAAGCCGTACACGCCGCTCGAACTGGCCGGTCGCGACATGTACATCGCCGAGGGCTGTTTCAACTGCCACTCGCAGATGATACGTCCCTTTCGCTACGAGACCGAGCGTTTCGGTGAGTACTCGAAGCCGGGCGAGTCGGTGTACGAGCATCCGTTCCTGTGGGGATCGCGCCGCATCGGTCCCGATCTGGCCCGTGAGGGCGGGAAGTATCCCGACCTCTGGCACGTGCGCCACTTTGAGAATCCACGAGCGGTCACGGCGAAATCGATCATGCCAGCCTACGCGCACTTCCTGACCAAGACGATCGACTTCGAGCAGATCCAATCGCGGGTCGATGCGATGGCGATGGTCGGCGTGCCTTACGGCGACGCGCTGAACAGGGCGCCCGCGATGGCCCGTGAGCAGGCGAAGACGATGGCGGCGGCGATCGTGGAACAGGGCGGACCGCGGGGACTCGAGGACAAGCAGATCGTGGCGATCGTCGCCTACATGCAGCGCCTCGGTCGTGATATCAAGGTGCAGCACACTGCCGCCAAGGGGGCGCCATGAAACTCTCCGACATCATGAGCTACGCCGATCTCTCAAACTACGCCGAGATCGCGCTGGTCCTCTTCCTCGGCGTGTTCATCGCCATCACCATCCGCACGTTTCTTCCGTCACGGAGCCGCGAGCTGTATGAAGCCTCGCTGCTACCGCTCGAAGACGACTGTGTGATCACGCCCCGCACGAAGGAGGGCTGACCGATGTCGACCGACGACAGCACGGAGAAGAAGGACGACAAGGAGAACAAAGACTTCAAGTCGACGAATGACCGGCTCATCGAACACTCGTACGACGGCATCCAGGAGTACGACAATCCGATGCCGCGCTGGTGGCTGATGACCTTTGCCGGCACGATCATCTTCTCGGTGATCTACCTCTTCAACATCGGTCCCGTGGGTAACGGCAAGGGTCGTATCGCGGACTACGAAGACGACATGAAGGCGTTCGCAGCGGCGCACCCCGCACCCACCAGTGACGTGTCCGCCGACAAACTGCTGGCGATGGTGAACGACAAGGAGGAGGTGCACGAAGGCGGCGAGACGTTCACCACGTACTGCGCCTCGTGTCATCGCATGGATGGCGGCGGGCTCATCGGCCCCAATCTCGCCGACAATGCGTGGATGCACGGTGGACAGATCACCGACATCTACAAGACCATCACCAACGGTGTACTCGAGAAAGGCATGCCCGCGTGGAGCAAGCTGTTGAAGCCGAAGCAGCTCGAACAGGTCGTGGCTTATGTCGCGTCGCTGCAGGGATCGAATCCGGCAAACCCGAAGGCACCACAAGGAATACCGGTTACTCCGTGAGCCCAACCGCACCATCGGGCATTGGCAGTTCTACTCGGGCGAACACCCCCTCTGGACGCGTGCTCCCCACGCTCAACGAAGACGGTTCGCGTCGTTGGATCCGCCCGAAGCCCTCGCATGGCGCGTGGTGGAAGAAGCGACAGGTTGTCGCTTATCTGCTGATGGCCGCGTTCTTCGCCGCACCGCACCTGCGCGTATTCGGCAAGCCCGTGTTCCTGATGGACCTGCCGCGCCGTCAGTTCACGTTAATGGGCTACACCTTCCTGCCGACCGATACATTGCTGTTCATGCTCGTGATGGGCAGCGGGGTGATCGGCATTTTTCTCGTTACGGCGCTCTTCGGGCGCGCGTGGTGTGGCTGGGCCTGTCCACAGACCGTGTATCTCGAGTTCCTGTTCCGTCCGATCGGACGCTGGTTCGACGGCGGCTACACGGGCTCGCGCCATCTCGACAAACGGGGCTCGTGGTTCACGCCACGGCGCATCGCGAAGTACCTCACCTTCTTCGCGATGGCGCTGTTCGTGTCGCATACGCTGCTCGCCTTCTTTGTCGGCACTGATCAGCTGTATGGCTGGATGTCCAGCCCTCCGTCGGCGCATCCGACGGCATTCTTCTTTGTCGTGCTGTTCACCGGATTGGTGTGGTTCAACTTCACGTACTTCCGTGAACAGACCTGTCTCATCGTGTGCCCGTACGGCCGCTGGCAGGCGGCGCTGATCGATCGCCAATCGGTGATCGTGGCGTACGACTTCATCCGTGGCGAACCACGTGAGCACGCCGGCAAAACCCGTGATCCGCACGCGGGCGATTGCATCGATTGTGGGGCGTGCGTGCAGACGTGCCCCACCGGCATCGACATTCGTCACGGCCTGCAGATGGAGTGCGTGCACTGCACGCAGTGCATCGATGCCTGCGACGACATCATGACGAGAGTCGGCAAGCCCACCGGACTGATTCGCTTCTCGTCACAGGACGCCATCGCCGGCATGCCGCGGCAGTTGTGGCGCATGCGTACGATTCTCTATCCTGTGGTACTCAGCCTCCTGATCGGTACACTCATTGCCGCCCTGTTGTTGAAGGAGTCGGCCGATCTCACCGTGCTGCGCGGCGGACTCGACGGCCCGTTCACCGAAGAGGCCGACGGACGTGTTTCGAACCAGATTCGTATCAAGATCACCAATCGTCGCGGGGCGGCCACGGCGTACACCATCACACTCGACGGACTCACTCCAGCGGGCATGCGCTCCGACGAGATCACCGTCGTGGCGCCGGAGAATCCGCTCCGCGTCGACGCCGGCGCCACGCGCACGACGAGTCTGTTCGTGCTCCTCCCGCGCCGTGCCTTCGCCAACGGTGAGCGTATGATCACACTCAGTGTCACCGATGGCGGTCGCTATCAGGAGTCGGTGGACTATCGACTCCTCGGCCCGGTCGGCAACGCTTCAACCGGTAAATTTCCATGAAAGCGGGCATGGGCTGGCCCATCGGCATTACCGCGATTCTCGGGGCAACGGTTGCCGCGAACCTCGTGATGATGCGGATTGCGAACAACGATCCCTCATTCTCGGTCGAGCCAGACTACTACAGGAAGGCGGTGTTCTACGACTCCACGATGGCGCAGAGCCACCGCAATCTCGATCTCGGCTGGGGTGTGCACGCGTTCGCGGACTCGATCGTGCAAGGGAAACCCACGCGGCTGCGCCTGGTGCTGCGTGACGAGCAGGCGTTGCCGTTGCTCGGCGCTACAGTCGAAGCGACCGTGCTGTTCAACGCGCGTGCCAACGACCTGACCACGGCCACGCTCACCGACGAAGGCGCCGGCGTGTACACGGCCACGCTGCCGATCAACACGCCCGGCGAATGGGAAGTGCGCGTGAACGCCACGCGTGACACGTCGCACTTCACGTCGAGCCTACGCATAACCGCCGTGCGCGCTATCGTGCGCGCCGCCCCGACTGCGAGAAGCGGACCCGAGTGATGATCGGCACGGCATCGGGCATTCTACTGGCGAGCCTGGTGGGGAGCGTACACTGCGCCGGCATGTGCGGGGGCTTTGTGTGCTTCTACACCGGCTCCGCCAGTGGCACCGACGCCGCGGCACTGCGTGCGCATGCGATGTACAACGTGGGACGTCTCACGTCGTACCTCACCCTTGGTGCGATTGCCGGCGCGATCGGTGCCGGTGTGTCCTCGTTGGGCGCCATGGCCGGCCTGCAGCACGCGGCAGCGGTCGTGGCCGGTGTTCTGATGATTGGATGGGCGCTCAGCGCCATGGCGGCCCAGCGGGGCGTGCGGCTGGGCGTCCGGCGTATGGGCGTCCGGCGGCTGGGCGTCCGGCGGCTGGGCGTCCGGCGCGCGCCGGAGGCGTGGCAGCGTGCCATGGGTCAGGTGCTGCACGCAGTGCGCGAGCAGCCGATGGCCACGCGCGCGTGGCTCACGGGGCTGTTGACCACGATGCTCCCCTGCGGCTGGCTCTATGTCTTTGTGGCGACTGCCGGGGGCTCGGGGAGCGTCCGCGCCGGCGTGCTCACCATGGCACTTTTCTGGCTCGGTACCGTCCCCGCTTTGCTGGCCGTTGGACTCGGTGCCCAACGGTTGTTCGGTCCCCTCCGCCAACGGCTCCCGCTGCTCAGCGCCGCGTTGGTGCTCGTGATGGGACTGCTCTCGATCTCCGGACGCTTTTCGATGCACCACGCCGGAGCGGCCACCATCGGCGCCGACGCGCCGTCGGCTCAGGCGGCCGACGCCCACCACGGAGCGCTACCGTGAGTATTGCCGTGAGTACCGCCGTGAGTACCGCCGTGAGTACCGCTGCCCGTCCGGCACCCGGTGCCACCGATCTGCGGTGCACGCACTGTGGTCTGCCGGTGCCCGAGGGTTTGCGGGAAGACGATGCTGCGCGACAGTTCTGCTGCCACGGCTGCCAGACAGCGTTCGGCATGCTGCACGCGCACGGTCTCGATTCCTACTACGGCTTCGCTGAACGGCGCGAAGCGCCCGTACGGGCATCTGGGCGCAGCTTCGACGAGTTCGATCATCCGGCTTTCGCAAATCTCTACGTGACCGCGCTTCCCAACGGCCTCTCTCGCACCGAGCTCTATCTCGAGGGTGTGCATTGCGCCTCCTGTGTGTGGCTGGTGGAGCGCGTGCCGCTGCTGGTGCCCGGAGTGTTGCGAGCCGAGCTCGATGTGAGACGGTCCTTGGCGGTGATCGAATGGGACATCACCTCGGTGTCGCTGTCTCGCATTGCGCAGTCGCTCGACGCGTTGGGCTATCCGCCGCACCCGTTTCGCGGCGTCGCGCGCGCTGCAATGCGCAAACGCGAAGATCGCGCCATGCTCGTACGCATCGGCATTGCCGGCGCCATTGCGATCAACGTGATGCTGGCTGCGCTCGCGCTGTATGCCGGCGAACTCGACCCGATGGACGCCGGACTCACGCGCTTCTTCCGGTGGGTGAGTTTTGCGATCACAATACCGGCGTTCGTCTGGCCGGGTCGCGTATTCTTCACCGGCGCCTGGGTGTCGGTGCGCGCGCGCGCGTTGCACATGGATCTGCCGATCGCGATCGCGCTCGCCGCCGGGTTCATTCGTGGCGCGATGAATACGATCTCCGATTCCGGACCGATTTACTTCGACGGACTGGCGTTGCTGATTTTTGCCCTGCTCGTGGGGCGTTTTCTGCAGCAGCGCGGACAGCGCATGGCCATCGACGCCGCCGAAGAGCTGCATGCCATCGCGCCGACCACAGCGCGCATCATCGAAAACGATGCGGTGCGCGACATCCCGAGTGAAGCGCTGCTGCCGGGTATGTTGCTGGATGTGCGCGCGGGCGAGTCCTTCCCCGCCGACGGCGTGGTGATGGGTGGGCACTCGAGCGTGAATGCGGCGTTGCTCACCGGTGAATCACGTCCGGCATCAGTGACGGTGGGTCAGATGGTGTACGCCGGTACGTTGAACATGGAATCGCCGCTACGCGTGCACGTAGAGCAGGCCGGCGAAGCGAGCCGGATCGCGACGCTGATGCGACAGGTGGAGGAGAGTGCGAAGCGACGCGCGCCCGTCGTACAGCTGGCGAATCGTATGGCCGGGCGCTTCACCGCGATCGTGCTCGTGATGGCGGTGACGACGTTCGTCGTCAAGTCGCAGCGATCGGCGGCGCATGCGCTCGATGACGCGATCGCGCTGCTGATCGTCACCTGCCCCTGTGCGCTCGCGTTGGCCACACCGCTCGCGATCACCGTAGCCGTCGCGCGTGCAGCTCGTCGCGGCATGCTCATCAAGGGCGGCGACGCGCTCGAGCTGCTGGCAACCCCGGGCATTCTCGTACTCGATAAAACGGGCACCATCACCGAGGGACGCACGGCACTCACCGTCTGGCATGGTCCGGATTGGGTGAAGCCGTTGGTCCTCGCGCTGGAAGACGGATCATCGCATCCGCTGGCCGATGGCTTTCGTCGTGCCTGGCCTGACCTGCCATTGGCGGCAGTGTCCTCATCACGCCATATCGCGGGTGGCGGTCTTCAAGGCACTGTCCATGGCCACGAGGTGCGCATCGGGTCGCCGCGATTCGTACGCGAATCGACCATCGACATCGATGAATCACTGCATCGTGTGATAAATGACCTCGATCGCACACTGACCCCGGTCCACATCGCGATTGATGGCGTGGTCGTTGCTATAGCTGGTCTTGGCGACCGGGTACGCGATGACGCGCTCGACTCGCTTCAGCAGTTGCGTGGACGCGGATGGCGGACCGTGATGCTGAGCGGTGATACCCAGGACGTGGTTGCGTCGGTGGGCCGGGCGCTTGCCTTTGAAGTGCAAGACTCCATCGGCGCAGTCTCGCCCGAAGGGAAGCTGGCGTTTGTTGAACAACTGAAGGCCACCTCAGGACGCACGGTGGTCATGGTGGGCGACGGCGTGAACGATGCCGCGGCCATCGCCGCCGCCCACGTAGGCATCGGCGTGCACGGCGGCGCGGAAGCGTGTCTCGCCACCGCCGACATCTATCTCACGCGCCCAGGACTCGGCGCGCTGGTGGAACTCACCGAGGGGTCGCGGCGCACGTTGCGTGTGATTCGCCGCAATATCGCCCTCTCCATCGGATACAATCTCGTCGGCGCCAGCCTGGCCGTGTTCGGTCTGCTCACCCCGCTTCTCGCCGCGATCCTCATGCCCACGAGTTCGATCACCGTCGTGCTGGGCTCTTGGTACAGCACCACCTTTGCTCGATCCACCACCACGGAGTCGGTCTCATGAGCGTCATCTATATCGTATTGCCGCTGGCCCTGATCATTGTCGGAGGCGCGGTGTGGGCGTTCGTATGGAGCGCCAAAACTGGGCAGTACGACGATCTGGAGACGCCGGCCGTGCGGGTGCTCCACGACTGACCGGCCGCGGGTGCAAACGTGGGGGGCTACAGGGAAGCTTCTGGGGCAAACGGGTATGGGCTGCCGGAAGCGGTGCTCCGGATGGTGAAGCGAACTGGGCCTTTACCCCTGCCGGTATCGGAGCGCCGCTTCCCAAAGTGGCCCACCCGTTCGCCCCCATACAGCTTCCGCGCGGATATCGCACGTGCGCACCCGTGGCCCGGTCTTACGAACGCCGCGATTTCACGCAACATTACCGCGATGAGTAATGCCCAGACAAGTTCCCATCGGGATGGACCGGAGCGTCGCCACAACCCGCGGTTACGCGAGTTGGTGGACGAGATGCTCGCTTCCATCCGTGCCGCGGCCAATGTCGACCTGTGGACGCCAGAAGAACGCAACCGCTGCGAGGCCGACATGGTCCGCATCATGCAAACCGTGCGGACCCACGCCGTGAACGGCGACACGCCCGCGCGATCGACCTAGCCGGCCACCACGCTGCACTCGCACGACGATAGTGCGCTGCACGCGCATCTCGACGCCATCTGCGCCGAAGGGTGGAGCCTCTGGGAGCACTTCGAGCACCACGGGCGCGACCGTGACTTCCATTCATTCGTGGCCGCCGACTACGATGCGGTCCGGGCGGCCTTATTGGCCCACCGCGTCCCTGGAGCACGCTTCCTCGAATGGGGTTCGGCGACTGGCGTCATTACCGTTATGGCCGACCTGATGGGTTTCGAGTCGTACGGCATCGAACTTGATACCGCGCTGGTCACGACCGCACGCGCGCTCGCGGCGCGCTTCGACTCACGAGCGCAGTTCGTGACCGGTAGCTTTCTCCCCACCGGCTACAAGCGGCTCGGTGGCGGCCACGACTCCAACACCATCGGCAACGGACCCTCGGGCTACCTGCAGCTTGGCCGCGCCCTCGACGATTTCGACGTGGTGTTCGGCTATCCGTGGGATGACGACGCCCCTCTCATGCACGACCTTATGCGACAGTACGGACGACCGGACGCCTTGCTCCTGCTCAACGACACCGAGGTCGGCGTACGCGCCTTCCGTGGCGGTCGCGCACTGACGTCCCCTCGGTGATGGTCCCCGGGACGCCTCGGTCGACCGGGCTTCGTCGCGAGCTCGGCGTACTCGCCCTCGCCTCCACCGGCATCTGCTCGATGGTCGGTGCCGGTATCAACATCGTGCCGTTCGCCTTGCAACGCACCGTTCCGGGCATCGGCGACTGGGTGTTGGTGGCGTACGCCCTTGCGGCCATTCCCGCCGTGCTGGCGGCGCTTTGCTACGCCATGCTAGGCAGCGCGATGCCTCGCGCCGGTGGTTCGTATGTCTACGCCAGTCGCGCGATCGGGCCGTACGCCGGCTTCCTCGCCAGCTTCTCGCAGTGGTTCGGACTCTGCATCGCGATCGGCGTGGTGTCGTACGTGATCCCACCGTTTCTGCGCGATATCGCTGCCGCCGCACAGTGGACGGGGGTGGCCGCCATGCTCGACCAACGCCCGCTACGACTGGGGCTCGCACTGCTGTTCTTGTGGACGTTCGTGTTCGTCAACCTGCGCGGTGTTCGCGCGGTAGCGAACACGCTGCTCCCGCTCATGCTGCTAATGTTCGTGTGCGGTGGTCTCGTTATCGTCACGGGATTCTCGCACTCGGCCAGCGAATACGTAGCGTTGCTCGAGGCACAGCAGCGCGCGCTGCCGCCGGAACCGGCGCGCGCGTCGTTCTGGGCCGTCGTGCCACCGGCCGCCGCCATTCTCTTTTCCAGCTTCATCGGCTTCGACGCTATCGCCCAGGCCGGCGGTGAAGCGAAGAACCCGTCGCGTTCCATTCCGCTTGCGATCGGCCTCACGATCGCGATGGTGGGCACGTTCTACTTCCTCTTCACGGCCGCCGTATATCATGCGGTCCCTTGGTGGCACGTCGCGGCAGAGAGTCGCGTGCGCGATGTCACGGCGCCCGGATTGCTATCCGCACTCACGTCCCCCGTCGTGGCCATCATCATGGTGTCGGGCGCGGCCGTGTCGCTCATTAACGACTTGCCGGGCATGCTGCTCGGCGTGTCACGCTTGTGCTTCGCCTGGGCGGAGGACGGCGTGTTTCCGCAGGAGCTCGCTGCGGTGCACACGCGTTACGGCACGCCGCACGTGGCGTTGTTCGTCTCGGCGATTCTCGCCACCGTCGGCATCTTCGGGAGCCACCTCGCTGGTGATTTCTTTCTGGGCGTGGACATCCTGGTGACCGCCATGCTGGTGAACTTCATCTTCATGGCGCTCTCGGTCCTGCGACTGCCGGCCCGCAATCCATCGCTCGCCATGGCCATGCGTGTGCTGCCGTCGCGCCCGCTCCAGGTCGTAGTGGCAAGCACCGCCGTGGTGCTGCTGTCCGTGCTGCTGGTGGTCCACACGTGGCGCGATCTCCATGCCACGGTGTCCGTGTGGTATGCACGCTCTACGCCGGTATGGGTCATCGTGATGGTGATCGGCAGCGCGATCTATTGGCGCGAAACCCGTGCCCTCGCCCGCCGCGGTGGCGACCTGCGCGCGATCACCGCCGAGCTTCCTCCCGAATAATCCACTCGCTGAAACGGCGACTGAGCACCCCGATGACGACGATTCCCCGCTATACGCTGGCACCCGGTCTCGAGATATCCCGCGTCCTGACCGGCCTGTGGCAATTGGCCGACATGGAACGCGACGGCCGCGTGTTTGATCGCGATGCGGCTGCACACGCGATGAGCGAGTACGTCGAGCGCGGGTTTACCACATTCGATATGGCCGATCACTACGGATCGGCCGAAGAGGTGGCCGGCATTTTCCGGCAGCAGATACAGGGTGATGTCGCAGTACAGTGCCTCACCAAGTGGGTGCCGGAGCCCGGACCCGTCATCGAACGCGATGTGCGCGCCGCCATCGACCGGGCGTGCGCACGACTACGCACCGACCGTATCGATGTACTCCAGTTTCACGCCTGGACCTTCGCCGATCCGCGATGGCTCGATGCCTTGTGGTATCTGGAGGCCGAACGCGACGCCGGACGTATCGGCGCAATCGGTCTCACCAACGTGGACACCGCACACTTGCGGGTGGCCATCGCCAGCGGCATTCGCATTGCGACGAATCAGGTCAGTGGATCGCTGCTCGACACGCGCTTCACCGCCACGCTCGCGCCGTATGCGCTGGCGAACGGTGTGGGGCTGTTGTGTTATGGCACATTGTTGGGTGGATTTCTGAGCGAGCGATGGCTCGGCGCAACAGAGCCCGACTGGGAGTCGCTGAGCACTTGGTCGCTGCTCAAGTATGGCCGGTTCATTCGCGCGGCCGGTGGCTGGGCGCCATTCCAGGAATTGTTGCGTGCGGCGCAGGGTATCGCCGCCAAACACGGCATATCGATTGCCGGCGTGGCCAGTCGCTGGGTGCTTGATCAGCCCGGCGTGGCGGGCGTGATCATCGGCGCGCGTTTAGGGCAGTCGACGCATGTGGCCGATACGGCGAAGCTGTTCTCCTTCACGATGGACCACGACGATCATCGTGCGCTCGCCGAGGCACAGTCGGCGCTCACCGCGATCCCCGGCGACTGTGGTCACGAATACCGCTACCCGCCCTATCTCACGGCCAGCGGAGACCTCAGCCATCATGTGTCGCAGTTCCCGGCGCCATTCGCCACGCGCCCTGGGGTGAATGGACGTACGCTCGCACTCAGCGGAACGGTGTGGGAGCCTATGGCGGGGTACAGTCGCGCCGTGCGCAAAGGCTCTCAGATCACCGTGTCGGGCACGACTTCCACGCATGGCGATCGCCTGATCGGCGGCACCGATGCAGCCGCGCAAGCGCACTTCGCCATCGACAAGATCACCGGCGCTATCCAGTCGCTTGGCGGCACGCTCGAAGACGTGGTACGCACTCGCGTGTTTGTGTCCAATGTGGCGCACTGGGAGGCGGTCGCCCGCGCCCACGGTGAGCGCTTCGGCCACATTTTGCCGGCGAACACTTTGGTCGAGGCACGGCTTGTGGGCGCCGAATATCTAGTGGAAATCGAAGCCGACGCTATCGTCACTGAATCCTGAACATCCTTCACTCCGGACTTGCCTCTATGACGCTCCGCACCCACTGCCATTCGCTTGCCGCTGCCGCGCTCGTGTTGTCGGCTGCCGCTTCACCGGTTTTTGCGCAAGGCAAAGCGGCCGATCCGCTCACAGCCGAGATCGAAACGCGCCTGACGGCCGTGATGCCCAAAGTAGTATCGTGGCGTCGCGACATCCACGAGCATCCCGAGCTGTCGAATCAGGAAGTGCGCACCGCAGCCCTCGTTGAGAGGCACCTGCGCGCGCTTGGCCTCGAGGTGACAGCGAATGTCGGCAAGACAGGCGTGGTCGGCGTGCTGCGCGGGGGCAAGCCGGGACCGGTGGTCGCGCTGCGCGCCGACATGGATGCGCTTCCGGTCACGGAGCTCGTGGACCTGCCGTTCAAAAGCAAAGTTCGCACGATGTACAACGGCCAAGAGGTCGGCGTGATGCACGCCTGTGGGCACGACAATCACGTCGCGATCATGATGGGCACGGCCGAAGTGCTCGCCGGGATGAAGGACCGCATTCCCGGCACGGTGAAGTTCATCTTCCAACCGGCTGAGGAAGGATTGGGCGGTGCACAGGCGATGGTGAACGACGGGGCACTCGAGAACCCGCGTCCGTCGGCAATCTTTGGCCTGCACGTATGGCCCTCAGCGCTCGGATCGCTCAGCACGCGCGCCGGTGGTTTCATGGCGGCCGCCGACCAGATCGACATCGTCGTGAAGGGGAGACAGACGCATGGCTCCGCACCCTGGTCGGGCGTCGATCCAATCGTGATTGCGGCGCAGATCGTGATGGGCCTGCAAACCGTTGCGAGCCGGCAGATCGACGTCACGTCAGCCCCGGCCGTGATCACCATCGGCATGATTCAGGGCGGCAATCGCGGCAACATCATTCCCGACAGCGTGGTGATGATCGGCACGATCCGCACCTTCGACCCCGATATGCGGAAGGACATTCACACGCGCGTGAAGCGCACGGTGGAAGACATCGCACACTCCGGCGGCGCGACGGCACGGGTGAGTCTTTCCATCGGTGGACTCATCACGCAGAACGACGCGTCACTGCTGGAGAAGATGACGCCCACGCTGCAGCGTACGGCGGGCGACGGCGGTTTCAAGACTATCAACCCGGTCACGGGCTCCGAAGACTTCCCCGCCTTCACCAAAGACATTCCGGGATTGTTCTACTTCCTCGGGGTGGCCCCCATGGGCATGGATCAGAAATCGCAGGCGGCGAATCATTCGCCGTTGTTCTTCGCCGACGAAGCCGCGTTGCCCACCGGTGTGCGCGCCATGGCCAATCTTGCGGTGGACTATCTCAAGAGCGGCG
This sequence comes from Gemmatimonas sp., assembly GCF_046594945.1. GTDB lineage: Bacteria > Gemmatimonadota > Gemmatimonadetes > Gemmatimonadales > Gemmatimonadaceae > Gemmatimonas. The sequence goes on along the minus strand of NZ_JBKJRB010000040.1, from coordinate 39,296 downwards.
GGATCGCCACCGCCAAACCAGCCATGAAGCAATAAGGCCGACTCAGCGCACCCTACGCTTCAACGAATGTCTCCGAGTAAATCAACCAGCCCATTTCGCTGAAGTGCCACTGGGCGGTGTAACTGCCACCCTGCTCGTGCATGCCTGATGTGAGGCGCCACCGGCCGACCCAGCGACCGCGTTCAGTGGCGCGCAGCGGCTCCGTCTGCGTGACCCGCTCGATCGTGCGCACGTAGGTCACGAACGCACGATCGGCAAACTGTTCAGCGAAGGCCGCGCGCGAAGCCGCACGCCCATGGAGTGTGGGGCCGCCGGCTACGCCGACCACGATGTCCGGCGCCATGAACGCTACCGTACGGTCGGCGTCATGCGCGGCAATCGCCTGATTGGATTGCGCGCGCAATTCACGAATCTGCGTGTCGCCCATCATCACATCGTCGTGCGCTTCTTCGTCTTCACATACTGGTCGAGCCACGCTGTCATCTCGGCGAGCGCCTGTCCCACGCTTTCGCGCGCGCGATAGCCGTGTGCTTCACCGGGAAGCTGCACGTATCGCGTGGTTGCCCCGTTGCCCTTGAGCGCGTGATACATCCGTTCACTTTGGATGGGATACGTGCCGGTGTTGTTGTCGGCCATGCCGTGCACCAGCAGGATCGGATCCTTGATCTTGTTCGCGTAGGTAAACGGTGACATCGCACCGTACAGCTCCGGCGCATCCCAGTAGGTGCGCTCCTCCCCTTGGAAGCCGAACGGCGTGAGCGTGCGATTGTAGGCGCCGCTTTCCGCAACGCCAGCGCGGAACAGTCGCGTATGTGCCAGTAGGTTCGCCGTCATGAACGCGCCATACGAGTGCCCGCCAACACCGATGCGATCGCGGTCCGCGACGCCCATCGCCACAATCGTATCGACGGCGGCCTTCGCACTGGCCGTGAGCTGCTCCACGTACGTGTCGTTCGGCTCCTTGCCGTCCACGCCGACGATCGGCATGGTCGGGTTGTCCATCACGCCGTAGCCCTGCGTCAGCATGAAGAGATGCGACGCGCCGCTCGGCCGCACGAAGCGATACGGCGAGCCCACCACCTGCGACGCCGCTTCACGCGAGCGGAACTCCAGCGGATACGCCCACAGGAAGAAAGGCAACGGGCCATCCTTTGCCCTGTCGTAACCGGCCGGCAGATAGATCGTGGCCGATAGCTTCACACCATCGGGACGCGTGTAGGTGATCAGCTGACTGGTGACACCAGCGAACACCGGAGCCGGATCGGTGAACTGCGTGAGCGGACGCGGTGCGATCGTGCGCACGAGATCGCGCACGAAGTAGTTGGGTGCGTCGGCCTTCGACTCGCGGCGGGTCAGCGCAACGGTGCCGTTGGCATCAAGCATACCAATGGGCTGCTCGTAGTACGGCGCGGCGCTCTGGAACAGCCGCGTTTTCCGTGCCGTGATAAGGTCGAAGCGGTCCACGAACGGACGATCGCCTGCTGAACCGGCGCCCAAACCGCTGAGGAACGCGACGTTCTTGTCGGGCGTCGTCAGCAGCACCGTCTGTCCGCGCGCGTCGCGCATGGTCAGGAAATCACCAGGATCGGCGTAGCGATCCTCGCTGGAGCGTTCCCAAAGCAACCGCGGCGCCTTGGCCCCCGACGGATCGATGATCCACGCGCGCGACTGGCGCGTCTTGCCTTCGTTTTCGCGCGCGATGGCGAGTCCGGGCGTACTCCATGTGATGGCGCCGGCGCGCCAGCTGGTTTCGAGCAGCGTTCTCGGCGTACCGGTGAACGGCGCCTCCAACAGCGCGATGCGGTCGCGCTTGTCCGCCTTCGAATCGCTGTCGCCGCCATCGAGCGCTTCGATCCACGCCAACGTCGCATTCACATCGCGACGCCACTGCACATTGCGAATACCGGCCAGTGCGCCGTTGCCGCCCCACGGCACGCGCTCGATGAGCGGACGGCTCACGATCGACTTCACGACGGCACCGTCCATCGACCACACTTCGGTGCGCGTCGGGAAGTAGTTGAGTGGTACCGTATACGAGAAAGGTCGCGACAGCGTGCTCACCAGCAGGAAGCGGCCATCCGGCGACGCGCTCACATCGGTGCGTAGGCCGGGCGCACCGAGTGTCTTGATCGTGCCATCGAGCGACACGAGTGCGAGCTGCGCCGTGCCGTAGTGCGCAAAGATCGCCTCGTCGAACGGACTCTTGAGCAGATCCTGATACGTGGCGGCGCGATCGCTCCGACCGGTGAGCGCCTCTTGAACGATCGGGCCTTCCGGCGCGGCTGTCATGGCCGGGGCCGCGCCACGAAGTGCTGGCACGAACGTGCAGGCGAGTGACACCGTCGACACCCACGAACAGGGACTACCGAGAATGGCCGTGAGACGTTGCGACGTGAGCGGTTTTGCCTGGGCCGTCGCGACATCGGCGATCCACAGCGTAATCGCATCGTCGTTGGTCACGGTGAACGCAATCTTTTGTCCGTCGGCAGACCACGACACGTTTTCGATGCTGCTACCGGCAGGAATCGACGCCTGAATCTTGCGCGCCGCGCCGCCCGTGACCGACTGCAGCGACAGTCCCGTATAACTCTGGCCACGCGTGGGGCCACTGGTCTTCGGATCGAAGCGCAAACCCGCCAATCGATACTCGAACGCGGCGACTTCACTGATCGGTGGCAGGGCCGGACGTTCCAGAAGCAAGAGCCGCTGACGATCGGGACTCATCTGCACCAGCGGTGTCGCCGGCTGATCGAGAATTTGTGCGATCGGTGGCGGCGGCTGCCGGTACTGCGCCTGCACCGTACGAGGCGCGATGGACGGCGCCAGCAGCACGAGTACCGCGAATGGCGGCAGGCGACGCGAGGCAACGTGATGTGATGCGACGTGACGCCGCGAGCGAGAGAAAAAAGTCACACGTTTCCCGATGATCAGAGTGGACCTGCAAACTGCATGAGCGATCTCCGCTACCGGAGCGTCATCACTAACCCATTGTGCGCCTTGATCACGCCGGCCCGCTGAATGTCAAAGCCGTTCTCGTGGCAATACAACCCCATCTGCCGCACGTCCATCAGTTCGCGATAGCCGTGATTCATCCAGTCGGCCATGAGATGGTAGAACACTCGCGACTTGAACTGATTGCGCGGCGTGGTCATGACCACCTTGCCGCCCGGCTTGAGGAATCGCCGGTGCATCTCGAGGCACTCGGCCTTGTGTGAATCCGGGAAGTGTTCCAGCAGCCCAATCGACACCACAACATCGAACTCCCGTCCGTATTGTAGATCGCGAATGTCGGCGACCTCAAAATGGATCGGCATCTCGTCGCGATACCACACGCGCTGATGTCCAGTGGTCGGGTCGACGCCCAGAAACGGATAGTCGAGGGGAAACTTGCCGAAGCGCTCGGTGGCGCAGAAGGCATCGTAGTCCACCAGCACGATCTCGCCGCCCGGATACATCGCCGCCAGCTGCATCGCCTCGTAGCCATCGGCGGCCCCAAGAAACAGAATGCGCGGCTTCTTCACGTCGAGTCCGGCGAACAGCGCACGCTTGCCGCGGGGATCCCACACCGCGTCTTCCACGCGCATGATCTTGTTCCAGACGGCAAGGTAGGTGATGTCCTGCAGCGCCTCCTTCGCGTCATGCAGTTCCATACGCGACAGCGCTTCACCGAACTGCGCCTTGGCCTGTTGCTGCGCTTCGGGCACGTCGGTCAGGAAGAACTGATGAAACGCCGTATTGAACAGACGCCAGCCGTCGCTGATGGGCAGCGGGTGCTGGTGCTCCTGCTCGTAGCTCTTCCACGCACTCGACCACTTCTCGGTGCGATACGGTCGGCCCACATCGCGCCACGTCAGCCTCGACCAATCCATCGCGCTGACGTCGTTGAACAGGTCGGGGGCCTGATCGCGCAGATCGATACGGAACTGACCGGTCAGCTCATGGTGACCAATATCATGACGCGCACGACGCGGCCGTCCCCAAGGGCGACCGGTCTGAGCAGGAAAGGCGCGCGTACTGGCCGCGGCGGTTTCGGGGGCGATCAGCGTAGCCATACGAGACCCGGCATGAGAATGTCGACCTGTGGAGTCTGGGTTCTCGGCGGTCCGTGCGCCAGTGTCGGCTTCACCGTTTGCCGTATGGTTGAGACCGACGACCGCTGCTATCGCCGCTGCGTCCCCGTGGTGTCGGTCAGTGCTCGGAGGAACCGGACCAGCGACCGCTTCTCCGGCGCGGTGAGCTTGAGTGGCGTCGAGGGGAGCGTCTGATGATCCAGCTCGACGCCGATCCCTGCTCCTCCACCGCGATCGTAAAAGTCGAGCACCGACTCCAGCGTGGGGTATGCGCCATTGTGCATGTATGGCGCCGTCAGGCTGACGTTCCGCAGCGTCGGCGTTCGGAAGGCATACTTGTTGGGAGCGGCAATCGCGATCCGATAGCGACCCACATCGGGATCGACACGACCGCCGGACGTCACGGCGCGTATCGGCACACCGAGCACCTCCACCTCCGTCTTTTGGAACATCGGTGGCACGGTCCCATTCGTCAGCGGTAGGAAGTGACAGGTCGCGCACTTTCCCTTGCCCACGAACACGTTGAAGCCCGCGCGCTCATCGGCGCTCAAGGCGGCGGTGTCACCACGGAGGGCGCGATCCACCGGCGACGCCATCGCGTTCAGACCGCGGAGATAGGCCGCCAACGCGCGCCGGATGCGCGCCGCCGTTACGAGTGAGTCGCGACCGCCGGGCGGGCTCGGGAAGGCCACACGAAACCGCGTGGCCATTGCCGTGTCCGCTCGCAGCAGCGCCGCGACGTCGGCGAGACGCGCATGCATCTCATTGGGGCTCTGCACGACCTCGGTGACCTGATCCTCGAGGTAGGTCGTGCGCAGGTCGCTGAACGAGCCGACCTGCAGGCCGATGTTGATCACTGTCGGCGTGTTGCGTGGAAGCGGCTGCCCCCGACGGCCTGGGCTGGCCTTCAATCCATCCGTGAACGCCCGCTCGGGGATGTGGCAGCTACTGCAGGCGAGCGAACGGTCACCCGAGAGGCGCGCATCCCGAAAGAGCGTTCGACCCAGGGCGAGGCGGACCTCGGACTCCGCTCGGACATCGAGTGGTGCGAACGCGAGCGGGTCGAACGCCTCGGCATCGAACAGGGTGGCCGCGTCTTTGCGGAACGCGCGGCGCTCGTCGGGCACGCCAATGCCGAGGGCCGCGCGCTGCGCGTGCAGCGCACGCGCGAGCGGATTGGCGAAGCGAACGATGAACGCGAGATGATCGAAGGAATCGCGATCGGTCCCTGCCAGCAGCACCCCCCGGGCGCCGGTCAGCAGCGAGTCCACGGTATCCCAACGCCCTACGGTGTTGCGGTACGGGCGCAGCGTCTGCGCAATCCCCTCGAGTGTGGCCTCGGCTTCAGCCAAGGACTGTCCGGCAACCGGTGAATCGAACCCGGTAATGCCGAGCGTAGTGATGCGGGCCACTTCGAGTTTGGTCGCATCCCACACGCGATCGTCAGTCACACGTTGTGCGCCGATCATGGTGCGCGCGCGCGTAAGAATCTGCTGCAGGGCACGTACTTCCTGTCGCAACTCCGCACGCTCCAGCATCGGCGCCTCACCGAACAGGATCTCCTCCACCACCTGAAATCCGGTTGGCGGCGTCACGATGTCGGGCCCTTCCTCCTCCTCCACGTGTGGCAGCGCCGCGCCATTGAGATCGCGTGACGTCGTTGGGGCGTAGTACTCCAAGGCGAGCTCAACGCGCTTGAATGCCATGCGCGCGGAGATGAATGCCGCCCGCGCACGTTCGACATCGGCATCGGTGTCGAGAGCGAGCACAATGCGGTCGAGCGTGTCGACGCGCGCAACCAGCGTATCCATCTCGGCCCGCCAGATAGCCGCCGTTTGCATAGCACGCGGATCGCCGTTCGTGGTTCCGCCGTTCGTGGTTCCGCCGTTCGTGGTTCCGCCGCTCGTGGTTCCGCCGCTCGTGTCGGCGGCGGGCGTTGGGTTGCGACACGCGGCGAGCGAGAGAAGGCTCGCCGCGATCACCATCTGAATTCGCATACGCCGTACGCTACTCGAGAGCAGCAGTGAGCATTAGCGCGGCAGCCCCTTCACGAGCACCAACTGGCTGGCCTGATTCTCAGTGGGGCGCACGGTACCACCATCCACACCCTGATACTTTGCGGCACGCCACGAGTGCGGCTGCAACGATAGCATGAACGTGTTCTCCTGACCCAACTCAGTCGAGACATCGACCATGGCACCGTACTCCCAGCCGGCCTTACCCGCTGGACGTCCACCGACGGCATTGTAGATGGCCGCATCGGTCGCCGTGCGACGATGATCGAGTTCGATCACCGGACGAACTTCCTTGGTCGCGATGTTGTACTGGTAGATGTAGCCGTCGTGCGTCTCGTCGCCGTAGCCGTTGTCATCTTCCTGCGCATACACATAGTTCGTGCCAACGTAAATGTTGTCGGGGTTCTGGAACAGCTTGGCGGGACCGTTGCGATCGTCACCGTCCAGAACCAGTTCGAGCGTGCCGCTGAGCGGGCTGCGCTCGTCGAGCTTCACGCGGTACACGCGACCGTACTTGCTGCGGCTGTAGTCGGCGTTCACGCCGGCGTTGTTCTGACCCGTGACCGTGAAGTAGATCTCGCGGCTGTTGGCCGCGGAACCCTTCCGATAGTCGACATCTTCCACGCGAGCGAAGCGCATCGCGTTGACCGTGACGGTGGCCAGATTGATCTGTCGGCCGGTCAATGTCTTTTGGTTCGCGATCTGCCGGAACTGGACGGGATAGCTTTGGCCGACGACCATGTCGCGCTCACGCGTATTGTTGTCGGTACGCGCCAGCACATACAAATTGCCGTTGTCGAGATCGCCGACGGTATTCGATACGTACATGGCAAGTTGACCGCCTTCGGCGCTGGAATCGTCGTCGCCGATCAGAATGACCGTGCGATTCGGATAGGCAATCGTGGGCAGTGGGAGCGACTGCTCCGAGTTCCATCGACCGAGGCCGGCGAGGTAGCGGGGTGTGTTGGCCGGAGCCGACGGATCGACCGCGAGAATCTCCGACTCTTCGTTGCTTTCGCCGTTGGTGAGGAAGAGCGGGCCGAAGCCGTGCGTTTCCGGCGTCGCCAACGTGGCCGAGCAGAGTCGATAGCGACCCGCCGTCGAGTTCACGATGTAGTCACCGGAGATCGGCTTGAGGGTGGCATCGAACTTCACGCGTGATACCGCGAAGTTGTCTTCGTGATTCACCAGCACCGTGAAGCTGCCGTCAGTGTTGCGCGTGAATCCAGCCCCATCGGCCGACCCGCCGAACACGTAGCTTGGCGAACCGGGGAGCTGATCATCACTGCCGATCAGGCTGTAGATCTCGACGCCGGAGATCAGTGACTGCGCCAACACCGGTGTGACCGACTGATTCTTGAGCGCGATGGGCGCAAGGGGCTTGATGTCGGTACCGGCGTCGTCACGGCACGCCGCCACGAACAGGCTGCACGACGCGGCGAGCGTCCGGGAAGCGAAGTTGGAAGGAATGCGCATGCGTCCTGCGTCCTCGATGTGTGTAATGCGTAGCGAATGAAACGATCGACATCGTGATCGTATCGGACGCCGGACATACGGGGGGCGAGGCGACAATTCCCTCACGCTTGTGTCACCGAACGGTCACCGAGCGGTCGCAAAACGGCGAAAGGCGTGCCATCCGAACGGGTGAATAAATCTGTGTCTCGGCGACGACGCCGCGTTCTACCGCCGCCGCAGCTCGCCTCAGCTCAGGCCGAACTCTTCCCGCGCCTGACGCGCCGCCCGGTGCTGGGCATCGTCGGCACTGAGCGCGGCTCTGAGCGCGTTACCGCTGGACTCACCGCTCACCAGCGCCAGCGCGTCTTCCCGGCGCGCCAGCAGCGTCCAGAACTCGCCGGCATCGGGACCGGCCCCTTCGTCGGCCGGCAGCAGCGCGTACATCGCCTTGTACATCATCGAGAAGGCGAAGAAGATCGCAATCATGTCGGGGAGCACCAGCACGAGCCGCGTGATCGCGTTCACGTTCGCGACCTGATCATTGAACGCCGGCGTATTGAACGGGGCGACCACCATACGGAAGTTGATCACATAGTTCACTGCGCCGGCGCCGAGATTGGTCACACCGATCAGCAACCCGGCGCGCTTCATCACTTTCCGTACAGTCGGTTCGTCGAGCAGCCGATCCAGCTGCAGCTCGCGCTCGGGCGAATCGGGCCCCAGCCCCTGCAGCGCGATCGAGCGCGTGACGGGAATGCCCACGAACGCCGTCACGCCGAACACGACGAACGACAGCAAATAGCTGGTGCTGTCCTTGAACGCGAACAGCGCGCCATCCACGTACCAGAACGCCAAGGCCCCACGCATCACCGCCGACAAACCGACGAAGGTGGTGATGAAGTTGAACCGACGCGTGATCACGAACAGGTCGAGCATCACCCACACCACCGGTACGAACGCCGACAGCAAGTACGCGTTGAGCGTCCCGAGCGGGGCGGTGCCGTACTTCAGGATTACCACCGGCGCGACGGCGCCGATCAGGATATCCAGGGCGAGCTTGAGGGTTTTCGACATGGACAGGGAATCTCACGATTGCCGGGGCTGGGCGGTACCGGCGGGGAGAAACCTGCGAACTATCGACTCGTCGCCTGCCCCAGCCCCAACGCCCCATTCACCCACCGGATGAACGGCGTCATCACCGCAAAATGCTTCGCCAGCGTCTGCGGCAGCTTCGGGCTCGTCACGTCATCGGGGGTGAGCTCCGTCCACGCCGTGTACGACTGATACCGCAGCCAAGGCTCCGCGGGATGGTCGGCAGCGAATCCCCGTGGCAAGCGCGTCAGCATGCCGTCAGTGTCCAGATCGCCGAAGCGGCGGCGAAAGGTGCGCCCCTTCACGATCTCCTCAAATCCTTCGAGGTCGTCGGTAAGGGCTTGGCGGATCTTGTTCACCGCCGACCGCGGTGGCATCCAAATGCCGCCCCCGCAGAACGACTTGCCGGGCTCGATGTGAAAGTAGAATCCCGCACCGCCGTGCACCGCTTCGGTGCCCACGCCGCGCCCCGCATCGCGATGAAAGAACCAGCAGGCGGCGTGCGTTTTGTACGGTGCTTTGTTCTTCGAAAAACGCACATCGCGGTGAATGCGGAACACCGACTTCTTCGGCGACCCCACGATTTCCGGCGCAATCGTGGCAAGATGCACGTCGACCTCTTCCACCAGCAGCGCCAGCGGCCGCTTGATGTCGCGTTCGAAGTCAGGGCGATGCTCCTCGAACCATTCCTTGCGATTGTTCTTCGCGATACCACGCAGGAACGTGAACGCCTTTGGCGTGAACCGCGTGAAGTTGTCGCCGATTACCGTACTCATGACATCCCCGAGGACATCGACATTGCGATCGCGTCGATCGACGTCGATGTCGCCGGAAAAAGAAAGCGCAGGAAGAGACCGGAGCGCTCGCCCCACGCCCGCTCATCATGTAGCGCGCCATCCGCTTCCATGTACAGCAGGTCGTGCCCGGGCTGCCACCCCTTTCGCAACAACATGCGATACAGCAATCGCGTTCCTTTCAGCATACGCGACTCCCCCGTTCCCACGTCGAGCCAGATCTTGAGCTCGGGACGCAGGCCATTGTTGGCCACCAATTGACGCACGATCCACCGGTCATCCCACCACACACTCGGCGACAGTAATCCGAGCTTTCCGAACACCGCCGAGTGCGTCAGCCCGAGATGCAGCGTGAGCAATCCGCCCAGTGAGCTGCCCGCCAGTCCGGTGTCGCGCGCGCCGCGACGCGTTCGCCAGTTGTGATCCACCCACGGCTTGAGCTCGTACACCAGCATCTGTCCATACCGATCGGCCAAGCCGCCAGCGTCGTGTGCGTTGTCGCGCGTGGGGGTGTACTCGTCGATCCGATCGCGCCCCGCATTGCCGATCGCGACGATGATCATCGGCTCGATGACCTGCGCGTGCATGAGCGCGCGCGCCGTCGTGTCGATGCCCCACTGCACACCAAAGGGCGACATCGCGAGATCGTCGAACACATTCTGCCCGTCGTGCAGATACAGCACCGGGTACCGACGGTCGCTGTTCAGCTCGTATTCCGGCGGCAGACAGACGATCACATCGTGCGGATGCGGTAGGAACCGAGAACGAATCTCCGTGAAGTGCAACAGTGAACCCACCACCCGAGGAACCGGCGGTGTGGGGTGTAGCTCGTCGGAGAGCCCAGCATGAACCACGGTGGCGAACGTGTGAGGGGCCGGGAAGCCGTTTAGTCAGGAACGTGCTCGGGCGACCGGAAGTACCGGGGCCTCAGGACTGGTGTGGTGGCAAGCTAAGCTGGGAAGGGTGACGCGTATTCCTGCCTGCGCAGGCTACACGAGGTCGGTTACGGTTTCGGTGGAGACGAACTGGTCGAGATTGCGGAGGGCGCGCATGCCCATGTTGGTGCGCGTCTCGATCGTCGCGCTACCGAGATGCGGTATCAGTACGACGTTCTCGAGTTCCTTGAGTTCGGGGGTCACGCTGGGCTCGAATTCGTACACGTCGAGACCGGCGCCGGCGATTTTCCGCTCTTTCAAGACCGCGGTAAGCGCGGCTTCGTCGACCACATCACCGCGCGCGGTGTTCACGAGATACGCGTGCGCGGGCATCAGCGCGAGCGTGCGGGCGTTCATGAGATGGCGCGTTTCCGGGGTGGCCGGGCAATGCAGCGAGACCACATCGGCCCGTGCCAGCAGCGCGTCCAGCGACTCCATGCGCTCAGCACCAGCCGGTCCGGCCGTGGCCGGATCATCGATGCGCGGATCACGCGGCGCATGATAGATGATCTTCATGTCGAACGCGGCCGCTGCCTGACGCGCCACCGCGCGGCCGATGCGCCCGTAGCCCACGATCCCCAGCGTCTTTCCACGCAACGTGCGCCCCAGCATGAACGTCGGACGCAGTCCGCCCCACGCGCCGCTGCGGACGTGACGCTCGCCCTCACCCAGACGGCGCATCGTCATCAGGATCAGCGCGATCGCAATGTCCGCCGTGTCATCGGTCACAACATCGGGGGTATTGCTGATTGTGATCCCCGCTCGCTTCGCGGCCGCGACGTTGATGTGATTCACGCCCACACCTACGTTGCAGAGGAGACGCGTGCGGATCCCTGGCGTGTTGAAGAATTCTTCGCTCCAACGGTCGGTGACCGTAGTCATCACGATGTCCGCCTGCTGCAGTACCTGCTTGAGCTGATCCGGCGCCAGCGCCACGTCCGTCTTGTTGAACAGGGCATCGTAGCGTGCCGCAATCTCCGCTTCCACCGCGGCCGGCATTTTGCGCGTGACCACCACGCGGATGCTTTTCGTATCCGTCGAGAGCGCGCTCACGCGGACACGCGCCACTGCTGCAGGGCAGCACCCACGCCGCTGCCGAGCGTGATCGGAATCCCGGCATCGCACAGCGCCATCTCGACGCCCGACAACGCCCCCGCCAGCGTGAGGCTGTTCGTGTCACCGAGGTGACCGATGCGAAACACCTTACCGGCCACCTCGTTCAATCCCGAACCCAGCGAAATGTCGTAGCGCGTGAACGCGAGCTCGATGACGCGACGTGCATCATGCCCGTCGGGTACCATCACCGCGGTGAGCGAGTTCGACGCAATCTCCGGGCGCTTCGCACACTGACGCAGTCCCCAGGCGTTGACCGCAGCCCGCACCCCGTTGGCCAGGAACCGGTGCCGCTCGGCCACGGCGTCCATCCCTTCCTCAAGCAACATCGTGAGCGCTTCGTCGAGACCGAACAGCAACGACAACGCCGGCGTGCTCGGGAAGAAGCCTTGCGCGTTATTCGTACGCATCGGTCGCAAATCGAAATAGGCGCGCGGCATCAGGCAAGCCTCGACGCGCGCCAGCGCCTTCTCGCTCAGGTAGAGAATGCCAAGTCCCGCGGGAAGCATGAAACCCTTCTGCGTGCCGGTAATTGCACAGTCCACTCCCCACGCATCGAACTGGAAGTCGAGACTGGCGATCGAACTCACGCCGTCCACCAACAACAGCGCCGGATGTTTCGCACGATCAATCGCCGCGCGCACCGCCGCCACGTCGCTCGTAACACCAGTGGCCGTTTCATTGTGCACCAGCAGCACGCCCTGAATCTCGTGCGCCGTATCGGCGGCCAACGCCGCTTCAATCCGCGCCGGATCGGCCACGTCGCCCCATGGCTCTTCGATCACATCCACCTGATAGCCCAGGGCGCGCGCGGTCTGGATGAACAGGTGCGAAAACTGTCCGAAACGCACTGCCAGCAGTCGCCCGCCAGGATTCACCGTGTTCACAAGTGCCGCTTCCCACATCGCCGTGCCCGTGGCGGGGAAGACAAATGGCTCGCCCTTCGTCTGATGCACAACCTGCGGCAGTCGCGAAAGGATCGATCGCGTGAGCGCCGGAAATGCCGACGAGCGATGATCTTCCATCGCTCGGTGCATGACGCGGAGTAGTCGGTCGGGAACCGGTGTGGGTCCCGGGATCTGAAGGAAGTGGCGTCCGGCCATCGATTACGTCGGAGAGGGAAACGTGGTATCGACGGCCGGGGTATCCAGCTCGTCGTCGGAATCATCATCGGGTTCGTCGTCCGGCGCATCCTGGCGTGCATCCGCCGGCGCGTCCACGTGTGCATCGTCGGGTGGCTCATTCGCCTGATCGGGATCGAGCACCCGCAGTAATCGCCGGCATAGCCGCGCCAGTCGCGCCCGCTGCTCACCGCTCAGTTCGCGCATGATCCCCACAATCGCATCACTGCGGGCGGGCGCGGTGCTCACCAGCACCTCGCGCCCGTCGTCCGTGAGATACACCGAGATGAAACGCCGGTCGGTCGCGTGCCGCTCACGACGCACCCAGCCGCGCGCTTCGAGCGCGTCGATGATCGCGGTCATCTGCGCCTTGCTGCGCCCCAGTGCCTCGGCCAGCTCCTGCTGGTGTACGGGCCCACGCGACTGCAGTGTTTCCAACACACCGAACTGCGACGCTGAAAGCCCGAATGGATGCACCGCTTGCTCGACCTGCGCGGCCGCCATCGAGGCAGCGCGCTGCAGCGTCGAATAGGCATCGAGGGCGCGGCGGCGTTTCTTCTCTCCCTTACTCATGCGGGCGTTGGTTGTCGGAGGACGGAGACGGCGGTGGAGCGTTCACCCGCACGACTAAGTGCGGGTCACACTCGCGTGTCGCATCGCCATGCGCTCGGCGAGCACAGTCGCGATCGCCATGATCGTTTCCTGCGGGTTCACGCCGAGGGACGTGGGAAGCAGCGACCCATCGGAAATGTACAGCCCTCGCACGCCGTGCCGCTCGCCCTCCGGCGTTGCCCCCGACGTGGTCGGATCGGTCCCCATACGACAGGTGCCATTCACGTGGGCCGAGAAGAGCCCGATACGATTCGGACCGACGGACCCCTCCTCCAACCGGCCCACGTCGGCCGCCGAACGCACCACAATTGGCGTGGAGTGCATGGTGCCCACCTCCTGGGCGCCGGCCGCAAAATGCAGCTCCGCCGTGGCCGACAGTGACGCCCGCACCCGACGCTGGTCTTCCGGTGTCAAGGCATACTCGATCGACGTCTCACCGCGACGATTGACCCGCACGCGACCGCTCGATCGCGTGCGCTCGGCCCCGTCGCGGGTGAGGCCAATCAGGACGCCGAGTTGATTGAACGACGACATCAACGCGCCGTGCGACTGGCCAAACCCGGGCATCGCCGCCGCCGTGAACGACGGGTGCATCGGCGGCGTCTCGATCCAGAAGCCGAAGTCGGTGCCGCGCCAACGCAGATGCTCGTCGCACATGGTGCTGAGCGAAATGCCGGTACTGGCCACGATCTCGCGGTCGTAGCGCCCCCAGACCGCCGTCGTGGGGTGCAGGCGCAACCACTGACCGACCCCGCCACCACCAAGTCCCGAGCGCTGCAGCAGCGCCGGGGTGCCGATGGCCCCACCGGCCACGACGACGATTGGGGCATCGATAGTGAGCGCACGTGCCGGACGCCCGGAGTACGGATCGCGCACCGTGGCATGCACGCGCTTGAGCGGCGGCGTGCCCGCCCCGGTGTCTCGCTCGCGCACCTCGAGGCGATCGACGTGCGTATCGGCGTATAGCGTCGCACCAGCAACGAGCGCGCGCGGCACGTACGTCACCAGTGTGGATTGCTTGGCGTCATGCCGACAGCCCACGCCGCAGAAGCCGCAGCGCACGCAGTTGACGGCATTGATTTGCGCCGTGGACACCTTCCATCCCAATGACCGCGCACCGTCCAGCAGAATGCGATTGTTGGCCGAATGCGCGTCTGCCGGGACAGCGCTGGCGTGCACCTCGCGCTCCACGCGCTCGAATACGGCGCCCATCTCCCGCGGCGTCATGCCATACACGCCCGACTCCGTCGCCCATTGATCGAGCACAAATTCCGGAGTGCGCAGCATGATCATCCAGTTCACCGTGGTCGATCCGCCCACCGTGTTGCCCTGCACCAACGCCACCGATGCATCATCGGTGGTCCGCAGCGCGCCGTCGGCATACAGCTGCTCCGTCAGCTCGGCCTCGCGTTCATCGAAATCGGCCCGCGTACGATAGGCGCCCGACTCCAGCATGATCACGTCGAAGCCGGCTTCGGCCAATCGGGCGGCGGTCACGGCACCGCCGGCACCGGTGCCGATCACCACCACGTCTGCGGTGCGATGCCCGTCGGCGCGCATGGCGACAGCGGGAATAACCCCCCGTGGCAGCGGGGCGGGCGCGATACGCGAGGGCAGATGTACCTGGCCGCGCGCCACCGGTTCGTCGACTCGACTGACGCCAGACATGGAACCTTCCCACGACACGCGCGGCGCTCGCAGATGCATCGGCCCGGCATAGCCGATCGCCTGGCTGACCTCCGGACGCGCGTAATGCACCGCCAAGAGCAGTCGACGCACCGAATGCGATGCCGAACGCAGCGGGGCGAGCGGTGAGTTGAGCCAGCGCTCGAAGCAGCGTGTCTGATCGGCGGCGGTCTGGGCGGCAAAGCGCGTCGGTTTGCCGATTGCCAAAAGCGCGGACGTGCGCGCCGCGAGTACATCGAGGGCCAACCCCATCTGCGCACGGCGATGCGCGGGGAGCAGCTCGAGTCGCGCATCACATCGCGCTACGAACTCGTCTGCCGTCTCGGTGCTAGGCGGCGCCCCTCGCAGGACGCACCGGGCAAGCGCCGCCAGTGACGCGCGCTGCGCCCGTGACAGGTGCGGCAGCACCACGCGGGGCGGCGTACGGATTGCTGAGAGAACGGCGGTCGCGAGGGTCATGCGATTCAAGCGGGCGGGCGGGAGGCTCGCAGTCCTGCTGCACTGCCGATGTGGTGCATAGGCACCGCGACATCGTTCACTCCCGCACGCTACCGCGCTTCCCACCATCTCGCCAGCGGAGTTCTACCGACCCCTGCTACTGCTGAGCGTCGGCCGTGCTCCACACCCGCGACCTACGACCGCATTGCGAACAGCTGACGCGTGTCATCGTGCATCAATACCCAGATCGAGTAGCCGCCGAACAACGTCCCCCACGGCCAGCGGAACAGGCGTAACGCGGAAACGACCAGGATGACGTAGCGGGCCCACTGCTGGTGATTCAGCAGCGCAAAGCCCGCAATGAGTCCGAAAACACTGATGGCGCCGATCACGATGGCAATCATTGCACTGGTGACCGTACCGACGATCAGCACGATGGGATTGAGCGTGGCCAGCGAGCTGAAGACGCCGCCGAGCAGCACGCCCGCCGCGGCCAGCACGCCGATCGCGCTATAGAGCAGGTTGACGATGCCGACGATTTTGATGTGGGTGCGCACAGGCAGCTCCGGAGAAGAGGGTACGCTGTGCCGTACGAGGCACTGCTGGTTCAGGATTCAGGCGCGCGCGCGCCAGACTGCCGTGACCATACGTCGGGCGCCACCCCCGGCGATGCTGACCATCGCGACGCCGCCGAGGATGACCGCCATCGCGGCGACCGCGCGCGCGGGAAGCCGCTCACCGGCCAGTAGGACGCCCAGCAATACCGCGACTGCCGGATTGACGTAAGCATACGTCCCCACTGCCGCTGGGCTCGCCACCTTGAGGAGCCACATGTAGGTGCTGAAGCCAATCAGTGACCCGAACACGATCAGATAGAGCAGCGAGGCCGCCGATCGCGCGGTGACATGCAGTTCCGGGGTCCACTCTCCGAGCCCAAGCGACAACAGGAGCAGCAGCGACCCGCCAACGAGCATCTGCATGGCGATCGCGAGCGCCGGCGAGGCGGTTTGCCGGGCGGTGCGCGAGTAGAGCGAGCCGATAGTCCAGGACAGGGAGCCGAGGGCGAGGACGACGGCGCCGAGAGGGTCAACGGTGGCAGTGGCGCCGCCGGTGGGCACGACAAGCAGGGCGACACCGGCGAGGCCAATGAGGACCCCGACAACTTTGAGGACGTCGGGGCGCTTGCCTTGCCAGAGTTCACTGAGTACGAGCCACAGCGGCACCGTGGCCACGAGGACAGAAGTCAGTCCTGACGGTACGCGCTGACTGGCCCACGCGACGGCGCCGTTGCCCACAAAGAGCAACAGCGCGCCAACAATGGCCGACGCTTTCCAGTGCCTTGCCGACGGCTTTTTAGCGCCACGAAAGCGGCACCATGCGTACAACATAGAGCCAGCAACTAAAAACCGAACCGCACCCATACCGAACGGCGGGATCGTTTCTACTCCCCAGTGGATTGCCAAGTAGGTCGACCCCCAAACGATGTAGATCACCAAAAATCCGGCGATCAGCTGCCATTTGGTGGCGGTGGCCGTAGCGGTGGCTGAGGATCCGTCGCGCCTGGGGGCATCCGCGGCGTCGGCGTCATTCGTGGAGATCGGGCGGTTCGTGGAGGTCATCGCGTCAAGTCGGACGCCGCAGGGCGCGCAGGGCTGCATCGCCCGCCGCCGCCCCGCCAACGAGGAGATAGAGATAGAAGGTGTAAAAGCGCCACCAGAGCAGCGATGCGGCAAAGATACCGGCAGGGATCGCCGAACTGAGCGTGGCGGCAAAGGCACCCTCGACAAAACCGCCGCCGCCGGGTGCCGGTACCACCACCCCGCCGTAAAAGAGCGCCAACGGCCAGAGCATCAGAGGTGCCAGTGCGTCCATTGTGAGCGGGAACGACGGATCGCCCAGGAACACCAGGATCGGCAGGGTGGCGACTTTGAACAGCACGTGCAGCACCGAGCCCGCGAAGGCCAGCAGCATCAGACCCGGCTTGGCGCGACGCAGCGACTGCACCGATCCTCGGAGCGCTCGCAACGTACGCTGTACCGCGCGCCACCGTCCGGCGTGCAATCCCACGCGACGCGCCCACGCCGGCGGCGGCCCGTGGGCATTCCGTTTCGAAAGCACCAGTCCGGCCGCACCGACCCCGAGCACGAAGCTGCTGTAGCCGCCAACCAGACCGAGGAGCCCCGCAACAGACGCCCCGCGCCCAACGAACAGCACAGCCAGCACGCTGCAGACCAGCACCAGCGACCACATCTCAAGAAACAGCTCGAGGAACAGGATCAGCACACGCGCGGCGGCGCCGGTTCCACTTTCAGCCAGCACCAGAAAGCGCGAGGGCTCCGCCCCTGCGCGGGCCGGCGTAATGGCGGCGGCGAAGTCACCGGCCAGACAGACCCGCACGGCGGTGCCGAATCGCAGCGGGATTCCACAGGCGCGCGCCGACACCTGGATCTTGAGCGCCCGCGTGACAATTTCGGCCGTCACGGTAGCCAGCGCCGCCGCGTGCACCGGCCAGGCCAGCCAGGGCATGCCGCCCGCCGGCCAACGCGAGGAAACCACCCATGCCGACACCCCCAGCATGGCGGCGAACGACAGGGAAGTAACGAGCCATCGGACAGCGGACATCGCGGAAACATAGTTCACGCCGTATCGTAACCCCACGTCGCGAGCGACCCGCGCCGCGCCGCACGCTTCAACCACCAGCACCACGCGAGGTTCGTATGTCCGACACCGTGTCCCGTCGTCAATGGCTCATCAAGACCGGTATCGGTGTCGGGGCCAGCGTGGCGCTCCCCGGACTCCTGCCCGCGCTCGAAGCCTCGCGCGCACTCGGCGGTGCGTCATACGGCGAGGTCCTCAATCAGCTCGAACGCGATATCACGACGCAGCGTCGCGCCGCCGGCCCGATTCGTCTCTGCTTCAACGAGAATCCGTTCGGCATGTCGCCCAAGGCCAAAGACGCCATCATGAGTGGGTGGGGCGAGCATCCGCACTACGATCCGCCGGTCATGAAGGAGCTCACGGAGGCGTATGCGACGCACGTGGGGGTGAAGCCCGAGCAGGTGTTGGTCACCCAAGGGTCGAGCGAAGTGCTTTCACTGGCCGCCTTGGCCACGGGGATGCACGGTGGTGACATGGTGCTGCCGTGGCCCACGTTCGAGCAGCTCCCGGATTACGCCACGTCGATGGGTGTCACCGTGCACAAGGTGCCGCTCAACGCGGACCTGCATCATGACTTCGCCGCGATGAACGCGAAGATCGGCGCCAACACGAAGCTGGTGTTCGTGTGCAACCCGAACAATCCAACGGCAGTGCTCGACAATCAACTGACGATGCGCGACTTCGTGATCAGCACCGCGAAGAAATGCCTCGTGGTGGTCGACGAAGCGTATCACGACTTCGTGGACGATCCGAGCTATCGGTCGATGACGGATCTCGTGACGGCCGGCCACAACATCATCGTGTCGCGGACGGCGTCCAAGATTCACTCCCTCGCCGGACTCCGCATCGGATTCGCGATCGCGCATCCGGACGTCATCAAGAAGATGGCGCAGTTCTCGACCGGCAACCCGAACACGTTCGGCATGCGGGCGGCCCTGGCGTCGGTAGAGGACACGGAGTACCAGGAGTTCGTGAAGGCCAAGAACCGGGAAGGCCGCGCCGTGCTCACCGCGGCGCTGACCAAGGCCGGCCGGCGCATCGCGCCGTCGCAGACGAACTTCGTGTTCTTCCACGCCGGACGCCCAGTCGAGCAGCTGCAGAAGCACTTCCTCGCCAGCGGCTACCGCGTGGGACGGGCATTTCAGCCATACGGCGATTGGTGCCGCATCAGCATCGGAACGCCGGACGAAATGAAGCAGTTTGTCCAGCTGATTCCCGGGGCGTTGGCGTAAGACGGCCGGAGTTGGCGGTGTCCCCCTCGTCCACCTCGGGGGGAGCCGCCGGACCGTTGGTGTGCACGAACCTCCGGAACAGCGGCTTAGACCCGAAATACATCAGCATCCCGAGCTCGGTGCCGGTCGCCCTTGGATAGTGAAGCAGCTGTGATTCGTCATAACCTTTGAGCGTGTCGGCCGTCTTGCATTCTACGATCACCTTGCGCTCGACAAGAAGATCGACGCGATACTCGCCGATGACCCTCCCCTTGTAGCGCACGTCGAACGGCACTTCCCGTTCGACCGGCAGCCCACGCTCGCACAGTTCGATGTACAATGCGTTCTGATAACACCCCTCCAATAGTCCGCGCACGAGGAGGTTATACACCTCGTAGAATGCGCCTATGATCTGCTTGCTGAGTTCGTGGTGCAGCAGCGTCCCACTCTGCGATCCGCTCATGAGTTCTCCGGGTTGAGTTCCGTTCAACTTGGTGAACCAAAACCGGAGCGTACGCACCATTTCTACGCCGCCATGATCACTTGCACGCGTGACGGAACGTTGAGCTTGTGGCTGGAAAACAGCTCTACCACGGATTACACGAACCACGCACGGATGATCGCGAGCGCCAGTGCCCTCGCCTGCATACTTTCACATGCAAGCATTGCTGGTTGTCGTTGATCAGCGATCATTGGTGCCAATCCGCGGCAAGACCATTGTACATTGGTCGTCGTGGAACAGCCCGGCCGCGGATTTCACGAACCATGCACCGATGATCGCGCGAGCCAATGCCCTCGCCTGCATACTTTCACATGCAAGCATTGTTGGTTGTCGTTGATCAGCGATCATTGGTGCCGATCCTCGGCAAGGCCATTGTACATTGGTCGTCGTGGAACAGCCCGGCCGCGGATTTCACGAACCATGCACCGATGATCGCGAGCGCTAATGCCCTCGCCTGCTCGATTTTATCTCCAATATTTGTTGGTGGCTGTTGATCAGCGATCATTGGTGCCGACCCGCGGCAAACCCTCACTTTTTGCTGTTCGTCTCGGAAATGCGAACAGTCGGTCACGTCCCTCTCGGCTTTGCTCGTTTGGTCGCTTCCGCGGTCAGCGGATCCTCCGGCCAAGGATGCCGTGGATAGCGCCCGCGCAGTTCCTTCCGTACCTCGAAGTACGAGCTGCGCCAGAATCCGGCGAGATCGCGGGTGACCTGCACCGGTCGCTGCGCCGGCGACAACAGCTGCAGGGTGAGCGACACGCGGCCGTCCATCACCATGGGCGTGCTCGTCCAGCCGAATACCTCCTGCAGCTTCACTGCCAACACCGGCGCCATCGCGTCGCTGTAGTCCAGCGCGATCCGCGACCCACTCGGCACCTCGACATGCGTGGGCGCCAAGCGCTCCAGCGCCGACCGCTGCGCCCACGGCATCAGCGATTGCAGCGCCTCAAGCCAGTCGACCGATGCCAGCTGCGCCCACGTCCGCACGCCGTCCAAATATGGCCCTGCCCAGTCCTCGAGCGAGGCCGACAGCGCCGGGACCGATACATCCGGCCAGCTCGCGTCGTGCGCGTGCATAAACGCCATCCGCTCCTGCAATCGCTTAGCGGTCGGCGAGAAAGGTAGCGCCTCGATGCCGCTGCGCTGCAACTGGGCACGGATCGCGTCCAGCACCGTGTGCAGCACGACCGCGGCATCGGCGTCGGTCCACACCACGTCGTCGATGACGATCGCGCCCAACAACGTGCGCTTGCGCGCGCGAACCGCCTTCGTGCGCTCATCCCACTCCACCAGTCGCACGCGTACGAACTGCTCACCGAAGTCCTCACGCAGCTCCTCGAGCGTGATCGGCGCCGCCCGCATAATCCGCGCTTCGGGCGACGTGCCCTCGAGGTCGGCGATCGCCAGATACGGTGCATCGTGCAGCGCATCGTGCTTCGCCAAAACTGCCCCGCTCCCGTTGCGCAAAAGGTAGCGCGGCTCCGCACCACTGCGCCGCTGCGCGACACGATCGGGATAGGCCAGCGCCAGCAGCGAACCCGTATCGGCATCGTCCCAGGAGGCGCGCACAGGGGCGCCACCGTGTCCACCGTCCGCGGCGCGACGCGCGAGATCGTCGGCCGTTTGCCGCACACGGCGCACGCCATCGCGATCCACCGCCACGCCCACTGCCCCATGCGCCCCATGCGCCCCGTCGCGCCGCAACAGTTCCGTGCGCAGACGCATGTCCGATTGCGGTGGCAACCCGTCGTAGCGTACGATATCGCGCTCTTCCAGCAGCGCGGCGATCGCCGCCCCCAACGGCAAGGCGTTGCGTTCGGCCGCCGTAAGCGCCAGATGCGCCAATCGCGGCTGCGATGGCAAGGCCGCCATGCGACGACCGTGCAACGTGATGCGACCGGCTTCATCGAGCGCGCCAAGCTGCGCCAGCAACGCGCGCGCCTGCGCAAACGCACCCGCCCGCGGCAGATCCAGCCAGCGCAACGCGGTCGGATCGCTGATCCCCGCGTCGGCGAGTTCGAGCGCCAGCGACGACAGATCGGCGTCCACGATTTCCGGACGCGTACTGGGGAGCAGCATGTGATCCTCATGTTGATCCCACAACCGATAGCTCACACCGGGCGCCGTGCGACCGGCGCGTCCGCGACGCTGATCGGCCGACGCACGGCTCACGCGTACTGTGTGGAGTCGTGTCAGACCCGCCGAGGCATCGTAGCGCGGCACGCGCGACCACCCGCAATCCACCACCACACGCACGCCGGCCACTGTAAGACTCGTTTCGGCCACACTCGTACTCAGCACCACCTTTCTCGTGCCAGGAGGCGCGGGCGCCAAGGCGGCATCCTGTTCGCCCAGCGGCATGCTGCCATGGAGCGTATGCAACCGCACACCGGACATTGTGTCGCCAGTGAGACGCTCCGCCACACGACGCTGTTCGCCGGCGCCCGGCAAGAACACCAGCACATCACCGGCCGTGGCCTCGAGTGCTTCGCGGATCACGCGTGCCGTGGTGGCCTCCACCCGCTCGTCTCGGCGCGGCGCACGATAGTGCGTCTCGATGGGAAACAGGCGGCCTTCGCTGCGCAACACCGGCGCTGGCCCGGCCTCGTCGGCCAGCAGCGCCGACACCGCCACACCATCCAGCGTCGCCGACATCACCAAGACGCGCAGCTCCTCGCGCAGATGCCGCTGCGTTTCGAGCACCAGCGCCAACCCCAGATCGGCGTGCAGCGACCGTTCGTGAAACTCGTCGAAGATCACCAAACCGACCTCCTCGAGTGCGGCATCGCTGCTCAGCATGCGCGCCAGCACGCCCTCGGTCACGACTTCAATTCTCGTGCGCTTGGAGATGCGCGTCTCACCGCGCACGCGATAGCCCACCGTCTGCCCCACGTCTTCGCCAAGGATCGACGCCATGTACGTTGCTGCCGCGCGGGCCGCGAGCCGCCGCGGCTCCAGCATCACCAGTTTCGCCCCCGCCAGCCATGGCTCGTGCACCAGCGCGATCGGCACGCGCGTGGTCTTACCGGCACCTGGCGGCGCTTCGAGCACCGCAACCGTGCGCGCCGCCAGCGCCGCGCGCAACGACGGGATGATCTCGTCGATGGGGAGTGTCGTGGTGTCACGCACGGCGACGCGCTATCGACCGCGGATCATCGGCGACGACGCGCCGATGGATCCAGTTGCTGCACCAGCCACTGCTGCGCGCGCTCGATCACATCATCGAAGCCGCTACGAACGCCGCGCACCGTAAGACGCACCTCCACGCTTGGCGTGATCCCCACGCGCTGCAGCTGACCGTCATCTGACCGGCGCAGCTCCACGATGGGAAGCGCGACCTGCAGCAGCCCCGGCAGCGTAATGTTCATCACCTCGCCCGGAGCTCCCGCGCTGGACGAGCCGATGAACGTCACGCGTGCTACGGCATCGAGCGCGAGCGCCAAACGCTCCATGTTGCCGTCGGTCCGTTCATCGATTAAGGCCACAATTCGACCGGCATAGTGCCCGGTCGTGTCCCCGCGACTCACCCGCGAACGGGTCTCACGCGTTTGCGAACACAATTGTCGCGCCTCACGAAGCGTTGTCATGGCACAAGGCTCGCTCTCGTAGCGCCGCACTTCACGCGCCGTGACCGCTTCGGGCAGGCTGCGCACGGCCGCGAGTATGGCGGCAGCATGGCCCGAGCCGAGCGTACCGCGCAGATCGAGCAGCCAGGCGCGTGCACCGCGCGTGCGCGCGAGGATCGCCGCGATCGAATCAGGCGCCAGACGCTCGACATCGAGGTAGACGATGTCGCTAGGGAACGTACGCACGACACTCATGTTCGGCCGCTCTGGCAACACCAGCGGCGCCATGTACGCCGTGCGGCGCGGAATGTTCAACTGCCGCTCGCGATTGGTCAGATCGCGCAGACGAAACAACGCGCCGCCAGTCGGGCCACGTGCCACCTGCGGCATAAGTGCACGAAGGCGAGACCACGGATTGGGCGCGGATACCGCCGTACGATGGTCAATGATCCACGCCGGCATCGGAAAGCCATCGGCAGCCGTGACCTCCATGCCGGTCTCGATGCCAAGGGCCTTCGTGACGGAGTCGCGCACCACGTCGGTGATAATGGCGCGGTCCTCGATCCAACGTACGCGAAATGGAACAGACGCTATGCCGCGAACGGAATCGGCCGACGCGCCTTGTAGATGCGACGGCGTGTCGTCGAGTGCCGAGACCAGTGGCATCAGCGCTGCCGCGTACTCGGTGGCCGCGCGCGCCGCCTCGAGCTTCGGAATCGTGCGCTCAAGCAACGCGTCCAGATCCTCATCGTACAGGTCGCGATGTGCGTGACGCACACGAATAGCGCTCCAGAGTTGCGCCGCAGCCAACAGTCGGGCGCCCATGAATGGATACGGATCGCGACCGTAGTAACTCGGCAACTCCGCTGGCAGACGGCGCTCGGGTGTACGCGACGCGCGGTCGCCACCGCGCTCGGCGCCATTCGTGCGCAGCAGCGACAGCGCCGCGCGTAACACCGGCGCGCTGTCCAGCGGCTGAGCCGCACGTGGCAGTACGGAGTCGGCGATAAGCCCGGTACTGCCGTCGGCATGCACCAGCTCACCTGTACGAATGCGCACCGCGACGCGATCGCCCATCGGCAGCACCACGCTCGAGACCAACGGCGTGTCGTCTACACCCTCTTCAGCAAGCAACGTGACTCGTCTACTCGCGATCAGTGACAACAGCGCGCGCGGAAGCACCGTGGCGCGATTCGCGAGCACCATCACGCGCCGTGGCGACGACGCCCCGGCGAACACCGGGCGTCCGGTGCGCATCGTCCATGCGTCATCGGGTTGCCACTGCCCGTCGGCATAGCGCGCGCCACCAACTCGGCGTGTCCGTTCCGAACTTGCTACCGTGAGCGTGCTGTTCAATTGCATCGCCAGTCCCGCATTGCTCGCGAACCGATCGACGACCGCATCTATTCGGTCGTCATCGATGCGGTCGATGCGGCCAATGTTCGTGTCTTGCCGGTCCCGCGAGCCACGCACGTCGAGCACGACACGTCTGGGTGCAGCGGCCAGCAACCGATTGAGCGCGGCGGCGGCACTATCGCTCCACAGTCGGCGTTGCGCAGCACCCAACGGCACACGCACGATCAACACGCTGTCACGCGTGCGCTCGCTGCCGATGACGTAGCCGATCGCCGCGTTTTCCGCCGTGCCCGTGGCGCCAGCGTCGCCTGCAAGCTCGACGCGCGTAAGCGGGTCCTGCAGCACCGACAGCATGCGGCGATACGCCGCAGCCAGCTGCTGTGCGTCGTTCGCGGAGCGCACGACGGTCGCCGCGCGGATGAACGCCGAATCCCACGGGGCGCCGCGTTCGATCACGGCGGGATGGTACAGGGACACCAGATGCCACACGTGCATCAGTTGATGCAGCCGGGCCACGCCCGCAGAATCAGAGGGAGCGGGGTCTGGCTCCGGGAGCTGCGTGTCGGCCACCGCCGGTACCGCCGGAGCTGACACCACTGCGGCCGGCGTTGTCGCCGCGCCCCGTGCCGGTTTGGTGGCCCTTGTCACGTTGGTGAGCCCTGGTCCCTTCGCCGGCGCTGCTTTCGCTACCGGTCCCTTCGCCTCCGGTGCCGTCTTGGGCGTTGCCGGTGGCGTGTCCCCGCCCACCGGCGCCCCGATACCTGAATCCGGCGTCACCTTGAAGAAGCTGCTGCTGCAGCCGGTACTCGTCGCGGCGAGGATCGCCAGCGACGCGGTCGCGGCGACACGCCCGAACATCCGGGGAGTTGGCGGAATCAGCATATTGCGCAAGATACCATCGACGCCTCTTCTTGTTGCACGATGCTTCCCTCGACGGACCTGCCGCCGCATGACCGACCGCCTGTATTACACCGATGCGCGCCTCGACCGCTTTACCGCCGTCGTGCTTGAGATCACCCACGACGGACAACGCGTGGTCCTCGACCGCACCGCGTTCTATCCCACCTCGGGAGGGCAACCGCACGATCTGGGCATCTTGGGCGATATCGCGGTGGTCGACGTGATCGACGATGAGGAGCGCATCGTGCATTGCCTCGTCGACCCGATCGGCGTCCCCGTGGGCTCGATGCTGGTGGGACAAATCGACACCACGCGTCGCTTCGACCACCGGCAGCAGCACACCGGCCAACACCTCCTGTCGGCCATACTCACCGACGAATTCGGCTGGCCCACGGTGAGCGTACACTTCGGTGATGACACCAACACCGTCGATGTTGCCTGCGATGACTTTGACCCCACGCTGCTCGCCACTATCGAGCGTCGCGTCAATGCCCTGATCGTGCAGAATCGTCGCGTCAGCGTGTCCTTCGAAGACGCGGCCGTGGCCTCGGACCTCCGCAAGCCGAGCGACCGCGACGGCGAGTTGCGTATCGTAACGATCGAGGGCATCGACCGCAGTGCCTGCGGCGGTACGCACGTCGACTTCACCGGCGAGATCGGCGCGATGCTGCTGCGTCGCGCCGAAAAGGCGAAGGGCAACACGCGCATCGAGTTCGTGTGCGGCCATCGCGCCGTATCCCGGGCGCGGCTCGACGCCGTGCTGCTCAGCACGTCGGCACGCACGCTGTCGGCCGCACCGCACGATCTGCCGGGACTTGTGGAACAGCAGTTGCAACGACTCGCCGATGGCGAACGTGAGCGGAAACGACTGGCCGGCGAACTGGCTCGCTATCAGGCGGCGGCGATGTGGACGGCGTGCATCCCTGGCAGCGACGGCGTGCGACGCATCGTCGCGTCCACCACCGGCGCGGTGAAGGAATCTGAACCACTTGCGCAGCAACTGGTGGCCCTCGGGTTCTGCGCGGTGTTGATATCCAATGGAGTCACTGGTGGCGTGCTAATGGCCACCGCGGAAGACACGGGGATCGACGCGGGACAGCGACTCCGTACTGCCCTGCAAGCAGTTGGTGGTCGTGGTGGTGGCTCGCCGCGCCTCGCGCAGGGCGCCGTCCCTGATCCGTCGCAGGTGAAGGTCGTACTCGAGTCCCTTGGTTTTCTCGCAACCACACCGGAGTCCTCCGCATGAAGCTCACGCGACCCGCGCCCACGGAACACGCTCCGTTCGCCTCCACGTACATCGACGCCACGGCCAACGCCCTCGCCGCGATGGGCACAGATCATATCTGGTCGTTGCTGGTGACGCAGCCGATAACCCTGGTTGAGCTGCTCGACGCCGTCGACCCCGCGCTGGTCGAGTATTCCTATGGTCCGGGGAAGTGGACGCTGGGCGAGTCGCTGGTGCACGTGTCCGACACCGAGCGGGTGTTCGCGTACCGCCTCATGCGCATTGCCCGTGGCGACATGACGCCGCTCCCGGGGTTCGATCAGGATGCCTGGGTGCCGGAAAGTCGTACCGCCGGCCGTCCACTTGACGACATTCTGACCGAAATCCAGACCGTGCGTGCCGCGACGCTGTCGCTGGTGAAGTCGCTCGACGACCAGGCGTGGAGCCAAGTCGGTGTCGCCAGCGGACATCCAATCTCTGCGCGGGCGTTGGCTTGGATGATGGCCGGACACTTCGCACACCACCTCGATCTCACCCGCGAACGGTATCTGGTGCGCTGATTGCGCCGGCCGATTTCGGCCCCCGGAATCGGCTAGATTTCGGGTCTGTGGCGCCCACTCCACTGGAGCGCCTCACTTGACCGAAATTCCGGAGCCATGTCCGTGTCCGATTTGCCCGCCGCTGCTGCCGTAACCGAGACCGAGCGTCTCGCGATCGATACGATCCGCACCCTCGCCATGGATGCGGTGCAGGCCGCCGAGTCCGGACACCCGGGCACACCAATGGCGCTCGCGCCGCTAGCCTACGCGCTGTACACGCGGCATCTGCGCCACGACCCAACAGCACCGTTGTGGGCCGACCGCGACCGCTTCGTGCTGTCGGTGGGCCATGCATCTATGCTGTTGTACGGCACGTTGCACATGGCGGGCTACGACCTCCCGCTGTCCGAGATCAAGCGCTTTCGTCAGTGGCAGAGCCTCACGCCGGGTCATCCCGAAGTCCACCACACGCCGGGTATCGAAACGACCACCGGTCCGCTTGGCCAGGGCGTCGCCAACGCCGTCGGTTTCGCCATTGCCGAATCGCATCTCGCGGCCACGTTCAACCGCCCCGGTCATGATATCGTCGATCACTACACGTACTTCGTGGCGGGCGACGGCTGCCTCATGGAAGGCATCTCACACGAAGCGGCCAGCTATGCTGGTCACTTCAAGCTCGGCAAGCTGATCGGCTTCTTCGACGACAACGGCATCACGATCGACGGCAGCACCGATCTCTCGTGCAGCGACAACGCCGAGCAGCGCTTCGCGGCGTACGGCTGGCAGGTGTTGCAGGTGCATGACGTGAACGATCTCGCGGCGATTGACGCCGCCATCGCCGCCGCGAAGGCCGACACGCAGCGTCCCACGATGATCATCACGAAAACGCACATCGGTTTCGGTTCGCCCCACAAGCAGGACACCGCCAAGGCGCACGGTGAACCGTTGGGCGCCGCTGAGATCGTGCTCACCAAGGCCGCGTACGGCTGGCCGAGTACGGAGCCGTTCTTCGTGCCCGATGCGGCACGCGCCCATTGGACCGAGCGTGTCGCGACGCGTGCCGCGTCGCACCGGGAGTGGACAACCAAGTGGGCGGCGTATCAGGCCGCGCACCCCGAGCTCGCCGCCGAGCTGCTACGTCGCAACGACGGTCGGTTGACCGACGCGCTCGACACCGCGTTCCCTGCGTTTGATACGAAGAGCGGCAACGTGGCCAGCCGCGCCGCGAGTGGTGTCGTCATCAACGCCATCGCCGCGGCGGCGCCCGAGTTGATTGGCGGCAGCGCCGACCTCACGGGCTCGAACCTCACCAACGTGAAGGGCGCGACGTACTACGCGCCCACGGCAGCGGCCGGTCGCAACTTCCATTTCGGCATTCGCGAGCACGCGATGGGCGCGATCATGAACGGCATGGGTCTGCACGGCGGCATCATCCCGTACGGCGGCACGTTCCTCGTGTTCAGCGATTACATGCGTCCGGCCATTCGCCTGGCCGCCCTGATGGGCGTGCAGGCGATCTACGTGTTCACGCACGATTCCATCGGACTCGGCGAAGATGGCCCCACACACCAGCCCATTGAACATCTCACGGCGCTACGTTGCATTCCGAACTTGATGGTGCTGCGTCCGGCCGATGCCGATGAAGTGAGTGAAGCGTGGCGCGTAGCGATCGCCCATCGCACCGGCCCATCGGCGATCGTGCTCTCACGTCAGAAGCTGTCATACTTTGGCCAGCCTGCTCGGGCACGTGCCGGCGTGCCGCGTGGGGCCTATGTGGTGGCCGACACGAATGGCGTGCCGAACGTGGTGCTGATGGCGAGCGGCTCGGAAGTCGAAATCGCGTTGGCGGCGCGTGAGCAGCTGTCCGCGCTGGGTGTGAACGCGCGCGTGGTGAGCTGTCCCAGCCTCGAACTGTTCGCCAAGCAAGACGCGTCGTATCGCGCGAGTGTCCTGCCCGCCGGTGTGCCCCGCGTGGCGGTAGAAGCGGCGCACCCGATGTCGTGGTACCAGTGGGTTGGCGACACGGGCGCGATTGTCGGCATCTCCACCTTTGGCGCCAGTGCGCCGGCGCCCACGCTGTACGAGAAGTACGGCATCAGCGCCGACAACGTAACAGCGACTGTCACGCAGCTGCTCGGCGCATAATCTCGTGACACGCTTGCTGGCCTTCATCGGCGCCACGATCGGTGGCTACGCGGGCTGGGCCGGCGGCGAACCGTTCGGCATGTTCACCGCGTTCGTGGTGAGCATCGTGCTTACCGCCGTCGGTGGGTATTACGGGCGGAAGATTGGGAAGCACTACGGCGGGTGAGGCGTTGCATTGGCGGCACTGCTGAACTGATCACACAGAGCAAAAGAGCAAAAGAGAAAAGGAGAACACGTACCTCTGTGTTCTCCTTTTCTCTTTTGCTCTGTGTGATCAGTTCAGCGGCGTCCGCCTACGGCACACACGCCTTACGGCACACACGCCTTACGGCGCACACCGCGCCAACGCGACCGGGCAACGCTCCGGATCACGCGCCGGCGCACTCGCCAAACCGCCCGGGCCACCGAACGTGTACAGCGGTAATCGGAGTGTCTGCAACTCACGACCCGGAATCGGGAAGTGAATCGGCGTGCCTTCCGGAAGCGTGCGCCAGCCGCGGGCGTCGAAAAACGCCACTACACCGCTCACACCAGCGCCTTCGATGCCCTTCTCGTAGCGGAGGGCGTCCCACAAGCTGCCACAGTCGCCATTTTCCTTGCGCGGCACACAGCCGGCTTCGTTCGGCGGACCATCGATCGTGACAGCCGGCAACTCGCCGCTCGCAATGCGCGACTTGTTGATCAGCGGCACCGCTTCGGCCGCACGACCCAGTCGAATGAGCGCCTCGGCCTTGAGCAGGTCCATCTCCGTCACCGTCATCGCGACCTGCGGACCGGACTGGTACGTGAGGTCGACACCGTTGCGCTTGTAGTAGTAGTGCGAGAAACGGTACGTCCCACGGGCGGCCTGAAAGATGTTGTTCAGGTTGTAGCCCATGTACTTGCCTACCGATGTCGGTCCCGTCGGACCCTGAATGCGGCGGTCCTTCGTGGTGATGCGGAACGGCTGCCGGCTGTCGTTTGGCGTGGCCACCCAGCTACGCCAACCGTTCGTCGAATCAGACGGGCCCACGAGCCAGTAGCTCGGACGGCCGAAGTCCGACGGACGTCCCGCCGTGCGCAGGCGCGCCAGCAGACGCTTCCAGTCGTCGAAGAAGACATCGGGCTGTGCCGACGGAGCGAAGTCCGTCTGAATGCCCGCATCCACGCGCCGAATCACTTCCGCCCAGTTCACCGCGGCACGCTCTTCACGCGTGCGGGCCGAGTACACCAGCAGCCGTGCGGCGAACGCGTTCGCGAGTCGCACGAACTGGTCCTTGGTGAGCGCCTGATACAGCCACCCGTCCACCGGGAACGTCATCGTGGGTTGCGCGTTCGCCGTCGCGATCGCAACGTCGAGCTGCGTGATGCCAAAGGTCGTGACCACCTTGTAGTCGCTGAACGTCGGCGCCACACCAGTGAGCGTATCCAGCTTGGTGGTCTCGTCAACCAACGCGGCCTTGTCGAAATACAGACCGAGATAGCCGTACGAGATACCCTGCATGAACTTGCCCATCGCCTTCGCCCGTGCCGTGCGCGGCGCATCCCCGATGACCAGTCCGCGATCGATAGCACCCACCACGTCGTTCGCGGCGGAGATGGTGCGGTACAACTGAAACCACGGCTGCTCGTTTACCAGCCGACGCGCGTTCACCGGACTGTTATTCCACGACTGACGCGGCTCGGCAGAGAGCTCGAGTTGTCCGAAGTCCGCGAAGCCGGACGTCATCTCGCGCGCCATCGTGCTGAACGCCCACGACGGATAGTCATCGTGGCCCGCAACAGGCCACCACGTGCGGAACGACGTGGCAACGAAGGATTCCGTGGTCACCGGCTGCGCCGTGGCGCGCTCGGCATCGGGCCGGTTTGGGTTCACCACATCGAGGTCCTGACAGGACGCCGCGAGGAGGGTGAGGCCAATCGGCAGAGCGATCTTCTTGAGAGTCGAATTCATGAGTTGAGGCTCGCCGATCAGAAGGTGATTTCGAAGCTGCCCGTGACCGTGCGATAGCGCGGATACGAGAAGCTGTCGAGGCGGCTGAGCACACTGCCGACTTCGGGGTCGTACCCCTTATAGCTGGTGAGCGTGACCAGGTTGCGACCAATGAGCGAGACCGACGCCTGTTCAGCGCCGAGACGTGCTAGGGCCCGTGAGAAGCTGCTCGGCAGACGGTACTTGAGCGACACCTCACGCAGCTTCACGAAGCTCGCGTCTTCCACGAAGTAGCTCGTGGGATCGTTGGCGGCGTACAGCGAGACATAGTACTCGATAGGCTTCTTGAGCTCTTGCGCCTTACCCGCCTGGTCCACGTCGCGACTGCGCTGGTACTGGTACATGCGCTGATTGGTCTGGTTGTACACGTCGCCGCCAACTTGGGCGTCCCACAACATGAACAACTGCACGCCGCGCCAGCCGATCGTGTTCGACACGCCGAACCGCAAGTCCGGATTGCCGTCGCCGATACGCGTGACGGCCGCGTTGCCTGTCGAGTCGATGGCGCGGACCGGCATTCCCCACTGGTATGACTGGCTGCCGATCGTCACTGCCGGCGTGCCCCACAGGCGCTTGGTCTCGCCATCGGTGTACGCGTTGCCGGCACCGACATACACGAGCAGGCCTTCGTCGTTGCGCGCGAATTCGCTCGCGCGTGACTGCGCGCCGGCCGGCAGCTCGGAGGCGTCACCGATAAAGCGGAAGCCGTACATGTTGCCGAGCGTCTCACCCGCACACCGGAAACCCACCGTGTTGGTGGTGAAGCAGGGGCGATTGAACTCCGTGATCTTGTTGCGCGACCGATCGGCCACGAGGCCGGCCCGCCACGTGAAATTCGGCTTGCGCACGATCTGCGCTTCGATGGTACCTTCGAGCGTATTGCCCGTCACGGTGCCGGCGTTCTGCCACTGGTTCGCGTAGCCGAAGTAGCCGGCCAACGGAATCAGCAAGAGCTGCTCGGAGGTCACCTGCCGCGCATACGAGAGCTGAATCGAGTAGCGATTCTTCACGATGGCGTCGATGCCGATTTCGGTCTCCTTCGAGTACTCGGGCTTCAGGAACTTGTTGCCGAGGTTCTGCTTCACCAGGCCGCCGCCTTCGATGAAGTTGAAGGTCTCGTACTGGTCGTTGAAGTCGGGGCGGCCACCGGCCGTACCCTGCGACGCGCGCAGCTTGAACTCGTTGAAGACGTTCTTGAGCGGGAACCACGTCTCTTCGGAAAGGCGGTACGCGGCGGAACCGCGATAGTACCAGTTCTCCTGCTCCTCGGGACCGAATAGCGAACTGCCGTCCATGCGCGCGAGACCGTCTACGATGAGCTTCCCGCGATAGTCCGCGGCGGCACTCACGAAAAACGAGTTGGTCCGGATCGTCTCGCTCGTCGAATTGACGAAGCGGACGGTCGCGTTATTCAGGCTGTTCACGCCTGGCGTCGAGAAGATCTGGCCACTCGCATTCACGAGGTCGTTCGTCTCGCGCTCCATCAGGCCGCGCACCGTGCTGCGCAGCGTGACGCTGCCAACGCGCTTGAGCAGGTTGGCGGAGAGCGACGCGTTCAAGGCGTTGGTCACGCCATTGAACCGCGAGATCTCACCCGGGCCGCCATTGCCGAAGCCCTCCGTCTTCACACCCTGATCGAGGAAGAAGTCGGTGGAGCGATCGGAGCGATCGTAGGAGAGGTTGCCGTCCACGGTGAGCCACGACCGCGGCGCGTAGCGCGCTTCCATGGCACCCTGCGTGCGGGCGCGATTCCGATTGCGGGTTTCGGTGGACAGCACGTACAGCGGGTTCTCTTCGCGTCCTTCGAAGTCGGGCTGAAAGATGAACGGCGTGCCGTCCGGATCAGGCTGACGCAGGTCTACATCAGGTGCCTGATTGATGAGGTCGAAAAACGTATCGTCGTACAGGTTCAGGCGCGTTGAGCGGCTATGGTACGCACTAACGCCAATGCTGAGATCACTGCGCGGACGATGATCGAGATTCAGTCGGAAGTCGTTCTGATCGTATCGGCCGCTATTGAGGACTACACCGTCTTCCTTCTGATTCACGTACGAGAAGAACCAGTTGGTCTTGCCACCGTTCTGCGCAATGTTCAACGAGTTGCGCGTGAAGTCGCCTGGATTGAAGAAGCGATCCACCTGATCGTAGAACGTCCCCGCCTTGAAGGGGTTGTCCTGAAAGCGCGCGTAAATGGGATCCGGCACGCGCAGCTCGCGGGGAACCACCTGGCCCGCTACGTTCAGAAAGTCGCCCTGCTCATTTGACAGGAACGAGTGCTGCTGCGCCCAATTCACCTTGCGACCGAGTTCGTTGTTGCCGTATTCGGTGCGCAGCGTGAACTTCGTGGTGCCTTCGGCCAGGCCGATACCGCGGCGCGTCCGAATCTGGATCACACCGGACCCGGCGCGGGATCCGTACAGTGAGGCCGCGGCCGCGCCCTTCACGACTTCGATGCTCTCGATGTCCATTGACTGGAGATCGGCGCTCGCCGCGTCGAACGATGCGGACTGGATGACACCGTCAACCACCACCAGTGGTGACGTGCTCTTGCTGATCGAGGTCGGCGTCCGCAGCTGAATGTTCGTCCCGCTACCGGCCTGTCCGGTCGGGATCACACTCACGCCGGCGATCTTGCCCTGAATCGTCTCAAGGGCGTTCGTCGCGGGCACCGGCGCGTCTTCTGCGCTCACGCGACCCACGGAGAACGGCACGCGAGTGCCCGCGGTGGGGTCCACAACGCCGGTGGTCACCATCGCCTGCAGATTGAGCGCGGCCGCATTCATCTTCACGTCGTACGTGAGCGTGCCACCTGCCGTCACCACAATGCCGACGCGCACGATGCGGCGATAGCCGAGCCGGATCGCCTCGAGGCCATACGTACCGGCCGGTACGGTCGGAAACGTGAAGCGACCATCAGGATTCGTGCGCGCCTCGAGGCGCGTGGTCCCGCGCGAGAGGAAGAGTTGCACCGATTGGAGCGGCTGCCCGGAAGCAGTGTCGGATACCACACCCACGACGCGGCCAGGAGCCGTGTCCTGCGCGTGGAGGGCCGAAGTGCCGGCGAGGCCGAGCACCAGTGAAGCCGCGAGCATGAGCGGCGCGACGAAGCGAGGGACCATCTTTCCTCCAAAGAAATCTTGCTGACATAGGCTCAGCGGCAGGCTGCATCGCGTGTGCGACAGTGCCAGCCACCGTGCGGTGCGAACGGGACGCACTATGCAGTATACGAAGACGGCCGCCGAGACGTTCGACGAAATCGCTTCTCGTCGTGCTGACGCGGGCTGGGCCGACGGCGAACCATTCGGCATATTCACCGCGTTCGTGGGGAGCATCGTGCTGACCGCGGTCGGCGGGTATTACGGGCGGAAGATTGGGAAGCACTACGGCGGGTGATTCGCCGAATTGGCGGTATCACTGAACTGATCACAGAGAGAAAAAGAGAGAAGGAGAACACAGAGGTACGTGTTCTCCTTCTCTCCTTTTCTCCTTTTCTCTTTTGCTTTGTGTGATCAGTTCCGACCAACACGCGCGAGTGCTTGCGCAAACGCGGCACCGTGCGGAGTGTCCAGTGCACTGCTTGCAGCCCATTGATTCCGGTACAGGCCCGTGATGGACCACCGGAGTGGGCGCGCCGACAGTGTGCCTTGGCTCACCTTGCACGTACCCACGCCATCATGACTCCAGCCCGCCGCTCGTTTAAAGCGCCGTTCAGCCGCCCGCAGCTGCGCGCACTCGCCGACGACCAGTCCTACAAACGCGGCCAGCGCTACGCGGCCGATGGTCGGGTGGGCGATATTGCCGACAACGACGGCCATATTTCTGCCACGGTGCATGGCACCATGCGCTATCGCACCGGTTTGCGATTCGCCGGATCGCGCGTGACATGGGAGTGCACGTGCCCAGTGGGCGATGACGGCAGCTGCTGCAAACATTGCGTAGCCCTGGGGCTGACGTGGCTGGAGCGTTCAGCGATCGGCGACGGGAGCGAGACGGCCACAACAGGCGCCGGTGCGCCCCGTAAGCGCGCGGCGGTCAAGAAGGTCGCAGGCCGGCCGTTAACCATGAAGGACATTCGTGCGCATCTGTCCAGCCTGCCACTGGACGCGTTGGTGAATTTGCTGATCACGCGGGCGATGCAGGACGAGCAATTGCACCAGCAGTTGTTGCTCAGCACCACCAAGTCTGTTGCCGGCGGCGTGAACATCAATGCTTGGCGACGCACGCTAACGGCGGCCATGGAAACCGGCGAGTACGTGCACTACCGAGAAGCCAGCGGCTATTTCTCACAGATCGAAGAGGTCCTCGCAGCGATCGCCGAGATCACGATCGCACACCCCGATGCCGTCATTGAACTGGTCGAACATGCGCTGGAGTTAATGGAGCGCGCCATCCAACACGTTGACGATTCCGATGGCGGTGGCAGCGAGGTTCTCGAACGACTGCAGCGCATGCACCTGGCCGCCTGCATTCGAGCGCGTCCGGATCCTGAAGCGCTGGCACGACGTCTGTTTGCATGGGAGATGCGGAGCGAGTGTGACATTTTTTCTGGTGCTCACACGCGCTATGCCCGCGTGTTTGGCAAGAAAGGGTCGAGCGTGTACCGCGCCTTGGCGGACGCCGCGTGGGCGAAGACTCCCGCCCTGCACGCCGGGCACCATGACCGGAGCTTTGCCGGCAATCGGTCTCGGATCACGGCCATCATGGAGGCGCTGGCAACGCAAGCCGGAGACATCGATGCCATTGCCGATATAAGAGCGCGCGACCTGTCGCACGCGTACAGCTACCTATGCATTGCGGAGTTGTACCACGGCGCCAAGCGTCACAGCGACGCTATCATGTGGGCCGAGCGAGGCATGGCCGCGTTTCCTGACCGGACAGATCGCCGGCTTCGCAGCTTTCTGGCCGCAGAGTATCAACAGCACGGGCGCGCCGACGAGGCATTGGCGCTCCTCTGGCACAATTTCACCGACCATCTCTGTCTTGAGCATTATGTCGCACTCCATGCCGTGGCACACGCCGCCGGCGTGTGGTCCACATTCCGGGTCCGGGCAATTGCCGCAGTGCGGAAGCATGTCAGTGTGCGGAGCGGCGCCGTGGCGCGGGGATACGCGCCATTGCCGCGCGACGGAACCCTGTTGATTGAGATTCTTCTGTGGGAAGAAAATGTAGAAGAGGCATGGCAGGTAGCAGAGGCCTCCGGTTGCCGCGATGACATGCTGATGCGACTGGCAGAGCTACGTGAAACGTCGCACCCGGCGGATGCCGTGCGGGTGTATCAGGCCTCGGTAGAACGTACGCTGGCGCAGAAAAACAGCCAAGCGTACCAGGACACCGTGAAACAACTCAAGGTCATTGCGCGCGTGATGAAGCGCGCGGTGCCGCTGTCGGCGAGCAACGGCAGTTTCCGAGCCTACCTTGAGGCGGTACGTGTGCGCCACAAGCCCAAGCGAAATTTCATGAAACTGCTGGACGCGGCGCGGTTCTGACCGGTGTGTCGGTGGCCGGCTGCCGGCTGCCGCCGTCAATGAGCGGCCCCGGTGAACGCGCCTCTCCTCAAGGCCGAGCTGCGCGGACCATTGAGTACCAGCTCGGCGAACTCAGAATGGCAAAGGTGATACTGCGCTTCAAACTCCGCCGGTGGCAAGTAGCCACGATACTCGTCATTTAAGGCTCTAGACGCGGTCGGCGGCGTGGCGAGTTGGGTGTCTTCGTCGGGGGCGGCGCGGGTAGCTCCTTCTCGGGTGTTTGCCCCGACAGGGCACGATGTGCCCGCAGCTGAAGCGGACGTGCTCCGCGCGGAGCTCGTGCAGGAGCGCTGGTGTCGGCGCGCCAAGTCCTGAGGGAGAGCGCAGCCAGATGCGGCGGCGTGCGACGGGTGCGCGACGCGCGGGGGTAAACGAGAGGGTATCCGGGTCGAGTGCGTGCGGCCGGGGACCCAGCGCGGCCCAGGTCGCCGCTGCCTGGTGCCACGGCATCGAAGCCAACACCGCCACGATCCGCCAGGCAGAGCATGTCGCGGGTCAGGGACGGTACGACCGCGCCTGCGAGATCCCCGACGGTCCCGCCGGCGCGGTGATGGTGCCAGGCTCCCCGAGCCAGCGCACGCCTTCGAGCAGACCGCGCAGCACCGACACGCGTGGTGACCTCCGCATGCAAGGCGAGCGCGAGCGCGTAGTGTAGATCATCACGTGCGCCGGCAGGTCGCTCGCGCGCTGGCTCAACCGCTCTGCATCGAACGGCACCTGTACCACGGTCTCCAACGGGAATCGCGCGACAACACGCCCATGCTGCGGTGATCGGTCAGGCGTGTCCCTGCAGGAAGCCATGCGGCCGTCCGCGCCATCTCCGGCTCCGAGGCAGGTGTCCGGACACGCAAGGCGTTGCCAGTCGCTACGTGAAGAGTATTCGGGGTAGGACGGATGTCGCGTGCGGCGTCGTTATGCGCCGTGGCGGTATCTCCGCAATGCGCGTTGAACTCAACCGCTGCGCGGTAGTTGCTGTTGAGGACGGTTCCCCTTGGGGGACCGTCCTTTTGCGGTGCGGCGGGCGACGGTCACGTCGCGGGAGCAGGTCCTTCTTTCCCGCAGACGGAGGTTCTGATGCAGACGCTCACCGACCGGATGGGCGACGACATGCGGTTGCGCGGATTCGCGCTGAAAACGCAGCAGGCGTACCATGGCGCGGTCGTCCGCGTGGCGACGCATTTCGCGCGATTACCCGACACGCTGGACACGCTCACCGAAGACGAGCTGAGGGCGTTCTTCCTCGCGCTGGTCACGACGCGCCAGGTCTCGCGGAGCACGCTGATCGTGTACCGCAGCGGGATTCGCTTTTTGTACGAAGTCACGTTGCACCGTGCGTGGCCGGTCTTTGATCTCGTGCGACCGGCGAAGCGGCACGTCTTGCCCGTCGTGCTGTCGACCGGTGAAGTGCGGACGTTGCTGGCATCGGTACAAGATCCGCGCGCCCGCATGGCCCTCACCGTGATCTACTCGTGCGGGCTTCGGCTCTCCGAAGGCTGCCAGCGCCTGACCAGTGATATCGACAGTGCGCGCATGGTCGTGCACGCGCGCGCCGGGAAAGGCGGACGGGATCGCTATGTGCCGCTGCCACAGCGGACGCTCGAGTTGCTGCGGGTGTCTTGGCGGACGGCCGCGCCGCGACCGCGCTGTGGGCTCCCGCGCGGGCCGTGGGTGTTTGCGAATCGTGAGGCCACGGGGGCGCTGCATGCGACGAGTCTGCAGAAGACCTTCGCCGCCGTGGTGCGCGCGAGTGCGCTCACGAAGCACGAGTCCATTCATACGCTGCGGCATTCGTCTGCGACGCATCTCTTGGCGTGCGGCGTGCATCTGCGGGCGATTCAAGAGCTGCTCGGACATCAGAGCCCGGCGACGACGGCGATCTACACGCACATCACGCCGCAGGTGACCGACGTGCTGCAGCGTACGGTGAATGCCCTGATGGCGGCGTTGTCGTCACGCGCCTGGTGCGCAGCCATGACCGTCGCGGCGGCCGTGCGACAGTTCGCGCCGGCGTATGGGGCGCGCTTCGGCGCCACGATGCCGGCGGGCCACCGGCGTGTCCTCGAGGATCTCGCGGCGTGTCGGACCGCCGCGATGGGTGGACACGTCACGCCGTGTGACGCCTGCGGCCACGAGCACTTCGTGTATCACTCGTGTCGCCATCGCAGCTGCCCTTCCTGTCACGGCGTCAGTACACGCGCTTGGCTCACCGCACGGGAGACGGAGCTCCTTCCGGTGCCGTACTTCCATGTGGTCTTCACGCTCCCCGCCGAGTTGCGCGCGATTGTGCGCACCCACGCGCGTGTGCTGCTCCCGGTGTTGATGCAAACGGCCGCTGCCGCACGGCAGGCGCTCGCGGCCGATCCGCA
>NZ_JBKJRB010000056.1:0-48806 GCF_046594945.1 Gemmatimonas sp. | reverse complement strand
AGGCGGCGTACGCACGCACCGTGTTCTTCGCGAGCCCGCGATACCGCACCGTGGCAAAGCCCCACCGCCGCTTCACGACATGAAACACATGCTCGACGCGCGCCCCGTGCGCGACCGGGTGCGATGAATCGCGTCGACGTAGGGCGTGCGCTTGCCACTCTTATTCACGAGATACCGCCCGCCACTGAGTTCCCTTTGCACTTTGTCGTCGCCTTTGTAGTACGCCTTGTCGCCGTGGAGCGTCGTCTCTCGGCCCATGCAGCCGGTGCGGGAGCTGCGTGATGTCGGCGGCGGCCGCATGCGTGGTGGTGCGCGAATGTACCAGGCCGTGCCGATCCGTGCCGACGTGCCGCCTCATGCCGAAGTACCACTGATTGCCCTTCCGCGACTGCTTCATCTCGAGGTCGCGGGCCCTGTCCGCATTCTTCGTCGAACTCGGGGCGGCGATGCTGATCATATCGACGATAGTCCTCGCCTTGAGCAACAGCCGTTTCTTCTCGAGCAGCGTCTTGACCGCGGCAAACATTTGCGCGGTGAGCTCGGGCTCCTCCAGCAGATGGCGGAAGCGCAGGATCGTCGTCTCGTCCGGGACGCGGTCATCGAGCAGATCGACCTGCGCAAAGCGCCGCATCGCCTCCCAGTCGTACAGCATGACTTCCGCCTGCGGATCCGACAGATCAAACTACTGCTGCAGGAAGTACACGCGGAGCATCGTTGCCAGCGGCATCGGCCGCCGGCGGCGACCCGCCGTCGGATAGTGCGGGGCCATCAGCGCCAGCAGCGTCGCCCACGGAATCACCGCGTCCATCTCCTGAAGAAACCGCTCGCGGCGCGTCACTTTGCGCTTAGTGTCGTAGGCGATGCTGGACAACGTCCGCTGTTCACGCATCAGGCGCATGGGGCTCAGTCACGTAGAGGCAATTCGACAGCGCCAATATTGTGCGAAGCACCGAAAAACGCACGACTTGTTCAGAGTTTCCCTAGCTGTTCGGTGCTCCCCACCCGCCACCACCCGGCGTCTCGATGCTCAGCACATCGCCCGCGTTCATACTCACCCGACACTTGGCCGGCAGCAGCTCGCCGTTCAACAGATTCCGCCCTGGCTGTGCATCGTGGCCACCCTTCGCCCCCGGCGGTGCCACACGACGACGTTCGGTGAGCAGCGTGGCGGTACACGCCACCATGGCTTGATAGCGGCGCACGATGCCGTCGCCGCCACGGCTTGCGCCGGCGCCACCGCTGCCACGACGCACGGAATATTCCACCACTCGCAGCGGATACGCGCGCTCGAGTGATTCCACCGGTGTGTTGCGCGTGTTGCTCATGCCCACGTGCACGGCGTCGGGGCCATCACCGCGCGCACTGCCGCCCTGCCCGCCGCCAAGTGTTTCGTAAAAGCTCCACCCGGGCGCGCCAAGCGTGACGTTGTTCATCGTGCCCTGCCCGCAGGCGGGAATGGGCAGGTCATGCACGCCGATACTTTCCGCCGCCGCCGACAGCGCGGCGAAGCACACATCAGTCATACGCTGCGACAGCTCCACATTGCCCGCCGCCACGGCGCTCGGTCGCTTGGCGTTCGCCACGCAGTCGTCGGGGATCGTGAGCACCAGCGCGCGCGCGACGCCGTCGTTCACGGGCACATCGTCGTCGCACAACACGCGCAACACGAACACCGCCGCCGCGCGCGCCACGGCGGGCGGAGCGTTCACGTTGCCGCGCACGGCGGGTGAGGTGCCGGTGAGATCGAGATGCAACGTGGCGTTCTGTACGCGCACATGCACCACCACCGGAATCGGCGCGTCGCTCACGCCGTCGCCTTCCAGTGCATCGGCAGCTCGGCCCTCGGCGCCTTCCAACAACTCCAGACGCGCGCGCACACGCCGCTCGGTGTAATCGAGCAGCGCATTCACGGCGTCACCCAACGTCTCGGCACCGAGCTTGGCGTACAGCGCCTGCCATCCGGTACGTCCCGCCGCGCAGGCCGCGCGTTGCGCGCGGAGATCCCCTTCGCGTTCGTCAGGGGTGCGCACGTTGGCGAGCACCAGCCGCATGACATCCTCTTGCGCCACGCCGCCACGCTCGATGCGCACCGGCGGCACGATGATACCCTCCTGAAACAGTTCGGTCGCGCCGAACGGCATACTGCCCGGACTCATGCCACCCACATCGGCATGATGCGCCCGCACGGCGGCGTAGCCGATGATGCGCTGGGCATCGTGCGCGTCGGCGATCACTTCGACCATCGTGAGGTCGGGGAGATGCGACCCCCCGTGCGACGGATCATTGAGCAGATACACGTCGCCCGGTGCCGCACCGCAGGCGCGCACGGCCGCCACCGACTCCGGCATGGCGCCCAAGTGCACGGGAATGTGCGCGGCCTGCGCCACCATGCGCCCGTCGGCATCGAACAACGCACAGCTGGCATCGCGCCGCTCGCGAATGTTCGGCGAAATACTGCTGCGTTCCAGCAGTCCGC
Organism: Gemmatimonas sp.; assembly: GCF_046594945.1. Lineage (GTDB taxonomy): Bacteria > Gemmatimonadota > Gemmatimonadetes > Gemmatimonadales > Gemmatimonadaceae > Gemmatimonas. The sequence goes on along the minus strand of NZ_JBKJRB010000056.1, from coordinate 46,330 downwards.
CCATCTCCTCGGCGAGCATCGCGACGCCTTGCGAAAACACCGTGAGCTCGAGCGCGTCGAAGCGCGCGCGTGACTGCGTCACGACTTGTCGGGCTCGGGGGCGGGAAAGCCCGCCTGCAGAATCGCGTACTGACAGCGCACCATCCACGCCTCCTGCAAATCCGCCATCTTCGCACCTTTGCCGCGATCGGGGGCCATCGACAACAGTCCCTGCGCCGACGGATGCGGCAACGCGCGACGCGCCAGCTCCGGCATCGGCGCGCGCTTGAACAGCACTTCGATCGTGCGCGTCGCGACCCGACCGAGCGTCACGATGCCTTTGAGTCCGCGCCCGCTCAGGATGTTGATGTCGCGGGTGAGTCGGGCGAGGTTCGCCGTGCCCTCGAGCTCTGAGCGCATCGGCGCGCGAAAGGTGGCGCCATCGTCGGTAGGGCAGCGGTCGAAGGCATTGCCCAGCGCCACGCCCTGCGCGACGGGCACGATGCCGCTCGCCACAAAGAGCGAGCCATCCCACGCCATGCACTCGATCTCCGGCGGCAGCGTCATCGCGCCCAAGCGCACGAGGACGTCGTACAGCACCTTGCCCGCCGCGTCGCCGAGAAACGGCACGCCGCTCTTGTCGGCTCCGCGAGGTCCAGGCGCTTCGCCCACCAGCAGCACGTACACAGGGCCGTCCAACGGCATCAGCATCGGCACCGGCGTGCCGAGAATGCGTCCGATATGCGTGGTCTTCGACATCGTCATCGTTGTTGCTGCTCCAGCATCCACCCTCCGATTTCCAGCGACCGCGCGGTCCAGCCGTCCGCGATCCGCATGGTCGCATCCGGCAGTCGTACGACGGCCGGACCCTCAAGCACCCGCGTCATCGCGCGTCCATCATCCACGTCAATCGGCAACTGGCCATCGCGCGATGGACGCGCAAAATGGACCGGCCATGGTGCACTACTGAGCGTGGTGCGCGCGCTGATGAACTCAACCGGCCGACTGAGGACAAAGCCTGCCCGTTGATGATGCCGCGCCACGAACCGTTCCGCGACGGCCGTCGGCGTGTCGCCCGGCTGCACGGGGATGTCGAGCTCATACCCCTGCCCCTCGTAGCGGGCGCGAAGCCACCAGCGCAGGTCGAGCGCTCCGGCGTTGTGCTCGTCGTCGTCGGTACGCAGCTCGTGCGCTTGGGCTTCAAGCAGCGCCCCCAATGACGCCGTACTGAGCGCATCGACCCGCTGCATCACGCTCACCAGCGACTCACGACGCTCGGGGGCCAACGCCAGTCCGACGGCGCTCAACACACCGGCATGCGGTGGCACGATCACTTGGCGCATACCCAACCGCTCAGCCAGTCCACAAGCATGCAGTGGACCGCCGCCACCGAATGCGATCAGCGGTACGTCTCGCGGATCGACGCCGCGCTCCACCGACACGCGGCGCAGGGCCCGCGCCATCGTGGCATCAGCCGTGGCAATGATCGCCTCGGCCGCCCGCTCCAGCGATACGCCGAGCGGCGCGGCGATGGTATCGACCGCTGTACGTGCGCGTTCGAGACTGATGTGCACCCCGCCACTCCATTCGCCCGGCACAATCGTACCCAGTACCACATGCGCATCGGTGACTGTGGGGCGCACACCGCCGCGACCGTACGCGGCCGGACCGGGCGAGGCCCCGGCGCTCATCGGCCCCGTACGCAATGCCCCACCGTCGTCCAGCCAGGCGATACTGCCACCACCGGCCGCGACCGCCTCGACTAACACGCGCGGCAGTGCGATCGGCACACCGGCCACTGCACCGCCACGCTCCACCAGCGGCTCGCCATCGTCCACCAATCCCACATCGGCACTGGTACCGCCGATGTCGATCGTGAGCGCGCGCGATACTCCCAACGCACGCGCAATCGCGGCGGCACCGGTGACTCCGCCAGCGGGGCCGGACAACGCGAGTGCAGCGGCGTGTGACGCCGCATCATGCGCCGACAGCGTGCCACCAGCCGAGGTCATGACGCGCGGCGCCGGATAGGCATGTTGCGCCAGTCGTTCGGAGAGCCCCGACAGATACCGGCGCACGGCCGGTCGCGCATACGCCTCGGCCACCGTGGTCGCCATACGCTCGTACTCGCGGATTTCCGGCAACGCTTCGTGCGAGCACACCACGTCGGCGGCGAGTCCGGCGTCTAGCAACGCCGCGCGCAGCGCATCGCCAAGCGCACGTTCATGCGTTGGATCGCCGTAGGCGTGCAGCAGCGTGATGGCGACGGTATCCGGTTGCTGCGCTTTCACGGCGTTCACCACGTCGACGATCGCTTCGTGTGTGAGCGCGAGCGTAACGCCCTCGGGCGTAATCCGCTCGCGCACCGGAATCACCTGCGCCGGCGCCACCAGCGGACGCGGGTGATGCTTGGCCAAGTCATACAGCGCTGCGCGCTCCTGTCGGCGCAGCTCGAGTAGATCAGTGAATCCGGCGGTCACACAGGCCACCACGCGGGCACCCGCGCGCTCGAGCAGCAAGTTGGTGACGACCGTGGTGCCGTGTGCGATATGCGCGATCTGCGGACCATCCAGCGCAGCCACGCGTAGCGCCTCGAGCACACCGGCGGCGCGATCACTCGCCACGCTCAGAACCTTCGACGTGTGCACCGTGCCATCGACGTGCAATGCGGCGAGATCGGTGAAGGTCCCACCAACGTCGATTCCGACCGCGACGCGGGCTGACGTCATCGCCTGGCGCGTGCCGCGCGCGACGGAAGCTGTGTCGGCAAGCGCAGCATCGCGAGCGCGAACGCGAGGTGCACGGGCACGATCACCGCCAGCACGACGCCACTCTGTTGATGCAGCGACGGCACGAGCTGCAGCAGCAGCCCCACCAGCGAGAGTAGCGCGACCAGCGCCGACACACCGATGGCGGAGCGACTGCGCGTGCCGCGCCACAGAGCGATCGTTACCACGACCGCCGCCACCAGCATGAGCGGATGCAGCTGCAGTACGGTGAGATTAGCGCCCATGTACGGCGCATGCTTGGTGAGCGTACCCGCCAGCAGCAGCGCCATGCCCAAGGATGCACCGACCAGAAACCACAGCGCTGAGAACGCGCTGAGCACCAACCGCGCGACACCCGCACGCGCACCGGCCAGGAGCACCACCAGCGCGGCGAGCACGAGGCCGAGCACGAGTGCTGTCGGGAGCCGAGATGGTGCCTGATCGGGCATCGCGGAGCGATCAGCGGTGAACAGCACAGAGTCGCTGGTGATGAGCTTCACCGGCGCGCCGTTCGCATCGGTCACGGTAAGGGCGGCGAGGTGATTGGCCAGCAACTCGGGCAGAAACGATTCTTCCCACTTGGTGAGCGTGTGATCCGCATTGCGTCCCAGCGCGATCTGAATGCCAGAATACACCAACGGATCGCTGGCGGTGATACGCGCGGTTTCGTTGCGCCACGTGCGTCCGCTACCGGGCGCCTGAAACGGCGCGTCAAGTTGTCCCTGCAGCGTCCAGTTCACTAGGTCGCGCACGCGCGTGGCGCAGTTGTCGGCGTAGTAGTCGTAGCGGTAGTACTTGTTCGCGTCCTGCGCCTTCCAGCTCACGTAGTCGGCGATCGCGCCGCGTTGCACGGCGCTGAGCTGCAGCACCTGTTGGCGGATCGTGCGATTCTCCCCCATGTATGCGGCGTTGAAATCCGCGGTACGGTAGCCGGCCATCCAGTACTTCGTGTCGCCGGTGAGAAAGCGCCCGAGAAAGTGCGGCTGATTGAAATCGAACATGCCCCAGTTGAAGGCGATGTCCTGACCGGTGCTGCTATCCGTGAGCGCGATCGCGATGTGTCCGAACTTCTCGAACACGAACTCGCCCGGCCCATAGGTGATGATCGCCACCGACATGCGCGCCCCGCGCAGGGCCCGGGCACTGTCGAGGGATGCCGACACGCCTGGTGCGGGCGGTGCGGGCGACTGCGCCGTCAACGCCGACGTCAACGCCGACGTCAACGCCGACGAGGCGATCAGCATCGCCGCCGCCAGGGCCCGACGAACTGTCGTGACCGTCATCAGAAGCGGATCTCTTTCCCGTCGTCGGCGGCCTTGTAGATCGCCTCGACCACCTTCTGCACGAGCACCTGATCGGTCGGTGGCTCGTACGGTGCTTCACCGTTGATCACGGCGAGAAAGTGCGCGATTTCGGCTCGATAGCTTTGCAGAAACGGGCTTTCGCGAGCCGCCGCGCCCGAGGGCGACACATCGACCGCACGACCGTTCAGTTCTTTCGTAACGCGCAGCGGTGCCAATCGCGCTGAGCCGCGCGTTGCATGGACTTCGAACCACCAGCGATCTTCATCACCCACGTACGACCACGACACATCGATGTTGAGCACGAGACCGTTCTCGCACTCGAGGAACACCTGCATCGCGTCTTCCACCGACCCTCCAGCGCGACCGCGACGCATCGACGACACGACGCGGATCGGATTGGGGCCCTCCGCCAGCCACATCGCGAGATCGAGCAACGGAAACCCGTGCTCGAGAAATACGCCGCCGCCCGACTCGGCACGACGATTGCGCCAGCCATCAGCCGTGTTTTTCACGTGCAGCGCGCCGGCGCGAATCGACGTGACCTGCCCCAGTTCCGCGTTGCGGATGAACTGATCGAGCGCTTGCACGTCGGAGCGGAACCGGTGATTGTGTCCGACCACCAACCGCCGATCGGCCTTCTGTGCGGCCGCCAGGCACCGCTCGATCCCTCGCGTGGTGAGCGACAAGGGGCGTTCGCACAACACGTGCAGCTTGGCGCGGAGCGCCGACAGCACATGCGGCTCGTGCAGGTGATTGGGCGTGGCGATGATGACCGCGTCGAGTTCGTCGCTGTCGAGCAATTCCTCGAAATCGGTGAACACGTCGGGCACGTCAAAGCGATCGGCCAAGGCCCGCGCCTTGGCCCCATCGTTATCGCACAGCGCGACCAGCTTGGCACCGCGCAGCTTGGACAGAACAGGGATGTGCGTCAGCTGGGCAATTGCTCCCGTGCCGACGACGGCGATACGGACGCCGTCTTTCATTCACGCCTCCAAAGATGACAGATCAGTCGGCGAACCCGACGACGGTCCCCGGATAGTAATGACGCAGGATCGTGCGAGCGTCGAGGCCGGCCCGTGACCGGCCGATCGCTCCCCACTGACACATCCCGACTCCGTGGCCGTTGCCGTGGCCGCGCAGGCTGACACCGGACAGGTGTCCACGAGCACGGGATTCGCGGTCAACTGAAAAATACGTGCTGGACAGGATCGCGCCACGCGCATTCCGCAGCACATTGCGAATCTCGTTGTTGCGCACGGTGACGTCGCCGCGATCGGTCCGCAGCACCAGCGCCGTGGCGCGACCAGATGCCGTCCGACCCTCGACTCGCATTTCCGTGACCACGCCCGGACGCGGATCGCGCGCACCGGCAGCCACCAACGCCCGCCGCACCGTTTCGCTGAGCTGCCCTTCGTCGAACTCCGCCGTCCAGTGGTTCCGCGGCGAAATGTCGCAGTAGGGGCGCCCAGTTTGCGGATCGGTATCGTCCACCGACTGGAGATACGGTTCCTCGCGAACATCCCGCCACGATTCCTTCGGCGCCGCCGTCCGTCCACCGCACGACGAGTAGTAGGGAGCGTCCACCAGCAGGCCATCGTAGCGGATCACCAGCCCGGCCGTGTTGTCGATTGCCTCGTTCACGATCGGCGCCTCGACATCCATGCCGGCGTACACCTGATTCTGTACGGTGGCCACCATGTGCCAGCCCGAACGCGGCTCAACCGCCGCGTCCGACGGCACACGGATATAGCTGTAGCTCCGCGCCGCGATCGCCTGCGCCTCGAGCGCGGCCCGATCGGCCGGCTGTCGCGTGCCCAGCTCGATCGGCACGACGCCGCGGAGGTAGTCCTCGACCGGCAAGCGGTTGACCACGAGAATGCCGCTATCGGTGGGCGTGAACCAGAGCTCGCCTCGATAGCGACGATTGTCGTAGCGCAGCGCGGAGCCCGCATCCGACGCACGGGCTACGAACGGCCCTTCGCGCCAGGGCGTGGCATCTCCGTTGTCACCGGCCACCCGCAGCAACCCGCCCTGTTGCTCGATCCGCCAATTCTCGGCGCCCTGTCCACTCACCAACTTCGTGCGTCCACCTTGCTCATCGATCCGCCAGCGCCCGGTGGCCGACACCGGCGCCTGCCCTGCTTTCCCGGCCAGCGCGATGCGCGCCATCCGGTCTCGTCCGTCCAATCGCCCATGCGCCTCGCCCGTGATCGGGCCCTCACCGACGGGGAGCGGTGTGCCGGGGCCAGTGCTGCCGCCACGAGGAGCGCACGCCACCGTGAGGGCAGCGGCGGCCACCAGCGTACCGAAGGCACCAGCGATGAGCGCGCGCATGAGCTCCCGGGCTAGTCCCGTTGCGCGACGGCCGCGCCCAGCGCGTCGTCGAGTCGGGTCAGTGTTTCGGCGATTTCCGCATCGCCATGCGCCGACGACATGAAGGCCGCCTCGAACGCGGACGGAGCGAGCGACACGCCACGTCGACGCGCCGCATGAAAGAACCGCTTGAACAGCGTGGTGTCCGACAACTTGGCGTCGTCGTACGTGTGCACGGGTTCATCGCGGAAGAAGAAGCCCCACATCGAACCGGCATGGCTGGCCGAGAACGGCACGCCATGTCGGGCCGCAATGTCGCGCATGCCCTGCACCAGCACGGCCGTCTGCGCGGTGATGCCGTCGTGCACGCTCGGCGTGAGTGCGCCGAGCGTGGCGAGTCCCGCCGCCATCGCCAACGGATTCCCCGATAGCGTGCCGGCCTGATACACCTTGCCCGTGGGCGCCACGTGCTGCATGAGCTCACGTCGGCCACCATAGGCCGCCACCGGCAGCCCCCCGCCGATCACCTTGCCGAGGGCCGTGAGATCAGGGGTGACACCAAAGCGCTCGCGAGCGCCGCCGAAGGCGATACGGAAACCGGTCATGACTTCATCAAAGACGAGCAACGCCCCGGTTTCGTCAGCGATTGTTCGCAATCCGGGGATGAAGCCGGGGAGCGGCTCGATAAATCCGCTGTTGCCCACGATCGGCTCGAGCATGATCGCCGCGAGGGGAAATTCGCGGGCAATACGGGCCACCTCTGCGAGGTCGTTGTATCGGCAGGTTAGCGTGAGCTTGGCCAGCGCCTCCGGGACGCCCGGCGAATCGGGCAACCCGAGCGTGGCCACGCCAGACCCGGCACGCACCAGAAATGCGTCGGCATGACCGTGGTAGCAGCCTTCGAATTTCAGAATGTACTCGCGCCCCGTGATAGCACGGGCCAGACGCGCAATGGTCATCGCCGCTTCGGTGCCGCTGGAGGTGAAGCGCACCATCTCCATGTGCGGCATCCGCTCGGCGATCATGTCGGCCAACTCCACTTCACGTTCGGTCGGCATGCCGAAACTCGTGCCGTCCTGCATCGCACGCGACACGGCCTCGAGGACCACATCGGGCGCATGCCCCAGCACCAGCGGGCCCCACGACAGGATGTAGTCGAGATACTCGTTGCCGTCGGCGTCCCACACCCGCGCCCCCTTGCCGCGCTTGGCCACGAACGGCTCACCGCCCACGCCACCGAAGGCGCGGACGGGGGAGTTCACGCCACCCGGAAAACGAGCCCGCGCTCGCGCCATGATCTCGGCGGAACGCGCGCTCGGGCGCGACGTCAACATGGCGGCGAGCTCTGTCGGACTGCTCATCGGCCGAAACTCCCCACGGAAGAACTGTCGGGAATGCCACTGCCGACCAGCGGCAGGATGCGCGACGCGCGACGAATCGGCGCCGCCGCTTGCTCGGCCACGCGCACCAGTGTGGCGCGGAAATCATAGTCATCCACGACCTGCTCGATCCGCACGTCGGCGAAAGAACCGGGCATCATGATGCCCGACGCTGCGCTGATCGGCACGTGCACGAGCCCATCGATGTCATCGGCCTGCCACGGGGCGCGGCACAGCATTTCTCCGGCTACGTCGGAGGCGCGCTCCACGAGCACCCGCGCTTCGACGCCGAGGAAGCGCTCGTAGCGCTCCGACGTGATGGCGCGCTGCAGCTCTTCGATGCGCTCTTTGCGCTCCTGCTTGATCGAATCGGCGACATCGTCGTCCATGCGGTGGGCGCGGGTGCCTTCCTGCGGCGAATACGTGAACACGCCCACGCGATCGAACTGCATCTCCTCGAGAAAGTCACACAGGATCTCGAAGTCGCTTTCCGTTTCACCGGGGAACCCCACGATGACCGACGTGCGCACGGCGAGATCCGGCACGATCGCGCGATACTGCGCGAGTCGCTCACGAATCGTCTTCTGACGTTCGGGGCGACGCATGCGCGCCAGCACCGCATCGGAGCCGTGCTGCATGGGCGTGTCGAGATAGCGCACGATGCGTGGATGCGCGGCAATGACCTCCAGCAGCCGCGGCGTGATGCCAGTGCTGTAGAGGTACATGTTGCGGATCCACGGGATCGATGTTTCGCCTACCAGCGCTTCGAGCAGCTCGGGCAATGCCACACCATCCCGACGATCGCGACCGTAGTGGGCCAGATCCTGCGCCACCAGATTCATCTCGAGGGCGCCCTGTACTTCCAGCAGCTGCGCTTCCTTCACCAGATCATCGAGCGCGAACGACCTATGCTTGCCGCGCATGAGCGGAATCGCGCAGAACGCGCAGCCGTGGTCGCACCCTTCGGAGATCTTCAGGTAGCGCACATGCGGCAAGTCACCACCGAACAGGCGCACGCCGGGATGCTCCACCAGCGACCCACCCAGCAGTCCGCGCTCCACCAGCTCGGGAATCAGACGGTCGATCTCGGAGTTGCCGAGAAACAGGTCGACCTCAGGCAGCGCCTCCTCCAGCTCGGCCTTGTGCCGCTCCACCATACAGCCGATGGCGAACACCGCCTGACACTTGCCGTCGTCCTTCAGACGCGCGGCGGCCACGATCGCTTCGATCGATTCGGCCTTCGCGGCGTCGATAAAACCGCAGGTGTTGACCACCACGACATCGGCGTCACGCAGGTCGGTGACCTGTTCGCCGCCATGAGCGACGAGATCAGCCAGGTACCGCTCGGAGTCTACCGTGTTTTTATCGCACCCGAGGGTGACCAGACCGAACTTGAGCATCCTCGAAAGGTAGCTCAGCCGCTCTTTATCGGAAGTTGCCGAACTGCAGCTCCACCTCGAAGTCTGCCTTCCGAAGCACGGCAATCGCGTCCTGCAGTGCATCCTTGTCTGGGCTCGACACGCGCACCTGATCGCCCTGAATGCTGGCCGTAACCTTCTTGAGCTTGGCATCCTTGATGGTGGCCGACACTTTCTTCGCCTGATCGGAATCGAGCGCCATCTTCAGCTTGATCTCGCGGCGCAGCACATCGCCGCCACCAGGCTTCACGTCGCCGATGTCGAGATTTTTAACCGGCACGCCACGCTTGATCAGCTTTCCGCGGAGGGCGTCGAACAACGCCTCCATCCGCATGTCGCTGTCGGTTGCGAGGTTCACGATGCTGTCGCTGCGCTTGAACTCGATCTCGACCAGAGCGCCCTTGAAGTCGAATCGCTGCGCGATCTCCTTCTGCGTCTGATTGACCGCGTTGTCTACTTCCTGCAGGTCGACGCTCGTGGTGACGTCGAAGGAATACGTAGAAGCCATAGAATTTGTGCGGGCTCAGCCCAGGAAGCTTTCGAGCGACTTGGATCGCGAAACATGCCGGAGACGCGAGAGCGCCTTCTCCTTGATCTGACGCACACGCTCGCGGGTGATGCCCAGCAGCGAGCCGATCTCTTCGAGCGTCATCGGCTCCGTGTCGTCGATCCCGAAGTACAGACGCAAAATCTTCGACTCGCGCTCCTTGAGGCTGCCGAGCGAATCCTCGATCGCTTCGGTCAGCGCCTTCTCGAACGTCTGCTCATCCGGCGTCGCGTGGTTCAGGTCGGGCAGGTAGTCCAACAGCCGGTTGTCTTCGCCCGGCGTGAGCGGCGCGTCGAGTGACAAATGCACCTGCGAGATCGACATCGTCTTGGCGACTTCTTCCTCGGTGATGTCCATCCCTTCGGCGATCTCGGCGTGTGTCGCTTCGCGCCCCAGCTCCTGCAGCAGGGTATTCGCCCGTTTCCCGATGCGATGCAGCGTACCGGCCCGGTTCAACGGCACGCGCACGATACGCGACTGCTCGGCCAGCGCCTGCAGAATTGCCTGACGAATCCACCACACAGCGTACGAGATGAACTTGATGCCCTTCGTTTCGTCGAACTTGTGGGCCGCGCGAATGAGGCCAAGGTTGCCTTCATTGATCAGGTCGGACAACGACACGCCCTGATTCTGATACTTCTTCGCCACCGACACCACGAAGCGGAGGTTCGAGCGCACCAACTTGTCGAGCGCTTCCTGATCACCAACCCGGATGCGACGTGCAAGCTCCGCTTCTTCTTCGCGGGAGATCAGCGGGTACGCGCTGATGTCGCGCAGGTACTGATCGAGGGAGCCTTCCTCGTACGACACCTTCTTTTTCGTGGACGTCACAGCCATGGCGGAGCGGCTCGTGTGGCAGAGAGACTGGACACGCGACCGCGCGGCGGGGGGAGCGCGGCGTCCTGCATACAACAACCGACTTCTACTCCGTTAACTGTGAACTACCAAGGCCCCGTTCGTCAACGCATGCCGCCGCTAAATCGGCCGCGAGATCGCTAGTGAACGATGGCCCCGAGACGTCCCCACCGGATGCGCGTGAGCCACGGTGCACGCGCCGTGGAGTCCGGCGTGAAGCTGAAGTAGATGATCCACGGCGTGCCGCGCAGCAAACTGTCGGGGACAAAGCCCCAGTAGCGGCTATCGAGCGAAGTATCGCGATTGTCGCCCAGCACGAACAGGTGCTTCGCCGGCACAACGATGGGCCCCCAATTGTCCCGCGACGGGCGATAGATCGGCGGCATCCCCGCGTCGGCGGCCGCCGCCGTCCTGGTGAGGTAGCCTCGCTGCCAGCGGAATTCGTCGGTCATCGGATCGACGGTGGGAACCGCATGCGACACGTACGCCTCCTGCAGGAAGACGCCATTTCGCAGCAGCGAACCGCCCTGCATGGACAGCGTATCACCGGGCCGCCCCACCAGTCGCTTCACGAAACTCTTGGTCGGATCGGCGGGCCATTCGAACACCAGAATGTCGCCGATCTGTGGTGCCCGCCTCGCCGGCAACCGACGCGCGGAGTACGGCACCTCGGCGCCGTACAACCACTTGTTCACCAAGAGAAAGTCTCCCACGAGCAGCGTACGCTCCATGCTGCCCGACGGAATCTTGTACGCTTCCACCACAAAGGTGCGGAGCACGAGAAAGAGCAGCACCGCCGGCGGCAGTACTTTGGCCCACTCCCAGAGAAAGCCGAACGAGAACGCGCGCCGACGCGAGCGGCCATTGGCCGCCCGCAAGGCGTTCGCGCGGTGATCTTTCCTCGGCGTCATCAGCCCCTCACCAACTCATCGTCACGTTGCGCGATCGCCTGCACCACGCTCATCAATAGTTGTCGATCTGTGCGCGCTGAAGTGCACCGGAGTAATCCACGTAGCCCACCTTGGTCTCCGAGTAGAACTCGTACACTTCCCAGCCGCCTTCGCGATGTCCGTTACCCGTTTCCTTCACCCCACCGAACGGCAGGTGCGCCTCGGCGCCGATCGTGGGCGCATTCACGTACGTGATGCCGTTGTCGAGATCCTGGAGGGCCCGGAACGCCACATTCACGTTGTTCGTGTACACCGACGACGACAGGCCGTAGCGGACTCCGTTATTTACCGCGAACGCTTCCTCGACGGTCGCGACCTGAATCACCGACAGGACCGGGCCGAAGATTTCTTCCTGTTCCAACCGGGATCCTGCGGTCACGTCCGTAAAAATCGTCGGCTGGAAGAAGAACCCGCGATCGAGCGCGCCGCCCGTAGCCCGCGCGCCGCCGCAACGCAGCGTGGCGCCCTGCTCCCGCCCCAGCTGGATATAGCGCTCGACCTTCTCACGCGCCGCGTCGTTGATGAGCGGTCCGACCTCGTTGCCGGGGAGACGTCCGTCGCCGAGCACAAGCGCCGTCGCCCGTGCTACCAGACGCTCGACGAGGGTGTCATGAATGCCGCGCTGCAAAATGAGGCGGCTGGTGGCGGTGCAGCGCTGACCCGTGGTGCCGAAGGCGCCCCACAACACCCCGTCGATCGCCAAATCGAGATCGGCGTCGTCGAGCACGATCTGCGCGTTCTTGCCACCCATCTCGAGCGACAACCGCTTGTGCAGGCGACCGCACGTCTCGCCCACGACGCGTCCCGTTTCAGTCGAACCGGTGAAGGAAATCACCGGCACCTGTGGATGCTCGACGAGCGCCTTGCCGACCACTTCACCCATCCCGTGCACGAGCTGAATCACGTCGGGCGGCAGTCCGGCCTCGAGCAGAATCTCCACCAACACGGTAGCCGTGTGGGGGACATCTTCGGCCGGCTTGAGAATGACCGAATTGCCGCAGAGCAGTGCCGGGAAAGCCTTCCACGTGGGGATGGCCATCGGGAAGTTGAACGGCGTGATCAGCCCGCACACGCCGATCGGGCGACGCATCGTCATCGCCCACTTGCTGGCGAGTTCGCTGGGCACCGTGTGGCCGAATAGGCGGCGGCCTTCGGTGGCCGCGTAGTACGCCGTATCGATCCCTTCCTGCACATCACCGCGCGTTTCGGCGAGCGGCTTGCCCATCTCGCGCGTCATGAGGTTGGCGATCTCTTCCTTGCGCGCCGCCATCAGATCGCCGACCCGGCGCAGCACATCACCGCGCGCCGGTGCCGGGGTGCGCTTCCAGCGGTCGAACCCACGCTGCGCGCTCAGCACGGCGGCGTCCACGTCGGCCGCGCCAGACGCCGGAAAGCGGCCGATCAGGTCCTGCTGGTCGGCCGGATTGCGATTCTCGAAATAGTCGCCGGTCGACGGCGCGACCCACGCGCCACCAATGAAGTTCTGAAAAGTCGTCATCCCCGTAAGCTAGCCAGAAACGGGGGCGACGGTGGGGAGTCCCGATGGCGCCGGGCAACTCCAGCCTTCGCTACGCTCGGTCGTTGGAATCGCGTACCCGGTGCGCGGCAGGACCTCGCGGGCGCCCAGCACGAGCCCCCAGACCACCACCAGCAGCGACGCCACGTGCGCGAAGCCAAGTCGATGCCTCCACGTCCCGATCGCGCTCCAGAGGCCCAATAGCGCCACCGCGCCGGTGGCCGCCGCAAAGCCAATCAGGGGGCCGCCGCACTGGGCCGGCCACGGCCAGAACATCAACCCAGCCGCGGCACCGACGGCGATCGCCACCTGCACCCAGCCTCGCCACGCACCCGCCGTCGGCGCCAGCGGGGCCGCCCTCCGCGCTGGCGCCGCTACCGTCGGTGCCGCGACCGTTCGCCCACCTGCTTTGGTCGGTGCCACGGCCTTGCTCTCGGCCAGCAGCGCTTCGTCGGAGACCGACGCCAGCTGCTGGTCGATCTTGGCCATTTCGGCTTCCCAATTGCGATCGCTCATCCGGGTCGGGCTGAAGGTCAGGCAGGTGTGCTTTCTCTCGTGAGCGCATAACGCTCGATCTTCTTGTAGAGATTCGACCGGGGCATGTCCAGCGACCGCGCCGTCTCCGACACATTCCAGTCGAACGCTCGCAACTTGGCCAGCAAGAACGCCCGCTCGGCGGCGACTTTGAACTCCTCGAAGGTGGTGCAATCGACAAGGTTACCCAACCCCGCCGGTTCGGCCGACCGCTTCCCCACCAACCGTTCCACATCGGCGGCGGTGATCGTCGCGGCGCTCGCCAGTATCACCAGGCGTTCCACCGTATTGCGTAGCTCGCGCACGTTCCCGGGCCAGTCGAGCTCCGACAGTCGCGCCAGCGCCTCGTCGGTGATGCCGCGCGCGGGCAGTCCGTCTCGCGCCGCGAACTGCTGTAGGAAATACACCACCAGCTGTTCAATGTCCTCGCGACGCTCGCGCAGCGGCGGCACCGTAATGGGTACCACGTTGAGCCGATAAAAGAGGTCTTCGCGGAAGCGGCCGCTCGCGATTTCGTCTTCAAGATGCTTGTTCGTGGCCGCGAGCACGCGCACGTCCACTTGAATGGGCTTGCTGCCACCAATGCGGGTCACGAATCCGTCCTGCAACACGCGCAGTACCTTCGCCTGCGCACTCAACGACATGTCACCGATCTCGTCGAGAAACAACGTGCCGCCGTCGGCCTGCTCGAACTTGCCCGCGCGATCGGCGATGGCGCCCGTGAAGGAGCCCTTCATGTGACCGAACAGTTCACTCTCGATCAGCTCCGACGGGATCGCCGCACAGTTCACTTCCACGAACGGCTTCTTGGCCCGCAGCGACCCGCGATGAATCGCCCGCGCCACGAGCTCCTTGCCCGTGCCATTCTCGCCGGTGATGAGCACGCGCGCCGGCGTGCCCGCCACCTTGTCGATCCGTTCCAGCAGCGCGCGGATCCCGTAGGTGCGTCCCACAATCTCGTACCGCGACTCGATCGTTTCGCGCAGCCGCTCGTTCTCTTCGCTGAGCAACCGTGTTTCGAACGCGTTGCGCAGCAGCACCAACACGCGATCGGTGTCGAGCGGCTTTTCGAGGATGTCATAGGCGCCGAGTTGCGTGGCTTCGACCGCCGTTTGAATCGTGGCGTGACCGCTGATCATCACCACGGTGGCGTTGGGATCGGCCTGACGGAGACGCTTGAGCACCGCGAGCCCGTCGAGTCCCGCCATCTTCACATCGAGAAAGACGAGCTGCGGACGGAAGCTGTCGTAGATCGTGATGCCTTCGGCACCGCCGGTCGCGGTCTTGACTTCATAGCCCTCATACTCGAGCAGCTGGCCGAGGGCCTGCCGAATACCGGGTTCGTCGTCGACGACGAGAATGCGACGGGCGCTCATGGTACTACCGCCTTGTAGAGTGTGACCTTGCCATTGGCGACGCGCACGTCGGCCACGGCCTTGGGCAGCGGAATCGGCAACGCATCGGACGGCAGCGAATCCACGCGTACGGCACGGTGCATCGCCTTGATGAGCGACGGAATCAGCCGCGGCGGCACATCGATCCCCTTGATGCGCAATTCGCGCACGCGGTACTCGGCCAGGCCCGGGCGCACGAGATCGAGCGTGCCGGCCAACCGCAACGTGTCGCGTCCTTCGAGGGCCATCCCAAGCAGGCCGCGCAGCGCCCCGTCACCCGCCACGTCGCGCCGGTCCACCACCGTCCGCAACAGCACGTACTCGTCCACGATCGCCACTTCCGGTCGTGACGCCGACGACGGCAGCGCCTGTGCCAGTCCCGTGGCCAACAGGGCGGCGAGTTCAGGCGCGCGCAGCGACACGTATGTCGGCCCGTTGCGACGTGACAAGCGCGCGATCGTTTCGCGGCCGGCCGATCCCGCTGGAGTCAGTCGCGCCCAGACGATGGCCTTCTCGCGCTTCGCGCGATCGGCGCGGCGGGACTCGTCGTTCTCGGACGCGATGCGCGCGCCCTGATTGCTGTCGAGGCGCTCGCTAGCTCTGGTCGCCGCGTCAGTCACCCGGCTCGCGGCGCCGGACGCGGCCCGTGACAGGACCGACGGCAGTCGATCGCCGTAGAGCCAGTACGCCGCCACGCCACCGACGGCCAGGACAACGATGCAGCCGATTCGAGAGAGACAGCCCAAAGGATGCGGGGGTCGGAGGTGGAACGGGAAGGTACGGCCGACCACCCACCAGCGGCAGCGGTCGTGTCTGGCAACTCCCAGACATGGTACCCCGATTCGCGATGACCGGACCGCGCGCCAGTCGTCCCACGTCGGACCGTCGCCCGCCGGCCACCTGGCCCGTCCCCTTGGCCGCGGCCGCGGCCGCGGGGCGTCCACACGTTGCCCGTCGTTTCACCCGGTGCGCCGCCAGCCTGGCGCTCGTTGGCTGCGGCAGCGCCGACGCCGCCTAGACGGCGAATCTCGAAGGCTCGTGGCGCGAGGGACTCCGGCGCCGCGTCACGAACCGCTGAGGTCGCGCGGTCATTCTGGCGGGACGCGTATTGCGTCGTAGCTTTAACGGATACGGTGCGGCGCACAACGTCGCGTCCACCTTCAGGGTCCACACCAGCGTTGGAGAACACGCCATGACCACCGCGCGACGTGACTTTCTACAGCAATTTGCGCTCGGCAGTCTTTCTGCCACGCTGCTGCCCATGACAGCGCAGGCTGCGTGGGCCGAGCGAGCGGTCGCGGCAAGCACCGGAACGGAAGCGGCGCCGCAGTACGATGTCACGTGGACACGCCGACTGACGGGTAAGTACAAGGCCGTCTACGACAGTCCCGACATTGGTGGTGGACTCGGCGTGTTGCGCGCCGGCATTGTCAGCGCGCAGTACATGTCGGCGTTCAATGTGCCGGCGAGCGCCCTGTCTCCGGTGATCGTGCTACGGCACGACGGCATTGTGCTCGCGATGCAGCAGGACTTCTGGGACCGCTACAAAGTCGGCGAGAAGCATCACGTCACACATCCATGGACCGGAGCACCGTTAACCCGGAGTCCGGCACTGCTTGGTGCAGGTGACGGACTTCCCGCAGGGCTCGAGGCGCATGCGCTCGACAAGCAGCTTGCGCGCGGCGTGATCGTGCTCGCGTGTGCGCTCGCGTTTCAATCTGTCATCGACACCATCGCCACCGCCGATGCGCTGTCGCCCGACGCCGCCGCGACGAAAGCCCGCAGCATGATGCTCCCGGGCATCATCATGCAGCCGTCTGGAGTGTTCGCGACGTCGGTCGCGCAGGACCACGGCTGCGTGTACGTACGCGCCACCTGACGCGCGAGGTCGCGTCAGCGAATACGAACCGCGCCCTTCCCCACCACCGGGAAGCGCGTGAACACGGCGGGATCATGTCCGGGCACCACCACGCCGGTGGTGCCCGCGAGTTCCAGCATGCGTTGCTGCGCCGCAAGATTTGCGGCGCGGTCGAGTGTCTGGGCGATCGGCGTGCGCGTGTCGAGATTTTCGTAGAGGTACGCGTTGTCCGACGCCAGCACGACCGTTCCGCGCGCGGTCTGCACGCCGGCATACTGCGACGCGAAGGTGTGCTTTCCGCCAGTGTACACGCGGATACCGGGCATGATATCCTGCGCGTCGCCGTCCACCAGCTGCACGCGGCCGGCTTGGCGCAGCGCGTATAGCATTGCGGCGTCGAGGGCATCGGCGGCGCGATCAAGTGACACACCACCGTCGCCCACGTGATGCTCGTACTCCTCGCGCTGAATCCAGACGGTCGCATTGGGAAAGAGATCGATGCCGTCGACGTGATCCCAGTGCACGTGCGACACGATGATGTCGGTGACCTGCTCCGGCGTGATCCCAAGCACGCGAATGGCGTCTGACGGCTTCTGGTAGTCCACGGGTTTCCACCGTGCGATGAACTTCTCGCGGTAGAAGCCGGCGTCGACGAGCACGATACGATCGTTCCCGGGCTTGATGACCCACACCGTGAGCGCGACATCGAGTCGTCGGGCGGTATCCGCGCCGGCGATCAGCGAAGACACGGGCATGTTGGCGACCGCGCCGTAGCGTACCGCGTAGATCTCGGGCGCACCCTGGGCCGAGCCTCGTGCCGCGATGGGCCCCCAGGCGGAGCACACCACGAGCAGGGCGGCACGGGCAGCGCGGGTGAATCGTGCGAACGTCGTCAGCATTCTGGTACGGTACGCCCCGCGCGCGCGCGGGGCCAGCCATGCCGGCAACGCGCTGTCTGGGCGTGCACCGCCCGCGAGCTGTCGGCGCTTCGGGCCCGAGGTGACTCGAGGTGGGATCACGGTCAGTCCAACGAACACCAGTTCGTATGAAGTCCGAACAATGTTTGGATCTGGCGCCGAGTGTGCCTCATCGGTCCTTCATGGACAAGAACGGTAAACGCTGGCCGGGGCCCGCGACACCACTTTCTTGACTTTGTGGCAGTTTGCCTCGACTCTTTGTTTTGCTACCAAACAAAGTGCACGCGCGGCGCCGTTGCTTGCTGCTTGGCTCGCATCCCCGCCGCGCGCCCGGACTCCCTCATGTCGTGGTTTCGACATCGCCTTTTGGAGGCCCTGCATGCGTATCTCGCAATTCCGCCGAATTGCCGTCGTTCTCGTTGCCTGTACGAGCGTTCTGCTCGCTGGCTGCGACTCGTCGAGCAGCACCGCGGCAATGACGCTCTCGTCGATCGCCGTTTCCCCCACCACCGCCAGCCTCCCCATTGGCGGTACGCAGCCCCTCACGGTGTCGGCCCCCTACAGCGACAACTCGACGGCCGCGCTCACGTCGGGCGTCACGTTCACCTCGTCGGCCAGCACCGTCGCGACCGCCAGCACGGCGGGCCTGGTCACAGCGCTCGCCGCCAACACCACGACCATCACCACCACGGCGTCAGGCAAGTCGGCCACCGCGCTGATCACGGTGGCCCCTGCGGCGCCGACGCTGTCGTCGATCGCCGTCACGCCGGCCACGGTGACTCTGCTCGTGGCCGCGACGCAGCCGCTCACGATCACCGGCACGTACAGCGACGCCACGACCGGCGCGTTGACCACGGGTGTCACGTTCGCCTCGTCGGCCGCGAACGTGGCCACGGTGAGCAGCACGGGGCTGGTCACCGCGGTCAGCGCGGGTACCACGACGATCACCGCCACCCACACCGCATCCACTCGGACCACGACGCGCCTGGTCACGGTCACGGCGCCCGTCGCGACGGGCTCCGTCGTGTTCTCCGATGCCTATGATGCCGGCATCAGCTTTGCCGATTTCGGCGGTGCCACAAACGCCGTGACGATCGATGCGACGACTCTCTACAACGGCAAGAAGACCATCAAGGCCGTCGTCACCGGCGGCGGTGGGTACTCCGGCGGCGCGTTCGTCGCGACGACGACGCGCAACCTCTCCACTTTTAACGCCCTCACCTTCTGGGCCAGAAGCAGCGCGGCCAACGCCACGCTCAAGGTTGGTATCGGCAACAATGCCGCCACGACGGCGTTGAACGCGGAGTTGATCGGCCTTCCGCTCACCACCACGTTCACGAAGTACATCATCCCAATGCCGAATCCGAGCAAGGCCACGGCGATGAATGGGTTGTTTCACTTCGCCGACGGTCCGAACAACTACACGGTGTGGTTTGCTGACGTGCAGTACGAAAGCCTGCCCGCAAGCCACGTGGCCGCGCCCACGGCGGCCACAGTTGCGTGGCCTGCGCTGAACGTCGCCGTCGGTGCACCACAGCAGCTGAATCCGGGACCGAACACGGTGAGTTTCACCACGCCGGACCTGCCAAACGGCGGGAAGCTCACCGACGTGGCCTGGAGATGGTACACACTCGCGTCGAGCAACCCCGCCGTGGCCACCGTGAGCGTGGCCGGTCTCGTGACCGGAGTGAGCGCGGGCACCGCGACGATCACGGCTACGATGAGCGGGCTAGCGGTGGCATCCAGTTCGACCGTGACGGTCTCCGCACCACTGGCCGCCCCGACCACGATCGCCGCCGCGCCGACCAAGGCCGCCGTCGATGTGATCTCGCTCTTCACCACGGTCTACACGAACCGCGGCGTCGATACGTTCCGCACCAGCTGGAGCGCCGCCAACAGCGAGTTGACAGACCCGTTCACGGTCGCCGGTCGCGCCATCAAGAAGTCCTCGCTCTTCAACTTCGTCGGCATTGAATTCGGCCCGGGCGTGCCCGCCAACAACATCGATGCGACGACGATGACGAGCCTGCACGTCGATGTGTGGTCACCGAATCCATCGACCACGCTCGAAATACAGCTCGTGAACGACGCCACGGGAACGCCGGCCATCGGCCAGTACCAGGCGGGTCAAATCGCCACCGGTAGCTGGGTGTCGCTCAACAGCCCGCTGGCCAGCTTCGTAGGACTCACGGCCAAGAACAAACTGCAACAGATGCTCTTTGTCGCCGGTGGCCCCACGGTGCTGTACGTGGATAACATCTACTTCTTCCGGTAGGTCGTGCGGTCGGTGCTCCACGCTTGCTTTGATTGGGAACTCAAACGGGCGCCCCCGAGGGCGCCCGTTCGTGACTGCGCTCGTGGCGTAGTTCCGATGATGCCCGCCGCATTCGGATGACGGTGCTCCGCGCCAATCGCGCTACACTCGCGCCATGCTTGCCGCCGCCCCCTCCGCCGCCGTCCTCGGCATCGACGCCCTCGACGTGCTCGTCGAAGTGCATGTAGCCAATGGGCTACCTCAGTGGACGCTCGTCGGACTCGCCGCGACGGCAGTGAAGGAAAGCCGCGACCGCGTGCACGCGGCGCTGGTGAATTCAGGATTCACGATTCCACCGCGACGGATCACGGTGAATCTCCAGCCTGGCGATCTGCCGAAAACCGGCACCGCCTTCGATCTTCCCATCGCGCTCGCCCTGCTCGCCGCCAGCGGACAACTCCCCGCCGCATCGCTGCAGCACACTTGTTCGGTGGGAGAGCTGGGACTTGATGGACAGCTCCGGAGCGTTCGCGGGGTGCTCGCTGTGGCGCGGCATGTGGCTGCGACCAGCGACGCCCTGTTGATCGTGCCGCCGGATAATCTGGCCGAAGCACTGCGCGTGCCCAGCGCCCGCGCCATGGCACCACGCACCCTCGCCGAGCTCGTGCGGGCTCTGCGCGACGGCACCGCACGCGGCGACACCCGTCCCCGACGCCTCGACGCGCCCCCGGATGACACACCCGAACTCGGCGATGTCGTCGGACAATCGCTCGCCGTGCGCGCCCTCGAGATCGCGGCCGCCGGATCCCACAACCTGCTCCTGGTCGGACCGCCAGGTGCCGGTAAGACCATGCTCGCCCGTCGACTGCCAGGCATTCTGCCGCCACTCGATGAACAGGAAGCACTCGAGGTGCTCGCGATTCATTCAGTGGCCGGATTGCTGGGACCCGAGCACGTACCCACCAGCGCAACACCCGCGCGCCCGTTCCGCTCACCACATCACTCCATTTCGACCGCCGGACTCGTTGGCGGCGGCAGTTGGCCGCGCCCCGGAGAAGTGAGCCTCGCCCATCGCGGCGTCCTCTTTCTCGACGAACTCTCCCTCTTTCCGCGGCATACACTGGAGTCCCTGCGACAGCCACTCGAAGACGGCGTGGTGGTCGTCGCCCGCGCCGCACGATCGGTGCGATTCCCCTCCCGCTTCGCCCTGATCGCGGCTAGCAACCCGTGCCCCTGCGGCTACGCCGGCAGCGAGGATCGTCACTGCCGATGCTCGGTCGCCGACCTCGCTCGACATCGCGCACGATTGTCCGGCCCACTCGCTGATCGCATCGATCTACATGTCCATGTGCAGCGCGTGCCACCAGCTGACCTGTCCACCCATACGCCACAGGAGCGATCGGCCGACGTGCGAGCCCGCGTGATCGCGGCCCGCGAACGACAGCGGGCGCGATACGCGCACACCGCCGGCACGCAACCGCTCGCCGCACTCACTAATGCCACGGCGCCCGTCCGCCTGATCGCACCCGCCGCTCGGCTCGAACCCGACGCCCGCGCATTGCTCGTGCGCGCTGCCGACAAGCTCGCGCTCAGTGCCCGCGCCTATCATCGCGTGCTGCGCGTCGCCCGCACGATCGCCGACCTCGACGACATCGATGTGGTCAGCCGGCTGCATGTGGGTGAGGCACTCCGCTACCGGCCGGTGGTCGACGAAGCGGCGAGTGGAGAACTTCCCAATGCGTAGTGCAGCGAACCTGCCTACGGTTAAGGGAGCAGAGCGGGCGCATCAGGATAAACGCAGCCGTAACGGCACGTGGTCCACTGCCTCCGCCTTCCTGATACTCTCCAGCCTGCGTTCTAACGCTGCTTCCAGGTCCGACTGTTCAAAATCGATCGAACGACGCATGTAGCCCTGCCGGGCCACGTATTCAGACGGCAGTGAAGCGATTTCCACTACGGGAGCACCGCCTGCCCTAGTCGGGAACCGTACGCGCCCGGGTCGAGCCGAACCTCGGGCACGATGCTGAGGATGTCTTGGCGCAGCTTGGCATATCCCCGACTGCCGCGATCAGCCTGTTCTACGAACAGGTTGCCCGGCGGCACGTATTGCCTTGTGATGTGGCGCTCCCAAACGCCGCCACGCGGGCTGCGATGGTGGACGCCCAAGCTGGACGCGTGATTCGGGCCAGGGACGTGAAGTCGCTGCTCGCTCGTGTCGACGCCGACGATTCACCCGTGTACACGCCGAGCTTTACAGGCCAGTTCAAACAAGATTGAAAGAGAGCCCCGGCGAGCGGTTGGGACATTGAACACTTTGGTCGAGTGATGGTGACGCTGCTTTAGGGCAATGCGCTCGATGCCGTTTTTCGTGCGAACGAGGCACACGCCGTCCTGTTGTAGCGTGGTTGCCGAGCAGGGCACGCCGCCGCGCGCGAGTGCCAGATCCCTAGGCCCGCCCCTACGCGCGCGCCGCGCGCGCTCAACGAATACGCCGCTATCGCGGAACCGTGACCACGAACAGCCACGGCCACAGCTTGCCAGTAAGCAGCACCATATCGCGTGCGCGGTCATACGCGATTCCGTTGGCCGTCCCGCCGCGCACCCCCACAAACGTGCGCTCGTCAGACGTGAGTAGCGCACTCACGTCGACCCATCCTTTCACGGTGCCGCTGGTCGGATCGATGCGAGCGATGAAGTTCGTCTGATATACATTCGCCCACAATTCGTCGTTCACCCACTCGAGTTCGTTCAGCCATCGCACCGGTTGACCCGCTTCGCGCACGTCGAACGTCCGCATTACGGTGAACGTCTTCGGCTCGAGCACGCGCACGATCGACGTGCCGTCGCTCTGATACAGGCTCGATCCGTCGGTCGCGAGCCCCCATCCCTCGCCGTCGTAGCGCACGCTATCGATGACACGCAGGCCGGCCGGCGAGTACACGGTGCCGCGGCCGCGACGCCACGTGAGCTGATACAATCGATCGTTCAGCACCGCGATGCCTTCGCCGAACGCGGCGTCGGGCGTCGCGGTATGCCTGATCACGCGTCCGGTGCGCAGCGCGACTTCACGCACCTCGGATTGGCCTTCGAGACCGGTGCTCTCAAAGAGACGCTTGCCGTCGAGCAACAGCCCTTGTGTGTACGCCAACGAGTCATGCGGGAAGCGCTCCAGCACCGTGGGGCGAACCACTGGCGTGCTTGTGGCAAACGGCACCGCCGGCGCGCTGCCATCGGCGTTCGTGACCGCCGCCGCCATCATGCCCGACGGGAGCGTCGGCCGAGCGCCCGGCGTTGCGCCGGAATCGCCGCCGCCGCAAGCGGTGACAAACGCCATCGTCACCGCCATCGACCACCATCGCGCGCTCACACCGCGAGTCATTTCGCGGTACGCAGCACCACCCGCCCCGCCCGTACCCGCGTCGCCTTCCCGCCACTCACCGCCACCGCGCCATTCACCACCACCGTCTCAATTCCCACCGGATACTGATGCGGCGACGCAAACGTGCTCATGTCCTTTACCGTGGCCGCGTTGAACACCACCACATCGGCCACGTTGCCCACTTTCAACACGCCGCGATCGGTGAGCCCGAGTCGCATGGCCGGCATCTGCGTCATCTTGTGAATCGCCGTTTCCAGCGACAGCAGCTTCTGGTTGCGAACGTACTCGCCGAGCACGCGCGGGAAGGTGCCGTAGGCGCGCGGATGCGGGTGACCGTCGCCGGGACTCGAGATGCGTCCGTCGCTGGCGATCATGGTGAACGGCGCCACCATGATGCGGCGCACGTCCTGCTCGTCGAGCACATGATAAATCGCGTTGCCACCGCCATTGAGCATCGCTTCGAGCACGAGCGCAGCGCCGTTCTCCGGCGTCGGGGCGAGTTTTCGTCGCGCGGCCCAGTCTTTCAGCGTCTTGCCTTCCAGACTTGTGTCCCAGGCCACGCGAGAGAATTGCACGCGTGCCAGATCGCCGCCACCGCGGTCGTTGAGAATGTTGTCGATGATGCCGCGCATGATGCTGTCCTTGAGCGCCGGCACCCCCAGTCGCTTCCGGAACTCGGCATCACCGCCGGCCATCGCCCAACTTGGCACCAGCACCCCGATGCCAGTGTGCGTCGCGGTGTACGGATACTGATCCACCATCACATCGGTACCGGCCTTTCGCGCACTATCGACCAGCGCCAGGGTGAGCGTGCTCTTGCCCCACATCTGCTGGCCGACCGCCTTGTGGTGGGTAAGCACGACCGGAACGTGCGCCCGTTTCCCGATCTCGAGCGCCTCGGCCACGCCATCCAGCAATCCGATGCCTTCCTTGCGCAAGTGCGACGTGTAGATGCCGCCGCTATCACTCGCCACCTGCGCCAGCGCAATCACTTCTTCGATGTTCGAGTACGTGCCGGGCAGATACAGCAAACCGGTACTGAGACCGAAGGCGCCCTGCCCCATCGCGGTGGCGACCAGCAGCTTCATGCGGGCGAGCTCGTCGGCATTCGGTGCGCGCGCTGCCATACCGAGCACCGCACGACGGACGTCGTTGTGACCCACGAGGTACGCCACATTGATTCCGATCGTCGCGGTGCGCACCGAATCGAGGTAGGGTGCCAGCGGCAACGGTGAGCCGCCGTCGGGGCCACCCAGCGCCAACGTAACACCCTGTCGCAAGGCGCTCTCCATGAGCGGGTACTGCAGCAACGGCTCCAAATGGGCGTGGAGATCGATGAACCCCGGCGACACCGTGCGGCCCGCTGCATCGATCACGCGTGCGGCCCGCGCGCGCGCGAGCAATGGCGCCATCGCCACGATGCGATCGCCACGGATGCCGACGTCGAGTCGCTGTGCCGCGCGCCCCGTACCGTCCAACACCGAGCCGCCGGCGATCAGGATATCGAAACGCTCGGCCGCCGCTTGCGCATGCAATGGCGCGGGTCTCAGCGCAGTCGCGGCAGTCAGTGTCGATGCAAGCGCTCGCGCCAGCAGCAGTCGTGCGATCATGCGTCGTCCGGTAAGTGTCCGAATGCAAAAGGGAGCAGGAATTTCCCCGCTCCCTTCCGTACCATCGCGGCGTCGCGCCTACTGCACGCCGAGGAGTTCCACGTCGAACACAAGCGTGGCGTTGGCCGGAATCGGCCCCTGCCCCTGGTTGCCGTACCCGAGCGCCGAGCCGATCACGAGCTTACGCTTGCCTCCTACCTTCATGCCGAGCACGCCCTGATCCCAGCCCGCGATCACCTGTTGGGTGCCGAGCGTAAAGCTGAACGCCGCTCCGCCCACGTTCGTATCGAAGCGGCTACCGCTAATCAGCCATCCCGTGTACGTCACGCGGATCACGCGTCCGGCCACCGCCTCGGCGCCAGTACCAACCACGAGATCCTGCACGAACAAGTTATCGCTTTTTTTCGTCATGTTCGCGATGGTCACGCCGAGCGACGACGCGTACGTCTGCACGGCCGGATTGGACGGGATATTGGGCGCCGTGCTATCGGTACCGCAGGCGTTCAACAGCGCGGCCGCACCGAGCATCGGCACCGCAACCACGCGACGGATGGCGGAGCGGACGACCGACGCGGCGCGACGGGTCAGAAACGGCACAGTATGTTTCATGAATCTCGAAGAAGGAGCGGAGGGAGACCGCGTAACGACGGATGAGGCGCAGGATGTGGTCCTGCTGCCGGTATCCGTAAAAGATAAGCCGTGGCGCCCCGCCTCGGCGTCCCCTACGCTCAGCAACATGGCCCGCCTCACCCTGCCCGACGCCCTCAACACGGCCGAGAACCCATTGGACGTACCGATGGGGTCGACCGGCGGACAGGCGGCGGTGTCGCGTCGGTTTGTGCTGCAGCTGGCGCGGGCCCTCCACAAGCATGGCACGCCGGCGCATCGATTGGAGACGGCCCTTGCTATCACGGCCCGACGGCTTGGGCTCGAGGCCGAGTTTTTCTCGACCCCGACCAGCATCATGGTGGGAATCGGCAATCTCGACGACCAGCGTGTGTCGCTGCTCCGCGTGGAGCCGGGGGAGCCGAATCTCGGGCACCTCTCCACGCTGGGCGACATCACGCGCGGCGTGATCGAGGGCACGCTGTCAGCGGCGGAAGGCCTGAGTCAGGTCGAGGCGCTCGACCTGCAACCACCGCCCTACCCGCAGTGGCTGGTGCTGTTTGCCTTCGTCTGTTCGTCGGCGGCGGTGTCGTGCTTTCTCAAGGTGCGCGTGGGCGACGTGCTCACGGCATCGTTCCTGGGGCTGCTCACCGGTGTGATCGCACTGATGGCCAGCCGCCGGGAAAGCACCCGACACGTGACCGAGCCGCTGGCGGCGTTCGCCGTCACCGCGGTGGCGTTCACGATTGACGACGTGATGGGCACCCGCAGTGGCTTTGCGACGTCGCTGGCGGGGCTCGTGGTGCTGCTGCCCGGACTCACGTTCACGGTGGCGCTTACCGAGCTGTCCACCCGACATCTGGCGTCGGGCACGGCGCGTTTGAGCGGTGCGATTGTCGTGTTTTTGGGGCTTGGCTTTGGTCTCGCGCTGGGTGCGCAGACGGGCGGCTCACTCGGGCCAATGTTGCACGAAGCCCTGCCCTCGTTGCGTGGCGCGTTGTCGCGTGCCGAGCTCCCGGGCTGGACCGAGTGGATCGCGCTGCTCGTCGCGCCTCTCTCGTTTGCGGTGTTGCTCAGCGCAAAACGGCGCGACATCGGCAGTATCGTCGTGGCCTGCGGTGGCGCCTATCTCGTGTCCAAGTTCGCGGGCGCGTCGGTTGGCGAGCAGCTCGGCGCATTTCTTGGCGCGTTCGTGGTCAGCGCCGGCAGCAATCTGTTCGCGCGCTTCACGCGACGCACTGCCATGGTGACGCAGGTACCCGGCCTGCTCATTCTCGTGCCGGGCAGCATCGGCTTGCGCAGCATGCAGTCGTTGCTGGGTCAGGATGTCGAAATGGGCATCGCCACGGGATTTCGCGTGGCAATCATCGGTATTTCACTGGCGGCCGGCTTGCTGGCCGGCAACGTGGTCACGAGCGCGGTGAATCGAATTCGGCGCTGAGCGGCGTGATGGATGCGGGTGCGGCGCTACTCGGTGCGGAGCCGCTGCACCGTGGCACGGAACGCCGGACGTCCCCAAGCCATCAACAGGATCGCCATCGACATGGCGACGACCGTGACGATCGAGAGTGAATACCGCAGCGCCAGCGGATCACGGAACACCTTGTCGGTCATGAGCGCAACAGCGGTCGGCCCCACGACCCCTGAGAACAGATTCACGACGAGCTGATAGAACGAGCTCCCCTGCCCTCGCATCCGCGCCGGCATCGCTTCGGCAATCGCGGCGTTAGCGGCGCCCCACGGCATCGCCGCGAACAGGTTTACGGGTACCAGCATGAGCCCCGCCAACAACGCCGTCGGCATGAGCGGAAAGAGTCCGGCGAACACCAGCATGCCGGCGGCACCAAGCATACCGACGCGCAGCGGTGCATCGATATGGCCCAGACGTGTCCACCGATCGGTGAGGCGACCACCCAGCATCACACCCAGCGGACCAAGGGTGAGCGTGAGCGCTCCCTGCAGCGTGCCGGCCTGTGCCTCGGTCCAGCCGTAGGTGCGAATGAGGAACGACGCCAACCAGGCCACGAGCGCGTAGTTCGCCGACGCCGAGAACGCGAAGCCGAGTGACAACGCCCCGATCGTGCGCAGGTTGGCGCGCATGTAGCGCACGACCTCGGCGAACGGCAGCTGCGCCGCGCGATTGGCTTCGATGGCCGTGGCGTCGAGTACACGTGGTTCGCGAATCGTCAGTGCCAGCAGCGCGACCAACAAGCCCGGCAACCCGACGAAAAAGAATACCAACTGCCACGGGAACACATTGCCCACGAACGGGACCGCCACGAGCCCTGGCTGGCTGAAACGACCGACCACGAACGCGGTGAGTGCGTACGCAATGCCGGAGCCCGCGAACGTACCCAGCATGTACGTGCTCATCGCAACGCCCAGCGATTTCCGCGGAAACGAATCGCTGATGATCGATACGGCAGCCGGACCCAGGGTGGCTTCGCCGGCTCCCACCCCGATGCGCGCCGCAAAGAGTCCGGCGTATGATCGCACGCCGCCCGTGATCACCGTCATCACACTCCACACGGCAGCGCCGAGTGCGACAATGCGGGGGCGATGCCCTCGGTCCACCCACCGCCCGATCGGCAGACCAAGCACGGAATAGAACGCCACGAAGCCGAGCCCCATCAGCAGGCTCACCTCCGTGTCGGTCACGTGCAGGTCGCGCTTGATCGGACGGACCATGAGCGACAGGATCTGTCGGTCGACGTTCCCCGACACATTGGCGATCGTGAGGATAGCGACGGCATACCAGGCCTGCGCAGGCGTCACCTGACGCGAGTTGGCCGATGAGGGTGCCGTCAATTCGGAGCGGAGTGGCGTAGTCACATCCGAAAGCTGCTCTTCCGCGCAGAGAATTGCACGAGAATTGCGAGCCAATCGTGCGACCGACCGGAGCAGATCGCGGGTAGATTGTCGTATGTCCGACGTGTCGCCTGATCCCTCAGCACTACTCTGGCCAGCACCGCAGTTCGTGCCGGCGCCGAGCGACGCCCCGTCGGCGTTCACGCTGGTGCGGGTCAACGTGCCGGTGTTGGTGGATGCCGACCCACGCCGCTGGCTCCCGGCACTGGTGACAGACGCCCGGCTGCATCCCGACGAAGCGGCGCTGGTCGAAACGATGCCGCCGACCCAACGCGCCACGTTCGTGGCAGGCCGTCTCGCCATGCGCGCGGCGTTGGGCCGCGCACTCTCCTCGCAGGGGGCGCCAGATGCCCACGGGCCGATTCTCCGCACTGATCGGGGTGCGCCGGTGCTGCCGCCCACGGTGGCCGGCTCGGTGAGCCACAAGCACGACGCCGCGCTCGGGTTGATGGTGCCGCGCACGCCACTTCCTGCGGGCGCGTCGATGTACGTTGGCGTCGATCTCGAGCATCGCCCCACGGAACGCGATCTCGCCCGTCCCTCTATTGCACGACGTATACTCACCGCCGACGAACTCGACGCCCTGTCGCTGCTCAATCACGATCCGCTCGCGCAACGCGACCGCGTGATGCTGTCCTTCGCGATCAAGGAAGCGGTCTACAAAGCGATCGATCCGACCGTCCAGCGCTACGTGCGCTTCACCGAAGTCGCGTTGCGCTTTAGCAACGATGGCGCGGTTGCCGTGTCATTGCGCCTGCCGGAGTTGGCCAACGGTGAGATCACCGTGGGCGCACAGTACGCGGTCGACGACCGCTGGATCGTGGCGACGGCCGTTGCTTCGACGGAGTACGGCTCGCGGTAACAGCGCAACACGTTCGCGCGAAATCCGCGAAGAACGCGAAGCGACGCGAAGAACAGCGTTTCTTTTTCAATTCTGTTGCTGTGCTTCGCGCGCCTTCGCGAGCTAGGCGATCCGCCGCGCCACGTGCTGCGCGATCCCGCCGAACAGGTAGCGCTTCACGCTCACAATTTCAAAGCCTTCCCGCCGCAGCAGCGCCGAGAATTCATCGGCTGTCATGAAATCCCGGATACTGCGCGCGATGTAGCCATACACGATCGGATCACGGTGCCACAGCCAGCCCACGATGTTGCCGGCCATCGACAAGTACCCCAGGAACAACGCGCGCCACGGGGCGAAGCCCGGACGGTAGAAATCGAGCGTGACCAAGGCGCCGCCGGGCCGCAGCACGCGCGCCATTTCGCGCACACAGAGGGTCGGATCGGGCACGTTGCGCACTCCATAGCTCGCGCTCACTACATCGAGGCTCGCGCGCTCCTGCGGCAGCGCCATCATGTCACCGACCATTGGCGTCACGCGCCCCGACACATCGGCATCGATGGTGCGCAATCGTTCGCGCGCCGCCTCGATCATGCGCGGCGACGCGTCGAGCGCCGTGACGGTGGCCGGTGGGACGGCGCGAGCGAGTTGCGCGGCCACGTCACCGGTCCCGCTGGCCACGTCGAGCATGTGGCGGGCCGTCGGTGCCTCCGCGATTGCGGCGGCAATCGCCCGGCGCTTCCAGCCCGCGTCCATCCCCAGCGAAAACAGTCGCGTGAAGGCGTCGTACCGCGGGGCGATGAGGTCGAACATCGGCGTCACGAACGCCTGCTTGCGCGACGGATCGGCGAGATACGCGTCCACATCGAGTGAGCCTAGCTTTTCGTTGCGCGAACCGGTCGGCAGCGTCATTCGATTCAGGACGGGGTATATTTCAGGTATGACAGCACCGGCGCGTTCTCCTCGCGGCAACATCAGCTTCAGCACGTTGGCGCTCGCGCTGGTCGCGCTTGCCTGTACCGTGTTGATCGCCAAGCGTGCGACCGCCGAGAAGGACGTGGTGAATCTACTGGCCAACCACGGCGTCGTGGCGGGCACTGACACCGCGCCGTCAACGGCGCCTACGGCTGAGCAAGCCATCGGCACCTTCAAGGTGACCGCGTTGAATGGCAAAGTGATTCCCCTTCACACCAAGGGCGAACCGGCCATTCTCATGATCAGCTCGCGCACCTGCAGTTGGTGCAAGCGTGCGCTCAAGGACCTGGGTGTGATGTCAGCCGGACGTCCGCTCCCGCGTCTCAAGCTGCTGACGCTCGAGGGGGCCGGTGAAGGCGTCGCGATGCTCGCCAACGAAAAACTTACCGGCGCGCAGCTCATCGGGCCGGCCGGCAGCTCCGATCAGGTGTTGCTCACGTTCCGTTATCCTGGAACGCCTACCTTCGTGGCGATCGATCGCAACGGACGCGTGGTGCGCACGCTTCCCGGCTACCCGATTCCCGAGGAGATGAAGCACTGGTACGCGGTCATGGTCGGCGATCAGGACGTCCCCTAGCCCCGCCGCCGGGCGCTTAGACTTTGGCGAGCCGCTTGCGGTCCAGCGTGACCAGAATCGCGCACAGCGTGATCGTCACGGCCGAGACCACGCACCATGAGCAGAAGCCCTTCAGGACGACGAATTCGCCGTACTTGAGCCGTAGCGTGAACAGCACCGCCGGCCAGATCATGAGCTGCATGAGCGTATTCGGCCACCTTTCGTCTTCGTACTTCGCCATCGTGCCGATCGTTGCGGCCGCGAACAGGATGGCGTAGCCGACCGCGCCAATAAGGGCCACATCGACCCCCAGGAACCACCCGTAGCGGCTGCCTTGGATGTACTCGCAGCCCCCGGCGCTGCTGCATCCGAGGGCCCCGGTCAGGCCGAGCTTCCAAAGGTGCAGATAGAGCGCGACCAGCCCCGAGATGAGGCTGCCCAACGCGATGCCCATGCGCGGTGTCACGTGATGCGAGGCCGGAGACGGGGGAAGAGACGAGGGAAGAGAGACCGAACGACGGTGGGACTCTACCGCGTAAGATGCCCTGCCCGTACCTTCGCGCGCCATGACGCTTACTCCGACAGCCGACGCGGCGCGCGACGCTCAGATCGCCGCCACCCGCACCCTCGCTCGCACCCGCTGGCGGGTGGCCGCGGTCCTGACCCTGCTGATGGTCGGGGTCTACTTCGGGTTCATTCTGCTCGTGGCCTATCGCCCGGCCCTGCTTGGGGGTCTCGTGAGCGAGGGCCTGTCGCTCGGCATCGTCCTCGGCGCCCTCGTCATCGTGTCCGCCTGGGTGCTCACCCTGATCTACGTGCAGTGGGCCAACCGGGTTTACGATCCGGCGCTCGCCGCGCTCCGCGCGATGCCTGGCTCCGAAGCCGCTGCCCGTGGCACCCAGGGAGGCGTCCAATGACATTGGGCACTCCTGATCCGGTAGCGATCGGCTTCTTCGCGGTTTTCATCGCCATCACGCTCGGCATCACGTACTGGGCGGCTCGGCGCACGCAGACCGCCGACCATTTCTATGCCGCCGGCCGATCGGTCACCGCCGGGCAGAACGGATTCGCCCTCGCTGGCGATTACATGAGCGCGGCGTCGTTCTTGGGCATTGCCGGACTCGTGTCCACCAGCGGGTTCGATGGGTTGATCTACTCCACCGGTTGGCTGGTGGGCTGGCCCGTGGTGCTCTTTCTGATTGCCGAACCACTGCGCAATCTCGGTCGCTACACCTTCGCCGATGTCGTCGCGTCGCGGCTCGATCCGATGCCCGTGCGGATCAGCGCGACCGTCGGCACCTTGGCCACGATCGCGTTCTATCTCATCGCCCAGATGGTCGGTGCCGGCAGCCTCATTCGCCTGCTCTTCGGCATTCCGTACGAAACGGCCGTGGTCATCGTGGGCTGTGCGATGATGGCGTATGTGCTGTTCGGCGGCATGCTCGCCACGACCTGGGTGCAGATCGTGAAGGCGGTGCTGTTGCTCGGTGGGGCGGCCGCACTGGCTATCATGGTGTTGGCCAAGTTCGACTTCGACCCGCGCGTCTTGTTCGCTGCCGCGGCGGCCAAGTACGGCGCCGGTGTGCTGGCCCCCGGAAAGTTGGTTAGCAATCCGCTGGACGCGATCTCGCTCGGCATGGCGCTGATGTTCGGGACCGCTGGGCTGCCGCACATTCTGATGCGCTTCTACACGGTGCCTGATGCGCGCACGGCGCGACGTTCGGTGTTCATTGCCACAGGACTGATTGGCCTGTTCTATCTCATGACGTTTGTGCTCGGCTTCGGCGCGATGGTACTTGTCACGCCCGAAGCGATCAAGGCAATCGACGCGGGTGGTAACATGGCAGCGCCGATGCTGGCCGAGTTACTCGGTGGACGCGCGTTTCTCGGGTTTATTGCCGCCGTCGCCTTCGCCACCATTCTGGCCGTCGTGGCGGGCCTCGCCCTCTCGGGCGCGGCAGCCATTTCGCATGACATCTGGGCCAGTGTGATCCGTAAAGGACATCCTAAGCCTGGCGAAGAGATCAAGGTCGCGCGCATCGCCACGGTTGTCCTGGCCCTCGTCGCGATGGCGCTCGGTATTGCCTTCAAGGGCCAGAATGTCGCGTTCATGGTGGGACTGGCCTTCGCGATCGCGGCCAGCGCCAACTTCCCGGCGCTGGTGCTCAGCGTGTTCTGGCGGCGCACCACCACGGCGGGCGCGGCCAGCAGCATGATCGTGGGCGCGACCTCCACGCTCGTACTCATCGCGTTGTCGCCGGCCGTTCAGGTCGACTTGCTGCACCACGCCACTGCCATCTTTCCGCTCAAGAATCCAGCTCTGATCACGATTCCGCTGTCGTTCGCGACCGGAATCGTGGTCTCGTTGCTGCGCCCAGATCCGGCCAGCGAAGCGAGGCACGAAGCGATCGAAAGTCGTCTGCTGTTGGGGGCTGACTAAGCCACCTGGCAGGAATTTCCGTGTCGGCCCCGGAGGGATTCGCCGAGTGGGACCGGACGTTTAGACCGGCAGAGACTACCGGCTTGCTTGGGGTACCGAGTGTTGGCTTGTGCGTCTGCAGGCTTCGTAAACGATGCCATGACAGCCACTTGGACTTCCTTTGCAGGGCCGCGCAGCCTACTGGCTGCGCTTGTATAGATGAGCGGCACACAGGTTGCATTGGTGATCTACGCCACACGACCGGTGCGACGTGGGCGGGAATTTCCGCGGACCGACGGCGGTTGCGGAATCCCGACAAGCATCAATCCCTCTGTCATGTTCGATCGTCTCGCTCTTCGCACCCCCTTCTGGGGTGTCATCATCATCATCGCGCTGACAGCCGCCGGCGTGTCCGCCGGGCAGTCAGTCGATCGGGTACCGAGCTTCCTGGACGCGGCGCCGTGGCTGTCGGCCGCTGCGCTCATCGTCGCGATCGCCGGCTGGCGGCTGTTGCACCGCGAACTGTTGCATCGAATGCAGGAGGACGAGTCGCTACGCGATCGGATCCGTCGCTTGCAAGACGCGATGCAGTCGAATGTGGACGGCATGTTCCTCCTGCGCGCCGTGCGGACCGCGGCGGGTGAAATCATCGACTTCGAGATCGCCGATGTGAACAGCAGCGGCGCCGCAACCCTCTATCGCACCCGGGAACAGCTGGTCGGTCGCCGCATTCGCGAAGCGCTGCCAACGCCGATGGCCGACACGCTCGTCGAGCGCTACGTCGATGCAATCACGATGCGCACGCCCGTCGTGGAAGAACTTCGCGTGAACCGTCGCGCGGTGGCCGCCAGCTGGCTCTTTCATCAGGCCGCCCCGACTGCCGACGGGCTGGCCGTCACCGTGCGCGATGTGTCGTCGCGCAAGCGTGATGAGCTCCGTCTGCGGAAGGCGTGCTTGACCGACGACCTGACTCGACTGAACAACCGTCGCGGCTTCATGGCCCTTGCCGAGCAGCACCTGCGCATCGCGCGTCGACAGGGCAAAGATGCCGTGGTCATGTACGTCGATATGGACGACTTCAAGCAGCTCAACGATCGTCATGGCCACGCCGCCGGTGATCGTGCGCTGGTGGCCGTGTCACGGCTACTCCAGAACACCGTTCGCGACTGCGACGTCGTCGCGCGCATGGGCGGTGACGAGTTTACGATCCTCGCGCTCGACGCCGACGGCCTGGGTGCCCGTGCGATCCAGAAGCGACTCGACGAACGCCTCGCGCTGTTCAACGCGACGGGCGAGTTGCCGATGCCACTCTCGCTCACGGTCGGACACACACGCGTCCGTCCCAGCGACACGGCATCGGTGAACGAGTTGCTCGCCCGCGCCGATCAGCTACTGTACGCCCGCAAGCGTCGACGACAGCTCACAAAAATGATCGAAGCGCGCCAACAGCATCGCACGACGCGCCCGGCGCCGCGATTGGTGCCAATGCCGGTACCGGCCGAGGTCGCCGCGCTGGCGCGCGCCGCTGCCATGGCACTCACCAGCGCCGCCCCGCCGAGGTCGACCGCGCGCCCCGCCGCGATGTCGGCGCAGCTGGGCAACGCACTACCTGACGTGATTGGGACCTTTCTTCCTCCGCACGCCGCGTAAACGCAGCGCTGTACGCGCGGCGGCGCACGATGCACGGCTCACCTCGGCGCTTGACCCTCATGGGGGCGGGCGCCGAGGTTCAGGGTATGACATTCCGCGCAGTGAATCCGGCGACCGGCGTCGCCTTGCATGAAGTTCCGCCGCTCGCCCCGAGCGAGCGCGTCGCGCTGATCGCACGCGTGCATCGCGAACAACAACAGTGGCGTCGCGCCGATCACGCGCAGCGGGCGCGTTTTGTTCAAGCGCTCGGCGTCGCGTTGCAGGCGCATCGCGAAGCACTGGCCGAGTGGCTCTCGCTCGAGATGGGCAAGCCGATCGTGGCCGCCCGCGCCGAAGTCGACAAGTGCGTCTCGCTTTGCGAACAGGCGCCGGCACTCGCGCGGGCCGCACTCGCCGACGACGTGCTCGCGCACGACGCCATCAACGATGTGCGCATCCAGTACGCGCCACTCGGCACCGTGCTGGCCATCATGCCGTGGAATTTTCCGTACTGGCAGGCGCTGCGATTTGCCGTGCCGACGCTGCTCGCCGGCAACGGCGTGTTGATCAAGCCGGCCGGGTCGGTGCCGGGTGGCGCACGGCTGCTTGACGACTGTTTCGTGGAAGCTCGGGCCGCCGTTCGAGCTGATGATGCGGCGGTACCTGACGCGCCCTGTCACATGGCGTTCATCGAGGTGGAAGCACTCGATAGCGTGATCGCCGACGCGCGCATCGCGGGTGTTACGCTCACCGGCAGCGATCGCGCCGGCCGACACGTCGCGTCGGTGGCCGGAACGCATCTCAAGAAAGTCGTGCTCGAATTGGGCGGCAGCGATCCGTTCATCGTGCTCCCGGACGCCGACATCGCGGTCGCCGCCGCACAGGCCGTGGCCGCTCGCACGGTGAATTCAGGACAGTCCTGCATCGCGGCGAAACGCTTCATCGTGTGCGACGCGGTCTACGACGACTTTCTGGCACGCTTCGTGGACGGCATGCGCGCATTACGCGTGGGCGATCCGCGCGATGAAGCTACACAAATCGGACCGATCGCCACCGAGAGTGTGCGCGACGGCCTCGCCAAACAAGTGCAGGATTCGATTGCCGCCGGTGCGCGCGCGCTCGTGGGCGGCGCCATCGACGGACTCGCCGGTTTCTTCTATCCGCCCACGGTACTCGTGGACATCCCCGACGATGCCCCGGCGTCCCGCGAGGAACTGTTCGGTCCGGTGGCGTCGGTGTTTCGCGTCGCCGACGTGGTGGCCGCGATTGCCAAAGCCAACGACACGCCCTTCGGATTGGGCGCCAGTGTCTGGACGCGCGATCCGGCCATCGCGACGCAGTGCATCGAGGCACTCGACGTCGGCATGGTGTTCGTGAACGAGATGGTGGTCTCGGACCCGCGCTATCCGTTCGGCGGCGTAAAGCAATCGGGCATGGGCCGCGAACTGGGCCCACTCGGATTTCGCGAGTTCACCAACCCGAAGGCGGTTCGACGGGGTCATCTTCCTGAAGCCCCCCGATAAGACGCCGCCACCACGGACGCGCATCTTCCGCGCGTCGCGTCGCACGCACCACCTGTCGCCAGGCGATACGCATTTCGAGCGCATCCTCGAAACGATCTTCCACCCGCGCCGCCAGTCCATTCAGCAGCCAGCCACCGAGCGCCTCGGGGAATCCGTCTTCCTCGAGCCGCGCCGCCAGTGTCTCAGACAGCTGCTGGGCCAGAATCGCCTCCGCTGGCCCATCGCCAAACGGCGCGCGTCCGGTGAGGACGAAGTACACAATGCTCGCCAGCGCGTAACAGTCAGTGGCTGGCCCTTGGGCCTCGCCAAGCAGCTGCTCCGGTGCGGCGAATGACGGTGTGCCCGACGTGCCAGCGCCTTCTTCCCCGAGCGCGTACGCGATGCCGAAGTCACCGATCCGCCACCGGCGGTACCGATCGATCAGAATGTTTTCCGGCTTCAGATCGCGGTGGATGATCCCGCTCGTGTGCGCGGCGTGTAGCGCCTCGAGCACCTCATCGACCTGCGGCGCAATCTCTTCGAACTGGCGCGGTCCACTGCGCGACACGAGACTGGCCACCGACCCACCTTCGGCCAGCTCCATCGTGTACCACACGATGTCGCCACGACTGTCGGTATCGTAGATCGGCACGATCGCCGCGTGCGCGAGCTGGGCCGCCAATCGTGCTTCACGGCGAAAGCGCGCCACCGCCGTGTCGTCCTTCGCGATGTGCGGATGCAGCACCTTGATGGCCACTTCGCGCGACAGTGAGAGATCACGGGCGCGCCAGACGCTGCCGAACATGCCGCTCCCCAGCGGTGACAGGATGTCGTAATCGTCGGCCGTTGCCCAACGCAGACGGGCCTCTGCTGAGTCGAGCGCAGGCGGCAACTCATCGCCCTCGGGCGCGATCATCACCTGCCGCACCGACACATGCCGGTCCATGTCTCGCAGCATCGCCGCGATACTCGGAAACCGGTCTTCAGGCGACGGCGCGAGCGCACGCGCCAGGACCGCGGCCAGTGCCTGCGGGCAGTCCGGGCGAAGCAGCGATATCGGCGGCACATCATGCTCCGGCGGGGTCTCGCCGGTGAGCATCGTGAACAGCATTGCCGCCAACTGCCACTGATCTGACGCCGGTGTCGGACGCCAATCCGCGGCCGACCACTCAGGCGGCCGCGGCGTGAACACCGAGTCGGGCTGAAGTCCGGCCGGACGCTGGTCGCGCGGCAGCACCCATTCCCACCCCAGCACCCACAGTCGCCCGCCGGGGGTCAGCCAGATCGTGCTCGACGAGATCGCGCCGTGCGACGCTCCGGTATCGTGCAGATAGGCCAGCGTGCTCCCTGCCTCGCGCAGCACCTGAAGCGCGAACGGAATCGCCTCAGGCCCAAGCCGCGTGAGGCGCGAATGCACGGTTTCCCCACCGATCCAACGACGGAGATACCCGGGTCCCCGACGACTTTCCTGATACGAAGCCCAGTAGTGGTAGGTCGTCGGCACAGACGGATGATTCCGATGCGCCAGCGCGCGGGCCTCGTTCTTCAACCACTCATCATGACCCGCGTCCGGGGCGCTCACGAGAGACAGTGAACGACCCAGCGCGTCGATCACTTCCTGATAGTGGCGATGCTCGCGCTGAATCGCCTCATGCCCCCACGACCAGCCCGGGGGCAGCGACCACGCCTCGAGATGCGGAGCCGGCGAGGTCGTTGGCCGGTGGTCAGGAGGAGGCGCGGACTGCTTCATGACACATAGTTTAACGCCCCGAGCGAAGTCATGTGCGAGTCGCACGGCGAAGCGTGAGGCGGACGGTGGTTCCAGCGCCCGGCGTGCTCGTCAGGCCGATCGTTCCACCCCATCCTTCAATCAGCCGTCGACTGATCGCCAACCCCAGGCCGCTTCCACTGGTTCGGGTCGAGAAGTGCGGCTCGAACACCTGCGGCAGGATATCCGCCGCGATACCCGTACCGTTGTCTTTGACGTCAATCACGACGTGTGTCGCCGTCCCTTGAACGTGCACGGAGACGGTCCCGGCATCGGCCAGCCGGGCGTTCTCGAGCACATTG
This sequence comes from Gemmatimonas sp., assembly GCF_046594945.1. Classification (GTDB taxonomy): domain Bacteria; phylum Gemmatimonadota; class Gemmatimonadetes; order Gemmatimonadales; family Gemmatimonadaceae; genus Gemmatimonas. The sequence continues at coordinate 7,892 of NZ_JBKJRB010000056.1, read as the reverse complement.
AGCAGGACGTCCTTGAGTTCGTCCCGTTGGGCCAGGGCGACCACCTGCTCCGCACCGGGCTCCGGTGCCTCGATGTTCCAGCGAATACCCGCCTCGCGCTCGCCGTCTTCACCCAACCGTTCGAGCGACATCACGTCGTGCACGACCGCCGCGACATCCACCGGCAGGGCCGGCGCGCGATCCTCCGGCGCGGTGCCGTAGCGGCTGAAGGCCCGCGCGATCTCGTCGAGATGATCGATCTCGGCCAACACGCGCGCCACGTTGGTATCGAGAATCTCGCCGAAGTCGCCGCGCTTGTCGCGATAGGCTCGACGCAGGTGCTGCACCCCCAGACGTATCGGCGTGAGCGGATTCTTGATCTCATGCGCGACCTGCCGCGCCATCTCACCCCAAGCCAGTACGCGTTGCGCCGACGCGAGCTCGGTCACGTCATCGAGCGTCAACACCGCGCCACTTGGCAGTCGCGTGAGGCGCGCGCGCACCTGACGTCCGAGTACCATCAGCTCAAACGCTTCCTCGTCGTTCGTGGCTGTGAGGAACGCCGTCGAGCGTTCCACGAGCGGGGCGAGTGTCGCCGGCAGCGCACGCAGCGAGACACTCGGCGCGCGGAGCGACACGCCCAGCATGGCCTCGGCACGCGGATTGGCAATGAGAATGTCGCCGCCTGGTGCGGCGCCATTCGAGGCTGACCGTAGTGCCAGCACGCCACTGGCGACATGCTGCAACACCGCTTCCGTGCGGCGCTGCGCTGCCTCGACCGCGGCGCGACTGGTGACCAGATCATCGGCCATCCGTCCGAACGCACGATACACTGGCGCAAATTCGGTGGCCGGCGCCGTGCCGAGCGCCGGTGCGCGTCCGCCAGCGGCGATGACCAGTGCGGCTTCGCGCAGTGCCCCCACCGGCCGCGCCAAAGAACGGGCCGCCAGTCCACTCGACCAGAGGGCGGCCAGGGCGCCCAGCAGGCTCGCGAACAGCAGGAGCACACCGAGATCTTCGCGGCGGGCATCGAGGGAGAATTCGTCGCCGCGCGCCGGCGTGGCCAGTACCGTGGAACTGGTCGGCGAGAGATGTCGGAAGCCGATCAGCGTACGCGCATCACCGACCGCAATACGACGTGTGGTGAACACGTCATCCGGGCCGAAATCGTCGGTGCGGTAGTCTTCGGTGCCGAGCGACACTGGCAGCAATCGGCCGAGCGGTGCCAAGGCATCAAGCAGCGAGTCGCTGGCCGTCACGAGTTGCGCATCGCGATAGAGAAACAACGGCGCGCCGGTACTCGATGGCGCCGTCCCGATCGAATGCTGCTCCTGCTCGGCGGCCGCCACGCGCAGCGTTTCCCGAACCAGCAGCTCGCGCGCCGCGCGATCGTCGTCCTGCAGACGATACCACGCCCACGACGCAAAGATGGTCGACGGCACGATAAAGAACGTGAGTAACGCGCCGCTCAATCGCACACGATACGAACGTGACCAGCGCACGCGGCGCCGCCGCAGCAGTCGGCCCAGCGCGCCATCAGCCAGCGCCGTGGCCGACCAGAGGAGCATCACCGCGATGACGTCGAGGAATACCAGCAAGGCCCCGCGGGGCAGCAACACGTCGAGTGGGCGGAGATCGACTTCCACATGCACGCGCCGCACGTCGATACCGCCACCGGCCACGCCATCGCCGTGCATCGCATCGCCACGCCGACGCCACTGTAGCGGATGCGCGATCGTATCGCCGGCGAACGGCACGGCCAGAGTCAACTTGTAGGGGGCTTCGGTGCCGCGCGCGCCGGTGACGCCCGTAAACGAGAAAAACGGATCGAGCGGCAGCAGCCGGGTGCGCGGCGGCACCGCGATCGTGGTCACGACGCTATCGGGCGCCGGCACGGCGGCCACCAGCAGCGTCGTCGGTCCATCACCGACGGCGCGAATCTCCACCAAGCCGCTTTCGCGGGCCATGGTCGCAATCACCGCCTGCGCGCCGATCGTATCGTTCACCGGCGCGAGCGACAAATCGGAGACCGGCGTCGTGACGTTGCCCGGAACCCAGCGCGCCAGCCGCGCCGGGTAGCCGGCCAGCGCGAGCTCACTCGAGGCGTAACGTCGCAACAGCGCCTCGGTACTCCGTACCGGTCGCGTCTCTTCTCGCATCGACGTCGCGAATCGTTCGAGCAACCGATATGCATTCTCGTCCACCGCCTCGAGGCGTTCGAGATCGTGCTGGGCGAGCGCCATCCGGGCACGCACCGTGGCTCCCCAGGTCAACGTGGCCGCGCCGGTGCCGGCGACGACCGCGGCCGCCGCGACCTGCGCGAGACCGCGACGCGTGAGCGCCAACGATCCGATCGCGGCGATCCACAGCGCGGGATACCACGCCGGCCATGCGCCCGGAGCATCCCAGAGGATCGGCGCCGCCACACCGGCCAAGATCGCCAGCAGCGGCGCGGCGCTCGATGGCACACCACGGCGCGGACCCAGTGCGGCCCGCCCGGCGGCGGCACCCGCCAGCAAGATCGACACACCGGCCAGGGCGAGCGCGAGCTGCCACGCAATCCACAACACGAAGCCCGCGCCTGCCGCCGGCAGCGCAATGCCGCGCGCCAGATCGCGGAGCAGGAACGGTCCGCCCGACGCCACGATGATCACCACCGCCACCGCGATCCATCGCGATGGCTTCTGGACGGACGTGCGCAACACGAGCAAGAGCACGGCCAGGGCGAGCGCAGTCGTGATCAGCAGGGCGGCCACATTCGACGTCAGTGGTCCGCCCATCGCCGCGAAATAACTCGCCGGGTCAAAGAGCGTCGACACATTCGAGAGGGCGGTCAGGGGCGCGACGGCGATCGCGAGCACCGCCACCGCCGCGGCAGCCACCCGTTGTCCTGTACGAGCCGGCCGACGCCACGCACTGATCAGCATGCCCAGCAGCGCAAGGCCGAGCGACAGATTGGTCCGTGCCCGTGCGCGCTGCAGCAGCGACAGCTGCGTCTCACCCTCCGAGAAATCGAGGGCGCGCACGCGCGCCAATCGATTCGGGCCATCGGGGACCACGACCACCGTCGATCCGGTGGCCACATTCGTCGAGTCAGGAGACTCGATAATCGTATGCGCGACATCGACGCGGCCCGACAGCGTGCGCAGCAGTGGCCGCGCGAAACGATCGGCCGGCGGTGCCGACGACACCAGTGCCACCGCCACCGCTTCAACTCGACCATCGGCGGAACGTGCCCGCGCTACCAGCGACGTGTGAAACGCCCCCTCAATAAGACGGACACCGACCGGTGCGCCCGCCGTGATCGGCGTTCGCGTCTGTCCCGAGCGCGCCACCAACGCGCCGTTCCGGAACACCAGCAGCGCGGACTCCACGCTCTCCTCCAGCGGTGTACTCGCCACGACGGTCGAGTCCAACACGCGCGCGTCGACGACGCGTCGCAAGGTGGAGGCGACGTCGGTCAGACTCGCGGCCACGCGCTGCGCGCGATCCTCCCGTTCCCCGGCTGACCAGGTGGTCCAATCACGGCGTACCGCGAACAGTGTCGCGGTCTCGCCCACGGCCACTGTGACCGTGACGGCGAGCAACACGACGGTCACGGCGGGCATCCCGCGAGGACGTCGCACGGTGGGCAGCATCCACGCCGCACCGACACTTGCGATCAGCGCCACAGCGAGCGACGTCCACCCCGGCGCCTGCTGCCAGAGGGCACAGGCGACGATGGCGATGCAGGCCGCGACGACCCAACCCAACGGCCACGAATCGGCGCGAGCCGCGCGAGGAGAGGAGAACATGGCCCCACAATACCCCGTGGACCCCGCTATAGCGACGCCATCGCGAAGGGGCGCGCCGTGCCGGTTATCTTTCATACATGCCCCCAGTTCGCCGTTTCCGGCGTCATCGTCCGATACTTCTGGCACTGGTCATCACCGTGCTCGCGACGCCTTTGCTGGCAGCGCGGTGGCCATCGAGGTGGCGATCCACGGCGGCCCCGCCGCCCCCTCGACGGCTGTCCGTGCAGCCACCGGCGCCGGCTCGACTCGACGTGGGCAGCTTCACGCTGCTGGTGAATGGACAGCGCGCCGGTCGCGAGCAGTTCTCGGTGCAACGGCTCACGTCGCAGGATGGAGGAACGCTCGAAGTGCGGTCGGAGTCGGCACTCGGCGACCGGCGCGTCGCGATGCGCCTGGAGACCGACTCGGCTGGCACGCCGGTGCGCTATTCCGTCGAGGAGCGCCGCGGGGCTGAGGTCACGCTCCGTCTTGGCGGCCAACGGGTGCGCGGCCGCTTCGCGACACTCGCGCGCAGTTCGACCGGGGAAGCGGCGCGCGAATATCTGCTGCGTCCGGGCGCGGTCGTGATCGAGGATGATGGCATCGTCCAGTACGCCCTGCTGGTGCGCGAGCGCGCGCTCGTCGAGGGCGGCGGCGTCACGCTGCCGCGCCTGACGCCCATCGCCAATACGCAGGGTGCCGTGCGACTCGTCCTCGAAACACGTTCCGATACCATCGTCGTGGCGGGCGTGCGTCGGGATGCGCGTCGCTGGCGGGTGACGGCCAGCAGCGGGGATCTGCGCCTCGTGTGGGTCGACGCCGAGGGACGCGTACTCAAGCTCAGCATCCCGGCCCGCAACCTTGAGGCGCTCCGAGACGACGTGCCACGCTGACGTCCACGACGGTGGCCCACTCTCCTCGGTCCGTTCAGCTGAAACCATACCCACGCGGGGTGCGTACGCCTCCCTGTCTATGACCTTCACCCGCTCCGCCCCCATGAGAATTCACGCTTTCGCGCTCGCGCTCGGTCTGGCCGTCGTCGGGACCGCACCAACGCTTACTGCGGCGCAGTCCGCCCCTGCTCCGGGGGCGGTCATCACGCTGACCGACGCCTTGGCGCTCGCACGCCGGAACAATCCCGCGCTGCAGTCATCTACCAACGCCCGACGCACCGCCGCCGCCGCGGTACGCTCGGCGAACGGCGCGTTCCTACCCAGCGTCAACAGCAGTTTCGGGGGGGGCTATCGTGAAGGTCGGCAGACCTTTTTTCAGGGTCAGGCCTTCGGCTCCACGAACAATCAGCTCTCCACCGACGCCTCCGTGAACGCCAGCCTCCAGCTGTCGCTCGCCACGCTGAACGACAAGCGTGCCGCGCAGGCCAATCAGAACGCAACCGAAGCGGAGATCTCCGCCGCCGAACAGCGCGTGCGGAATGACGTGACCAACCAATACCTCACAGCGCTGCAAGCGCAGGCGCGCGCCTCGCTGCAGGACACGCTCCAGGCAACCACGCAAACCCAGCTGCAGCTCGCCCGGGCCCGGCTGCAGGTGGGATCCGGAACGCAACTCGACGTGCAGCGCGCCGAAGTGGCTGATGGACAGCAGCGTGTCGCCTCGTTGAACACGCGCAATCAGGCCGCGATCGAAATCGTCCGGCTCTTCCAGACGATCGGGATCGAGGCGACGCCCAACGCCGCGCTCGATGCCAATCTCGCCGCTCCGCCCACGATCGACCTTCCGGCCATTCTCGAAATGGCCCGCCGAACCAATCCCGCGCTCGGCGCGTTCCGTGCCCGTGAAGAGTCGGCCCGCAGTAGTCAGACCTCGGCGCGCAGTGCCTACTTCCCGTCACTCGCGCTGCAGGCCGCTGTGTCGGCCTTCACCAACCGCTTCACGAATACCGGACTGCTGATCAGCCAGAGCCAGGCGAATACACTGGCCGGCCAGGCCTCGTGCATTCGCAGTGAAGAGGTGCGCAGTCGTCTCAGCCTGCCCAACAACCTTGCCCAGTGCAGCGCGATCACGTTCACGACGGCGCAGGAAGATGCCATTCGCGCGTCGCAGGGAAAGTATCCGTTCGACTTCACGCGCAACCCGTATTCCCTCTCCGCCACCTTCTCGCTGCCCGTCTTCAACGGCTGGCGTCGTGAGCAGCAGGTCGAGCAGGCCAGCGTGCAGCGTCGCAATGCGCAGAACGATGTACGGGCGCAGGAACTGCGCGTCACGGCCGACGTGACGGCGGCGTCCCTTTCACTGAGCACGGCGCAACAAACCGTCGTGCTTCAGGAGCAGAACGTGCGCACGGCGCGCACCGCCCTCTCGCTGGCCCAGGAGCGCTATCGCGTGGGAGCCATCAGCATCGTGGATCTGGTGCAAGCGCGTGGTGATTACGAACGCGCTGAAACCGACCGAATCACTGCTGTATACGATGTACAACGGGCATTCGCGGCGCTTGAAAATGCCGTCGGCCGTCCCCTCCGCTAACAGAGACCAGTCATGACAAAAGGCGTAAAGTTCGGGATCGGCGGCGTCGTGGTGATCGCCGTTGCCGCCCTTGCAGTGATCAGCGCAAAAAAGAACAGCACGAAGCCGGTGGAAGTGCGCACCGAGGCCGTGGAAGCGCGTGACCTCGTCGCCTCGGTGACGGCCAGCGGACAGATTCAGCCGCGTACCAAGGTCGACGTGTCGGCCGACGTGACCGGCAAGATCGTGCGCCTGTCGGTCAAGGAAGGCGACGTCGTGAAGAAGGGCCAGTTCCTGCTGCAGATCGATCCCGAGCAGGTGACGGCTGCGCTGCAGCGCTCCGAGGCATTCCTCGCGTCATCTCGCGCCCAGGCGGCGCAGTCGCGGGCGAGCCTGTTGCAGGCGCAGCGCAACTACGAGCGCTCGCTGCAGATCAAGCGACAGTCGCCGGAGCTGGTCAGCGACGAACAGCTCGAGCAGCTCAAAACGCAGGCCGAAGTGAACAAGGCGCTGGCCGAAGCAGCCGGCTTCAGCGTGGATCAAGCCGTGGCCTCGGTGCGCGATGCGCGCCAGGCGCTCAACCGCACCACGATCATCGCTCCGATGAGCGGCAAGATTACCCGCCTGAACGTGGAAGAGGGCGAAACGGCGATCATGGGTACGCTGAACAAAGATGCGGCGACGCTCATGACGATCAGCGACATGAGTGTGCTCGAAACGAAGGTAAAGGTCGATGAGACTGATGTCGCCCGCATCAGCGTCGGCGACTCGGCGCTCATCCAGATCGACGCCTTCCCCGACACCACATTCGTGGGCCGCGTTGTCGAAATCTCAAACAGCTCGGTCACCAAAACAGCCGCCGGGAACACTGGCGACCAGGCGATCGACTACGAAGTGCGCGTCGAGCTGGTAAATCCGCCACAGGATACCCGCCCCGACTTCTCGGCCACGGCCAAGATCGTGACGGCGTCGCGGACGAAGGTGCTCAGCATCCCGATCATTGCGCTCACGGTTCGTGAGAACGAGAACTTTCCCAACGGCGATTCGGCCGTGACGGTGGGCCGCCAGCCGACAAAGGAAGTCGGCAAGCGTGATGTTGAAGGCGTGTTCGTGGTCGGCACCGACAACAAAGTGAGCTTCCGCCCCGTAAAGGTCGGTATCGCCGGCGAGCGTCATTTCGAAGTGCTCGACGGACTGAAGCGCGGCGAGACCATTGTGGCCGGCACGTATCAGGCGATCCGCGAACTCAAAGACGGCGCGATGATCCGGACGGCGAAGGTGGACGACAAGAAGGTGCCGGCAACCGGAAAGAAGCCGTGAGCAAGACACTCGACGAGATCGGACTCAGCACCACGGGGGAACGTCAGACAGTTACGACCTCGGCCGGCGTCGCCCCCGGGCAGGACTGGGTGATCGTGACCCGTCAGTTGAAGCGAGAGTACGACATGGGTGGCGAAATCGTCCGCGCCCTTCGCGGAGTCGATCTCGCGATCCGGCGCAACGAGTACGTGGCCATCATGGGTCCGTCCGGCTCGGGCAAGTCGACGCTGATGAACCTCATAGGCTGCCTCGATACGCCCAGCAAGGGCTCGTACCTGCTGAACAGCAAGCAGGTGAGCCAGATGGACGACAACGAGCTGGCCCGCATCCGCAACGAAGAGATCGGGTTCGTCTTCC
>NZ_JBKJRB010000140.1:0-46497 GCF_046594945.1 Gemmatimonas sp. | reverse complement strand
AGGCAGCTGCCGTTCGCGCTCCAGTCGCGCGCGCAGCGTTTCGCCGGTCACGAGCGGCATCACGTAGTACAGCAGGCTGTCCGCTTCGCCTGAGTCGAGCAGCGGCAAAATGTGCGGATGCTGCAAGCGGGCGGTGGTGCGGATCTCGCTCAAGAAGCGCTCGCCGCCGAGCGCCGCGCCCAGGTCGGGATGCAGCACTTTGACCGCGACATCGCGCTCGTGCTTGAGGTCGTGCGCGAGGTACACGGTGGCCATGCCACCGGCGCCGAGCTCGCGGGTAACGGTGTAGCGGTTGGAGAGGGCGGTGGTAAGGCGCGAAACGATATCGCTCATGTGATGGGCACGTGAAAAACCATTTGGCTGCGGTGAGAGGGCCCATCGGGCGCGATTTTAATGACAAGCCCACGCGGTATCGCCGGTATGCTGTGCGATGCCTCCTTGCCAACCCCACGCCGAGTGTAATAACCTATGGGCATGCCCGCGATCAGCAACGAGTGGACGGTCGAAATGCTTGATGCGCTGCCCGACGACGGGCAGCGCTATGAGATCATCGACGGGGTGCTGTACGTGACGCCCGGGCCGGGTGAGGGGCATCAAGACATTGTTGGCGAGTTACACGCCTTGCTGCGCGACTACCTCATGGGCAGTGAGGTTGGCAAGGCGATGGTCTCGCCGTCGGATGTCCGGCGCGGCGACCGGCGGCGAAATCGTGTGCAGCCCGACGTGTTTGTGATCGCCAAGCGCGACGGGAAACGCCCGCCGTATCCCTACGAGCTGCACGACCTGCTGCTCGCCGTCGAAGTGGTGTCGCCAGGTAATCCGCTGCTCGACTACCAGGTCAAGCGCGACCTCTACCTGCGAGAAGGTGTCGGCGAGTATTGGGTGATCAATCCTGACGCGCGCAACGTGTCACGGTGGCGCGGCCATGACGATCCCGGCGAGGTGTTGAGCAAGATCGTGTCTTGGCAGCCAGACGGAATGCCTGTGCCGTTCACCATCGATCTGCCACGGTTTTTTCGCGCGGCGTTCAGCTGAATAGCGCTACCGTAGCCAGGCCGTTCACTTCCCCGCCGTCGCCCGCCCAATCTCGGCCGCGAAGTTGCGCACCACCACCACCCGTGGGAAGCGCGTCTGGCGTACGAACACCACCGTGCTATCGGGGCCTACATCGAACGGCGCGTGCACATTGTCGTCGTTCGCCAACTCGGCGCCGAGCAGCTCTCGCGTGCTGCCGATCTTGACGCCTGCCGAGAGATCGACCGCCGTAGCCACCAACCCGGTTGGCGTGTAGTAGTAGAGGCTCCGGCCGTCGCGCGCCCACACCGGCGTGCCACCGCCCGCGCGGTCGATACGCACCTGAGCGCCGGGGCCGGGGAAGGGTGCGATGTACACATGCCTCGGCGCGTCGGCGCCGAACGCGATCCATCGCCCATCGGGCGAGAATCGGGCACCGGTTGTCGTGCCACCATCGGTCCTCACATGGCGCAACGGGCGCAGCGTGCTGTCACTCCGTGTCCACCAGAGCAGACTTTGCGCGAGTTCGACGGCGTCGTTCTGGACGCGGCCCAGCAGCGTCTTCTCGTCGGGCGCGAGCACCACTTCGTACACGGCGCGTCTCCCCGGCAGCAGCACCGTATCGGCACCACTGCCGTCCGCCGGCCGCCGCATCGCGCTCCGTAAGGAGTCGGTGATGGACCGGAACAGGATGCTCCGGCCGTCGGGGCTCCACTCGGCGCGATCACGTCCTGACGATGGATCTTGTCCCGCCAGCGGCGAGAAGAATCCGTTGGACCGGTCGAGCACGCGGAGCGTGCGGCGACTCGTCGCACTGTCGACGATCGTCACCACGAGACGACGCGCGTCGGGGGAAAACCGCGGATGCTCGTAGGCCAGCGTATCGGGTAGTACCGATGAAAGTCGGCCCTGTGCATCGCGATACGTGAGTAGCCCGGCGCTGCTCTCACTGATGTACACCAAGTCGCCCGACGGGGACATCACCGCGTGGCCCAGTCCGAAGCCCGCCGGATTCATCTTCACGCCGTCGCCCATCCGTTCGCCGGGGCCGGTGACGGTCAGCGAGCGCGCATCGAAGGGTGCCGCGAAGAGGTCACCGGTACGATTCAGGTACACCAAATGACCGCGGGCGACGCCCAGCGCCATGTACGCGTCGGTTCCCACGTCGGTGATCTTCCCATCGGCGAGTGACAACGCGAGCACGCGAACGGAGTCGCCTGTACGTTGGTTCGCCGCGAAGAGCACCACGTTCGATTGGTCCAGCGCAATGGGCCACCGTGCCACGGCGCCCGCCGGCGACGCGGCGAGTGCGCGGGGCGCCCCGCCCGTTTCCTTGACCGCATACAGAGAGTCGGACTGCACGGCGTACACGATCTCGCCACCTGACGTCCACGTAATACCCTGCGGCTGCACCGGCAGCGTAGTGAGGCGGATCGGATTGCCGCCCGTCACAGCGACCTTGAAGAGCTGGCGGCCGACCACGAAGGCAATCCAACGACCATCTGGGGAGAACGTCGGCTCGAACCCGTTGATACTCCCTGCAATGGGCGTCATTTCCAGCTGATCGAGCTGGCGGACGAACAGCTGCTCTCCACGGTTGGCGTCGGCTCGCCACATCACCAGCGTGCGGCCATCGGGGGAGAGCGCCAACAGCCGGTTCTGGTGGACATACGTGCTCTTGCCCTCGATGGTGAAGCGCGTCACGACCTCGGCAGACGATGCCACCGTGTCACGCGGCCGCGAAAGCATCCACGTTGCGCCTGCGGTGGCTGTCACGAGTACGGCCGCGCCCGCCAGCAGCGTCGCCGTCGAGCGCGTTCGGACACCGTGCGCCCGTGATGTCATCGCACCGCTGCTATGCGCTCCACTCACCGTCGCCAATGCCGTGGCGAATTCCGCTGCGCTCGCGTGTCGATCAGCCGGCAGCTTCGCCAATGCCGTGAGCACGGCCTGCTCCACGTTGGGCGGAATGGTGGATCGCACCCGCGACGGAGGTTCGGCCTCGCTCGACAACACCCGCGCCACGATGGCCTGCACCGACGCGCCGGTAAAAGGCGGCGCGCCGGTGAGCATTTCGTAGGTCACCGCACCCAATGCGTAGATATCACTGCGCGCGTCAATGGTGCGCTCACCCATCGCCTGCTCGGGGCTCATGTACTGCGGCGTACCGAGTGAGAGCCCCGTTTGCGTCATGCGCTGTCCGCCCGCGCTTTGCACCGCCAGCGCGATGCCGAAGTCGGCCACCAGCGCGCTGCCATCATGCAGGAGAATGTTCTCCGGCTTGATATCGCGGTGAATCACGTTCTGCCGGTGCGCGTAGTCCAGCGCACTCGCCACTTCACGCGCAATACGCACGGCGTCGGCGATGGGCAGCTGCCGTTCACGCTCCAGCCGCGCGCGCAGCGTTTCGCCCGTCACCAGCGGCATCACGTAGTACAGCAAGCCGTCGGCCTCGCCGCTGTCGAGCAGCGGCAGAATGTGCGGATGCTGCAGGCGCGCCGTGGTGCGGATTTCGGTTAAAAAGCGTTCGCCGCCGAGCGCCGCGCCCAAGTCGGGATGCAGCACCTTGATCGCGACATCGCGGTCGTGCTTGAGGTCGTGCGCGAGGTACACGGTGTCCATGCCACCGGCGCCGAGTTCGCGCTCGAGGCGGTAGCGGTCGGCCAATGCGGTGCGCAGGCGCTGCACGATGTCGCTCACGTGGCGTACAAGGAGGGAAGGGTGGGTCGGAGCGTTACAGCGCCGACCCGCCGTTCGGCAGACGTACGCGAAGGAAGTTCGTGCGTAAATGGGGGGGCAGCGCCAACAATCGCCTGATCTGTTCCACGAGGGCTCGATCACTCTCCCGAGCCAGTGCGGACGGCCGACGCTTGGCCGCCGTCTTATCGGTCGTTGTTGAGCGATTCTCTTTCATCGAGTGTTCTCCGCAATATCGGTAAGACAGCAAGATCCTGCGGTCGTCCCGCGCGCTCCTTGCTGCGAATGATATCCCGGAGGCTGGCGACCAGAAGCACGTGGGGGCCAAAGGACACCGGTGTCGCTCGTGCCTTGAGGGCCTCAAAAGATCGCACCCCGTCGACCTTCGCCATGAAGTCCAGCTGCAGTCCGTCCGCGTCCCGAACGACACGGAAGAGCTCGGACGCTGGATAATAGGGCCGCAGCACCATGGCGTTCAACTCCATGGCCACCGCCTTCAGCTTCCGCAGGTTGGTGGGCATCTTCCGGAACATGAAGGCGATGTCCATGGTCGTCACCGGGGAGCCCTGCAAGGCCGCCGCCGCATTGCCGATAACCACCGCAGCGAGTCGGTGGTGTGCGAGTACTCGACTCACGGTCGTGAGCAGCGGGGCCGCGTTCATGTGGGGAATCTACTCCGGTTCATCGTCGGCGCGATCAATCGGGGTGTTACCGTGCCGGCCTTCCGTCGCCGGGCCAGCGTACGAGCGCGAAAACGCACGCAACAAAGTCACTTGTTGGGCTTCCGTGCGCGTGCCACTTCATCTACGAAGTGCTCCACCACCACCATCGCGCCGGCTTCCGAATTGCCCACGCGCCGCACGAAGAGGAACCGGCCGTCGGGCGCGACATCATAGTTTCGCCGCGACAGTGAAGTCTGCATAAACGTCTTCACGTCGAACAGCGCTCGCACGCCCGCCACGCGCAGCGCAGCGCCTGCTTCCACGCGCGCTTCGAACAGGCGCGAGTCGAGACTGACGTAGAACAATGAGCGCCCGTCTGCCGACCAGCGCGGCGAACTGCCGCCCCCGGTCGAGACGAGGATGCGCGTGGACGGTGGCGCGGCGCGGGGCGATACATACACCTCGAATCGCCCGGTGAGGTCGGAACTGTAGGCGAGCCACCGACCGTCCGGCGAAATCGCTGGCGAATATTCGGCGCGATTCGTCGCCAGAATGGGCGAGGCGATGGAGTCCGACAGGCGCGAGGTTGCGAGCAAGTCGCCGTGGCCTGCGGCAGGCGTGGTCGTACGCACCACGAGCCCCGAGCCATCGGGCAACCACACCTGTTCCGACAGCGAGCGATCGCGGCGGATTATCAAGCGCGCCATGTCGCTGCCGTCGAGCGGCTGTTTCCAGACGTTGCCGGTCACGGAGCGGTCGCCGGCCGAAAGAAATGTCACCATACGACCATCCGGACTCCACGCGGGATCGGTGGCACTCCGTTCGCTGGTCAGTCGATTCGGCTCGCGCCCATCGGCACGGATCCAGATACTCGATCGGCCACCTTCCCGGACAGTTACGGCGATCTGTCGACCGTCGCGTGAGATCGCGGGCGTGCTGAACACCGCCCGCCACATGGAATCCACCAGCGCCTGCCGTCCGTCGCGGGTCACCCACACCAGTTCTCGTTCGCGGTGCCGCGCTCTTCGGAGTACACCAGCGTGCCGCTTCGCGACACGGCGAAGTCCACCGGACCGACGATACTCTGCGGCAAGGTGCCGGCCACCAGCACGGGGTCACCAGCGAGTGATCGTGTAGCGAGGTTGAAGGGCACGAGCCACAGTTTGCCGTCCAACGTGGAATACAGGAGATGCCCCGTTAAAACGAACATCGCGCGGACGCCTTCCATGAGCACCGCGTGCGTGCGGGCATCTTTATCCTGAATCGCGACCTTTCGCGAACCATCGGCGAACTCCACCTGGAACAGCAACGCGCTACCGTTGGGAAGCAGCTGCGGATGTATGTGCCCCGTCTCGCCGCGCGCGCTGTCCAACAACGTGAACGGCTCGGGATGGCGACAATCGCGTACGGTGCACCGTGCGACGGTGATCGGACCGCTGTTCACGCCGCGATAGATCACATCGTCCGCGCCCCACGCGACGATTTCTGGTGTGAGGAGCGAGTCGGCGATCACCGTGGGCGGACCACCGGCCGTTGGCATCACCACCAATCGTCCGTTCTGGATAGAACACGATTCGCGCGCCATCGGGCGAGAACACCACGCCCATCGCGCCCTCAGTACCAGGCAGTTCGGTGAAGCCGAGTGCATCGCGACGTCGCATCAGAATGCGCTCGCCAGGACCACCGCGACGGGCGATCAACATGCCGTCTGGTGAGATGTTCACGTCACCGGTCCACGTACGTTCAGACGCCACCGAGTCCGCGGTGAGTCGATAGCGCACCACCTCGCTCAATGCACTCGGCGCGCGCGTCAGGCTCCAGGCGGCCACCGCCACACCCGCCACCGCGATGCCGCCTAATACTACTAGGTTAAGTTACTATTGACAGTGGGCGCCGGCCCGCGTATCGTGGCGCATGCAGCCTGCCCAGCTTCGTGCCGCCGAGCGGCGTTTAACGCGGTTCTTGGGGACCTTGACGCCGCTGTTGGGCCGCGCCGAGCGGCAGACGCATGCGGGCGAGTACGTGCGCGGGTTATTGCTCGACGGCGAGCGCAAGTCGATTGCGCCGCTGGTCGAGCGCGTGCCGGGCGCCGACGTGCAGGCGGTGCGGCAGTTCGTGAATCAGAGCCCGTGGGCCTGGGCGCCGCTGCAAGCGGCGCTCACGGCGCTGATGCTCGACCGCCTGTTGCCCGAAGCCGTCTTGATCCTCGACGAGACCAGCTTCCCGAAGAAAGGCGACCACTCGGTGGGCGTGGCGCGGCAGTACTGCGGCGCGCTCGGCAAGACCGCCAATTGCCAAGTGGCGGTGAGTGTGCATTTGGGGACCGACACGGCCTGTCTCCCGTTGACGTGGGGCCTGTATCTGCCCCAGGCGTGGATCGATGATGCCGACCGCCGCACGGCCGCGCGCGTGCCCGAGGACGTCACGTACGCGACCAAAAATCAATTGGCGTTGGACGCGCTGGATCGCGTGCGCGCCTGGGGCGTCGGCGCGCGCGTGGTGTTGGCCGATGCGGGCTACGGCACGAGTCACGACTTTCGCGCGGCGCTCACGGCCCGCGGCCTTCCGTATTGCGTGCAGGTCGCGCCGAGTGTGACAGGCTGGACGAGTGCGCCGGGGCCCACCACACCGCCGCCGTATCAGGGACGCGGGCGCCCGCGCCGTCGCCCCGTCGACGCGGCGCTCCCCGCCTCGGCGGACTTGGCGGCCCTCGCGGCGACGCTGCCGCCCGCCGCGTGGCGCATGATCACCTGGCGCGCGGGCACCAAGGGTGCGCTCCGCTCGCGGTTTGCGCAGACGGCCTTCTGGCCCGCCCACGGTGTTCGCCACGGCGGGGCGCTCCCCGCCGCCCCGGTGCAGCTGCTCATCGAATGGCCGCGCGACGAGGACGCGCCGATCAAGTACTGGCTCGCCGATGTCCCGGGCGAAACGCTTGGACTCCGGCGCGCCGTGCGCCTCGCGAAAGGGCGCTGGCGCATCGAACAGGACTACCGGGAACTCAAAGACGAACTCGGCCTCGATCACTTTGAGGGGCGCTCGTGGCCGGGCTGGCATCATCACGTCACGCTCGCGTCGATGGCGTACGCGTTCCTCGTCCTCGAGACATTGCGCGGAAAAAAAACCTCCACGCGTGACCCTTCCCGCCGTGCGACGCGCCCTGCAAGCCCTGCTGATTCGCCTGGGGCCGTGGTGCCCGACGTGCCAGCGGCGTTGGCATGACTCCTGCTGACTTAACCTAGTAGTACTAACGAGGCTGTAGCATAAGTCCCGAAACCGACGAATGTGGAAACGGAGCTTGATGCGCCGCGGCGAGTTGGTCCCGTATCGAATGTGGTGTCATTTCGTCTCGCTGTCGAGCACCCGCCATGGCCCGCTATACGCTGCTCGAGACCAACCCACAGTTCCTGAGCGTCGACCTCGCGCGCCAGCTGCTGCCCGGCACGTTTGAGCACGCGCTGAATCATCTGCTCGATCACGAAGTGGACCTGGCGCACTTCGATGCGCGGTTTCGGAATGACACCACCGGCGCCCCCGCCTATCCGCCGGCCATGGTGCTCAAGGTCGTGCTGTTCGCGTATTCGCAGGGCATCGTGCGGAGTCGCGCGATTGAGCGGGTGTGTCCAAGAGCACGTGACGTTCATGGCGTTGTGCGGCATGACGGCGCCGCACTTCACGACCATCGCCCACTTCGTCAGCTCGCTTCGCGACGACATCGCGAAGGTGTTCGCCGCCGTCTTGGCCGTGTGCGACGGCCAGGGCCTGATCGGGCGGGAGATGTTTGCCATTGATGGCGTGAAGTTGCCGAGTAATGCGTCGAAGCATCGGAGCGGCACGCGCGCCGAGTTTACGCGGCGGGCGGAGAAATTGGAGACCGCCGCCAAGACGATGCTGGACCGGCACCGTGAGACCGATACGTCCGAGCTCGAGCCCGATGTCGCGGCCAAGACCAGCGAACGGATCGCGCGGCTCACACGAGATGCGGAGTAACTGCGCGCGTGGTTGGCGACGCATCCCACGGATCGGCACGGGCCGACGGGCGGATTACGCAAGAGCAACCGCACCGACAACGACAGCGCGAAGTTGGCGACCGACAAGGGCGTTTTTTCTTCGCCAATCGGGCGAGCATCCGTAGGCGCAGTCGTCCCCATCATGAAAAGCGAGCACGGTATCCGGCCAACCGTCTCGTGCCAAGACTTAATGCGAGCTCGGCACCTCGGCCATGAATCCGACCATCCGTTTCGCGATCGACTCCGAGCGTCAGGAACACGGAGTCCTTCAGAGGAACGAAACCAGCGCTTCTCAAATGTAAGTCCAATTTCTTACTGCTTCAGCTTCGCCCGCAGCTCGTCGAAGAAGTTCTCCACCACCACCATCGTGGGCCGTCCGGCCATGTCCTCCCAACTTCTATCGCGGACCATGAGGAATCGCTGATCGTCGGGCGTGATCGCAAAGGTGCCCTGCGCGAGCGAACCCGAGCGCACTCGATCTGGAATCGCGAAGAGAACCCTGGGCGGTTCGGCTACAAAGGGTGGCCCCGGACTAATGCGGACGACAAACATGCTCTTCCCACGCACGTAGAACAGCTCGCGCCCGTTGTGCGCCCACAGCGGAGCGCTGCCACCGCCGGTCGAGACTTGCCACTTGCCGCCGCTCGCGTCGGGGAACGGGCGGACGAACACCTCGTACGCGCCCTGCTCGTTCGACACGTACGCCAGCCAGCGGGAGTCCGGCGACAGCACTGAGCCGCCTTCGTCATAGCGAGTGGTCACGATCTGCCGTGCCACGCTATCCACTCCCGGCTGCGCCGCCAACACGTCGCCGTCTGAGGATGCTCCGGTCGCGCCGAGCACGACCCAGCGGCCATTAGGGCTTGAGAAGCCGTCGGTGGGCGCGTCCTTCCCCCAGAGCAGCTTTGGCTCGCCCGTCCCGTCGACGGATTGCTGCCACAAACCGAACCGGCCGGTCTGGCGGGTTGTTTGAGGCGGGATGGTACGGTCGGAAAGAAAGGAGATGGCTCGCCCTTCGTCGGTCCACATAGGCGCTCGGTCGATCGCAGGGTCGAGCGTGAGCCGTGATAAAGGACCCTTGGGCAGCTGCTTGATCCAGATGTCGGTGCCAAGCTCGGTGAGCAGTGAGAGCGCGATGCGTCGTCCGTCGGGCGACAGGGCGACTCCCCAGCCGGTCGGAAGGTCCGCACGGTTGTAGAATCCTCCCGTGTTCACCTGCCACGAGGAATCCACCGGTTCGATGCGCCCGTTCCTGTCCACCCACACCAGCGCGGCATTGGGTTTTGGGCCCGGCGCGAATTCCGGCGCTCCAAGCAGATAGAGCGCGGTCCCCTCACGCGACACCACGAATCCCGGCGCTTGGATCCCGTCCAGGATCGGCACCGCCTTGGCGGTCGCAGAAAGCGTGGTGTTGTCCCAGCGAGCCGCCATGAGCGTCCCCGCGCTGGTGAGGTAGAGCACGTGCCCAGTGGGGACGTACCACGCACCGACGGCGTCTTTGAAGAGTTCGAGTATCGTGTCCTTACGCGCGTCGTACGCGTACACGCGACTCGGCCGACAGCTCACCGGCCCCACACAGTTGGTGAGGTGGGCCGTGAACAGGATCCCGCGGGCGTCAGGGAGGGCCGACGGAAGCCACGGATACCGCCCGCCGAGCTTCGCCGGCGAGACAATCACTTGTGCCTTGACGTCGCCGGAACGGAGGCGCCGGAGGGTATGGGTCGTGAGGTCGTATAAGACGATGGAGCCGTCGGACAACCACGCGCCCTGATTGTAGGTAGGGTCGACGGACTCAGCGAGCGTCAGCGAGGCGCCGCCGGTGACCGGGACCTTGCGCATCTGACCATTCGCGAAGAATCCGATCCACGCGCCGTCGGGGGAGAAAAACGGTCCCGACCCACCTTCCGTACCGACCAACGGGCGCATGGTGACTTCGTCGCGGCGCTTTATGTACAGTTGCCCAGGTCCAGTCAGCGGATGGCGGAACACCAGTGAGGCTCCGTCCGGCGAGAAAGCCGTCTCCACCCGTAACGTGATGCCATCGGGAGCGCCGGAGGTGCTGAGGGACGTGGCGTATCGCGCCACGGACCTCGCGCGCGTCGGACGGAGCCATCCCCACGCCGCCACCACGGCGGTCAGCACGATCACCACGCTCAACGCGGGCACAACGAATCGGCGTGACGACGGGCCGAACGTTGCGGCCGCCGGCGCGCGGGCCGGATTGTTGAGCGCGTCGGAAAATGCCCGCGCGCTATCGAAACGGTCGGCGGACAACTTCTCCACCGCTCTCGCGACCGCCGCGGCGACGTGCGGCGGCACCGACTTGCGCAACTCTCGAACGGGCCGGGCGTCGTCCGTCACGATCTTCATGATGATCGCCTGCGCCGACGAGCCGGTGTGCGGAGGATCGCCCGTGAGCATCTCGTACAGCATCGAGCCCAACGAGTAAATGTCCGAGCGGTGGGTGATGTGCCTGTCGGCCGTCGCCTGCTCGGGCGACATGTAGTGTGGTGTCCCGAGTGACAAACCCGTCTCCGTCATTCGCCCACCTGCCGCCGCACTGACCGCCAAGGCAATGCCGAAGTCCGCCACGATCGCGCGACTGTTGTGCAGGAGAATGTTCTCCGGCTTGATGTCGCGGTGGATCACCCCCTGCATGTGCGCGTACTGCAGCGCGTCCGCTACCTCGGTGGTGATTTTCACCGCCTCGTCGATGCCGAGCTGTCCCTCGCGATTGAGCTTGTCCCTGAGTGTCTCGCCTTGGATGTACGGCATGACGTAGTACAGGAATTCCGTACCGCCGCCTTGCGCTGCGGTCGTGTTGCCGCTGTCGTACAAGGGCAGAATGTGCGGGTGCTGCAGCTGCGCCGTGGTCTTGATTTCCTGCACGAACCGATCGGCGCCGAGTACGGCGGCCAACTCGGGCCGCAATACCTTCAGCGCGACCTTACGGTCGTGCTTCAGATCCTCGGCGAGATACACGGTGGCCATGCCGCCTTCACCCAAGCGGCCCGTAATGCGGTAGCGATCGGCGAGGGCCGCGGAGAGCCGCTCTGTGACATCAGCCATCTAGTCTCGCCCTTCGACACGGGGGCCTGTTCGTCGGATGGGAAGCTCGCTTGTAATAGCGAGCACGATCAAGAGGCCGAATGTACGCCCCGTTGCGGGGATCGTCGAGTCGACCTGAGTCTTTTCGGCACGGGACGCGATCTCTGGTGCCGCTGCTGAAACGGGTATGCGCGGCGTGCGCGGTGCCTATGCCGCCACCGTAGCGTGGCTCACCCCCGCCCATGTTCACGGCGGACACGCACCCACCGTCGTCGCGCAGTGCCATGGCGTGATGGATGCCGCCTTTCTTCAGCATCCTGAACGCCTCGTCACGGGTCCGCCGCGCGTGTCCCAGCTCCCGACGCAAGTGAGGATCAACAACGCCAAGGACCAGACGGCGGTCATCGGCTAATATCGAAAAGCTGGCGCCCACTGGGTATGCGGCGTGAGCACCCTCGAAGTGATCGCACGTCCTGCCCCAATACGACCGGATTTCTATATTTGAAGGCACCAATGCGTTGTTGAAAATGCCGCGCGCGATTGTTCGCATCACCGCACACGCCGACTCGGTGCGTTCTACAGCCTCAACGCTTTGCGTTAGACCGCGATCTTGCGCCGGGTGGTCGGTGCCGCACGCGCCGCGGACTTTCGCGGCCGGCCGCCTTTCGCCCCGTTAACTCGCGCCGCGGCCGCCTTCGCCTCCGACGTGGCGCGCCCGGCCTCCGCGGCCAGATGCCGCACCCGTTCAGCGGGGTCGACCGCCGCCAAGAGCAACCCTGCCACGCTCAGGTCGATATCGAGCGCCGCCCAGCGCAGGCCGCCGCCAGAGGCGGACAACGCGACCTTCGCCAACTCACCCGGGGTCGCGCGACGTAACGCCGGAATCGAGCGGACCGGAAAGGCGAAGACGACGCCACTCGACAGTTCCACGACGATTCGCGCGTGCGCGCGATCGAACCGGACGGTGCGCGCCCGATGGCCGCGCTTCCGGGCGGAGTGTTCCGCCGCTCGGGCCGGCGGAATCTGCCGAAGTATCTCGGCGTCGCTCAAGGCGTGATCAGCCATGGTAGGTTCTCCACGATTGCGTAAGCAGCGGCAGGTGTGCTTCCACTAGGCGAACCGCCGCGATGACGTCCGCGGTCCGCATGCGATACACGGTACGGATGGCCAATGCCCGACCCTCCAGGGGCAACAGGATCACCACTTCGGCCCCGGCGCGCGACACGTGCACATGCGGCGGGCCGTGTTCGCGGGGCGGCAGCAGAATGCGTACCTGAAAGCCATCGGACTCAAGGACGGTCGGCATGTACAGCGTACACTAAACCCAGCTGCTGGGTTTCACCAGTATTCGCGCCTAGCGTTGATGAGCGCGGTCTCACGCTCATTCACCTGCGGGGAATACCTGCGAAGCGGATGCTACACAGGCACCTTCCGGCAGAATATCGAAAACGTGCCTTCCTGCGCGTTACTCCGCAAGCCACGACGCCGCAACCACTTCGCCCGCAAGCCGCCGTGAGTGCCATTTCCGTTTAGGCTGCGAGCGCGGCAGCCTAAACGGACTATGGCTGGAGGGTCGCTTGGTTCGCACCCCATCACCGCCCAACGTCGAGTGGGCTCCGCACTCCCAGCCCACCGCGGTTCAGCACGTGCGTGTACAGCATCGTCGTTCTCACGTCTTTGTGCCCCAACAGTTCCTGCACGGTCCTGATGTCCGCTCCCGACTCCAGTAGGTGGGCGGCAAAGGAATGCCGGAACGTATGACAGCCGACGCGTTGGGCAACTCCGGCCGTCGCGGCGGCAGCAGGCACCGCACGTTGCAGCACGGTCGGGTGAATATGGTGGGTCCGCCGCGTATCGCTCTCGCGGTGCCAGTACTCGCGCGGCGGGAAACACCCAGCACCAGCTCCAGTGCCGTGAGGCGCGCGGAATCTTCCGGTCCAGCGCGCCAGGCACCTCGACGAAGCCGCCACCGCGGGCGGCTCGCTTCGCCATGATCGCTCGAACCCGCGTGAGATGGGCGCGCAGGGGTGCGCCCACCGCACCGGGCAGCACCGTGACCCGGTCTCGCTGTCCCTTGCCGCGCCGCACCCGCAGTTCGCCGCGTTCAAAATCGAGGTCCTTCACGCGCAGTTGACAGCACTCCTGCAGGCGCAGGCCGCTCCCGTACAACAGCTGTGCCATCAGCAGCGAAGTGCCGGTCAGACAGGACAGCACCCGCTGCACAGCCTCCCGCGACAGCACTTTGGGGAGGGTCGTGGGCTTCCGCGCCGGCACGACTCCGGACATCGCCGCCAGTGGCTGCTCCAACACGTCCCGATAGAGGAACTGCAGCGCCGCCAGTGCCTGGTTCTGCGTGGAGGCCGCCACGTGCCGCTCGCGCGCCAGATACGTCAGGAAGTCTCGCACCTGCACGCCGCCGAGCGTGGCGGGATGCTGCAGGCTATTCCATCGCACATAGCGCACGATCCAATGCACATAGGCCTGCGTCGTGCGCGGACTGTACCGGCGCACGGATGCCCGGTCACGGACAAGGAGCAACAGACGTGAGGGCGACATGCCGTACTCTGCACCCGCCGTGACCCGACGCCGTCATCACAACGTTGCGCGCCGCATCACTCGGACGCACGGGAGTTCGCACCATCGATGGCGCCCGTCATCACCGCCACCGCATCCGCCATCCCGATCTCGAGTGTACGCAGCAACGCCGCCCGTTTGCCCAGTCGCTGGATGTGAATGCGATCGGCCAGTTCGAACACGTGCGGCATGTTGTGGCTGATCAGAATCACGCTCAATCCCCGATCGCGCACGCGCTTGATGAGGTCGAGCACCATACCGCTTTCCTTCACTCCGAGCGCCGCCGTAGGTTCATCGAGAATTACCACGTGCCGCGCGAAGGCCGCGCTGCGCGCTACCGCGATACCCTGACGCTGTCCACCGGAGAGTGTCTCCACGGCCTGCGTAATGGAGCGAATACCAATCCCTAGTTGCTGCAGCTGCTCCGCTGCCTCACGCTGCATTCGGGGTCGATCGATGAGTCGTAGCACGGAACCGGCCAACCCCGACCGACGATGCTCACGACCCAGAAACAGATTCTCGGCGATCGACATCGCGGGCGCGAGCGCGAGATCCTGATACACCGTTTCGATGCCAGCGCGACGGGCATCGATGGGCCCGTTGAAGTGTACGCGTGCGCCATCGAGCCATATCTCGCCGTGGTCCGGAATCGTGGCGCCCGAGAGCGCCTTAATGAGCGACGACTTGCCGGCGCCATTGTCGCCAATCACGGCCATGATCTCGCCGGCGCGTACTTCGAAGTCGGCGCCGTCGAGCGCCGTGACCTGCCCGTAGCGCTTCACGAGGCCGCGCCCTTCCAGTACGGTCACGCTTTTCTCGACCATTGGTCCGTCGCCACCGCCAAAATGACCAACACGCCCGTGACGAGAATCTGATACACCGACGACACGCCCATGAGCGTGAGTCCATTGCGGAACACGCCCACGATCAGCGCACCCACCAATGAGCCCACGACAATGCCACGTCCGCCAAACAGGCTGGTGCCGCCCAACACCACGGCCGTCACGGTATCGAGATTTTCTGTCTGGCCGCTTTGCGGATCGCCCACGCCGGTGCGCGCGATCGACAGCAATGCCGCGACACCGGCAAAAAGTCCCGACAGCATGTACACGCTGAGCAACACCCGATTGGTGTTGATACCAGCCAGTCGTGCGGCCTCGCAGTGGTTGCCAACCGCATACACATGTCGCCCCGCCGCGGTCTCGCGTAGCAGCACGAAGGCGAGCGCGTACAACACCAGCATGGCGAGGGCTCCGTACGCGATCGGCGTGTTGCCCACGCGTACGCTGGTGCCGAGCCAGGTAAAGAGTGGTGGCAAGTCGGTGAAGGTCTGCGCGCGTGACATGAGCTGCGTGGCGGCAAACGCGATGTTCATGGTCCCGAGCGTGACGATGAAGGGCGGCAGCTTGATGCGCGTCACGAGCAACCCGTTCACCATGCCGGCTACCGTGGTCACACTCATGCCACCGGCGATGGCCATTGCGGGATGCCAGCCGTGCTTCACCGCCAGCATACTCATCGAGATCGAACCGAGCGCCATGATCATGCCACAGGCGAGGTCGATGCCACCGGTGAGAATGACCAGCGTTTGTCCGATCGCGAGCACGCCGACCACCATCACCTGGCTCAGCACCAGCGAGAGATTGGCGCCGGTCAGGAATCGCGGGGATTGCAGCGCGAAGAACGTACAGGCGATCAGCAACGCAACGAGCGGACCGGCAAAGGCCAGCCGCCGAATGGTCATTTGTCTCCCCAACAGAGTCCGAGGGCCGTGCTCGCGCCGAGACTGGCCACTCCGGCCACGCTGTCCTTGGCAATGAGCTGCACGCCGGTATCCACGTACCCCGACGCCTTCTTGCCGGTCTTGACGAAGGCCATCGCGGCTTCGACACCCAGTTCGGCCATGCGCAGCGGGTACTGCTGCGCGGTGGCCGTGAGCGCGCCGCTTACGACGTCCTGCACGCCGCGGCAGCTGCCGTCGACCGACACGATGAGCACGCCCTTCGCCTTGCCGGCCTTCCGCAGGGCGTTGAACGCCCCTGCCGCCGACGGCTCGTTCACCGTGTACACCACATTGATATCGGGATGCGCCTGCAAGCAATTCTCCATCGCCGTCTGTCCCTTCGCCTGATCACCCATCGCGTCGGTCATGCATACCACTTCAGGCGGCTGGGCGAGTTCGTTGCGCGTCTTCTCGTACGACGGGAGCCCGAAGCCGCTCAGGAAGCCGTTGTGGCGTTGCGCGCTGGTGGGATGGCCGGGAATCAAATCCAACGTCGCGATTTTGGCTGGCGTCGCTCCAAGGCGCGCTCTGGCATACTGGCCAATGAGCTGCCCGGCGCGATAGTTGTCAGTGGCGAACAGGGCGTCGGTGGCATCCACGGGGTCGGTGGGGCTGTCGAGCGCGATCACCAGGATGCCGGCGTCACGCGCCTTCTTGATGGCCGGCACAATGGCTTTGGAGTCGCTGGCAGAAATCAGTATGGCCGTCGCGCCGGCGGCCATGAGATTTTCGATGGCGGTGACCTGTCCGGCGTTGTCACCATCGGAGCGCCCCGCGGCAGCGATCAACGTGGCGCCCTGTGCCGCGGCCGCCTGCTCCGCCCCTTCCTTCATCTTCACGAAGAACGGGTTCGACGCGGTCTTCGTGATCAGCCCGATCACCGGCGTGCTGTCAGCCTTGGGCGAGCAGGCGAGCAGCAGTGGGAGGGCGACGGCGAGGAGACGCCGAGGGGCCAGACGGGGCAGGGGATAGATGCGCATAGGCAAGGAAATCAGCACGCAATCGCGATTTGGGCAAGAGAGGCTACCCGCAATCGCCACGGGTGATGGCGGCCGGTGATTGCGTACGGCCGCGAGTCATGGCAGCCTTCCCACCATGCGACTCTCTTCCTTTCGATGCGCGATGATGCTGGCGGTCGCGCTGGCATTCGTCGGCAGCACCGGCTGTGGACTGATCGGCGCGCGGAAGCCGCTGTCGGTGCGGCAGCAGATCTGGGCGCGCATCGCCAAGGTGCCCGGTGCGCAGGTGTCGATTTCCATGCGTGACGTCGAGCGCGGACTCGCCTTTGATCTGTACCCGGACACCGTGTTCCATGCAGCGAGCCTGATGAAGGTGCCGGTCTTGTTCGCGCTGTATGACGCGTTTGCGACGGGACGACTGCGTCCCGATCAGACGATCCGTCTCGTCAATCAGTTTCGCTCGATCGCTGACAGTTCGACCTATGTGCTCGATCCGGCCGACGACAGCGACAGCACGGTGTATGCGCGAGTGGGACAAGAGGTGGCATTGCGCTGGCTGGCCGAGCGCATGATCACGCACTCCAGCAACCTCGCCACGAACGCGCTGATCACGTTGCTCGAGCCCACGAAGATCACGGCGCTGGCGCGAGAACTCGGCGCCAAGAACACCCTGGTGCTGCGCGGCGTGGAGGACACGCCAGCGTTCCGAAAGGGCATGAACAACGTCACGACGGCCAGCGACATGGTGATGCTGTTCATCGCGCTGCAGTCGCGACGGGTCGGCGACAGTACCGCCACGGCCGACATGCTTCACATTCTGGAACAGCAGGCCTTCAATTCGCAGATCCCAGCGGGACTGCCGCCGGGAACACCGGTGGCACACAAGACCGGCAGCATCACCGCGACACGTCACGACGCAGGGTTGGTGTACCCGCCGGGAAAGGCGCCGTACGCGATCGCGATTATGACCCGCAATATCGCTGATCCACAGGTCGCCGACGCGCTCGCGGCAGACTGCTCACGCCTCATCTGGGAGTGGCTGGCCAAGTGAACGATCTCACGACCGGCTCCGTCCCCCGTCACATTCTGCGCCTCGCCGTACCGATGGCGCTGGGGATGCTCTTTCAGACGCTCTATTTTCTCGTCGACCTCTTTTTCGTCGCGCGACTCGGCGATGCCGCGGTGGCCGGCGTGAGCGCGGCCGGCAACGTGCAGTTCATTATCATGTCGTTCACGCAGATTCTCGGTGTCAGTACGATGGCGTTGATCGCGCATGCGGTCGGTCGAAAGGACCAGCCCGACGCCAATCTGGTGTTCAACCAGAGCGTGCTCTGGGCATTCGTGTGCGGCATTGCCACGCTGGTGGGCGGCTACGCGCTCTGTGATCGCTACATGAGCGCGCTGGGCTCGAATGCCGACACGGTGGCGGCCGGTACGTCGTATCTGCGCTGGTACATCCCGGGACTCGCGCTGCAGTTCGCGCTGGTTTCCATGGGGAGCGCATTGCGCGGCACGGGCATCGTGAAGCCCGGCATGCTGGTGCAAATGCTTACGGTTGTACTCAACATCATCTTTGCTCCGATCTTGATCGCCGGGTGGGGCACCGGACGCCCGCTTGGCGTGGCCGGCGCGGGGCTGGCGAGTTCACTGGCCATTGCGATCGGCGTGATCGCGATTTTGATCTACTTCGTCCGGCTCGAACACTACGTCACGTTCCAGCGCGCACGGTTGTCAGTACGCACCGACGTCCTGAAGCGTATGCTCAAGATCGGTGTGCCACCGGGGGCAGAGTTCGCGTTGATGTTCTTGTTTACGGCGGTGATTTACACGGCCATCAAACCGTTCGGTCCCGAAGCGCAGGCCGGCTACGGCATCGGCTCCCGTCTCATGCAGTCGATGTTCTTGCCTGCGATGGCCGTTGCATTCTCGGCGGCCCCGATGGCCGGGCAGAACATGGGGGCCGGGCATCTCGATCGCGTGCGCGACACGTTCAAGTGGGCCGCGATCATGGGGAGCATTCCAATGGCGCTGCTCACGCTGCTCTGCCAGTGGCGACCGGAACTGCTGGTGCTTGGATTCACCAAGGAAGCGGCGGTGGTCGCGGTAGCGACGCAGTTCCTCGGTATCATTTCTTGGAATTTCGTGGCTACTGGATTGAACTTCACGTGCGGTGGCATGTTCCAAGCGCTCGGCAACACGATGCCGTCGTTCATTGCCAGCGCGACGCGCCTCGTCACCTTCGTCGTGCCGGTGTCTTGGCTGTCACATCGTCCTGGCTTTCAGATCAAACAGGTATGGTATCTCGCGGTGATCACGATGACGCTGCAGGCGGTTTTCACCCTGCTGCTGCTGCGCGGGGAGCTGCAGCGCAAAGAGGTGACGATGGCATCGGCGCGGTTGGCGATATGAGGCGCGCCGCGGCACCGCGACCGCTCCGCGGGGCGTATCAAGGGGTCGTAATGCTCGTGCTGGGCGTGGCCGCCGCCTGTCGTCCATGGGCGCCGTCATCGCCGCCTGAAACCGCGGCGCAGTTCTACACGCTGATCGACGGACTCGGCGTACGCGGCGTTCCCGACTCGCTCGCGCTCGACGCAATACGGCCGTATCTCGATTCTGCGCTGGTGCGCCTTCTCACCGAGGCGCGACACGAACGCGACAACGCGTCGCGTCGGGCGTCAGATGAAAAGCCACCGTTTGTGGACGGCGACCTATTCGGCAGTCTTTTCGAGGGGAACACGTCATTTGCGATTCGCAGCATTACGACGCACGGTGATACGACGTTCGCCGTCATGGCGTTCACCAATGCGAGGCAGCCACCCACGGTGAAGTGGGCGGACACACTAGTGATCTTGGCACGCGCGAACGCGACGCCCAAGAGTCCGCAGTTTGTGATCGCCGATTTGCGCTACGGCGCCGGCTGGGACTTCGGCCATCGCGGCACGCTGGTCGGGAATCTTCGCGGCGCACTGTCGCCCGACAGGGCGACGGTTGCACCTCCTCCCGTTACACCCGCTGCGTGCGCCACGCCCCCCTGCGGAACATCACTGCACTGACCACCGCCAGCAGCGTATAAGCGGCCAACACCGATACGAACACGGCGTGTGAGCCCATGCCGGTTTGCGTGGTGAGCACCCACGCCAGCGGCAACTCGAACGCCCAGAACACGGCGATGTTGATGTTGGTGGGGGTGCGCGTGTCACCCGCACCATTGAAGGCCTGCGTGAGTACCATGCCGAAGGCGAAGAACGGGAAGCCGGCCGCCATGATGCGCAGGCCGTACACGGCCACCTCGACCACTGCCGGGTCGGTCGTGAATCCCGCCACGATGGGCCGCGCGAAGATCACGAAGATCGCGCCCATAAGCCCGAGGAACGCCACGTTGTAGCGCGCGGCGGTCCATACGGCGCTGTTGGCGCGATCGGGATTGCGCGCGCCGAGTGCTTGACCCACCATGGTGGCGGCAGCGTTGCCGAGTCCCCACGCGGGCAGCATCGCGAACATGATCAAGCGGACCGCAATCGTGTAGCCGGCCATGGCCGAACTGCCGAACGACGCCATCAGGCGAATCAGGACCATCCAACTCAAGCTGCCGATAAGTACCTGAAACGTCGCGTTCACGGACAGTCGGAGCATCGCGCGCATGGTGTCGAACTCCAACACGAAATGCTCGCGTGTCACGCGCAAGTGTCCTGATCCGCGCATCAATCGCCAGAGCGCGTAGCACACGCCGGTGCCACGCCCGATCGTGGTGGCAACTGCCGCCCCGGTCACGCCCAATTGCGGGAACGGACCCACACCGAAGATCAGCATGGGGCCGAGCACGATGTTGATGGCGTTCGCCAGCCAGAGCACGCGCATCGACACGGCCGCGTCGCCCGCGCCGCGGAAGGCCGCGTTGATCACGAACAGCAGGAACGCGGTACCACTGCCACCGAGCAGCACGCGCGTGAACATCGTGCCCGTGGTCAACACGTCGTCGGTGGCCCCCATCGCGGCCAGCAGCGCCGGCGCCGCCAGCGCGCCGGTCACGCCGATCACGATCGACGCGATGACACCCAGCGTGATCATCTGCACCGCAGCGCGGGCCGCGCCGTGCGCGTCGCGTTCACCGACACGACGGGAGACCACGGCGGTACCGGCAATAGCCAGCCCCATCGCGATCGTGTACACGACGATCATCATCGACTCGGTGAGCCCCACGGTGGCCACCGCGCTCGCGCCCAGTCGCGCTACGAAGAACACATCGGACAGCGCGAACAGACTCTCCATGATCATTTCCAGCACCATCGGAATGGCGAGGAGGAAAATGGAGCGACCGATCGGCCCCGTGGTGTAATCGTGCGTGGTGCCTCGCAGTGCGCTACGTACTTCGTGCCACCACGGCCTGGTGTCGTGGCCCTGCGCAATTTCGTGCATAGCGCGAACGCTCAACTACATACCCGACCGGCGCAAGCGGACGGATCCAGATCCGGTTTCGACCACCACGCGTCCGGCGCCGTTCCCGATCGTGCCACGAAGATGGTGCCGCTCCATCGTTCGGGTGCGCACGGCGAAGTCGGTCGTGATGCTCCCACTCCCCGTCTCGATATCCACCTCGGCCCCGAAGTCGACAGGCAGTGTCATCGTCACGCCGCCGGAACCGGCGTCGACGCTCAACGACCTCGGTGACGAGACCATGTCGAGCGACACGCCACCGCTTCCCGCGTCCACCGATACGTCGTCGGCCGACACGCGCCCGAGCCGCACACTGCCCGATCCGACATCCACCGTAAGCCGCTTGCACGACAGCTCGGTTGCGGACACGCCGCCAGAGCCCGTGTCCACGGTGCACTGGTCACCCGACACGCGATCGAGCGACACGTCCCCCGATCCGTTGTCGACTGAGAGGCGACGACCGCGCGTGCCGCGCAGCGACACACCTCCGGAGCCCGCATCGACGATCAGCGTACCCCGTGTATCGGTAGCCGCCACGCGAGCCGATGCCACGTCGAGCCGCAAATCGCTGTCCACGTCCGTTGCGCTCATTTCCCCCACCAGCAGATAGCTGTCGAGCGCTGTGCCGTCGGGCACGAGCACGCGGATGTCGGCCCACGCCTCGAGGCCGCTGCCCGAGCTCTTCACCCGCATGCGTTGACCGTCTCGGTCGCGCCAGCCGTCGCCTCCCCACGTGCCGTCATCGCGAATACGCGTCTCGGTGCTGCCACTCCAGCGCCGCTCGCGACCACCACGATAGACCACCTCATCGTCGGGGTAGATCACGCGCACCGTGGGCAACCCGCGCACGGTCCCGGTCTCGATACGCAAGCGGTCAGCGTCCGGCCCCCGTTTGGTGATCTCGAATTGCACCTCACGACGGTCACCGCGAACGATGCGCACGTCACCGGCCACGTTATATAGCGCCACGTGCGCCCCGCTGAGCGTGCGGCGCTCGGTCTGCGCGGCGAGCGCTACTGGCAGCATCACCGATAGCGCGACATACGCGCGAAGTCGTGCGCCGAAGCGGGCGGCGCCCAAAACGGTTGCGCACGGTGTCGACCGAGCGGAGCTTGAAGGGGCGGTAAGCATGGGGATCGTGGTAAAGAATTGAGAAGTGACCTCAACGCTTGGATGCCCCAGCCCGTCAGAATGGTTTGAAGCTCCCGCCACGTTTTCCTTTCCACTCGCCCCACCATACGCACGATGCGCACAATTCTATCCCTGTCCGTGTCAGCTGTCGTGGCCGCGCTGGCGTCCGCCATGGCTACCTCGCCGCTGCTGGCCCAGAAGCCGGTGCTGCCCACGGCGGTCGCCCCGATCGATTCGGCCGATCCGGTCGCGCTGATGGTCGCGCGCCTCGACCTCGAGCAGTACAAGGCCACGCTGAAGGGGCTCACCCAGTTCGGAGACCGGCGTCAGGGCACCAAGCGCAACCGCGACGCGGTGGACTGGATCGAAGCGAAGCTCAAAAGCTACGGCTGCACGAACACCGAGCGCATTGTGTATCGCTACGAGCCGCCCACGTTGGCTGAGCGTCCCGCTACCCCTCCACCGGCCGCTACGCCACCGGCAGCCGGTCAGCCTTCGCTGCGACGGGTAGGACCGCCGGCCACGCAAGCATCGGGCGGTGGTCGTAACCGCGGCATTCGTACGCGGACCGGGGTGAACGGTGATTCGTTGTTGCAGCCCGATCCGCGACTCCGCGCGCTGAATGCGGAGCCGAGCACGCCGGGCGAGCGCCAAGAAGTGTATTGCACCAAGGTCGGCACTACGCATCCGGAAGAGATGTACATCGTGGGCGGTCACATGGACGGCATCGGGTGGGGGGAAGCCGTGAATGACGACGGCTCGGGCACGGCGCTGGTGATGGAGCTCGCCCGAGTGTTCAACAGCCCCGACGTGCAGACTGAGCGCTCCATTCGCTTCGTGCTCTGGAACAACGAGGAGACGGGCCTGAACGGTGCGCGCGCGTACATCGAGCAGCGCCAGAAGCTGCAGGGCATTGAAG
Organism: Gemmatimonas sp.; assembly: GCF_046594945.1. Taxonomy (GTDB): domain Bacteria; phylum Gemmatimonadota; class Gemmatimonadetes; order Gemmatimonadales; family Gemmatimonadaceae; genus Gemmatimonas. Next base: position 23,269 of record NZ_JBKJRB010000140.1, on the reverse strand, counting down.
AGCCCAAGGGCTCGCGAAAGTATCCCGAACCCAAGTGGCTCGGCATGATTCAGCATGACATGATGATGTTCGACCACGGGATGCCGAAGGCCGATGGCACGATCGCCAAGGAGCAGCGACCGGAAGCCGATGTGAATATCGAGTTCCAGATCAACTCGAAGATGTGGAAGGCGTCGTCGGAACTCGCCTGGGCATTGCATCAGTCCAACTCGAAGTACGCCACCGACTACCCGGCGCAGGTCGGTCCACACATGACCAACACCGACTCCGGTCCGTTCCAGGACATTATTCCGGCGATCAGTCTGCGCGAGAACGAGCGTGGCACGCAGGTGGGCAGCGGCTGGAATCCGCATTGGCATCAGCCCACCGACGTGTGGTCCACCTTCAGCGATAAGGATTTCCGCCTTGGCCTCAATGCCGCACAGACCACGCTCGGTGGCGTCGGTAGGCTGGTCGGTGCCACGCTGAAGTCCGCGAACAAGATGTAATTACGATGTAGCTACACCAGCGGCGGGATGCGCCCCGCCCACGGGCGGGCGCGTTCCAGCTGACCAGCCACACGAAACAACGTGGCCTCGTCGCCGAAGCGCGAAACCAATTGCGTGCCGATCGGCAATCCGGTTGCGTTCCAATGCAACGGCACCGACATCGCGGGCTGTCCTGTGACATTGAACAGTGGCGTGTACGGAATGAAGCCGTACACTTTCTTCGCGGTCTCATTCAAGAGACCGGCCGCCTTCAGTACACCACCGAGTCCCAGCCCGGCGACCACGCGTAACATCGCGCGTTCAGCCGCCGACGGCTGCAGCGCCCCGATCGTGAACGGGGGCGCGCCGAGGGTGGGCGTGACCAGCACGTCGTAGGAGGTGAAAAAGCGGCCTACCGTGCGACCTGCGACTTGCAGCAGGCGCACCGACGTCGCGTAATCGGATGCACTGGCCGCCTTGCCCACGAGTCCGAGCGCCCACGTAGTGAGCTCCACGTCGTCGGATCGTGGAGCGCGTTTGAGCTGCTCACCGATCCACTCAATGTCCGCGCGCGCCTCCGCCGCCACGACCGTGAGAAAGGCCTGCGCCAGCCGTTGGCCATCGATCACCGGTTCAGCGCGCACTACGTCGTGCCCCAGCGATTCAAGTAGCGCGGCCGCGTCTTCCAGAGCCGCGACGCAGTCGGGATGGACGGTGCTACCGAAAAACGGCGTGATGGTCACAGCAATACGCAGCCGACCCGGTTCGCGCGTGACCTCCTCCAAATACGGTCGCTCCTGCGGCGGGCAGGCCACTGGTGGGCCCGCGTCTTCGCCGGCCGTGGCGTCGAGCATGGCGGCGGAATCGCGCACGCTGCGGGTGATCACATGCTCCTGCACGAAACCGCGCCACGCGTCGCCGATGTCGGGACCGGTGGGCATGCGACCGCGTGTGGGCTTGAGGGCGAATACGCCGTTGCACGATGCGGGAATGCGCAGCGATCCGCCCCCGTCGCCGCCATGCGCGATGGGGACGATGCGCGCCGCCACGGCCGCCCCTGAACCACCGCTTGAGCCACCCGGAGTCTTGGTGAGGTCCCACGGATTGCGCGCGGGGCCCAACGCCTCGCTCTCGGTATACGGGGTGAGGCCGAGTTCCGGCGTGTTGGCCTTGCCGATGAATACGGCGCCGGCACCGCGATACCGCGCCACGAGTTCACTGTCGTGATCGCGCGTGATGGCCTGCAACACGCGCGTGCCGTCGCTGGTGGGGACGCCGGCGATGGTCGTCATCAGATCCTTGATCAGCATCGGCACGCCGGCAAAGGGCGCCTCGAGATCGACCGTGGCAGCCATGGCGCGTGCCATCGCCTCGAGCGGACGGACCACCGCATTGAGCCGAGGGTTGCGGGCGGCCATGCGGGCGAGGGCGGCCTCGGTCACCTCGGACGGGCTCAGTTCGCGACGGCGTACCAGGTCGGCGAGGCCAAGTCCATCGAGCCCGTCGTATTCGGGGAGCGGAAGAGACATTGCGCAATTGTCGCGACGGCTGCCGCTAAGCGCCAGAGTTGGCTCGACGGCCGGTCAGGGCAGAAACCGGGCCCGCTCGTCAGGGGTGGGCAGTAGACAGGCAGGGGCGGCAATGTCGAAGCGCCGCCGAGCGATCAGGTCGTAGATCGCGTCTCGCAGCACACGGGGGACGAGCCGGCCGAGTCTGGCGACCACCACCCAGAGGCCTCCCAGATGGGCTGTAGCGGCCAGCGCGGCCGCGCTCCGCACGCGCACGGCGGGAGCGGCGGGGTCGTACCACACCACCGAGTCCACCCCGGCCAATTCGGGAAATTGCTCGCGAATGCGGCTGCCGAACTGTCCCTGCAGTGGCGCGAACGCGAGACGGGACCGAGCCGACGCGGGCTCATGCCGCAGCACGAACTGCACGCTGCCGGCACAGAATCCACAGTCCCCATCGTACAAGAGCACCGATCGGGAATCCGTTCGGGAATCCGATCGGGAATCCAAACGGGAATCCGAAGCGGGCGTGTCCGTCGCATTGGCCATGTCTGCAAGCTACTGTGCGGGATGTCGCTCGTATCGTTGCAGGACGTCAGGGTCGCTTTCGGGGGTCCCCCCGTGCTCAATCACGCCGATTTCGCCATCGAGCGGGGGGAGCGCGTTTGTCTGCTGGGCCGAAACGGCGCCGGCAAGAGCACGTTCATGAAGGTGCTCGATGGCACCCAGGCGCCAGACAGCGGCGCCGTGGTGAAGCTGGGGGGCGTGACGATGGCGCGCTTGGATCAGGAGATGCCGCTGGCGCTCACGGGCTCGATGTTCGAGCTGGTGGCGGAAGGGCTGGGTGATCGCGGTCGTCTGCTCACCGAGTATCACGCGGCGTCGATTCGCGTGAGCGTGGATCACTCCGAGGCCGCACTCCGTGAACTGGACCGACTGCATCGCGCCCTCGATTCGGCCGATGCGTGGCAGCTGCACATCCGCGTAGAGACGGTGCTCGAGCATCTCGCGCTCGACCCTGAGGCGCGCATTGAGCACGCCTCGGGTGGGCGCACCCGACAAGCCTTGCTGGCGCGCGCGCTGGTGTGCGAGCCCGACCTGATCCTCCTCGACGAGCCCACCAACCATCTCGATATCGAAGCGATCGAGTGGATGGAAGAGTACCTCACGTCGCGCGGACTGACGCTGATCTTCGTGACGCACGATCGCGCGTTCCTGCGCCGCGTGGCGACGCGCATCGTGGAACTCGATCGTGGTCGAATGGTGGACTTCGGCACGGACTACGACACGTACCTCGAGCGAAAGGACGCCATGCTGGCGTCGGAAGCGAAGACGTGGGACGAGTTCGACAAGCGATTGGCCAAAGAAGAAGTGTGGATCCGCACCGGAATTCAGGCGAGACGGACGCGCAACGAAGGGCGCGTGCGCGGTCTCGAGGCGCTGCGCGTGGAGCGGTCGCAACGGCGCGAACGCGTGGGCACGACGCGCGCGCAAGCGCAGGACGCCGAGCGCTCCGGACGCATGGTGCTGGAAGCGAACGCGATCAGCTTCACTCACGGTGCCAAGCCGATTGTGCGCGAACTGACCACCACGATCATGCGCGGCGATCGCGTGGGATTGGTGGGGCCGAACGGTTGTGGCAAGACCACGCTCATCAAGTTGCTCCTGGGCGAGCTCACGCCGCAGAGCGGCACGATCCGTCACGGTACGAATCTCGAGATCGCGTATTTCGATCAGCGGCGGGAACAGCTCGATCCCGAGCGCAGCGTGTTCGACAGCGTCGCGGACGGGGCCGACTTCGTGTCTATTGGCGGGCAAGAGCGACATGTGAACGGCTATCTGCAGGATTTCCTGTTCACGCCGGATCGCGCGCGGACGCCGGTGCGTGCGCTGAGCGGCGGTGAGCGAAATCGCTTGCTGCTGGCCCGACTGTTCACGCGCTCGTTCAACGTGCTGGTGCTCGATGAACCCACCAACGACCTCGACATCGAAACGCTCGATGTGCTCGAAGCGCTCCTGACCGCCTTCAGCGGCACACTGTTGTTGGTGTCGCACGATCGCGCCTTTCTCGATGCTGTGGTCTCGAGTACGCTGGTATTCGAAGGGAACGGTGTGGTGCGCGAGTACGTTGGGGGGTATACCGACTGGCTCCGTCAGCGACCGGTGCCGGCGGTGGTGACCGCGGCCCCACCAAAGCGGGTGGACGTTCCCAACGCTCCGAAGGCGAAGCGGCGCAAATTGTCGTACAAGGAAGGCCAGGAGTTGGCCGTGCTCCCCGATCGCATCAGCACGACTGAACAGGAGCTGGAACAGGGGTATCGCTCGCTCGCCGACTCCGCTGTCGTCCGTGACCCAGCCGCCCTCGGCGCCGTCCGTAGCCGTGTGGCGAAACTGGAGGCGGCGATCGCGGCGATGCTGGCCCGTTGGGAAGAACTGGAAACGATCGCTTCCGAGTAGATCGTCGCATGCGCAATGCTTGCAATCCGGCGGCGCCGGCCGGAAGATTCCCCTGATGACCAGTTCGACGCTGCTCACGGCACCGACGCGCCGCGGTGAATCGCTTGGGGCGCTTGCCTTTGTACGATTCGGACCGTCGGCGATCGTGGCCGCGATCCTCTATTTCCTCGCGGTCGCTGCTCCCCTCGCCGCGTCGTTCAGGTACGGGTCGAATTTCGGCGTGTGGCCAGCCACTGCCGTCGGCATCTTCACGCTGTTCCTGACGCCGCGCGAGCTCCGACCCGTCATGGTCGCCGCGCTCGCGGTCATGAACTGGTGTGCGCTCGAACTGTTTGTCGGGGGCTCCCTGCCGGTCCAGTTGTTGCTCATCAGCGCTCGCGTGGTGGGCGAGTGGGGGACGACGGAGTGCACTGAACGCGTCCTCAGGCGTCCGCCCGAGCTCGAGCAGCCGGGCGATCTCGCCCGATTCGGTCTCATCGCAGCGTTCGGCACGATCCCGCTCGCCGCGCTGCTCGGCGGCATCGGGTACGCGGTGATCGGTCGCGGCACGGTGCTGATGGAAGGCTTTCAATGGTGGGTGTCCGAGATCACCTGGGTGCTGTTGCTGGTCCCGGCGTTGATGCACCTACGCCGACTTCAGGTCGCCACGACGCCATCGACCACCAGGCAGCAGGTGCTCGAACGGCTGCTCTTCTTCGAGGCGTTGGCGCTGTCGCTGCTCGTTGCATTCTCGTACACGAGCGCCTCGGCGTTTCAACCGCCACTCGGCGTGGTCGTCAGTCCGCTGCTGATCTGGTCGGCGTTTCGACTCGGCGTGGGCACCACGTTGTGGGGTACGATCGCGGTGGCCGGCGCCTGTGTGCTGGCCACGTTGAATGGACGTGGTCCTTTCGTTGGACTGTCCGACGAAACGTTCTATCAGATCGCGTGGGCGCAAGGCTACGCTTTTGTGGTCGGGAGCTCGCACATCCTGCTGGCGGTAGCGGTGGGTCAGCGGCGCGCCGACGCGGAAGAACGCGCGCGCATTCTGGAAACTGTACGAACGGCATCGGCGCGGCTCGAGGCGCATTTCGCCGGTGCGCGTGACGCGGTGGCCGTCGTCGACGCCGACGGTACACTCGTGGCGGCATCACCCACAGCAGCACACTTGGTGGCGCAATTGGAGCAAGCCAGTGCGCAAAGCTGGCCGCGCGTGCTCGGCGGTGAAACGTTCACCGCGACCATGCGACTGGAGCCGGATCAGGAGTACGCTGTCACGATGCTGCCGTTGCGTGACGCAAGTGACGCGATCATCGGGGCATCAGCGAGCGCGATCAATCTCACCGATCTGCGCAGTGCAATCGCGGCCGAAGAGCGGAGTCAGCGACTCGCCACCGTTGGTCGTCTTGCCGGCGGCATCGCACACGACTTCAACAACATCATGATGGTGATCCTCGGCAATCTCACGTTGCTGAAGGAAGGCATGCCGCCCAACGACCGGAAGCGCGCCGACGTGGACGAGGCCAGCGCGGCGGCGCAGCGCGCGGTCGGACTGACAAGGCAGTTGCTGGCGTACGCGCGCCGCCAGACCATTGAACCGCAGCAGCTCGACCTGGGTGCACACGTGCGGCAGATGGCGAGCATGCTGGAGCGACTCCTCGGCGCCGACATCGCGCTTGAGGTGGACGTGACGACCACTGACTCGTCGGTGTGGATCGATCCGTCGCAACTCGATCAAGTGGTGGTGAACCTGTCGGTGAATGCACGCGACGCCATGCCAGCTGGCGGGTCGCTCCGTCTACTTGTCGAGAGCGGCACCGTCGATGACGCACTCGCTGCGGAGCTGGGAATGGCCGCCGGTGAAGCCATCTCGCTGATCGTGCAAGACGACGGCCACGGCATCGCGCCCGACGCGCTGCCGCACGTGTTCGAACCGTTCTTCTCCACGAAGCCGATTGGCAAAGGTACGGGGCTAGGCCTTGCCACCGTGGACGGCATCATCAGACAGGCGGGAGGTGCCATCAGCGTAGCCTCGTCGGTGGAACGCGGCGCCGCGTTCACCATTCGGTTGCCGAAGGTGCGTGGCGTGTCACCGCAAGCCGCGACCGATGCCACGGCATCGCGTCAGCCCGACCGTCAGAGTTACGCCGGAGTGGCGTGACCGCATCCTCGATCCGCAGGAGTTCGTCGTGATTCGTTCGTTGCGTGCCGTGCTGGCAGCTACCTCGTTGCTTGTCAGTCCGCTCGTGTTGTCTGCGCAGCCTGGCGGCGTGAAGACCACCGCGCGACAGAACTTCCCATCTGATCCAGCGGCGAGCGTGCCCGCGTTGAACGCGCTCGTGTCGGCGCGCGCCAGTGAGATGGCGGATGTCATTTCGCGCTTTGCGTCCGATCAGCAGGTGCTACAGCGGCGGTACGACGCGCCTGATTCGCCGGCGCAACGCACTCGCACCCGCGCCTTCTATGCGTCGTGGCGCGCGCGTCTGGGCGAGCTCGCGTTCGACCAGCTGACACAGGAAGGCAAAGCCGACTACGCCCTGCTCGAGAATCATCTCCGCTATCAGCTCGAGCTGATGGATCGCGACGAGGTGCAGCGTAAAGAAATGTTGTCGTTGCTTCCGTTCGCCGATCGCGTGCTCGCGTTGCAGGATGAACGACGTGACCTCAAGACCATCAACCCGCAGGCCTCGGCCCGCACGCTGGCCGACGTCACCAAAATGGTAGATAGCCTGCGCGCCGTGCTCGAACCCGTACCGCTTCGTGCCGCTGGCGACAGCGCCTTCGGGGCTACACGGCCGACGCGCGCACCGGCCCCCAAGGTGTCGCGCACCGTGGGGAACCGCGCGGCCGATCAGCTCGACCAGATTCGCAACACCGTTGGCGTGTGGTATCGCTATTACAACGGGTACGATCCGCTCTTTTCGTGGTGGGCCACGAATCCGTATCAGAAGCTCGACGACGCCATGCGTCGCTACGCGACAACCATTCGCACGCGCGTGGTCGGCATTCAGCCGGCGCCGGTTGTCGCGGGTGGCGCTGGGGGGCAGGGCGGCGCCGGAGCGTCCCAGGCGCCGCGCAACGCGGCGGCGGCCAACGAGCCGATCATCGGTGACCCCATCGGGGCGGTCGGACTCGCCGCCGACTTGCGCCACGCGATGATTCCATACTCGGCCGATGAGCTGATCGACATCGCCGAGAAGGAGTACGCGTTCAGTCTGTCCGAAGCCAAGAAGGCAGCTCGCGAGATGGGATTGGGCGACGACTGGAAGGCGGCGATGGAGAAGGTGAAAAACATGTACGTCGAGCCCGGGAAGCAGCCGGATCTCATTCGCGATCTCGCGAATGAGGCCGACGCGTTCTTTGCGAAGCACGATTGGGTCACGATCCCCGCCTTGGCACGGGAAGACTGGCGTATGGAGATGATGGCCCCCGAGCGCCAGCGCGTGTCGCCTTTCTTCCTCGGTGGTGATCTAATTCTCGTGTCGTACCCCACGGCGGACATGACCGATGAGGAGAAGCTGATGAGCCTGCGCGGCAACAATCCGTTCTTCTCACGGGCCGTCGTGTTTCATGAACTCAACCCCGGGCATCACCTGCAGGGGTTCATGTCGGCGCGCTACAACTCGCACCGCCGCGTGTTTTCTACGCCGTTCTGGAACGAAGGACAGTCGCTGTACTGGGAGATGTTCTTGTGGGACCGCGACTTCCACGTCACGCCGGAGGATCGGCTGGGTGCGCTCGCGTGGCGCATGCATCGCAGCGCGCGCATCGTGTTTTCGCTCAGCTTTCATCTTGGCAAAATGACGCCGGAGCAGGCGATCGAGTACGTCGTCGATAAGGTGCCGTTCGAGCGCGCGAACGCCGAGGGGGAGGTCCGTCGGTCGTTCAACGGCTCGTACTCGCCGATCTATCAGGCTGCGTACATGCTGGGTGGATTACAACTGCGCGCGTTGTACAAGGAGCTCGTGATGTCAAAGAAGATGACCGACCGCGAGTTTCATGACGCTGTGCTGCAGGGCGGCCCCATGCCGATTGCGATGGTGCGTGCGCGCCTTGCCAACGTGAAGCTCACGCGCGAGGGCGCCAATCCGTGGCGCTTCGCCGACGACCTGCCGACGCCTCGCCCGTTCCCGTCGAAGTAAGGCGCGCTGGTTACCGCGTCGTGTCAGCCAGCGGGATCGGCACGTACGGGAGAATATTCTCGGGGATCGCGGCGTCTGCCGAGAACTGCGCCGTCCAGCGCTCGAAAATACGCCACGTGCTCGAGGTAAACAGTGACGCATCGGCGCGCACGAACTCTATCTCGTGCAGGTCGGTGCGCCGCAGGGGCGCGGTGGCAGGCGACTGACGGGTGAATAGCAGCACCGGCAGGGGGACGTCGTTGGCAATGGCCCACGGGTCGCTCGGTAACAATGTCCGTATCGCCCGCCAGCTGAAGGTGCGCGCGGTCGGTCCGTCGGGTCGCTGCGCGCGCTGATACGCCACCGGAAGTCGATCGGCGAAGTGCAGGCCGACGACGTTCAGCAGTTGTTGGGTCGCCAAGCGTCTCGTGTGCCACTGAAAGGCGCCGCCGTCCTGTGTGCCCGCAGCTTGTAGCGAATCACGGGTCAAAATCGGATCCACCAAGGCGATGCCCTGTACGCGCGGCTGATCTCGGTCGCGCCCGCGCTCGGCGAAGGCCAGCACCGTGCCGGCACCCTGTCGCACGCCGACCAGCAGTACCGGGCCCGACGGATTCGCGCGCTTCAGTTCACGCACGACGCCCGTGAGATCATTCGCGTACTGCGCGTCATGCCCGATACGCCCGCGCGCGCCACCCGACCGACCGTTTCCGCGGAGGTCGAGAAAGAGGATATTCATGCCCGTGACGCGTCGCAACGAGTCGCCCGCTTGGATGGCGAGAGCGTCGTGTGCACCGAGGCCGTGCAGCAAGATGATCGTGCCGCGAGACGGCAGGAAGTATTGCGTCCCATACACGGCGACACTGTCCGGCATCTCGAACAACCGGAATGCGGCCTTGTTACCCACGATCGGCATGCCTTCGATCGCCTTCGTTTCGAAACGAGCGAGCCGCGCGAGCGTGGGCGCGCCGGTGCCGAGTCCGACGCCAAGCGCGGCGCCCACCGCCAGCAGGGCGAGCGCGATCATGCGGGCTACCGTCAGAGCAACTCCGGCGCAACGTCGAGATTCTCAAAAATGAACGCGTACTCGTCAGCCACTTCAGCGATCTGCTTCGTGAGCGACGAACTGCCGTGTCCCGACTGCGTCTCGATGCGAATAAGTACCGGGTTCGGACCGCGATGCGCTTGCTGCAATCGGGCGGCAAACTTGAACGAATGCGCTGGCACCACGCGATCGTCGTGGTCGGCGGTGGTAATGAGTGTGGCCGGATAGGCCGTGCCGTCTTGCAGATTGTGCAGCGGTGAGTACGCCGATAGGTATCGGAACCCCTCGGCGTCGTCGCTCGACCCGTAGTCGGCAATCCAGTTCCAGCCGATCGTGAACTTGTGAAAGCGCAGCATGTCCATCACGCCAACTGCCGGCAACGCCACCCGCGCCAACGTCGGTCGCTGCGCCATGATCGCACCGACCAGGAGACCACCATTTGAGCCGCCGGCAATCGCCAACTTGGCGCTGCACGTATACCCGTTCGCGAACAACCATTCGGCGACCGCCACGAAGTCATCGAAGACATTCTGCTTCTTCTCCTTCATGCCGGCCTGGTGCCACGCCTCTCCGTACTCATTGCCGCCGCGCAAGTTCGCCTGCACGTACACGCCGCCCTGCTCGAGGAATGCCACGCGCATGGCGCTGAAGTTGGGCGGCAGCGACACGTTGAATCCGCCGTACGCGTAGAGCATCGTGGGATTGGCGCCGTCGAGCACGAGGCCTCTTCGGGCCACGATGAAGGCGGGAACCGGTGTGCCGTCCTTGCTCGTGACAAATACTTGCGTCGTCTCGAACCGGTCGGGGTCGAACGGCAATGGCACTTCGCGAAGCTGCGTGCTGCACCCCGATAGGATGTCGTAGTGGTACACGGTGATGGGCGCCGTAAACGACGTGAAGCTGTAATACACCGACGTCGCGTGGTGCTCGCCCTCGAAGCCGCCGGCTGTCCCGATGCCGGGCAGCGCTATCTCGCGCTCCAGCACGCCGTTCAGCGCGTACACATACGCGCGGGTGGTCACGTCTTTCAGGTACGTTGCGAAGAGACGGTTGCCGGCGGTGGACATGCCGCTCACCGGTTCGCGGCGCTCCGGGATGACCGTCATCCAGTTCGCTTCGGCAGGCGATGATGGATCGATGCGCACCACGCGTTGATTCGGTGCGTGTCGATTCGTCAGCACCAAGAGCTGATCACCTACGTTGTCGAGCACGTCCATCTGGTCGTCGAACGTCGTCCAGAGGGGCGTGAACGCGCCGTCCGGCGTGGTGAGATTCATGACGTGCAACGCGTTGCCGTCTTTACCCTGTCCGCGATCGCTCACCGAGAGCACGGCAAAGCGCTCGTCTTCGGTGGTGCTGACGGTGTGGAATCGTTGGGCGTTGGCGGTGTCCCGATACACCAGGCGGTCGGCCGATTGTGGAGCGCCGAGCGTGTGGAAGAACACCTGATGGTCCTCGTTCATCGAGGAGAAGGCAGCGTCGGTGTTGGTCGGCTCTGGATAGCGACTGTAAAAGAAGCCGTCGCCGTGCCAGGCAAGCCTGGACACCTTTACCCAGTCGATCACATCGGGCAAGTGTTCACGGGTGGCGACATCGATCACGCGAATCTGCTGCCAGTCGGACCCGGCCTGGCTCAGCATATAGGCGATCTGCGTGCCGGCCCGGTTGAACGTCAGCCCGGCCACGCGGGTCGTGCCGTCGAGCGAGAGGGTGTTCGGGTCGATCAGGACCTCTGGAGTACCCGCGTCCCCTTCCTGGATGTAGTAGACCGCCTGATTTTGCAGTCCATTGTTCTTGGTAAAGAGGATCCACTGCCGCTGTACCACGGGGGCCGAGTATCGGGGGTAATTCACCAGCTCGGTGAGTCTGGTCCGAAGAGCGTCGCGGTGCGGAATTCGGTCGAGATATCCAAAAGTGACGCGATTTTGGGCGTCGACCCAGTTCTTGGTTTCCGCCGACGTGTCGTCTTCCAACCATCGGAATGGGTCGGGGACGAGCGTGCCGTGGTAGTCATCTACCTGGTCAACCGTTCGCGTGCCGGGATAGGTCAGCGGCGCGTTCCTGCTTTCAGGCTCGAGCGGAGAGGTCACGAGAGAGGGAGCACTGGTGGAGACAGGGGCTGAACCGACGAGACGAGGCATGGGCCGATCCGGGCGTCTGCCAACTCTATCGGCAGGCGGGGCACTAGCGCCAGCGGCAATTCTTTGGGTATCTTTTGAAGCTATAGTGTTCTACCGGTCGTTCGAGACCGTTGAAGCTCCCCGGAACATACCGGGCGGCGATGCCACGTCGGTTCCGGATCGGGAGACATCGCTCTCATTCCGCGTCAGGGCCTCTCGCACCGTTGGTGTTGGTGTCGTTCGCTGCACGGGCTTCGGCTTCAGGCAGATCGACGTCGTACCGCCGGATCTGCAGCACCTGAACCGGGCGCGGTTTGGCCCCGGAGAGAATTATGCATCCGTTTATCGAAACGCAGAAAGAGTGGATGAAGGCAGTAACGCCGTTCCGCCCGGGTGATACCGTGCGTGTCAACGTGCGCGTGAAGGAGGGCGACAAGGAACGCGTTCAGGCGTTCGAAGGCGTCTGCATCGCGCGTCGTGGCGGTGGTGTCAGCGAGACGTTCACCGTGCGCAAGATTTCGAACGGTGTCGGGGTCGAGCGTATCTTTCCGATCCACAGCCCGATGGTCGCTGAGATCATCGTGGTTCGCCGTGGCGCGGTGCGCCGGGCCAAGCTGTACTACCTCCGCGACGTGACCGGCAAGGCCGCGCGTATCAAGGAGCGTAAGGTCGTGCGCGCACCGCGGGGCGCGTAAGACAGACGCGTTTCACGCCTCTTTCCAGGAAACCGGCCCTCGTGGCTCGGTGGACCCCGATTGAGCGCACCCTGCGTGCGCAACACGGACCGCTCTTGGTGGGTGTGGATGAAGTCGGACGGGGCCCGCTTGCGGGCCCCGTTGTCGCATGCGCCATCGTCATGCCGCCCGGGCGGCGCGCTATCGCGGGCGTGGATGATTCCAAGAAGCTCGACGCGGCTACCCGCGTGACCTTGGCCGCCCGTATCCGCGAGCAGGCGCTCGTAGTCTCGTTGGGGGCCGCCAGTGCGCGCGAGATCGATTGCATCAACATCTACCACGCCACGGTCCTCGCGATGCGGCGTGCGCTGTCCCGAGTGCCCGGACGGCTGGGATGCCAACCACATCACGTGCTCGTGGATGGCAAGCCGTTGCGCACGCTTGGGATCGTGCACACGGCGGTGGTCAAGGGCGACGCCAAGTGCTACGCCATCGCGTGCGCGTCGATCGTCGCCAAGGTCACGCGCGACCGACTCATGCATGCGCTGGCCGTGCGTTACGAAGGCTACGCGTGGGAACGAAACAGCGGCTACGGCACCGCCGCTCACCGCGCGGCCGTCGACGAACGCGGTCTCACCCCCCATCATCGTCGTAGCTTTTGTCTCGACGATCAGGTCGCCCTGCGGCTCGACACTGTGGCCACCGATGCGTTCGATGTCCCTTCTCAGTCCTTTCTCACGGAGCGAGTGCATGAATGACGCGACTGGTGGATCCGATCTGACGAGCAACGGGTCGATCTTCCGCCCGGGGCTGCTCGATGGCCAGGTTGCCCTCGTGACCGGCGGCGGCACCGGTATCGGCCTGGGCATCTCGCAGTTGCTCGCCGAGCTTGGCGCGCACGTCGTGATGGCGAGTCGAAAGCCGGCCAATCTGGAGGCCGCTCGCGCTGATATTGAATCGCGCGGAGGAAAAGTCTCGGCCGTGCAGCTCGATGTGCGTGATCCGGAACAGGTGAAGGCCGCCGTTGATGGCATCGCGCAGCAATTGGGGCGCATTGATGTGCTGGTGAACAACGCGGCGGGTAACTTTTATGCGCCGAGCGCGACGCTGTCGCCGAATGCATGGAAGAGCGTGGTTGAGATCGATCTTTACGGCACCTTCTACTGCTCGCAGGCGGTTTACCCGATCATGGCCGCGCAGGGCGGCGGTCGCATCGTGAGCACGTCGATGACGCTGCACTATCGCGGATGGCCCATGATGGCGCATGCCACCGCCGCTAAAGCCGGGGTCGATGCACTCACGCGTACCTTGGCGGTGGAGTGGGCACCGCAACGCATTCGGGTCAATGCGATCGCGCCCGGGCCGATTCCCACCGAAGGAGTGCGCAAGGCGTTCACTCCACCGGCGGATAGCGGCGTGCCTGACGTGTTCGCCGCGGCGGATGCGTTGATGGCGGCCTACGCGAAGAAGGGAATTCCACTCGGTCGCTGGGGATCCCCGCGCGACATTGCGAATATGGTAGCCTTTCTCGCCTCGCCGGCGGGCGATTGGATTACCGGGGCGATCTTTGTGATCGATGGCGGCGAGTGGCTCGCGAAAACGGCGAGCTGACGAGCGAACACGCCACGCGTTGTACGTCGCGTGTGATGCGGCACACGATCGGGCAAAACTGGGACAGAATGTGTGATATCAGGCACTTCGGAAGTTGTGTGGCATAGCGAGGTTCTACTCGTGGTTCGCGTTATGCATAAGCCTCTAGCGCGGGCCCGACGGATTCTACGTCGACACTCGAGCTCTACCACACGACAGGAAAAGGAGAATTCATGCGACAGGCAAAGTATGCGGCCATGGTTATTCTGGCCGCGAGTACGTTGGGCGCGTGTGCCACGAAGGGCTTTGTGCGGAAGGGTCTCGAAGAGCAGCGCGTCGCGCTGAGCACCGAGAAGACGGAGCGTATGTCGGGTGACGACGCGCTGCGCACGGATGTGAATGGGCTGCGCACCGATCTCAATGCGCTCCGCAACGACCTCACCACGATGCGCACTGATTTCGGCGCGAAGATCACGGCGATGGAAGGTCAGGTGAAGTTCGCCATGCCCGTGCACTTCGCGTACGATGATGCCTCGGTGCGCCAAGACGATCAGGCTGCGCTCGAAAAGTTCGCCCAGGTTGCGAACCAGCACTACAAGGGCGCTACGATCACGATCGAAGGCTTCGCAGATCCTGCCGGTTCGGCCGATTATAATCTCCGCCTCTCTCGTGAACGGGCCGACGCCGTTCGTGACTATCTCGTGACGAAGGGATTGGACGGTTCGGCACTTCGTACGGTAGGTTATGGCAAGACGCGTCTGGTTCGTCCCGGCGCACAGGGCACTGCGAACGGAGCTGAGCTGAATCGTCGCGTGACCTTCGTCATCGAGACGCCGGCTGGTGCCGCTACTGTAGCCGCGCTGTCGGGCATGTAGTAGTTCGACTGACGTTGGTATGGTGCTACGCGATGGCCGGCTCTTTTCCGAGAGCCGGCCATCGTGGCGTTGGTGACAGGGGGTCCTCGTTGCTGGTGCAGACGGCGCCGACGTTGTCCGATCGGCTCACGGCAGAGACCCTGTCCGGCCCGCCGCAGTCGATCGCTCGAATCCCGCTTCTGCGCCATCCGCGTGCCGATGCCGGCCTCAGGGTGCTTGATGTGACCGAGTGGTTCGGAGAGACGAGTGGCGGCATTCGAACCTACCTCCTGGAGAAAGCGAACTACGCCGCGTCGCGCCCGTGGTTGCAGCACACGTTGGTGGTACCGGGCGTGCGTGACCGGATCACCGACGCCGACGGCGTGCGGCTGTATCGGCTGGCCGGACCGCCGATCCCTGGCCAACGGCCGTATCGGTTCATGCTCGCCACGCGAACCGTTTCGCGCATCGTGCAACACGAGCGCCCTGACCTGATCGAGATCGGCAGCCCGTTTATCGTGCCGTGGATCGTAAAGCGGGCCACTCGCGCATCAGAGGTGCCGCTCGTCTGCTTTGCGCACACCAATGTGCCGCGCATGTTCGCACCCGATGAGGGCGAGGGAAATTCCGTACAGCGTGTGTTGTATCGAGCGTCGTCGCAGTACCTGCGCCGGCTCGATCGTCTCTTTGCGCTCACCATCGTCGCCTCTGAGTATTCGGCGCGGGAGTTGGCTCGCGTCGGTATCGATCGGGTGGCCAAGGTGCCGCTTGGCGTCGATGTCGAGTGCTTCACCCCCCGTCGGCGCGAGTGGGTCACGGAGACGCGGGCGCGCGTCGGTTTTCCGAACGCACCATTGGCGGCCTACGTCGGGCGCTTCGCCCGCGAGAAGGAACTGCATGTGGTGCTCGATGGCTGGCGTGACGTGGAGCGACGCTGCGGGGCGCGGCTCGCGTTGGTCGGCGCGGGTCCGATGGAAGCGGCGCTTCGGGCGCACCCGTACGGTCACCGCGTGGTATTCGTCCCCTTTCTCAAGGAGCGCGACGCGCTGGCCGACGTGTTGGCGTCGCTTGATGTGTACGTGGCCGCTGGCCCGATCGAAACGTTCGGGCTTTCGGCGATCGAAGCGCTGGCCAGCGGTACCCCGCTCTTGAGCGTGAACGAGGGGGCCGTCGTCGAGCACGTGACGCGAAGTGGGGCGGGTAGGCTCTACGAGCGACACCAGTCGGCGTCGCTGGCCGACGAAGCCGTGCAACTCTTTACCCAGGATCTTGGAGCGCTTGGCGCACGCGGTCGCGCCTACGCGGTGGCCGAGCACGCATGGGATACGGTGTTCGACCGCCTGTTTGCGGTATATCGCAGCGTTCGCGGAAGCTGAGCCTTGCCGCCGACGCACGCCGTGCCCTCGTTCGAACCGACCTGCGCTGACGGGCTCCGCCTCGCGCTGTTCACCGATACCTACGCGCCACAGGTGAACGGCGTCGCACGGACTCTGGAACGCTTGGTGGCCGCCGTGGAGGGTCGGGGCGGGGTGGTGCGCGTGTTCGCACCCTCCGACCCGGAACAGCAGGAGCACCCCACCGTCGAGCGATTTCGCAGCCGGTCGTTCTGGGCGTATCCGCAACTGCGGTTGTCCTGGCCATCGACGTCGCACGTGCAGGCGGAACTCGAGGCCTTCGCGCCTACTATCGTGCATGCCGCCACGGAATTCGGTATGGGCCTGGCTGGGCGCAAGGCGGCCTTGGCGCTCGGCATCCCGTTTGTCTCGTCCTATCACACAAGCTTCGTGGCGTACGCGGAGCACTATCGACTGGGGTTGCTGGCGCGTCCCGGCTGGCACTTCATGCGATGGTTTCACAATGGCGGACTTCGCACGTACTGCCCGACCCAGTCCATTGTCGACGAGGTCACTGCGCAGGGGTTCGAGCGCACCGCGGTCTGGTCGCGCGGTGTAGATCGTGAACGCTTCTCGCCCCAGCATCGCTCGCCAGCGCTTCGTGAACGGCTCGTGCAAACCAATGACACCTTGGTGCTGTCGTACGTAGGACGGCTGGCAGCGGAGAAAGGCTTGGACGTGGCGCTCGATGCGTTGGAGCAGGTGGAGCGCGCGAGACCGGGGAGGGTGCGGTGGCTGGTGGTCGGCGACGGTCCGTACGAAGCGGAAGTACGGCGGCGCGCGCCGGAGGGTTCGGTGCTCACCGGAAAGTTGCAGGGGGCGGCGCTGAGTGCGGCCTACGCCAGCGGCGACGTGTTTCTCTTTCCGAGCGTGACCGATACGTTCGGCAACGTGATGCTCGAGGCGATGGCGTCCGGCTTGCCGGTGATCGGCGCCGACGTTGGGCCTACGCGCGAGCAGTTACGGTCGGGGGGCGGCTGGTTGGTGCCGGCTGGCGACGCGGCGGCGTTCGCCCGCCTGATCGTGTCGCTCGTGGACGACCGCGCTTCTGTGCGCGAGGCAGCCGGACGCGCGGGAGCGTTCGCCGCGTCGAAATCGTGGGACGTGGTCTGGGATACACTGCTGCGGGACTACCTCCAGCTGCATCGCATTCCGCCGCCGCTGTCGTTGCGTTAGTCCACCGCACCGAGGTACATAGAGCGTGGTGCCGGTGCTTTTGGCATTTCTCACCTTTTCTCGGCCATCATGCGACGCTGGACAACAAAAGGACTTGGTGCAACGTCGGCGCGAAGACTGGCGCTGACGCTCGCTGGGACGCTCGCTGGGACGCTCGCTGGGACGCTGCTCGCCGGAGCCTGTGCGGCACCGCTCAAATTGGCGCACGACGATTCGGACACCGTCTTGTCCCGGCAATTGCTCGCGGCGCCCAATCCGTCGCACAAGGGCAGTTTCGCGGTGAAGTCGCTGTACTACGGCAGTGGCACCGACAAGCGGCGCGCGATCTATCGCGACTCGGTCACGCTGACGACCGCCGTCGTGAACGGCGCCAAGTTCGCAGCTGCACCCGATCCCAAACAGGCGCAGATCCGCAAGAAGTACTGGGGTTTCGACTTCACCAAGTTGCCGGTGAACGGGCGTGTGTGGTATCCCGATGCCCCCGGCCCGTTTCCACTCGTGCTCGTAGTGCACGGCAATCACGACATGAAGCAGTTCTCCGATCCGGGCTACCAGTACCTCGGTGAACTACTCGCGTCGCGCGGCTTCATCGTGGCGTCGGTGGACGAGAACTTTCTGAACGGCAACATCCGCGGCGAGAACGACGCGCGTGGCTGGATGCTGCTCAAGCACTTGCAGTCGTGGAAGCGCTTCAATGACTCGACCGGATCGCCGCTGCAGGGAAAGGTGGACATGCACAACATCGCGCTCATGGGACACTCGCGCGGGGGCGAAGCGGTCACGGTGGCCGGCGCGTTCAATCGGCTACCGTATTATCCCGACGACGCCACGGTGAAGTTCGATTTCAACTTCGATATCAAATCGCTCGTGGCGATTGCGCCGGTGGATGGGCAGTACCGTCCGGCTGACAAGCCAACACCGGTTTCCAACTACAACTACTTCCTCATTCACGGGTCGCACGACGGCGACGTGTCGACGTTCAGTGGCCTGGCGCAGTACGAACGCATCCGCTTCACCGATGGAAACCCGTGGTTCAAATCGGCGGTTTTCGTGTACCGCGCCAACCACGGACAGTGGAACACGACGTGGGGCAATCTCGATGGTGGTCCGCGCAGCGCCCGATCGCTCGATACGCGCGGGCTGATCACACAAGCGGATCAGCGAAAGTTCGCCGAAGTGTACATCTCGGCTTTTCTCGAGGCGACGTTGCGCGACAAGCGCGAATATCTGCCGATGTTCCGCGATCATCGTGTGGTCGGGCAGTGGTTGCCGAAAACGATGTACACCACGCGATTCCAGGAAAGCGGATTCCACACCGCCGCTGACTTCGAGGAGGATGTGGACGTGACCTCCGGGTCGGCGCCGGGCGTATGGTTGTCGAGCGACTCGCTGGCCGTGTGGAAGGAGTTACCGGTGCCGTTCCGTGCGCGCGGCGTAAACCAGGCGCACAACGCGGTGACTATCGGCTGGAACAACCGTATCGCTGGGAGCGATACCACCAAGCTGGGTAAGCCGGCGTCGTTCGCGTTGCACCTCGGTGATTCGTTGCGTGCGTCGTGGAGGGTGGGGGCCGCGTCGTCACTGGTGTTCTCGCTGTCGCCCACCGACGCCAAGCCCGGTGCCCGTGCGCCCGCGCGCGACAGCACGAAGCAGGCTGATTCGCTCTCGAAGGCCTCGCCCAAGAAACCGTCTCCCAAGAAGCCGTCGCCCAAGGATGCGAAGCCGGATACGGTGCCGATCGATCTCTCGATTGTCGTGACCGACGCCGGCGGCCGTTCCGCCTCGCTTCCGCTGTCGGCCTATGGTGTGGTCCGCCGTCCACTGGAATCGTACGTGTACCGACGTGCTGGCCGTGACAAGCAGCGCTTCGCCAACGTGTACGAAATCGTGCTGCAGACCTACGCGATCCCACTCGTCGACTTTGTCCGCGCAACACCCGGTTTCGATCCGGCCCGCCTTACGCGGGTGCAGTGGCGGTTCGATCGCAGCGTCGCCGGAACGATCATCCTCGATAACATCGGCTTCTCCAATATGCGTCCGGAGTTCACCGCACAGACGATCGGAGCGGCGCGATGAGCCGCTCAACCCAAACCGTGTTCCGCTGGTCGGCGCTGGTGACGGTACTGGCCACCGCACTGGCCACGGGCGCGGCGGCATCGATCGCCAATGCGCAGGTGCCGTCACCAGACCAACGCGAGCGGTACGCCCCACTCATTCTCAAGTTGCCCGCCTCGGCACGCCTGCTGTCGTTCGGCGGTGCCCAGGTTGCGCTCCGCGATGTCGATGCCGTGTTCGGCAATCCCGCCTTGGTGGGGACGGCCACGGCGTTGGCTTTTGGTGCCGAGCGCTACGCGAGCGGTGCCACGGCGGGGCAGTTTGCCAGCAGTTCCACCATCGGACCGCTGGGTATCGGCGTCGGCGTGCATCTGCTCGACGCGGGTGGGCGGTACGGTACGTTCCCCGCGCCGAGCGAGGTGCTCACGCGCGAGAATGCCGCAGGAGCCAGCAGCATTGCCGCAACACTTGCCGCGTCGCTCACGTGGAAGCAGCTGCGGTGGGGCGTGGGCGCGAAGTACGTGGAGGAGCGCGTGAGCGATGATCGCGCCGGCGGGGTGGTGTTCGACATCGGCGCATCGAAGTCGCTGCAGTTTTTGAACAGCACCGTGGGCGTCGCCGTGCAGCATTTGGGTCGGCGTCTCTCGGTGGCTGGTCGTAGCGAATTGTTGCCCACCCAGCTCGCCCTCGGCATCGCGACGGCTCCACGTGGTCTGGGAAAATGGCTAGACCTGTCGGGAACCGTGGAGCTCGATGTGCGACGCGACGGCGAGTTGTTTCCCCGTGGCGGCGTGGAGTTGAGCTACATCCCCATCGACGGGGTGGTCTTGACCGGTCGTGTGGGCGGGCGCCGACCGCAGCTGCGTGAGGAGCGACCGATCGCGGTGGGTGGCGGTTTCACCGTGGATCGCGTCACGCTCGACTACGGGTGGGAGGCTCTGCGCGACGGCGCGGGGCATCGGCTCACGTTGCGGCTTCGATAAGTCACTTTTCGCACCGCCACTGTTCTCGCGGCGCGTCATTTCGCTAAATTGAGAGGCTGGCCCGCTTCACGGCAGGTCGGCGCTCCGGTAGCTCAGTTGGTAGAGCAGTGGCCTTTTAAGCCATAGGTCGTGGGTTCGAGTCCCACCCGGGGCACTCGCTGGTGACACGGCTATCTTTGAGCATGCGCGTTCGCATCCTCATTTCAACGGCGATGGGCTTCCTCGTCGCTAGTCTGTCCGTCCCCCATCGTTCCGGGGCGCAGCTCGGGCTCCCGACGCGGACTTCTGCGGCGGACAGCCTTCCGACAACCGTGTCATCGGCGTCGCCCCGGGCGGCGCTGCAGTCGTTTCTGCGCCTCGCCGAGGCCAGCGACTGGGTCGGCGCCGTGCAGTACCTCTCGGTGCCCGCGACAGACCGTGATCGTTCCGCTCAGCTGGCACGGCGCCTCAAGACCGTCCTCGATCAGCGTTTGGCGATCGACCTCCGCACGGTGTCGGGCGCGGTCTCCGGAGATACCACCGATGGCGATCCGAATGGCGATCGCATCGGCGTCATCATGTCGGCGAATGGCCGTGAGGATCCGGTTCGCATGACGCGCGTCTCCGCACCGTCGTCGGGCGGACCGGTGCGGTGGCTGTTCTCGCCGGCCACCGTCGGATTGGTCGACGGGTGGTTCGACAACCTTGGAGCGCCGTGGCTGCGCGAGCGGCTACCGGAAACGCTGATGCGTGAAGGGCCGCTCAACGTGTATTACTGGCAGTGGATCGGTCTTGGGCTGGCGATTCCGGTGGTTGTGCTGGTGGCGTGGGGACTCGGTGCCATCCTGCGCAATCTGCTGGGTCGCGTGGCGCGACGCACTGTAACCGAGTGGGACGATCTGCTGCTCGAACACCTGCGCGGACCGTTCCGGTTGTGGGTGGCGTCGTTGGCGATCAGCCCGCTGCTCTCCCTGCTCGACCTGAACGCGCGCATGGCGGGTTTCTTTACGTCGCTCACGCGCGGGCTCGTACTCATTTCGATCTTCTGGGGGTTGCTGCGCATCATCCGCCTCGCGCAGGATCGGGTGGCCAATGCGGCGTGGGCCACGGGGCAGGGCACCCAAGCGCGTACGCTCGTGCCTCTGCTCGGCAATTTCCTCCGTATTACGCTGGCGATCATTGCGCTGCTGGTCGCGCTGGCGCAGTTCGGGTATCCGGTGGGGACGCTGCTGGCCGGTCTCGGAATCGGCGGCATCGCGGTCGCCTTGGCGGCACAGAAGACCGTGGAGCATTTGTTCGGCAGTGTGTCGCTGGCCGCCGACAACGCGTTCCGTGTTGGCGACTGGGTGCGCGCTGGCGCATCGGAGGGCGCCGTGGAGCGCATCGGGCTGCGATCGACGAGCGTGCGAACCATCGATCGCACGGTGGTGCGAATACCGAACGGTCGACTCGCCGACGAGCGTATCGAAACCTTCGGTGAACGTGATCGCATACTGCTGCGCACGGATATCGATCTCACGTATTCGACCACACCGGAACAGCTCGAACGTATCCGTGATGCACTCGAAGCCGCGCTGCGCGCGCATCCAATGGTGTTTGCCGATGTGGTACGCGTGCACGTGGTAGGCTTCACCGATTCGGCGATTCGCATCAACGTCGTATCGTGGTTTCTCACCACCGACTTTCAGGTATTTCTGCGCATTCGTCACGACATGCTGATCACGTTCATGCGCATCATCAGTGACAACGGGTCGAGCTTTGCGTTCCCGTCGCGTACCATCTATCACGTGCAGCAAGACGGCATGCCGCCAGTTCCGGCCATCGGCAGCAGCGGCCCGGCCGGCGATGACTAGCCGGGTGTGGGAGTCATGAGCATCACGGTGCCGCACGGTCTGTCGCTGTTCGCGCTCGCGCTGACGCAAGGCGACATGATCCAGTCACCGCCGCCGCTGCTTGCCACTGAGTTGGCGGCGACGCTGCTACAGGGCGCGATCACGACCGGGCTCGCCGCGCTCTGCGCTCATTTGTATGTGCGCTATCGCCGTCCGTGGTTCGGCTGGTTCGCGGTGGCGTGGAGCGTGTATGTCGCGCGGCTGTTGTGTATTCTGAGCTTCCTGCTCACGGGCGAGCGCGTCTGGTTGTACTGGCATCAGGTCACCACCGGCTGGACCGCCCTCGCGCTGCTCTGGTCGGCCATCGTGTTCCTGCGCCAACCCAAGGCACGGCTGGCCTATCTGGTGCTGGCGCTTTTTCCGGCACTCTGGTCGTACGTTGCGATTTACCAGCTCGATCATTTCCTCTGGGCCGCGCTACCGGCGGTGCTGTTCCTGAGCGGTGCGACGATGTGGACCGGCTGGGTGTTCTGGCGCCATCACCGGATCGCCAGTTCAACCGGCGCCCGTCTGTTGGCCATGTCGTTCTTTCTGTGGGGACTGCATCACCTCGACTATCCGTTCCTCCGCGCGCAGGGTGCGTGGACACCGTGGGGCTATTACCTCGACATTTCGTTCGAGTTGCTGGTTGGCTTCGGATTGGTGCTGTTGGTGCTCGATGATCTCGGACGCGGCGTCCGCGCGCTTTCGGCGCTCTCAGGCGACCTGCAACGTCGTGATCGCACCTCCGACCCGCTCGATGCGCTGTTGTCGCGTCCACTGGCGTTGCCGGGCGTGCGCGGTACGGCGATGTATCTGTTCGATGCCGACGGCGGCGATGACGCCCGGGCCTCCGACGTGCTCGACGGCGTGCTCACGGCATGGCGCGATGACGAGTCCGCCGACCAGGCGTTCGACGACGCGACACGAGGTGCGTCCGCGCCGGGTGCGTCCGCGCCGGGTGCGTCCGCGCCGGGTGCGTCCGCGCCGGCCACC
>NZ_JBKJRB010000122.1:0-3780 GCF_046594945.1 Gemmatimonas sp. | reverse complement strand
GAACGACCGACCGCGGGACCGGTGGATCGCTAAAGCGCCGCCAGTGGGCATCCGCGCCGCGGCGAGGTGGATCTCGAAGCTGCCGCCGATCGGATCAGATCTAAGCCGCCGCTGAAGCCTCGTTCGCGACAGCCATGGTCAGGTCATCTCGACGCGCACGTCCGATCGACTCGGTCGTGTGCGGGAGACGCAGACTCGGTGGGATAAAATTGACGGCACCTACCCAGCCGCCGTGTACGACGCGAAGGGCTTCGTCACCCGGACCGTCTACCATTCTGGTCTCGGAGTCCTTGCCGCCACCGAATCCGCCGACGGTGTGCTTCAGCAGTTTCGGTACGACGGTTTCGGCCGCCCGCGGGAGTCGCTTTCGCCGGCGTGCAGCTCGGGCGCATGCCCCTTCGTCGATGCTGCGAAGACAACATCATACGCCGCGGATGTCGGCGGAAGGCCCGGCGTCGCGTTCGGCGTCGTCATCAGCCAGGTCGGTGCGCCAACGAGTCGGGTCTTCTTCGATAGTCTACTCCGCGTCGTCCGCACGGAAACGCAGCTCCCCGACGGTCGCTTCGCGGCGCAGGAAAGTACGTACCATCCGGACTTTTGGAGCCTCATCGCGGAGCATCGTGTCGCGACCGCAGATAGCGCTGCTCCGACGTGGCTGCGTACCGCGTTCACTTACGATCGCGCGGCGCGTGTCACGCGCGTGCAGCGCGACGACCTGGGAGCCCCCGCGGTTACAACGCGCGAGTACGCAGGCAACCAGGTCACCACAACGGGGCCGACCGGCGCCGTTACCCGCACGGCCGTGGACGGCGAGGGTCGGCTTGTTCTGAGCGAGCGTTACGATGGCTATGTCCCAGGCAAGATTTTCGATATCTCGAAGAAGTGGATGACAACGAGGTATGCGTACGGGCCGTTCTCGCAGCTCGCAAGGGTCGTTGATTCCGCCGGGAACCTGACGCGAATCGTCTACGACCGTCTTGGCCGGCGAACCTGGATGTCTGATCCCGACGCAGGCGAGCAGTGGACGGAGTACGACGCATTTTCGAACGTCGTCCGCACGCGAAACGCACTCGGCACAGATACGGAGTATCGGTTTGATTCACTGGGCCGGCCGACCGGAAGAAGCGCGCCGGACGGTCTCGCGTGCATAACCTGGGACGCCGGCGAGGGCGCAATCGGCAAAGTCGCGGCAACCGTCTACACCCCCAAGGAGGGTGACGCGGTTATGCAGCGCAACGAGTATGACTCACTGGGGCGCCCCCGCACACATCATCAACAGATCGGCAGCGGTCCCGAGCTCGCGGCCGCGTGGGACTACGACGTTCACGGACGCCTGGCACGCACACACTACCCCGGCGCCCTTTCCGTCGCATACGAGTACTCGTTCGGCCATCAGACCGGCGTCGTCGATGACACGGGTTCGCCGCTCTGGCGGCTGACCGGCAATGACGTCGTTGGTCATCTCGTTGACGAGATGAGCGGAGACGGCCTGAGCACGCACCACGCGTACGACGGCGTTTCGCAGCGGCCGGTCCAGAGTACGATCTCCGACGGAGCTGGGCGGGCGCGCGACGAGCTCGGCTTCGGATGGTACCGCGACGGTAAGTTGAAGCGGCGGACGCAGCGGTACACGCGCGGTGACGCCCTGCCGCTCTCCGTCACGAAGGTTGAGGACTTCCTCTACGACCACATCCGGCGTCTGCAGCGCTGGAGTGGCGACGTCACGGTCTTCGCCGCTAAGGGGCCCGTCACGAAGACCTCCTTCGATTCTTCGTATTCGTACGACGGCATCGGCAACCTTGCAGCGCGCACGACGAAGGGCGCTGACAAGACCGTCGAGGAGGACTGGGTTTCCGGACCTTCCGGTGACGCCGTCATTGGAGCGCCGCCCCACGCCGTAATCCGAGGGCCGAAAGGTTCTTACGGTTACGACGCCGCCGGACGGCAGACCACCGCACCGGGACGCGACACCACGTGGACGACGTTTGACAAGCCACAATCGATAGGCGGCGCAGGCGGGACTTCCGTCGTCCTCGACTATGCCGCCGATCTGACGCGCGTCCGCAAACGATCCTCCGACGGATTTGCAGCGACAACCTACCTGTTGGGTGGGCTTTACGAGCAGAGACTAGTCGGGCCGGGGAAGACGGAGGTCTTCACGGTTGCGACGCCGGGCTCGGTTACCGTCCAGATCCTGCGCAGCTCCGGCGAGCCGCCTCAGGTTCTCTATCTTCACAACGATCGCCTCGGGTCGCCGCACGTCATCACGAACGCCGGCGGGACAGTTCTCGAGAGACCAGCTCGCGAGCCCTTCGGGCAACGCGTTCAAACCGAGAATCCAACCCGACCCGCAACATCGACTCTGCCGGTCACTGTCGGATTCACGGGTCACGAGGAGGAGGCCGAGCTCGCGCTCGTGAACATGCGCGGTCGCAGCTACGACCCGTCGGTCGGCCGCTTCACATCACCAGACCCGGTCATTGCATCGATCGGGAATCCCCAAGACCTGAACCGCTTCGCCTACGCGATGAACGATCCGGTCAACGTCACCGACCCAAGCGGCATGACGGCGAATGACGCCGGCGGCTGGGAGGTAAGCCTTAATCCGCTCGCTATCTTGGCGCTACTGTTCGGCCCTCCCGGCAGTGCATCCGCTCCGACCCCGGTCGGAATTAAGTACACGTGGGGCGCTGGGAACAGCGGCAATGTGCCAACGGCCAAGAAGTCGCTGACGCCTCGGCGTGTTCCGTTCCTTCCAATCATAACCGCTCAGGTGGCAGTCGGCGCCGAGGGCGGAATGCGTGTCGAGCGCCTTCCTGGGTATGGCCCGGAGTTCGCCACCTCCGTTCGCGAGACCTTCAATGACCTCCCACGCTTTCAATTCAACGCGTACATGCGGCAGACGCATTGGCGCGAAGCAGAAATGGAAGCCCGAAACGCCGAGTTTCAGCAGTACGCATTCGTTGGGACGGTAATCGCGTCTTCGTTCTTCTGGCCGGCGTGGCTCGCCCGAGCGGCGGCCGCCGGGGTGGCAGCGCACGCGGCGGCCTCGACTCCAAGCGACTCCGTCGGCGATCCACTGCCGAACATGCTCGCGATGGTCCCGGGCATTGGTCTGCTGCCGAGGGGACTCGGGCCGGCAGGACGCGGCTACGAGGTCGTCGCGTCGATAGAATTGCCGCCGATTGGCGCGCCTGGACACCTTGGCTACGCACCCGGTCGCGCTGGCCATTTCAAGACTGCAAACACAATGCTCTTGGATGAGATGGCGGGAGATGCCGAACTTGCGGGGCACCTTGGAAGGATCGATCCCGATCTTGGAAGTAAACTCGCTGCAGCCGGCGTGAAATCGCCGGCCGGGTACACGTGGCATCATGCGCTCGAGACGCCAAATGCACTCGGTGGTTCCTATGGAAGAGGTGTACTTGAACTTGTCCATCGACCTGCCCACATAAGCGCGGCGGGACGGCCTTTGTTTCACCCAGGCGGGTTTGGAGGGTTCTATCAATGGGGATCAAGCTACTGATCGACGTGATCCGCGCTGCGCAAAGTTTCGACGGGGCGGAACAGCTCTTTGTGCCAGAGGGTGTTGCGCCGACGGCCGACACCCCCGTGGAGATCCGTGACTTTGGTAATGAACCGGCGCCAGGTGAAGGGCAGCGGTACTTCCTCGGCCTTGAGCAGGTTCAAGATGTGGTCGACGCGCTTCGCGAGGAACTCCCCGACCCGAGTGATGACCAGCTCGTTCAGGCAGTTGTTTACTATAGCGAACGAGATGCG
>NZ_JBKJRB010000002.1:0-31122 GCF_046594945.1 Gemmatimonas sp. | reverse complement strand
ACCCCGGCCGGCGGCGGCTCGGGCATGACCCCGGCCGGCGACGGCTCGGCGGCCCCCGAGGCTGGCGCAGGCGGCGCCTTCGGCGGCCGCGAAACAACGCGCGAAAGGCGCTCGGGCGGCGGCGATTGTGGCGGCGAATAGGGCGCGGGCGGCGGCGATGGCACCGCCTGCGGGCACGCCGCTGGTGATGCCGGGGGCGGAGCCGCCGCCGGGTATGCCGCCGGGTATGCCGCCGGGTATGCCGCTGGTGATGCCGGGGGCGGAGCCGCCGCCGAGCGCGATGCCTGAGGTGAAGCAGGCGGCGGCGGCGGTACGGAGGGCAGCGTCTGACAAGCCGGCCACGTCGGTAGACAGCGACCGCGTGGCGACCGCGCCGGCGCACGATCACGGTGACGATCAAATCACGGCGTTCTTTGTCGGGACCAAGAACCGGTTCGAAGCACTGATGCTGCAGCGCGAGATGAACACTGATCTGCTGGAGCCGCTCACGGCGGTCATTCCCGGTGTGGCGCTCGGCGAACTGTGGCAGAACATCGGCAGCGCCGAAGTCGGTTTGCGGGTGATCGCGATTTTTGCGGTGGCGATCGGTTTAACCGGAATGCTCGTGGCGCTCTATTCATCGCTCGAGGCGCGTCGTCGCGAGATGGCAATTCTCCGTGCGGTCGGCGCCGGTCCGCGCATGATCATCTCGCTGCTCGTGCTCGAGAGTGGAGTGCTCGCACTTCTGGGCTGCGTTATCGGCGTGGCCGCCGTGTATGTCGGCTTGTTCGTGGCGCAGGGGCCGATCGAACAACGGTTCGGTCTGCACCTTGCATTACATCCGCTTCGCGCCACGGAGTGGACGTACCTCGCTGTTGTCATGGGTGCCGGCCTCGTGATCGGCTTCGTGCCGGCGTGGAAGGCATACCGCACGTCGCTCGTAGACGGATTGAGTCCGCGGGCCTGACGTACCGCTCACCAGCATCTTCTCACCGTACACCAGAACTTCTCATGCGCTCATACCCGGTTTTTGCGTTGCTGTTTGCCGCGACGGTGTCCGCTACGACATCGGTCGGCGCGCAGCCGGGCCGCGGCCCGGCACCGGTGGCCAAGAACATTCAGGCACTGCCGGTCGATCCGGCGCCGTCGTATGTCCGGAAGGACGCGCCTACCGACCCCGTGATTTTGCAGCTCTGGGACGAAGGAATGCAGCGTTCGCAGGCCGGCACGTTGGCGCAGCAGCTGCTCGATTCGATCGGCCCGCGCCTCACGGGCTCTCCCAACATGAACCGCGCGCAGGATTGGCTGCTGGCAAAATACAAACAGTTCGGCGTGTCGGCGCGCAAGGAACAGTACGGCACCTGGAACTCGTGGAAGCGTGGTGCCGCGTTCGCGCAGCTCACGGCGCCGCGTGTGAAGGCGCTCGAAGTCAACATGCTGTCATGGAGCGGCAACACGTCCGGCAAGTGGGCCGACGGTGACGTCGTGGTTGTGAAGCCGTATCAGTCGCCCGAAGAATTCACGGCGTGGTTGCCGAGTGTGAAGGGCAAGGTCGTGCTGGCATCGGCGCCGCGTCTCACCTGCCGTCCGGCCTCGCAGCTCGCGGAGTTCGCGATGGCGAGCACGCAGGCATCGCTCGACTCGATGCAGCGAGATCTGTCGGCCACGTATCAGGGCGTGACGCAGCGCGTGCCGACGTTCTACAGCGACCTGAAGGCGGCCGGTGCGCTGGCGGTGTTCGAGTCGAACTTCTCGCAGTATCCGGGCGTGAACAAGATCTTCGGATCACCGCGCAACGCGGCGCTTCCTACGTTCGATGTGGGTTGCGAAGACTATGGCATGTTGTTCCGACTCGCGCAGAACAAACAGGGTCCGAAGGTGCGTCTGATGGCGGAGTCGGAGGCGCTTGGCGAAAAGCCGGTGTTCAACGTGATCGCCGAGATCAAGGGTGCCACGAAACCCGACGAATACGTAGTGCTCTCGGCGCACTTCGATAGCTGGGAGGGTCACTCGGGCGCGACCGACAACGCGACCGGCTCGATCACGATGATGGAAGCGCTGCGCATTCTGCAGACAGTATATCCGAAGCCGTCGCGGACGATTCTGGTCGGTCACTGGAGCGGGGAGGAGCAGGGCTTGAACGGCTCCGGCTCGTTCACGGCCGATCATCCCGAGGTCGTGAAGGGACTGCAGTTCGCGTTCAATCAGGACAACGGCACCGGTCGCGTGGTGAGCACAGGGCCGGGGTTGCATCCGGAGAATGGACCGCGTCTCGCGCAGTACATGGGCCAGATGCCGTGGCAGCTCACGCAGTACATCCGACTCGCAGGCCCGTCGGGCATCGGCGCCGGATCGGACGACGCGTCATTCCGCTGCTGGGGCGCACCGGCCGTCGGTCTCGGTGCCCTCAACTGGGACTACAGCAACAGCACGTGGCACACCAATCGCGATTCGTTCGACAAGATCATTGTCGATGATCTGAAGCACAATGCGACGCTGACCGCGATGTTCGTGTACCTCGCCAGCGAAGACGCCGAGAAGAGCTCCCGCGTGCTGGTCGATCCGATTCCCGGTGGACGCGCGGGGCAGCTGATCACGATCCCGAGCTGTGGGAAGCCGTCGAGGGATGCGTCGTCGTATAGACGATAACGGCTACGTAGGGAGTACGGGGTACGGGGTACGGGGTACGGGGTACGGGGTACGGGGTACGGAGTACGGAGTACGGAGTACGGAGTACGGAGTACGGGGTCTCCCGACTCCGTACTCCCGACCCCTTACTTCGCCGTCAACCGAGCAAGCGCTGCCCGCACCACCGTCCCGACATCCCCACCGCCTCCGTCCATCACGGCGCGTACGGCGCGATCGGCTTCCAGCTGGTTGTAGCCCAGCGCGACGAGCGCGCGAATGGCGTCGTCGTTTACCGGACTGGCGGCAGTGCCGACGGCCGTAGGTGCGTTGCCCATGGTGTCCATCTTGTCGGCCAAGTCGAGAATAATCTGCTCGGCCTTTTTTCGCCCCACGCGCGGTACGCGCATGAGGGTTGTGATATCCTTTTCGCGCAACGCGCGCACCACGCGCTCCGGCGTGAGCGACGACAGGATGCCGAGTGCGAGCGCGGGTCCGACGCCTTTGGCCACCAGCAACCGCTGGAAGACCGCCCGGTCGTAACGATCGGAGAAGCCGTACAAGTGCCACGCGTCCTCGCGCACGGCAAGGTGCGTGTGCAGCGTGACGGTGGCCCCTTCCTTCGGTAGTGACTCGAACACCGAGAGCGGAATGAGGCACTCGTAGCCTACGCCGCCCGATGTCAGAATCTCCACGCGATCGAGTTCGCGATGAACGAGGGTGCCGGATATCAGTGCGATCATTTCACGAGCTTGGAGAGGGGAATTCGCATCGGCGGCAGCTCAGGGAGCGTCGGTCGCGATGACAGGAGGCAGGCGCACAATGCCGCCGCAACCCCGTCGGCGGCGTCGGCGGGCTGTGGCGCCGACTTCAGACGCAGCAGGCGCGCCACCATGAATTGCACCTGTTCCTTCGTCGCGGCGCCCGTGCCGGTGATCGCCTTCTTGATTTCGGCCGGCGGATATTCACAGATCGTGAGCGCGGCCTGCTGCGCAGCCAGCAGGATTACGCCGCGCGCGTGACCGAGGACGATCGTCGTGCGGACGTTCTTGGCGTAGAACACGTCTTCGACCGACATCGTGTCGGGGCGGTGGCGCGCGATCACTTCTTCGATGCCGTCGTGAATCTCCAGCAGTCGATGTGGGAGCGGGTCTTTCGCGGTCGTGCGGATGACGCCGCACTCCACCAGCGTGGCGATGCGGCCATCGAAGGCGACCACACCGTACCCCGTGACGGCGGTGCCCGGATCGATCCCGAGCACCAGCGACGGGATCACGCCTCGGCCATGGCGTCGTCGTCCATCTCAAAGTTCGCGTCGACCTTTTGCACGTCGTCGAGCTCTTCGAGCGCTTCGAGCAGCTTCATGAGCTGTTCCGCGGCCTGGCCTTCCACCTTGACGGTGCTTTTGGGCACCCACGCGAGTTCTGCGTCGGCCACCGTGTACTTCTTCGACTCGAGTCCTTCTTTCGTCGCGTGCAGAGCGCCGGGCTCGGTCGTGATCGTGAACTCGGAATCGTCACGTACGACATCATCGGCGCCCGCCTCGAGCGCGGCCTCCATGAGCGTATCCTCGTGCACGCCCTCGGTGCGCACCGACATCTGTCCCTTCCGCTCGAAGAGATAGGCCACGGAATTGCTCGATCCCATGTTGCCGTGGTTGCGCGAGAGCTTGTGGCGAACATCGGCCACCGTGCGCGTGGGATTGTCGGTGACGGCCTGAATCATGATGGCGACGCCGCCCGGACCATAGGCTTCGTACAGCACCTCGACGTAATCCACGCCTTCGAGTTCGCCGGTGCCCTTCTTGATGGCGCGGTCGATGTTGTCCTTTGGCATCGACACCGCCTTCGCGTTGTCGATGGCGGTGCGCAATCGCGGATTGCCGCCCGGATCGCCACCGCCAAGCTTGGCGGCCATGGTGATTTCACGAATCAGCCGCGTGAAGAGGGCGCCGCGCTTGTTGTCGGTCGCGGCCTTCGCGCGCTTGATCGTTTTCCATTTGCTATGTCCTGCCATCGCCCTGCCCCGTTGATGCGGATGGGTTACATCGAACCTGATGCCGAGGAAAATAATGCGGCGAGGGTGAGCCGTGTGAAAACACCTCAGAGCTGAGAACCCCCTACCCCTACTCCCTACTCCCTACGCTTCCAACACGTCCTCGAATCGGCTGTACCGGCTGTCGAAATACAGATCGACGTATCCCTTCGCCCCATCCCGATTCTTGAGCAGCAGCAGCTCGGCCGCGCCCGAAACGCCGAGATCGGCTTCGTACAGCTCCTCGCGATACAAGCCCATCACGAGATCGGCATGGGTCCCGATCGCGCCGCCAAGTCCGAAATCCATGAGGCGAGGGCGCCGATCGTGTCGAAGGCGGTCGAGCTGAGGAAGGTGGGTCGTGAGTAGGAGCGCCACCTTCCGTCGCAGCGCGAGTCGCTTGAGCGAGAGTACCGCGAAGCTCAGTGCTTCGTCGCGTCCGGAGTCACGATCCAGGAGGCACTCCAGCGGATCGACCAGCACCAGGGATGCATCAGGCGTCGCTTCCACCGCGTGATCGATCGCGGCCAGCGTACCCGACGTGATCGTCTCGATCACCGGCGCGCGGTCGCGCAACGTGACCGCTGCCGTGGCGAGCTTGGCACGCTCTTCCTCCGTTACCGCGCCCAGGCGTAGCGATTCGAGCGACACTTTCGCTCCCATCGCGAGCGCGCGTTCGTACGCGCGCTCGGCGTGCATTTCTCCCGTGAGCAAGAGCGCACGGGGCGATACGCGGAGTGCGATGGCGAGCGCAAGGGCCGAGCAGCCGGCGCTGTCGTCACCCCCGACGACGATCAGGTCACCGCGGCGGAAGCCACCGCCCACGGCTCGGTCGATCGAGGGAAACCGGGTGGGAACGATACCCGGGTCGACATCACCGAGGCTGGCCCGGTCGAGCCGAGCGACGACCCGGGTGAGCGGCGAGATGTCGGTGGGGTGCGTCATGATCCAGCGAGCTGGCGAGCGAGTTTCTCGAGCTCCTGCACCGACGCGCCGTCGAGGTGCGTGCCGGCGGCCGCGACGAGACTGCGGATCGCACCGGCCACCTGAAGCGCCGTCCCGGTGGTTGATTCGACGCCGCGGGCGAACGGCACGCGCGTGGTCGCGGGCAGCGCCAGCGAGGCGAGCCACACCTTGGCGGCCGCGGCGCGGGTAACCCGTTCGCCGAGATGGAGGGCGTCGCCAGTCATCACGCCCTGCGCGAGCCGGGCGGTCATGAGCGCGGCCAGTGCGACTTCACGTCCCCCACCCAACGGCAGGCGTCCGGCGAGCGACGCGAGGGCAGGGAAGGGAAAGCGGAGCGGCTCGAGCGCGTACGGAAGGGATTCAGCGTGCACAGGTCGAATGTAACGCGTCGCGTTGCGTCCGGTGCGGGGCGGACGCCGCACGCCGCCGTGTGGGCGCCGTGTGGGCAGCGTGCGGGCGCCGTGTGGGCGCCGTGTGGGCGCCGTGTGGGCAGCGTGCGGGCGCCGCGTGGACGGCGCCGCTGGACCGTGGTCCTGCTGCTCAGGTACCTTACGAGTATGGCGCTGATGGCAAAAACGATTCTGTGGGTGGACGACGAAGCGGAGCTTCTCGAGCCGCACCGACTCCTGCTCGGAGATAAGGGCTATCACGTCGAAACGGCGACCAACGCCGATGACGCGCTCGAACTCCTGCGACGGCGCCCGTACGACCTGGTGCTGCTCGATGAGCAGATGCCCGGCACCCGCGGGCTGGATGCCTACAAGGACATTCGCGAGATGCTGCCGGCCATGCCCGTCGTGATGGTCACCAAGAGCGAAGAGGACGCGACGCTCAAAGAAGCGATTGGCGCGAACATTCGCGACTACCTCGTGAAGCCGGTCACGCCGCGTCAGGTGCTTACGGTCATCACGCGGATCCTCGAAGGTCCGCTCATTCGTTCGCAGGCGCTGGCTCGCGCGTTCGTGGAACGGTTTCGCGCCATTGAGTCGGAGCGCTACGCCGGGCTCGATTGGCGTGGGTGGGTCGAGCGCTTCGCGGAGCTCATGCAGTGGGACGTCGATCTTGCCGATGCCGGCGAACTCGGGCTGCACGAGTCGTTGCGCGGGCTCTATCCCGACATGCATCGCGAGTTCGCCACGTTCATGCGCACCGAATATCCGCGCTGGCTGCGTGAGCTCGAAGGCGACCGGCCGCCCCTCTCGGTCGATGTCGTGACCGAGTTCGTGCTGCCGGTGCTGGCGCGCGATCGCAAGGCGATTTTCGTGGTGATCGATTGCCTGCGCGTGGATCAGTGGCGTGTGCTCGAGCCGCTCCTGGCGCCGTTGTACGACGTGGAGACCACGCACTACTATTCGATCCTGCCGACCGCCACGCCCTATGCGCGCAATGCACTCTTCAGCGGACTGTTCCCGGGCGAGATCGCCGCGCGCTTTCCCGACTGGTGGGGCGAGAAGGACGACGAAACGCTCAACATGCACGAGCGTGATCTGCTGGTGGCGCATCTCGCGGAGCTGAAGGTTCAGGCACCCGTACGCTATCATAAAATCACGACCACCGCCGACTCGGACGATCTCGAACGCCACTTGCCGGGCGCGATCGCTGGTGAAGGTATCCACGCCTTCGTGTTCAACTTCGTGGATATGCTCACGCACGGTCGCAGCGAATCGATGATTCTGTTCGAGGTCGCGAGGGACGAAATCGCCTTACGTGCTATCACCAAGCAGTGGTTCGAGCGTTCGTCCCTGTTCACGCTGCTCCAAGAAGCCTCGCGTCGGAATATCTCCGTGATCATTACCAGCGATCACGGCGCGCTGCATTGCAACTCACCGGCAACGGTGTTTGCGAAGCGCGACGCCACCGCCAACCTCCGCTACAAGTTCGGCGAGGATCTCCGCGCCGAACGTCCCGAGCAGGCGTTGTTGTTCACCAACCCCGACGATCTGCGTCTGCCGCATCGCGGACCCGGCAACAATACGCTGATGGCGGCGGGCGACACCTTCTTCGTGTATCCCACCAAACTGCGCGAATACCAGAGTCGGTACCGCGGATCGTTTCTGCACGGGGGTGTCACGCCCGAGGAGTGCATCCTGCCCGTGGCGCTGCTCACGCCCAAGCGATGAGCGCGGCGCGGGGACTGTGGGGACGGTTGTGGGGCTTCGTGCGCCCCCACCGCACGAAGCTGGTGGGTGTGGTGTCGCTCAACCTGCTGGCGGCCGTGTTCGACGTCTTCTCGTTCACGCTGTTGATCCCGTTTCTGAACGCGCTCTTCGAGCAGCCGCAGCTCATTCCGGGCAACAAAGTCGTGTCGGCCATTCTCGGCACCACGATCGGCTTCCTGCTCGATCCGTCCGACCAGATGGGATCGTTGCGCAATGTCATCGTGCTGGTGTTGCTGGCGGTCACGCTCAAGAATGTGTTGGTGTGGCTAAGTGGACAGATCGGTGCGCAGCTGCAGGAGTTCGTGGTGCGCGATCTGCGCGATGCGCTGTATGCGCACCTGCTACGACTGCCGATGAGCTGGTTCACGGCCAATAAAGTGGGACAGGTGATCTCGCGTATGCTCACCGACACGACCAACGCCAAGGCCGTGGTGACGGAACTGGTCACCCGCTCCATCTGGAGCACGGCACAGGTGGTCTCGACGATCGCGATTATGTTCGCCGTGTCGTGGAAGCTGTCGTTGGCCTCGTTGGTGGTGGTGCCCCTCACCGTGCTGTCGTTGCAGCCCGTGCTCAGAAAACTGCGCAAGGGGCATCGCCGCATGGGCAACGAGCAGGGTGAAATCACCAGCATGGTGCAGGAAGTGGTGAGCGGCATCCGTCTCATCAAGTCGTATGGCGCGGAAGTTCGCGAAGAGCAGCGTTTCGTGACGCGGAATGCCGCGTTCGCCAAGGGGTATGTGCGCATCGGTCGACTCGCGCTGATGTCGGGCCCGGTGACCGAAACGCTCGGCGCCGTCATGGCCGTCGCCATACTCTGGTTCGGCGCGCGCCTGGTGCTGGTCGAGAAGTCGTTGGACGGGGCACTGCTGGTCACGTTCCTGATCTGGGTGATGCGATTGCTGCAGCCGCTCAAGCAGCTTTCGCAGGTACCGGCGGCGGCCCAACAGTCGCTGGCCAGCGCCGAACGCATTTTCGAGGTGCTCGACTCGCCGACAGAAACGGCGGCCGATCGCGGCACGATCACGGCGCCCACCTTTGTCACATCGCTCGAGTTCGATCACGTCACGTTTGCGTACGGCCACGATGCACCGGCGCTGTCCGATGTGTCGTTTTCCGCCAGCACGGGCGAGGTGATCGCGTTGGTGGGCGCGAGCGGCGCCGGAAAGTCTACGTTGATCGACCTGCTGCCGCGCTTCCTCGAGCCCACCAGCGGCCGCATTACGCTCGACGGCATTGACCTGCGCGACATCACGCTCGATGCCCTGCGCGCGTTGACCGGCATCGTGAGTCAGGACACGGTGCTGTTCAACGACACGGTGCGTGCCAATGTCGCCTTCGGTCGCACCCAGGTCACACAGTCGCAGCTCGATGCCGCGGCACGGGCCGCCAACGCGATGTCGTTCATTCAGGAGCTCCCGGAGGGATGGGACACGAATCTCGGTGAGCGTGGCTCGCGACTGTCTGGTGGACAGCGCCAGCGACTGGCCATCGCGCGGGCGCTGTTGTCCGATCCGCCGATCCTGATTCTCGACGAAGCGACGTCGGCACTCGACGTGGAGAGCGAGCGGCTGGTGCAAGAAGCGATCGATCGGTTGCTCGAGGGACGCACGGTTTTCGTGATCGCGCACCGACTGGCCACGATTCAGCACGCCGATCGTATTCTGGTGCTCGAACGTGGACAGCTGGTGGAGCAGGGACCGCATGCCGACCTGCTCGCGCGCAACGGTGCGTATGCCCGATTGCATGCGTTGCAGTTCAATCGCGGCAGCGAGTGAATCGTGCGCGTTCTCGTGCTCACTACGGCCGCGTCGTGGACGCCTAGCGTTCGGTTGGCGATCACGCTCGGCGCCGAGCTCGCGGCCCGCGGTGACATCGTCACCGTGGCCTGTCTCAGTCAGGGGGTGCTGGAGCGCGCCACCGAAGCCACGTTCCCTCGCTTGGCGGTACGCGGCATTACAGGACAGGGCGGGCTCGCACGCATCCGCAGTGCCCGCGGTATCGTGGCCGCGCTGCGTCCCGACGCGGTGCTCGTGCAAAGTGAAAACGATGCGTTGCTGGCCGCGATGGCCACGGGTCGGCGCGGAGGCGTGGTGCGACGCTGGTGCGTGGGCGAGGATGCGCTCGACGCGCGTCCCGCCGCGCGCACGTGGCGCACGCGATTGGCCGGCTCCTGCGCCCACCTCACGTCGTGGGGTCGTGATCCGATTGCGGTGAGCTGGCCGGGCCCGCCGCCGCGTGCCGCACGCACCGGTACGCGATCCAGCGAATCCGTCCCCACGGCGCTGTGGATTGTCCCGCCGGTCGAGCACGATGAACGCACGGCTGTTGCGCTGCGGGCGGCGGCGCGGCTGGTGGGACGGCATCCATCGCTGCGTATTGTGTTGCTGGGCGACCTCGCGACGCTCCAGTCCACGCGCGTGCACGCGGCGTCATTGGGGCTCTCGGCGTTCGTGCAGGTCGCGTCGATCGACACGTTGTTGATGGCAGACGAGGTCGAGGCCGCCGCCGTGTGGGTCACGGCGGACGGCGACGAGGGCGCGATTGCCACCATCGCGGCCATGCAGCGCGGGATCCCGGTCGTCGTGCCCGCGGCGCTGGCGTGCTCGTCGCTGGTGGCGTCACGCATCACGGGGTTCGTGACGTCCGATGCCGATCTGTCGGCGGTGGTCGCCGAGCTGGCGCGACTTATTTCGGATCGGCACGAGTTCGAGGTGATGGGCGACGCGGCCAGCGCGCGCGCGTTGCGTCTGCACGACTGGCAGCGGTTCGTCGATGACGCGGCCGACGTGCTCTCGCGGGCTTCTGGAACGCGCATACCGTCGGCGGCCATCCGTCCAACGCTCACGTCGGCCTGACGATGGCAATCGCTCATTCCATCCCCGATTCAAGCGCCGCCTCGGGCGCCCTCGGCAACGCGGCGGTGCGTGCGGTGCCGAACGCGGCGTGGGCGCGACTGCGTCAGGATCGCCGCGCGCGCCTCGGGCTTGGTGTGATCGCGCTGTTGATCCTGGCCGCGCTGCTGGCACCGCTCATCGACGGGGCCGATCCACTTCAGATCAACCTGCGCCACGCGCTGCAGGCGCCGAGCGGCGCGCATTGGCTCGGGACCGATGCGCAGGGGCGCGATGTGTGGTCGCGGCTGGTCCATGGCGCGCGCATCTCGCTGCTGGTCGGGCTCGCGTCGCAGGGGATTTCTCTGTCGATCGGGCTCGTGCTCGGACTCGTGGCCGGCTACCGCGGCAAGTGGACGGACGAGGTCATCATGCGTCTCGCCGACGTCACGCTGGCGTTTCCGTCGCTGCTGCTACTGATCGCGATGGCGGCGGCGTTCGAGCCGTCGCTCACGGTGGTGTGCACGGTGATCGGCGTGGTCGGCTGGGCCGGCATGGCGCGGCTGGTGCGTGGCCAAGTGCTGGTGGTGCGTGAACTCGAATACGTGCAGGCGATGCGGGCACTGGGCGCCCGCGATCGACGGATTCTGCTGCGTCATGTGCTTCCGAACGTGATCGCGCCCGTCGTGATCGCCGCCACGCTTGGTATTGCCGGCGCGATCATGGCCGAAGCGGCACTGTCGTTTCTCGGGCTTGGCGTGCAACCGCCAACGCCGAGTTGGGGCGCGATGATCGCCGATGGTCGCGATCTGTCGCAGCTACGCAATGCGCCGTGGACGAGTCTCGCGCCGGGTGTGGCGATCGGACTTGCGGTGCTGGGTTTCAATCTGTTCGGGGATGCCTTGCGTGACGCGCTCGACCCGCGTGGCACACAGCGTCTTCCATAGTCACACGCACTCGGACTTTCCTGATGACCACACTGCACGACGTCGCCGCGCTCCGCGCCCGCGAATACGCCTGGATGGCCAACGATCCGGCGATCTTTCTGAATGCCGCCAGCGTGGGACCGATGCCGGCAGCGGCGGTCGACGTCGCGAACACGTGGAGCCGCATGCGTGCGCAGCCGCACAAGCTCCCGTTTCAGTGGATGCTCGATGCCGCCTCCACGGCGCGGGCGCAGTTCGCCGCTCTGGTCGGTGCCGACGCGGACGAGATCGCGCTGATGCCGAATACGACCTACGGGCTGAATCTCGCCGCGCGGGCGCTGCCGCTGCGTCCCGGTACGATTCTCACCTTCGACGGCGAGTTTCCGAGCTGTGTGTATCCCTTTCAGGCGCTCGGTTCACGCGGCATCAACCTCGAGTTGATCCCGCGCCTGCACGGACTCCCCGACGAAGACGCGCTGGTCGCGGCGATCCAACGCCCCGACGTGGTGGCGGTCGTGGTGTCGTGGGTGCAGTTCGCTACCGGCTATGTGGCCGACCTCGCCCGCATCGGCGCGGCCTGTCGTGCCCGCGACGTGTTTTTCATTGTAGACGGCATTCAGGGGTGCGGCGTGCTCCCGATCGACCTGCATGCCTTGGCAATCGACATCTTTGCCAGCGGCGCCCAGAAGTGGCAGCTCAGTCCTTGGGGCACCGGCTTCGTGTACGTGCGCCGGGAACTGGTGCGGGCGATCGATCCGATCGACGTGGGGTGGGCGTGCATGAAGACCTCGACCGACTACACCCGTCTCACGGACTACGACTTCGATTTTTTCGACGACGCCCGCCGTTTTGAAGTCGTGACGCTGGCCTATCATGATTTTGCGGTCGCCAACGCGTCCACGCGGCTGTTGCTCGAGATCGGGGTCGACGCGCTGTCGGCCCACATTGCCGCCCTCGGCTCGCGCATTGTCGAGTGGGCGCAATCGCGCTCGGATGTCCGGCTGGTGACGCCGGCGAACTCCCACCGGCGGGCCGGTGTGATCGCCTTTGCATCCGACTCATTGAGCACGATGGCCAGTCGGCTGAGTGCGGCCCACGTTACACATACCGTCCGGGAAGGCGCCCTTCGTCTGTCTCCGCACTGCTACAACACCCGCGAGGAGATCGAGCAGGTTCTAAAGATTCTTGACAATTGAATGCTTGCCTATTGGACCCCGAGTCCGACTCTGTCATGTTTTCGGGGCGTAGAAAACGTCCACTTCTTCATCATCGATGTCGAACTCTTCGAAAGACCTTCGGGCCTCACTGACCGAACGCAGCGTCGCAGACGCGCTGCGATCCTGCGCGATGCCGCTGGGATGTCCGGTGGGCTTTCTGGAACGGCATCGGGTGACGACGGTCGAGCGGCCGGGCGACGAGGAGCCGGTCGTGCGGACTTTTGTGCGCGACGCCATTGGCGTGGTTTCGCTGCCGTGCGAGGAGAAAGTCGACCTCGGGCTCGATCCAGACGAAATCCAGGAGCTGCTCTCCCTCACACGCCTCGAGGCAGCGCCCGGCTCGGTGATCGAGTTGCGCTCGGCGCGGTTCATCGTGGGCGACGACCCGGCGGCCGTCGCGTTGCTCGACGAATCCACCCTCGCCCCGTCGCCGAGGGTGGCTGGCATGCTGGTGTACGACCCGCGGCGAGACGTGCTCGATATGCTGCGGCACGATGTATCACCGTGCGAATGGCACCAGGGCGGTGGCAACATCGATTCTCCGCATCGGGTCGGTGCTCTGCAGGGTGGCGCGCTGGTGGCGCTGGCCACCGTGGACGCACCGCGCGGGCGCCTGGCGCGCGTGCGCGTGTTGGTGTCGCCGCGCCATCGTCGCATGGGCTACGGCCGTGTCGTCCTCCATGCCATGGTGCGCCACGTGCTGAGCCAGGGCTTCATTCCCTTCGTGCGCCTGGAATTCGGTGATTTGGCCTCGCGCGCCTTGGCCGCGACCGTAGGCTTCGTGAGCTTTGCGCGATCGCTCACGCTGCACGTAACGCACGTGGATTCGTCGGTGCCGGTGGAACTACCGGCCTCGTAAACGGCCAACGGCGCACTCAGCCCTTGGCCGTTCACGGTCCGGCCAACGGCCAACTGCTCAGGAAGCAGGACAGAGGGTATCGGAACAGAAGGAGCAGGTCGTGGTTTCCTGCGTCCTGCCCCCTGCCACCTTCCTCCCTGTTTCCTAAGCGGTCGGCCGTTCCCCGCCGTCGGCGCTCGCCTACGAATCCATGTAGTTGTGCGTCTCCGCCGCCCCGCCCGGGTGCACCACCGCCCCGTAGCGAGCCGGACTGACCGTCTGCGCATACCGCCAGATCGCACCCGACTGGAAGTTGTGGCGCCGTGGCTCCCACGCGGCGCGACGCGCGGCAAGTTCCTCGTCGGACAGCCGCACCGACATGGTGCCGGCGTTTGCGTCGATGTCGATAATGTCCCCGTCGCGCAGCAGGCCGATCGGGCCGCCCAGCGCCGCCTCGGGGCCTACGTGGCCGATGCATAACCCACGGGTGGCTCCGCTGAACCGGCCGTCGGTGATGAGCGCGACTTTGTCGCCCATGTCCTGCCCGTAAATCGCCGATGTGGTGGACAGCATCTCGCGCATGCCGGGACCGCCGCGCGGTCCCTCGTAGCGGATGATGATGACATCGCCGGCGTCGTAGCGGCGTTCGGTCACAGCGGAGAAGGCCTCTTCCTCGCTGTCGAATACGCGCGCCGGTCCGCTGAACACGCGTGTGTGCAAGCCCGCCACCTTCACCACCGCCCCATCGGGCGCGAGGTTGCCGCGCATGCCCACCAGACCGCCTGTCATCGAAATGGCGCGCGAGACCGGCATCACGACATCCTGCCCCTCGGGGAACACCACGTCGGCCAGATTCTCGGCCAGTGTACGGCCGGTAACGGTGATGCAGTCGCCGTGCAAATAGCCGCCGTCGAGTAGCGCTTTGAGAATGATCGACACGCCGCCGATCTCGTGCACATCCTTCGCGAGATACTTGCCGCCCGGCTTGAGGTCGGCCAGCAGCGGCGTGCGCGCGAACACCTCGGCCACGTCGAACAGGTCGAAGGCGATACCGGCTTCGTGCGCCAGCGCCGGCAGATGCAACGTGGCATTCGTGCTGCCACCGGTCGCGGCCACCACCGCCGCCGCATTCTCGAGTGACTGGCGGGTCACGATCTCGCGCGGGCGCGGGCCGTCGCGCAGCAGTCGCATGACCGCTTCGCCGGAGCGTTCGGCGTACACGTCGCGCGACTCGAGCACCGCCGGGGGACTCGCCGACCCGGGCAGCGCCAGACCGATCGCTTCCGACACATACGCCATGCTGTTGGCCGTGTACTGTCCGCCGCACGAGCCGGCGCCCGGGCAGGCGACTTTCTCGAGCGCTGTGAGCTCCTCGAGCGTCATCTTGCCGGCGGAGTGCTTGCCCACGCCTTCAAACACGTCGAGCACCGTCACGTCGCGTCCCTGATACCGCCCCGGCATGATTGATCCGCCGTACAGGAACACCGACGGCACGTCGAGTCGCACCATCGCCATCATGAGTCCGGGCAGCGCCTTGTCGCAGCCGCCAATGGCGACCAGCGCGTCGTAGGTGTGTCCGCGCACCGTGAGCTCGACCGAGTCGGCAATCGTTTCGCGGCTCACCAGCGACGACTTCATACCGGCATGTCCCATCGCGATACCGTCGGTCACGGTGATCGTGGTGAACTCACGCGGTGTGCCGCCGGCCGCCGTGACGCCACGCTTGGCGGCGTCCGCCTGACGTCGGAGCGAGATGTTGCACGGTGCCGCCTCGTTCCAGCTCGAGACGACACCGACGATCGGCTGCGCGATCTGTGCTTCGTCGAGGCCCATCGCGTAGTAGTACGAGCGATGCGGCGCGCGCTCGGGGCCGACGGTCGTGTGACGACTGGGAAGCTTCGACTTGTCCATGCGGTTGGATACTCGGAGGGGTGGAGAGCTACGGGACCTGCACCAGCCCAAATTCGCGCGCGCCCTTCTTGAGCAGCAGATGACGGCCGCGCAGCAGCCGGTCTTCACCGACGAGACGGTCGGCGGCCGAGAGCTTCGTGCCGTTGATACTGACGCCACCCTGTTCGAGCAGCCGTTTCGCCGCGCCGCGCGACGCGGCCACGCCGAGCGCCGTCAGACACTCGTATACGTCGATCCCCTCGGAAAGCGCTGGACCGTCGGCTGCCGCGGCGTACGTCGCGAAGGGAATCTCCAGGCGCAGCGCCTCGAGCGCCGCGTCGGACAACCGCTGCGGATCGGCCTTCTCGAACAGCAACGCCGACACTTCCTGTGCGACCCGAGCCGCGTCGGCGCCGTGAACCCGCGTGGTCACCTCGGTGGCCAGTGCACGCTGCGCCTCGCGCTTTTCGGGCGACGACCTCACCGCTTGATCGAGCGCTTCGATCGAGTCGCGGTCGAGCAGCGTGAAGAATCGCAGGTAGCGCGACACATCCCGATCGTCGGCGCCGATCCAGAACTGATAGAACTTGTACGGCGACGTGCGTGCAGGATCGAGCCACACCGAACCGCCGCCGGTGCTCTTGCCGAACTTTGAGCCGTCGGCGTTGGTGATCAGCGGGAAGGTCAGTGCGTTGGCGTCACCACCGGAGGTGCGGCGAATCAATTCGAGTCCGGCGGTGATGTTGCCCCACTGATCGCTGCCGCCGATCTGCAGCGTCACGCCTTCGCGCTGATGCAGCTCGAGGAAGTCGTGGGCCTGCAGCAGCATGTACGAGAATTCCGTGAACGACAGCCCGCTCTCGAGGCGCGATTTGACGGAGTCCTTGGCCAGCATGTAGTTGATCGAGAAGTGCTTGCCCGTATCGCGCAGGAAATCGAGCAGCGACAACTTGGCGAGCCAGTCGGCGTTGTTCAGCAGCTTGGCGGCGTTCGGTCCCTCGAAGTCGAGGAACTTCGCCAGCTGCAACCGGATCGCGTTGGCGTTTTCGGCGATCGTCTCCAGCGTC
The DNA here is from genome assembly GCF_046594945.1 of Gemmatimonas sp. Taxonomy (GTDB): domain Bacteria; phylum Gemmatimonadota; class Gemmatimonadetes; order Gemmatimonadales; family Gemmatimonadaceae; genus Gemmatimonas. The sequence continues at coordinate 14,587 of NZ_JBKJRB010000002.1, read as the reverse complement.
TGCAGCGTCCGTTCGCTGCTCCGGCCACTGGGGTCGCCAATCATCCCCGTGCCGCCCCCCACCAACGCGATGGGCCGGTGGCCGGCCCTTTGCAGGTGGACGAGTCCCATGACCGGGACCAGGTTGCCCACGTGCAGGCTCGATGCCGTCGGGTCGAATCCGCAGTAACCGGTGACCTGTCCCGCCGCGAAGGCGGCCGGGAGGCCCTCGGTGTGCTGGAACAGCAGCTCGCGCCAGGCGAGTTCGGGGATGGGGGCTGATGGGTCGGACATTCTCACAAGTTATCGCTGGTCTGGCTCTTGGCGCGCCCCCGCGCGAGCGGGTAGCCTTCACTCACCTTATGGCACTCTTCTCTGTTCTTTCGCGGCGCCCGTGGCTGGGCTGGCTGCTCGTGGCTGGGATTTTCGGCGGCATGGTCGGTGCCGGCGGGCTGCTTGGCGCGTGGAGCGTCATCTGCCGTGACGGGCGCTGCCCGTCGATCGCCGCGCTCGAGCAGTATGTGCCCCGCCAGACCTCCAAGGTGTACGCCGCCGACGGCCGCTTCATCACGGAGCTCGGTCTCGAACGGCGCACGCTGGTCCGGTTGCAGGACATCCCCAAGCATGTGCGCGATGCGGTCGTCATCACCGAAGACCGCCGTTTTTATTCGCACTCCGGAATCGACTACTATCGCGTGTTCGGCGCGCTCGCGCGCAACGTGAAGGCCGGCCGCTACGTCCAGGGCTTCTCGACGATCACGATGCAGCTGGCCCGCAACGTTTTCTCCGATCGCATTTCCCGTGAGAAAACACTGCTGCGCAAGATCAAGGAAGCGCGCGTCGCGCGCGCCATCGAGCAGCGCTACACCAAGGACAAGATCCTCGAGCTGTACCTGAATCAGGTGTACCTCGGCAACGGTGCGTATGGCGTGGAAACCGCGGCGCAGCGCTACTTCGGCAAGCCGGTGCGCGAGGTCGGTGTGGCCGAAGCGGCCGTGCTGGCGGGGCTGCTCAAGGGACCCGAGCGCTACAACCCGCGCCGCTTCGCCGATCGCGCGATCCTGCGTCGCAATACGGTGCTCGAGCTGATGCGTCGCGAAGGGGCCATCAACGATGCCGATGCATCGCTCGCCAAGGCGTATCCGTTGCAGCTGGCCGAACGCACCGAGTCGGGCGACGTGGCGCCCTACTTCGTGGAATGGGTGCGACAGGAACTGGAGGCCCACTTCGGCAAGCGGCTTTACGACGAAGGCTTCAAGGTCTATACGTCGCTCGACGTGGACATGCAGGGCGCCGCCGAGCGCGCGCTGGAGAACCAGTTGCAGGCGATCGAGGCGGGAAGGCATGGCAAGTACTCGCACCTGACATACGAAGGATATCTCGCGCGTTCGGCTGGGGGCGGCGAGCGCGGAGCCGCGAATTCGCCGTATCTCCAGGGCGCGTTTGTGGCGGTCGACCCGCGTAGTGGTGCAGTGCGCGCGATGGTTGGCGGCCGCGACTTCGGCGACTCGAAGTTCAATCGTGCGGTGCAGGCGCTGCGTCAGCCTGGTTCGACGTTCAAGCCGATCGTCTATGCCACCGCGGTGCACGAAGGCTTCAGTCCCGCCCAGATCGTGGACGATTCGCCGATTGCGCTCGATCAGGTGAGCGGCGAGACGTGGACGCCACAGAACTACGATATGAAGTTCCAGGGCAACATGCCCATGCGGAAAGCGCTGTATCAGTCTCGAAATCTGGCGGCGATCCGCACCGGCATGTCGGTCGGCGCGGGCAGTGTGATCTCGATGGCGCGGCGCTTCGGCATCACCACACCGATTCCGCCGTATCCGTCGATTTTCATCGGTTCAGCCGACGTCTATCCGGTGCAGATGATTGCCGCCTACTCCGTGTTCGCCAACCTCGGTCTGCGCACCACACCGCACGCGATTCTCAAGGTGGAGAACGCGGACGGTCAGGTGGTCTGGCAGCCGACGACGGCGCGTGAGGCGGTACTCTCGCCGGAAGAGGCGTGGCTGATGGTGAGCATGATGAAAGACGTGGTGGTGCGCGGCACTGGCGCGCGCGTGTGGAGTTCGGGCTTCCACGTGCCGGCCGGCGGCAAGACGGGCACCACGAACGACGGGGCCGACGTCTGGTTCATCGGCTACACCGCCGATCTGGTGGCCGGTGTCTGGATGGGCTTCGACAGGCCACAAAAGATCAAAGCGAATGCGCAGGGCGGTGAACTGGCGTCGCCGGCGTGGGCGTCGTTCATGACCGAGGTGTATCGCCGCAAGCCACCACCGCCCGACTGGCCGCGACCCGACGGTGTGGTGGTTCGCGAAATCGATGGGCTAAGCGGCCGTTTGGCCAACAGCAACTGCATGACCGCTCTCACGACCGAATTCTTTGTGCAGGGCACCGAGCCCACGGGCACGTGCACCGATCCGGGGATGACGCCCATGCTCTCGAGTGACAGTGCGGCCAAAATGCGCGCCAAGGCGGACTCGTCCAACCCGTTCAAGATTCCGCCGCAGTGATGTGTCGGTGACGGCCCGCACATTGTACACCGCCGATTGGGTACTGCCGATCTCGTCGGCGCCGATTCGCGATGGCGCAGTGTTGGTGCATCACGGTCGCATCGAGTTCGTGGGCGCGGCGAGTACCGTGACCATCGCGGCCGGCGCGGTGCGCACAGTGACGCTCGGTAATGCGGCGCTCATGCCGGGGCTCGTGAACGCGCACTCGCATCTCGAACTCACTCTGCTGCGGGGATTTCTCGAGGGCCTCGACTTTCGTCAGTGGCTGCGCACGCTCACGACGGTCCGACGTGAGCTCATGAGCGACGACGTGTTGCTCGATGCGTCGCGGGCCGGCATTCGCGAAGCGCTGCGCAACGGCATCACCTGTCTCGCCGACACCACCGACTCCGGTGCGCCGCTCATCGCCATGCGCGAGTATGGCGTGCGGGGGGTTGGGTATCTGGAGGTCTTCGGCCCCGATCCCGCGCAGTGTGCGGGGGCAATCGCTCAACTCGAGGCCCGCGTACTCGCGGCCCGCGCGCAGGACACCGCGCTGGTGCGGGTGGGGGTGTCGCCACACGCGCCGTACACGGTATCGCGCGATCTCTTCACGGCAACGGCCGCGTTGTCTCGGCGCGAGTCACTGCCGATGGCGGTGCACGTGGCGGAGAGTCCGGCCGAAATGCGGTTTGTGCGCGATGGCGAGGGGCCGTTCGCCGACCAGTTGCGAGCGCGTACGATTGCCGTGGCTCCGCAGGCCGAATCACCGATCGCGTTGCTAGACGAAGCGGGTGTCCTGGCAGCGCAGCCTGTGCTCATTCATGTGATTCAGGCCGACGATCGTGACCTGCAGCGGATCGCCGACGCGGGCGCGAGCATCGTGCACTGTCCGATCTCCAACGCGAAACTCGGCCACGGCATTGCGCCGCTCGACCGCATGCTCGCCCACGGTATCCGGACCGGACTGGGCACCGACTCGGTGGCCAGTAACGATCGCATGGATCTGCTGGGCGAGGCGCGGCAGGCCACGCTCCTTCACGCGTTGCGGGCGGGTACACCAGACGCCTTGTCCGCGCACGCCGCGCTCGCGCTTGCCACCCGCGGCGGGGCTGACGCGCTGGGGCTGGGATCGCGCGTCGGCACGCTCGATGTGGGCAAGGACGCCGATTTGGCGGCCTTCGCACTGGATCACGACGATGCGCAGCCGCTCTTCGATCCCGCAGTGGCGTTGGTGCACGCACTGGCTGGCAAAGTCGAAGCGAAGCTGGTGACCGTGCAAGGACATGAACTTGTCCTGAACGGACTCATTACCCAGCGCGACGAGACCCTACCGTTACGCGTCGGGGCGTGGCGCGATCGACTGCAACAGTGGCGACAGGCTTCCACCGTATGATATGCTTCACGTAGCGGACCCATCGACCTTAACACTGTAGAGTGGAGGGTAGGGCGTGATCGCGGGATGTCTTGCACTGAATGCGTCGTATGAACCCCTGACCATGGTGCCGCTTCGGCGAGCGCTACGACTGGTGATCGACGGCAAGGCGGAAATCGTCGAGGCCGACACGGGCATGCCCGTGCGCTCCGAACGACAAGCATTTCCGCGCCCGGCGGTCATCCGCCTCACGCGCTTCGTGCACGTACCGCGGCGATTCCGCCGACAGGTCACGAACACGTTCCTCTTCGCCCGCGATGACTACCAGTGTCAGTACTGCGCGCGCCGCTCCGCAGAGCTCAAGCCCCGAGAGTCGCTCACGCGTGATCACCTGATCCCGATCTCGCGTGGTGGCTCGAACGAGTGGACAAACGTGGTCACAGCCTGTAGCAGCTGCAATACGAAGAAGGCCAATCGCATGCCGAACGAGATCGGCATGACGCCGCTGCACCCCCCCTCGGAGCCGCACTTCGTGCATCTCAGCTGGGCGGTCCGACGGCTGACGCCGATTCAGGCGCAATACATCAAGGTGTTCTACGGTGAAGAGACGCTGCGCGAGCTGGAGAAGATCGAGGGTGCCGTTCTCGTCACCTGATCGGTGCGGCCCGGTCAGTATCTCACGGCGGGCGACTTCGCCTCGAGCCGTCGGACTTCACCGCCCAGCAGGCGGCTCGCCAACGACCGAACGCCGCGCGTGAGTGCGGTGCCGGGGCTGCGTTTCCCTCGCACCGCCGGCGACGCTTCGCCGCGGAGCCAGCGCTCGAGTTCATCGAGATCGCTCACGTCGAGCGTCTGCAATTCCGCCTGCACGGCCACGTAGCTTCGGCGCCCGCGCGGTGGCGTGGTGAGCGCGGGCAGATATGGCAACTCGCTGGCCGCGCGGGCGTCGGAGAATCGCACGTAGCTGCCCAAGGGCATCAAGCGCCCCGCCACGAAGCGCGCCACTTCGTAGGTACGATCGATCGCGTCATAACGCACCACAATATCCCATTCCACGCGACTGAGCACGTCGTCGAACCAGCGACCGATCGTCCACACCTCGGCTCGCACATGCAGGCGCGCCGGGAAGCCGCTGCGCAGCAGTTCGTCGAACGGCTGCTCGGTCAGCACACCGCGCACGGCCACCAGCGGTGGATACGACGTCGGCGCCACGCGGATGTCGATCTCCGGACGCGACTGCGCTGATGCCATCCCGCTCGCTCCGAACAGGAGCAGCAGGACGGCGACCAGCGCACGCACCGATGGCGAAGGCGTTCGCGACGCCGAACCCGAAACCGAGCGCATCACATGCACGAGGACGTGAATCAGAAGCGGCGACTGAGCCGCATGTACACATTCGGAGACAAGCCGCTTTCCGAAACCGCCTGCGCAACGTACACGCCGAAATTTCCGAAATCGAAGCCGCCGCCGAGATCGGTGCGCCACGATTTGATGTCGGGCACGGACCCCTTGGGGTACAGCAAGTTGTCAGTGTCGCGCGGTCCCACCAGCCATCCGCGGCCCGCGTTCGCGAACACGACCCACGCGCCATCGAACTTCATGCGGCTGAACACCCAGCGGCGATCGCCGAAGTCCTCGCTATTCCCGAAGAGGTTGACGCGGAAGTCGCCTTTCCACTCGACCTGCAGCAGCGCCAGCCGATCGCACAGCGACGGTCGGCCGCGGGCGGCGTAGGACTGCTCGTTGCCGACCGCGCAGGTGCCCACGTCGGTGTCATTCAACTGACGACGGAAGTCGAAGCCCGGGAGCGCATCGATGCCGCTGACTGAGAAACGGCGCTGCGCCGGCAAGGGGTCGCCGTCGAGCCACCCGCCCACCACCGCGCGCATGTTCAGCGAGCCATTCGGCCCGAGGCGATTGTAGCGACGCAGGTCGAGCAGGGCGCGCGAATACACCGCGGCCGCCTCCACGCCCTCTACGCGCAGGACGGATGTTCCGGCCCGAACGAGCCGCCCATCGCCATGTTCATACTCACCGCGCAGATACCAACCGGCGCGCGGGTCCTTGGGGCTGTTGCGCGTGTCGAAGGTCGCCGACAGCGTAAGCAGTTTCATCACGCCTTCGTCGGCCAGCGGGTTCACCCGCCACGGCACGTTGTCATTCACAAGCGACGGCACGTTGCGCGCCCGGCGCGAACTCCACCGCTCTTCGCCATACGACGCCCGCACTTCCGACCCGCGCCCTGCGAACAGGCTCACGTACCCCTGACCACCGTGTCGCTGCCAATAGTCGCGATAGTCGCGTGTGAAGAGAAAGGCGTTGAGGCCCACTTCGGTATCCGTGAGCTGCCAGCGCTCGACGGCATCGACTTCATCGAACAGTCGACCGCCAATCGCGACGCCGGCGTGGTCGCCTTGGCGTACTTCGAACAACACGCGATGGCCGAGATTCTCGCCCTTCCAATTCAGCTGGTCTCCCGTGCGGAAAATGCCGAAGACTTCGGCTCGCACGCGCGTGTCGCCACTGCGGGCACGAAAGCGGGGTCCCACATAAATCGGCAGCCCCTCCACGCGATTGTACGTGTGCGCGGTCGTGACCAGCAGATCGCTGTTCGTGCTGTTGCCGCTACCGCGTGCGTCGTCGCCTATCCAGCGCGACCAGCGCGAGAAGAAATCGAGTTCGGCCACCAGCGTGTCACCCACCTCGCGATAGCGATACGCCGCGCTCCACACGCGGATTTCGCCGGCAACAATGGGGCGCTCGGGCGCTTCGAGCCGGCCGCCGATCACAGTGAGCGCGCGCTCGATCCGCGCACCGTCCACCAGAGCGGCATCGCCATTCAGCACGACCACCTGGCCGGTCACCACGCCGGCCAGACGCACGCGGCCACCAAGCACCGCCAGATCGCCGCGCACCGTATCCATTGGGGCCAGGGCGAAGTCCCCTCGTACGCGCCGGGTTGCGGGGGCGTTCCACACCGCCGTGACTTCGAGCGCCACCTCTCGCGGAACGCCGCCCAGCCGCCGTGATCCGTCCTGGTCCGGGTCGCGGTCCCGCTGGGCCGACGCCGATCCCAGTGGCAACGCGCTCATTGCCACACACAGCACCGCGAGCGCCATCCGTGCCTGACCACGTCGGGTCATGGCTGCCTTCATGCATTTCTCCTGCTGAGGTTCACGGCCCCGAAGGGCACGTCATGTACCACTCGCCCAGCGAACGCCGATATTTCGGTGTTCTCCGTCACGAAGCGCGCTTGAACACGGTAGGCATTACACGCCGTCGTCCGGACGCGATCGTCATCGATTGCGGACACCGGGTGTGTCGTCCCGATACGCGCTTCGAGGGCAGACACTCCCGACACGCCGAAGGTTTGAACGGGTCGAATCACTCGCCGGCTGACGCCAAGCCCAGTCGGCGCATGCGTCGATAAAGATTGGGCCGGTCGGTTTGCAACCGACGGGCCGCTTCGGCCACGTTGCCATCGCTCTGCGCCAGTGCGGCCGAGATCAGTCGGCGTTCATACGCATCGAGGGCATCACTTAGCGGGAGCACCGGTAGCGTCGCCGTCGCCCGTCCGTCGGTGTCGAGCGACGGAAGGCTGAACGGATCGGTAGCCACCGTGGGCAGCACCTGCAGCACCTCGGCACGACCCACCACGCTGCCCGCATGAAGGATCGCGAGTCGCTCGACGACGTTGGCGAGCTCGCGCACGTTCCCGGGCCAGCGATAGCTACTGAGCGCGCCCAGGGCGTCTTCGTGCCACTGCACCAGCGGTCGCCCCGTGCGTGTACGATGACGCGCCGAGAAATGCCGCACCAGTGCCGGCAAATCGCCCGGTCGGTCGCGCAGCGTCGGCAGCTGGATCGGGATCACGTTCAGCCGGAAGAACAAATCCTCGCGAAAGCTGCCGTCAGCGACCGCACGGGCGAGGTCCTTGTTCGTGGCGGCGAGAATGCGTACGTCGATCTTGATCGGCTTGCCGCCGCCCACCCGTTCAATTTCGCGCGCTTCGATGGCGCGCAGCAGTTTGGCTTGCGCCTCGGCCCCGAGATCACCGACTTCGTCGAGAAACAGCGTGCCGGTATGCGCGAGTTCAAAACGGCCGAGGCGTCGATCGGTGGCGCCGGTAAAAGCGCCGCGCTCGTGGCCGAACATCTCGCTCTCCACCAGATCACGCGGAATCGCCGCGCAGTTCACGCGAATGAACGGGCGGTCGCGTCGCGGACTCGCCAGGTGCAGGGCGGCGGCCACCAACTCCTTACCGGTGCCCGATTCACCGGTGATCAACACCCGTGCATCCGTCGGCCCGACGCGCGCGATGAGGGCGCGCACGTCATGCATGACCGGGGAGTCGCCCACCATCTCGCCCGAGATGCCGAGATCTTCGCGCAACGCGGCCGCGGCTCGGCGGGCCTGACGCAGCTCGAAGGCCGATGCGAGTGCGAGCAGCACGCCCTCGGGCGTGAGCGGCTTTTCGAGAAAGGTGAAGGCGCCGAGCTTCGTGGCGCGCACCGCATCGGTCAGCGCGGCGCGTCCACTCATCATGACCACGGGCATGTCCGGTCGGCGTTCGCGCAACTTCTGCAGCAACGCGAGCCCGTCGAGATTGCCCGGCATCATCAGGTCCACCAGCGCCACATCCGGCTCGTTGGCCTCGGCCAGCGCGAGCCCAGTGGTTCCATCGGCGGCATCGCGCACGTCGTACCCTTCGGCGCTCAACAGCGCGCCGACCATGCGTCGGATGTTCGGTTCGTCGTCGACGATCAGAACACTGGGCATCGTGGTCGTCGCCTACCGGCTCGCGTCGACCGGCACCGCAACGGCGGGGCGATCGGCCAGCAGCTTCGACGTGAAACGCTGCGCCTCGCTGAGCCGCTCCATCTCGAGGGCCACCGTGTCGATGTTGTGCTCCATCGCGTCGAACCGTTGCTGCAGCTGCGCTTCGAGCACGTTGTCGGCGCGAACCGCACGGCCACGACGATCCAGGTAGCGCGCCACGGCGCGCGCGATGGGCCAACCGATGAACACGGCGATCGCCGAGGCGGCGAACGCCCAGGACATTTGTACGACCCCCGTGGGCACGACCTCATTGAGCGGAATGGTCGTGGTGTTGGTACCCTGTGTGAGTACCACGTTGCCACCCTTCACGTTGATATGCACGTTGTCACCGCTACCGTCGCCGGTGAACACGATCGTACCCGGCGGGAGTGGCGCTTGTGGCGCCAGAGGCCGTGCTGCTTGATCTGCATCGCGCGCCGCTTGGTCGGCGAGACGTGCCGCCTGGTCGGCATCGCGTGCCGCCTGGTTCGCTTCGCGAATCGTTTGGGAAATTTCGGCCCTGTTTCCCTGTGGTACCGACGGCTGTCGCACTGCGGTCATGACACTCGCTCCCGTTCTACTATGGTGCGATCCGACAGCAACTTCGTCGTGAAGCGCTGTCCTTCGCTGATGCGTTCAACTTCTACCGCGACCGAATCCACCGCCTGCTCGATCGCCGCGAGGCGCTTCGTGAGTTCCGCCGACACCGTGGTCGGCGTGCTGTTCGACCGCTTCTCGATCCAGCGCGCGAGCGCGCGGGCGAGCGGGCCACCGACCACGATAAACGCGAGCATCGCCGCGCCCGCCTGAACGATGTCCACCATGCCATCGGGCACTTGGGTGCGCGAGCGCGTGGCCGAGGGCGTCGGCGATGCGATCGCGGTGGTCGCGATCCCGTCGACGCTCAGCAGCGATTTGCCATCCGCCGACAGCTCAATGCTCCGACGAATCCCGTCCGACGACGGCATCGTGATGAGCAGGCGATCGCCCAGCGAATGGACCTGCACGCCGGAGGTTCGCGCCTCCTGCAACGCTTTCTCCGCCGTCTCGAGTGCCGATTGCGTCAGTCGCTCGGCGCTGGCGGCGGTCTGGGTCGCCTGGGCGGCACCCTGCGCCGCGCTCGGATTCTGTCTCATGCAGCTGTCTCCCTGATCGGTAGGCGCACCGTGATCTCCGTTCCTTGGCCAAGCGCGCTGACAGCGCTGATGGAACCGCGATGCGCCTCGACGGTCTGGCGTGCAATCGCGAGGCCGAGCCCGGTGCCGCCCGGCTTGGTGGTCACGTACGGGTCGAAGATGCGCGCGAGCGCATCGGGCGCGATGCCGCAACCGCTGTCGCGGATGGTGATCGTGACGTCCGCCGCCGAATATCGGAGCCCAATGTCGATCTGCCCCGAGGCAGCGCAGGCCTCGACGGCGTTCATCAGTACGTTCGTGACCGCACGAACCAACGGTTCATGGAAGCCGTGCACCAGCGGCAGCGCGTCGTCGTCGTTGATCGACACGGTGAGTCGCTCCGGTACCGTGGAGCGCGCCACGCGCGTGACGAGTTCGGACACGTCGATGTCGGCGGCGGGGCCGTCGGGCAGTCGACCGAACTGGGCAAAGCTCTTCGCCATCGTCTCGAGACGAGCGGCTTCCTCAGCCAGCACTTCGACCGTCTCCCGTAGCTCGTCGGGCGCCGAGCGCCGCAGTCGGTCGACCGCAAAGCGGATCGGCGTGAGCGGGTTTTTGAGCTCATGCGCGAATCTTCGGGCGGACTCGCGGAACGCCTCGGCGCGCTCGGCCTCGAGCGCCCGTCGTCGTCCTGTCTCGAGATCCTGAGCCATCGTACGCATCCCCGTTCGCAGTACTTCAAATTCCGGGGCGCCGCGGCGCTCCGGTTGCTCCGGGATAGACCGCCCCGTGCGGATCAAGCCCGTCCATCCTACCAGTTCATCGAGCGGACGGCTGAGCTGACGACTCAGATGACCGGCCACGCGCGAGGCACCGACCGCCACCAGCAGGACTACCAGCACCGCGCCAGCCACTACCAACCGCATCGAGCGTCTGGCAACAAAATCGAAGCGTCGCGCCAGTTCTACCGACTGGCGCAGCTCGGCTTCATGGCGCTCCACCGCGGACCGCTGCTCGGTGGTGAGTGGAGCAGTTCGTGTGGCGGCCAGCGCCTGCTCGCCGCTGAGGGCGATGCGTTCCCAAGCCGATCGGGCCGACAACATGGATAGCGCCCGACTCGCCGTACCGACTCCGACCAGCGTCACCGCCACGGTGGGCACAAGGGCGAACAGGATGAGCATCGCGAACAGTCGAGACCGGAACGGCGCCCGTGCTCCGGCCCGCGCGAGCCGTCGCCGCCTCTTACGGGATTCCCTACGCGAGCGCTCGGGGGACGGTTTCTCTTCCGAGCCCGTCCGAGTCGGCGACCCGCGATCGTCAACGGTCGGCTTCCGCATCTCGTTCATAGTCAGTAATTTACGTGGCTGTACCCGATCCCGGAGTGGAATGGCAACGTCGTGGTCCCTAGCCCCCTTGGTTGAGCAACGCGCGCAGGAGCATCCCGCACGCGTGCTTGCCACGAATGGTGAACGGACGTGGACCTATCAGCAGGTGGACGCCGACGCGTCCTCCCTGGCTGCTGCTTTCTCCGAATTGGGGCTCGGCACGGGCGATCGCATTGCGGTCAACCTGCCGAACGGCGTGGAGTGGATCATCGCCACGCTGGCCGCCGCCAAGCTTGGCGCGGTCGTGGTGCCGGTCAGTCCGCAGCTCAGTATTCACGATCTGCGCTACCAACTGCGACACGCCGAGGCGAGTGCCGTCGTCACCATCGAGAAGTGGGACGGTGTGGACTTTCTGGAGCGCTTCGAAGAATTGCTCGGCGATCTACCCGACCTGCAGTATGTGGTCACGGTAGGCGACGAGGACCTGTGGTACGACGACCGGATTTTTCAGTTCGAAGATCTCGTCTCGAGCGGCACCGGGCGACCGGTTCCGCGGCCAGCGGTGTATGACGAGACGGCCGACTTGGCCGTTATGTACACGTCGGGAACGATGGGCAAGCCCAAGGGCGTGCCGCTGTCGCACCGGGCGTTGGTGGAAAACGCAGTTCGTGTGGCGGAGGTCCTCGAGCTTTCGCCCAACGACCGCGTGCTCGGAGCAGTTCCGTTCTTCGCCATCTTCGGCTTCGGCATCATGCTGGGCACGATGGCACGTGGTGCGACGATCGTGCTGCAACCGTCTTTCGACCCGGCGCGCGCCCTCGCGCTCATCGCCGACGCGAAGGTCACGGTGCTGCACGGCGTGCCCACGCAGTATCACCTCCTCATGCGTGAGGCGTCGTTCAACCCGTCGCGACTCACGTCGCTGCGAACCGGCGTCATTGCCGGCAGTTCGGTGGACGAGGCGCTGGTGCGCCGGGTGCGTCGCTGGTGCGATGTGCTCGTGGCGTACGGCCTCACCGAAACCGGACCGGTGGTCACGATCACCCGCGTTGCCGACAACGACGAACGTCGTTTGAGCACCGTGGGCTGCGCCCTCCCCGGCGTCGAGATCATGGCGATGGATCTCATGACGGGAGAGCTGCACGGACCCGAAGCGGTCGGCGAGATCGCCGTCCGCGGGTCCAATCTCATGCGGGGGTATCTCCGCATGCCGGCCGAGACCGCCAAGGTCATGACGCCGGACGGATTTTTCCTCACCGGTGATCTGGGGATCATCGATGAGGATGGCTATGTGAAGATCGTCGGGCGGCGGCAGGAGACGATTTCGCGCGGGGGCATGCAGCTCTACCCGCGCGAACTCGAGGATCGTCTGCGTGCGCATCCGGCAGTGGACGATGTGTGCGTGATCGGCGTGCCCCATGATGTCATGGGAGAGCTGGTGTGCGCGTGCATCGTGCCAGTAGAAGGGGCAGTCATCACGGGCGGCGAGATCAAACGCTTCGCTCAGGACATGATGGCAGCCGACAAGGTTCCCGATTTCGTCCGCTTCTTCGATGTCTTTCCCATGACGGGAAGTGGCAAAGTGCGGCGGCGAGAACTCGCGCGGGCAATCGCGCTGAGTGCGAACACGATGAGCGCCTCGGCGCTGCATGGCAACGCGCTCGATCACTCCGTTTTGAATCCAGGCTAGTACATGAGTCGACATGACACCCGGTCCCGCAGTGCGGCACCGTCCCGTACCATCGCGCCGTTCCATCGTGGACCGCAGGCCGTCAGTCCGGTGACCTCTCCGAACGCCGCGCCGCCGTCCCACGCACCGAACGCCGCGCTGCTCATCGATTTTGACAACGTCACGATGGGCATCCGCTCCGACCTGCAGGGAGAGCTCAACAACCTCCTCTCGTCGGACATCGTCAAAGGGAAGGTCGCGGTGCGCCGCGCCTACGCCGACTGGCGCCGCTACCCACAGTACATCGTGCCGCTCACCGAGTCGTCGATCGATCTGATCTTCGCGCCGGCGTACGGCTCGTCGAAGAAGAACGCGACCGATATCCGTCTCGCGATCGACGCCATGGAGCTGGTGTTCACGCGCCCCGAGATCGGCACCTTTGTGCTGCTCTCGGGCGACTCCGATTTCTCGAGCATGGTCATCAAGCTCAAGGAGTACGGCAAGTACGTGATCGGCGTCGGCATCCGCGAATCGTCGAGCGACCTGCTCGTCATGAATTGCGACGAGTACTACTCGTACAACGCGCTCGCCGGCCTCACCAAGACGGGCGACGACGAGTCCACCCGCTGGGATCCGTGGGAGCTCGTGACCGAGTCGGTCAATCGCATGAAGCGCAACGGCGACGTGATGCGCTCCGACCGTCTCAAGCAGGTAATGCAGGAGATCGACTCGTCATTCGACGAGAAGAACCTTGGCATGCCGAAGTTCTCGCGCTTCGTGCAGGATGCGTCCCACAAGGGGCTCCTCAAGGTCACGAAGCTCGACAGTGGCCAGCTTGAAATCGACACGCCCGACGGCAGTATCGCGCCGACGTCGTCGCCGAGTGCGGCCGCGCCGACCGAAGCGCGTCGCGAGGAAAGCGATCGTGAACGCGACGAACGTCGTGGTCGCCGTGGCCGTCGTGGCCGTGGACGCGATCGGTTCGATCGTACGCCGGTGGACGGTGACGCGACTGATGCGGCGCAGGATGCGGCCGACGCCGAGCATGACGCTGCCGATGACGCTGCCGACGCGGCGGAGTTGGGTGGTTTCACACCGTCGTTGGATACGACGTTGGAGACGACGGTCGTGGACCTTCCGGCGGACGCCGATGCCACCGGTGAGCCGGGTGTTGACGCCGCTATCGATGCCGCCAGCGAAGGCGAGCGCGAAGCGCGTCGTGGTCGCAACCGTCGTGGCCGTGGCCGCGATCGGTTCCGCGATCGTGACGATCGTGAACCGCGTGGCGAGACCGTCGCCGCGGCGCCGACCGATGTCACCGCGGACGCTGCGGAAGCGGACGCCGCGGCCCCGGCCTTCGTGCCGGCCGCTCGCGCTGTCGTTGCTCCGGTGTTTCTCGCACCGGTTGCCGCCCCGTCGTCGGCGACCCCGACGGCGACCCCGAGCTTCGGTTCGGCGGTGGCTGGTCATATCGGCAGCAGCGGTGAGCGTCTCACGCGCAGTGAGGCGTTCGACTTGGTACGCCGCGCCGTCGAAGCGCTGGTGCAGGGTGATGATTCCACAAGCGCCAGTGCGGCGCGCACGAAGGCGTTCGAACTGCTCGGCCGCGACAGTGAGTCGCTGAGCTCACGCATGTTCGAGCGCATTCTGCAGGATGCGCACGACGCGAACATGATCGACCTCCGTCGTCGTGGTAACGACTTCGAAGTCGCTCGTGCTGCCGATGCCGCGTCGATCGTGGAACAGCTCAAGACGGTCGACGATGCGCAAAAAGCCGAGGCCAAGGCGGCCGCGGCGCTGCTGCCGCAG
>NZ_JBKJRB010000097.1:0-4969 GCF_046594945.1 Gemmatimonas sp. | reverse complement strand
CGCTGTTGCAGGCGGCCAGCGTTGTCGCGGCGGCAAGGACACAAAGGGCGGCGGCGCGGCGCACGAGGGCGAAGCGAACGAAGGCGTGCATGGAGAATTCCTGGAGAGAGGAACCGGTGGTGTCACAGGTGGGCCGCGCGGCGAATACTTCCGTCGTGGCCCCATCATCACATGGACGGTATGCTAGTGGCGCGGTCAGCCCACGAGCGTTACGCCACCGGCAACCGCACCGACGTGTTGACGAACGGTGCTCCGCGCAAAACACAATCGCGAGCACGCGTTTCAGTGACGGCGCAGACCGTCGCCGGGGAGGCTCGCCGGGACCCGTGGCGTACGCGCGACCTCGTGGGCGGGCGGCGGGCGGCAGGCACGCATTGGCCGTCCATGCAACGCCCTGCGCCGCACCGTGAACGGGGCGGCGCATTGGCCACCAAGCAAACGCCGCCGCCGAGCGATTGCGTGTGGGGCGGCGTGAACTGCATTCGACGGCGTCTAGTTCAGCGTGCCATCGCGGTACGACGGCGTGAGTAAGAGCAGGCCACCACGGGAATCGTTGCGATCGGCACCGGAAGTCCAACGAAGACGATCCCGATTACTCGCGACACCATTCCCCACGCATCACGTGCACCCGTCCTCACCCCAGCTTCACCTCGATCGTCTTCCACTTGCCCTGCTCGAAGCGCCACACGCTCAAGGCGCAGCGCAGCGCGTGGCCAAGCACGATGGCCAGCCAGATGTCGCGGGGCACCAGCGGTCGCGTGGCCTGGAGCGCCGTGAGCATGCCAATCGGCAGCGCGAACTGCGAGACGAGTGTGATGAACAGCGGACTGCGCGTGTCTCCGGTGCCCTGTAGGCCACCGGTAAATGTGAGGGCGACGGTGATGAACAGTCCTGACACGCTGAGATAGGCCAGCAGTTCGGTGCCGATCCGCACGGTATCCGGCTGCGTGAGGCCGAACAATCCAAGCAGCACGCCCGGAATGGTGAGAAACAGTGTGCCCACCACCACGGCAATCACGAGCCCCATGCGTGCCGCCTGCCGCACCGCCTGTGTGCTGCGCTCAGGCTGGCCGGCGCCAAGGTTTTGCCCGGCGATCGCGGCGGCCGCACCCATGAGACCGATGGAGGTCCACGTGACCAGCGAGAACAGCTGCGAGTACCCCACCGCATACGACGCCTGCGCCTCGGCGCTCATGCTGGTCGCTCCGATAAAACGCAACAGCATGACACCGGCGATGTTCATCGCGATACCCTGCAATCCCGTGGGTAGTCCGAACCGGAAGAGCGCGCGAATGATGTCCCAGTCGGGCTTCCAACTCACACCGCGGAAGTCGATCACCCACGCGCCGCTGAACAGCTTCCAAATGGCGTACGCGCCAACCAACCCGCTGGAAAGCACCGTGCCCATGGCGGCACCGCGCGTACCGAAGGCCGGCACGGGCCCGAAGCCGCGGATAAACAGCACGTTGAACACGATGTTGCCGATCGTGACCGCGAGTCCAAGCTTGAGCGGTGTCCGCGAATCACCGGCCGAGCGCAACGCGCCGCCCAACATGAAGAACAGCATCATGCCGAAGCCGAATACGAACATGATGCGCAGGAACGGCAACGACTCGTTCAGTACTGCCGGCGTGGCGTTCACCAGGCTGAGCAACCACGGTGCGGCGAAGTATCCGATGGGGGCGAGCACGCCGATGGAGAGCACGACCGCCAGCAGAAACGCCTGCGACGCCGCACGGTTCACACCAGCCTCGTCGCCGGCGCCGGCGAAGCGCGCGATCAGCACGCCCATACCGCTGAACAGCGACGCCAGAAAGACCATGACTACGAGGAAAATCTGCAAACCGACGCCAATACCGGCGTTGCCGGCAAAGCCGACGAAATGACCAACCATCGCGTGGTCGATCATGCCCTGCAGTCCACCGATCATGTTCTGCAGGACGGTCGGCCACGCCATACGCCACATGACGGGGCCAATCGGTCCATCGATGATGGACCGATCCAGTTTTCGCGCGGCCGCCGTAGAACTAGCCAACGAGCGTCAGCTCACTCCGGCGCACCAGCGTGAGAATGGAGTAGACCGCCACCGCCTCATTGTCCTGATTCATCACCTCGACATCCCATTCCACCACGCCCTGCGGAATCGCGCCCTCTGGGGTGTCCTTCGCGGTTTTCTGTTTCACCGTGAGGCGCACGTGAATCGTGTCGCCCGGATACACCGGCTTGGTAAAGCGCAGCTTCTCCATGCCGTAGTTCGCCAGCACCGGTCCCAGCGAAGGCTCCACGAACAGTCCGGCCGCCGCCGATACGATGAAGTATCCGTGCGCCACGCGCCCTTCGAACACGCCATTGCTGCGCGCGTCGTCGTCGTTCATGTGCGCGTAGAACGTGTCACCACTGAGGTCGGCGAAGGCTTCGATATCAGCGAGCGATA
Organism: Gemmatimonas sp.; assembly: GCF_046594945.1. Classification (GTDB taxonomy): domain Bacteria; phylum Gemmatimonadota; class Gemmatimonadetes; order Gemmatimonadales; family Gemmatimonadaceae; genus Gemmatimonas. The sequence continues at coordinate 2,535 of NZ_JBKJRB010000097.1, read as the reverse complement.
TCGTACGCGACTTCGTGATCAGCGTGTCGCCGATCTCGAGCTCGTCGAATGTCTTCCGGAACGGGTGCACCGCGTCGGTATGCTCTTCGGCACCCTTGGTCCACTCGCGGGTGATCGCGGTGATCATGCTGGGACTGCCCTGCAACGCCACGCGCTGCATGTAGTGCGTGACGCCGCGTGCGCCGCCCATTTCCTCGCCACCGCCGGCACGTCCAGGGCCGCCGTGCACGAGCTGCGGCAATGGCGAGCCGTGACCCGTGCTCTCCTTGGCACTGGTCCGATCGAGGATGAGCATGCGACCATGAAAGGCAGCCGTGCCTAAAATGACCGCGCGCGCCACCTTCGGATCGGCCGTGACCAGCGAGCCCACCAGCGAACCCTTACCCATGCGCGCCAGCTGTATCGCTTCTTCAATGGAGTGATACGGCATGACCGTGTTCACCGGACCGAACGCTTCGATGTCGTGCGCTTCAAGACGCGTGAGCGGCTGGTCGCACACCATCAGCATCGGGGCGAAAAACGCGCCCTTGTCACGATCGGCGCCTACGACCTCGAAATCACCGCCGCCGAACACCAGTTCGGCGCCATGACGGATCATCTCAGCGGCCGACCGCACGGCGTTTACCTGGGCGCGACTGGCCAGCGGTCCCATGCGGACGCCTTCGGCCGTTGGTGCACCGATGGTGGTCGACGCGAGACGCTTCGACAGCGCCTTGATCACGTCTTCTTCGAGTCCGGCGGGCACGATCGAGCGACGGATGGCGGTGCACTTCTGCCCCGCTTTCGTGGTCATCTCGCGCGTGACTTCCTTGATGAACAGGTCGAACTCTTCGGTGCCGGGCACCGCATCGGGTCCGAGAATGGAGCAGTTGAGCGAGTCGGCTTCCATGTTGAAGCGCACCGAGTTTTTCAGCACCGCGGCGCCGCTCTTGAGCTTCTGACCGGTGGCCGCCGAACCGGTGAACGCCACGACGTCCTGCTCTTCGAGATGATCGAGCATATCACCGGCACTGCCGCACACGAGCTGAATCGCGCCCTCGGGAAGAATGCCCGTATCGACGATCGTGCGGAACACCGCTTCGGCCAGATGACTGCCCGCCGTGGCCGGCTTCACGATGCACGGCACGCCAGCCAGCAGCGCTGGCGCCAGCTTTTCGAGCATGCCCCACACGGGGAAGTTGAAGGCGTTGATGTGCACGGCCACGCCTTCGATCGGCACCAGGATGTGCCGCCCCACAAACGTGCCATTCTTCGACAACGGTTCGGTGGGCCCTTCCACATGGAAACATTCGTTGGGAAATTCGCGACGTCCGCGACTCGAGTAGGCAAAGAAGGTGCCGATGCCGCCTTCGATATCGACCCAGGAGTCGGTTTTTGTGGCGCCCGTGAGATACGACAGCGCGTAGAAATCAGCCGTCCGCTCCATCAATATCTTGGCGATCGCCTTGAGCATCGCGGCGCGCTGATGGAACGTGAGCGCACGCATTGCCGGGCCGCCCACCGAGCGAGCGTGGTGCATCATCGCTTTGAAATCGAGGCCCTCGCTGGACGACTCACCGATTTTTTCGCCGGTCACGGCATCGAACAGATCGGCCTTGCGGCCGGTGCCTTCGACCCACTGGCCCATCGCATAGTTCTTGAGCATGTACATCACGTGGTTCCTCCCTCGCGGGTATCCTTCCAGTTCTTCAACACGCTCGATTGCGTGGGGCGACTCACGGGGACTTCACGCAACGGCTCTACCGCGCGCCAGCTTGCGCGCATGGCCGCCGGCAACTGCTGATACAACTGCGTGCCCGACGACTTCCATTCCAGCATGTCGTCGGTCACGTCTTTTACGATCTTGGCGGGATTTCCAACCACCACTTTGCGCGGAGGAATCTCCATGCCGGTGGGCACAAAGCAGAGCGCGCCGACTACACACCCCGCGCCCACGACCGCGTTGTCCATGATCACGGCATTCATACCGATGAGCGCATTGGCACCGATGTGCGCCCCGTGTACGATCGCCCCATGGCCGATGTGCGCGCTCGCCTCGAGGCGGACCACGACGCCCGGAAACATGTGAATCGTGCAGTTCTCCTGCACGTTGCAGCCATCCTCTATCACAATGCCGCCCCAGTCGCCACGTATGGCGGCACCAGGTCCGACATATACGTCGCGCCCGATGATCACGTTGCCGGTGACCGACGCCTGCGGATGTACGAACGCCGATTCATGCACCACCGGAATGAATCCATCAAACGCGTAGATCACGGCGGTCAGACTCGTTCGATGATCATGGCGAAGCCTTGGCCCACGCCGATACACATCGTGCAGAGGGCGTAGCGACCGTTGCGGCGACGCAGTTCACGCGCGGCCGTGAGCGCCAGTCGGGCACCACTCATGCCCAACGGATGTCCGAGGGCGATGGCGCCACCGTTCGGGTTCACGCGCGCGTCATCGTCGGCCACACCCAGCGCACGGAGACATGCCAGACCCTGCGCGGCGAATGCCTCGTTCAGCTCGATCACGTCCATCTGATCCAATGTCAGT
>NZ_JBKJRB010000072.1:0-2654 GCF_046594945.1 Gemmatimonas sp. | reverse complement strand
AATGCGAACGGATAATCCTATTGCTCAACGACGAAACTGACTCAGGAACGTCGATACTTCTCGCGCGTCAATTGCCATCTCTCATCCATGGAGAAAATAGCGTTGGTGCAGCCGTTGTCAAGCATGAGTCCTCCAAGTGGCGGTCGGGTGGGCTCCGTTCAACCGTGCGGTTTTGCGAAGACACCAACGGTCAGTTGATGGTTCCAACCATCCTGGTGAACGCTGATCATTCAATTCGCCTCCGCATCCAGCCTTCGGTGTTGCGTTCAAATAGAACCCGCGTGATGTGACGGTGCGCCTGTTGTATTCGCGCCGCACGTGCTCGGTGTGGGTGCTGATTTCTGATTATGAGGGGAAGTCGTTGGAGGAGTGAGGCGAGGGAATGGCGGGGATGCAGACATTGACTCCCTAGGGAAACTCTGCAAAGAAGCGTGCGTTTTGGAGGGCCGCTCGTAATATTGGCGCAGCGGCATCGACCCTTTCCTGCACGGTGTGGAGCCTATATGAGCGAGCAGCGGACCCTGGCGAGTGTGGTGTACGACACCAAGCGCAAAGTGACCCGGCGTGAGCGGTTTCTGCAGGAGATGGACCGCGCGATTCCGTGGGCGACGCTCCGCGCACTCGTGGAGCCGCACTACACCAAGCCCGGACGCGGGCGTCGGCCGATGCCGCTCGACACGATGCTCCGCATCTACTTCCTGCAGCAGTGGTTCGACCTGTCGGATCCGCAGGCCGAGGACATGCTCTATGACAGTGAGTCCATGCGGCGCTTCGCGCGCGTGGACTTGGGCGAGGATACGGTGCCGGACGAGTCGACGATCCTGCGCTTCCGACACCTGTTGGAAGCGCACAAGCTCACGGCGCAGATGTTCGACGCGGTGCGCGATCTGTTGGCCGAGCGCGACCTGCTGGTCACGACGGGAACTATCGTGGATGCGACGTTGATCGCCGCGCCCAGCTCGACGAAGAACGCCACGAAGTCACGCGATCCCGAGATGCGACAGACGCGGAAAGGGAAGTCGTGGTACTTCGGCATGAAGTGCCACATCGGGACCGATCCGCAGGGCTTCGTGCACACACTCACCACGACCGACGCGGCGCAGTCGGACATCAGCCAGCTGCCGGCCTTGGTGCATGGCTTCGAGGACACGTTGCATGGGGACAAAGCCTACTGGAAAGAGTCGGATCGCGAGGCGTACGAGGTGCTGGGTGGGCAGTACCTGATCAATCAGCGCGGCGAGCGCACGCCCGAACGCGATGCGCTCAATCGCGAACGCTCGCGCATCCGCGCGCGCGGCGAGCATCCGTTTCACGTCGTGAAGGTGTTGTGGGGCTTTACGAAGGTGCGCTACCGCGGCCTCTACAAGAACACGGTGCGCGCGCTGGCCGCGTTCGCGCTCGCGAATCTCTTCCGCGCGCGCAAACAGTTGCTCGCGGTGGGCACGTAGTGTCGGCGTGAACGCCGATGGGGGCCGAAAACGGCCCCGCTGGCCCCCGCGCGGGGACGGTGTGGCCACCATTCGGCCGACGCGCACGTCGCCCAGCGTGATTTTTGCCGCACAGTTACCCACATCGGTCGTGCGGGTCACCTGTGCAGAACTTCCCTAGGGTGTAAATCGATCAGCTCGCGCCGGAGCTCATCCCCCCAGCACGTTCACACACCCCTTGGGCGGCGCCGCCAGCCGCTGGTTGCATTCGTCCACCGGAATCGGCACCAGCGGGAATACGCGATGCGTCGGCAGCTGCTTCTTGAGCTCGCCGAGGCGGCCGTAGCGGCGCGCGTCGACCCAGCGATGACCGTACTCGAAGAACAACGAGTAGCGGCGCTCGTATAACAGCTCGGTGACGAGATCGCCGGCAAAATCGGCTGCCAGCGCCGGCAGTCCACCGGAGTTGGTGCGCACGAAGTTGAGATCGGCGATCGCAGCGGCGCGATTGCCGAGTCCGATGTTGGCTTCGGCGCGAAGCAGGATGAGCTCCTCGTTCCGGATGATCGGAATCGGCGTGACGTTGGTGGGATACACGATCGGCCGTACGTTCGAGCTGATACCCTGGGTGGCCAGATTGACCGTGCCGACTACGGCCTTGGCTGTGGCGCGCAGATCGCGCGAGCCATCGGTACGTAGTCGCGCTTCGGTGAGAAACTCCGGCGCGGCTACGATGGCGCGCGGTGCTGGATCGAACAGCGGGTTCGTAGCGTCGCCCGATGCCGTGCTGTACACGTGATACACACCCGCGGCGAAGCTGGCCGTGGTGCCGGCGGCGGTGCTGATGAACGATTCGTTCAGCGCCGTGAGGGCGTCGGCCCAGCGACCTCGGTACACCTCGAGGCGAGCCTTGAGGCCGCGGTTGACGCGCAGGAAGGTTACTGGTGTGTTGAAGCCGGCGAATCCAGTCGTCAACGCGAACGGAAACGCCGTACCGGCTGCGGCGAGGTCTGTTCTCGCTTCGTCGAACAGCGCGGCGGTTTTCGTATACGCCTCGTCGCGCGTGATGAAGGCGCCCTGCACGGTGGGATCCTTCGCCACATCGAACACGAGGCCGAAGGTGTCGCGCACGCGCAGCTGATTCATGTACTCGAGCGCCATGAACGTCTTCACGAAACCCTTCACGCCGCTCTTTTGCGCGGCGGTGTAATCGGGTACGGCGTCGAC
>NZ_JBKJRB010000036.1:0-6327 GCF_046594945.1 Gemmatimonas sp. | reverse complement strand
TTCGTGCCGGCCGCTCGCGCTGTCGTTGCTCCGGTGTTTACCGCGCCGGTTGCCGCCACGCCGACGGCCACGCCGACGGCCACCCCGAGCTTCGGTTCGGCGGTGGCTGGTCACATCGGTAGCAGTGGTGAGCGTCTCACGCGCAGTGAGGCGTTCGACTTGGTACGCCGCGCCGTCGAAGCGCTGGTGCAGGGTGATGACGCGACGAGCGCCAGCGCGGCGCGCACGAAGGCGTTCGAACTGCTCGGCCGCGACAGCGAGTCGCTGAGTTCGCGCATGTTCGAGCGCATCCTGCAGGACGCGCACGACGCAAACATGATTGACCTCCGTCGTCGTGGAAACGACTTCGAAGTCGCTCGGGCCGCTGACGCGGCATCGATCGTGGAGCAGCTCAAGACGGTCGACGATGCGCAAAAAGCCGAGGCCAAGGCGGCCGCGGCACTGCTCCCGCAGGCGCCACGCGGCATGGGTGCCCGCGGTGTCGCTCCGCGCGGTGGATCGCGTGGACGTGCCCCGGCCGGTCCGCCAGCCGACCTGCTCATGTTCGGCGTGGTCGGTGCCCGTCCGGTTGGAGCTGTGGCTCCAGCGACCAACGGCACGACGGCCGCGGCTATTCCAGCTCCGGTGGCTCCGGCCCCGGGTTTTGTCGCTCCGGCAGTCGCTCCGGCAGTCGCTCCGACCGTCGCTCACGCCGTGGTCGACCTGTCGGCGGCTCCGGCCGCTCCGGCCCGTGGTCGTGGGGCCAAGCCGGCGGCCAAGAAGGCGGCTCCGGCCAAGACCGCTCCGGTCAAGACATCTGCTCCCGCCGCGAAGAAGGCGGCAGCCAAAGCACCGGCGAAGGCACCGGCGAAGGCACCGGCGAAGCCCGTGCCCAAGGCCGCCAAGGCCCCTGCCAAGGCGGTAAAGACGGCGGCCAAGGCTCCGGCTCCTGTCGCCAAGAAGGCGGCCGCGAAGGCCCCGGCCAAGAAGGCCGCGAAGAAGCGTTAACATGCTGTTCGGTGCCCCACTGCCGGCCGGGTTTTACGACCGGGATCCGGCAGTGGTGGCCCGCGAGCTCCTTGGCGCCGTCCTGCGCCTGGAGGATGCGCTGGGAGCTGTCAGTGGCCGGATCGTGGAGACCGAGGCGTACCTCGGCCCCCACGATCCGGCGTCGCATTCGGCAGTAGGCCGCACCGCGCGCACGTGGCACATGTTCGGCCCGCCGGGCATCGCCTACGTGTACTTCGTGTACGGCATGCACTGGTGCGTCAACGCGGTCACGCGCGAAGAAGGTTTCGGCAGCGCCGTACTCATTCGTGCGCTCGAGCCGCTGGAAGGCCTTGAGCGCATGCGCTCGCGACGCCCCAAGGCGTCCCGTGACGCCCAGCTTTGCGACGGGCCGGCCAAACTCTGCGCCGCCCTCGGCATCGCTCGCTCGCTCGATGGTGCTATGCTCACCGGTGGTTCGGCGCTGACCATTCATGCCGGGGTGCCGGTATCGGACGATCAAGTCGAAGTGGGTCCGCGAGTCGGGATCAGCAAGGCGGTGGAGTGGCCGCTGCGGTTTGTAGTGCGAAGTAGGGAGTAGGGAGTAGGGAGTAGGGAACCCACAACGCCAAACTTCCACTCACCACGAAAGACTCACGTGAGTGGAAGGTATTGAGTAAAAGTGTGGAGTCGTGAGTGGACTCCGCCTCACACGCTATGCCCGCCGGACCGCCAACAACGTCACGTCATCCGCCGCCGGCTCGCCCGCGGCATGCTCGTGCACGGCGTCGAGCACTCGGTCGAGCAGGACATCGACCGAGTCGGCAGGCGCGGTCAGGAGCGCATCCGTGGCGTCGTCGCCGAACAACAGTCCGTTTGGCGCCCGGGACTCGGTGATCCCATCGGTCAGCACCAGCAGCGTCTCGCCCGGCTCGAGGACGATCGTGCCGGCGGTAAACGGGATCTCCGGCAGCATGCCCACGGCCGGTCCGGTTGGCGGCAGCATGGCGCGCACGGTGCCGGTGGCGCGGACCACGCGCGGCGGTTCGTGCCCACCATTCACATAGGCGATCGTCCCGGTGGCCGGATCGAGCGCCCCTACGAATAGCGTCGCGAACATGTTCGCCCGGCCGTGGGTGTTGGCGATGTAGTCGTTCGTCACCGTGACCGCATGCAACACCCTCGACTCCAGCATCTCCACTGAGTGCGACCCGATCTGCGAGGCAGACACGGCGCGAATCAGGGATCGAAACAGCGCCATGAACAGCGCGGCACCGACGCCCTTGTCGCACACATCGCCCAGCACGAGCGCCACCGCGCCGTCGGGCAAACGGAACGCGTCGTAGAAATCACCGCCCACTTCGCGCGCCGGTTCAAAACGTGCCGCGAACTGATAGCCGGGAACCGTGGGCAGGCTCTCTGGAAGAAAGTCGCGCTGAATGCGGGCGCCCACCTCCAGATCTTTCTGCATGCGTCGGCTGCGCGCCTGCTCGCGGTCGCGCAGTCGCTTCTTCTCGAGTGATGCACCCACGCGCGCCCGCAGCAGCACGGGATCGAACGGCTTCGGGAGATAGTCTTCCGCCCCCAGCTCGATGCACTTCACAACGGTCTCGAGTTCGGTGTTGGCCGAAATCATGATGACCGGAATGTGCTGCGTGCTCTCGTTCGCCTTGAGCGCCGTGAGTGCGCCGATGCCGTCGAGCACCGGCATCATGACGTCCAGCATGATCAGATCCCAGTTCCCTTCGCGCGTCAGGTCGAGCGCTTCCTGTCCGTCGTTGGCGGTCGTCACGACATGTCCCATCCGCTGCAGGCGACGCGACAGCAGATCGCGGTTCACTTCGACATCGTCGACCACCATGATGCGTGCCGGGGCCGACCGGTCGTCGGCCATCGGAGTCGTCACAGGCCGGGCGTCGGAAGCGGGGCGGCCATCGATGCCTGCAGCAAGCGTCGCAAGTACGGCATCTGTTCTTCAGCGGCGCGTTCGCCCTGTTCGATGAGATACGGGATGTGCTGCGTCTCGGTGAGACCGATGTGGCGATCGAGAATGGGCATGATCGGCAGCACTTCGGCGTGGTGGGCCACACTATAGAAGGCGAAGGTGGCGCGGAGCAGGTGATTGGTTACGATCGTGGACGTTCGCCCCAGCGCATTCACCAGTGAACGGACCTCGGCGTTCATCTGACTTTCGAAGCCCATCGCGAGGATGATGTCGCAGCCTTCACGGATTGCGACATCGATCGGGAGCGGGTTCGACGCGCCCCCGTCCACCAGCATGCGGCCATCGACTTCCCAGGCGCGCAGCAGCATCGGGATCGCGATGCTGGCCCGCGTGGCGTCAGTGATACGTCCCGAATCGAGTACGACTTTGTCGCCCGTGCGAAAATCGGTGGCTGACTGCAGCAGCGGGATCTTGGTGTCGGCAAAGGTGCGCTCGCCGAACAGCGATTCGAGCACCTTCCACACCTGCCGGTCGTCCACCATGCCCACGCGCTCGTGATAGCCCATGAACATCGGGGCGATCGCGCGCAGCAGGGAGCGGTAATGCAGCTTGTTGAAGAGGTCCTTCCACAGCACGAGCGTTTGCCGCTCGATGTCGGCGGCACTGTCTCCGAGGGCGTAGAGCGCGCTGTAGATCGCACCGCCACTGCACCCCACCGCGACGTCCACCGGAATCTTCTCCCGCTCGAGCACCTTGAGCAGTCCCACTGCGGCGGTGCACTTGATGCCGCCGGACCCGATCACCAAGCCGATGCGCGCGCGGCGTTCGCCAAAGTCCCCGAGTGACCGTTCACCGGTGGAGCCAAGTCGGATAGACATCAGCGGGCGGTCATGAAGGCACCGCGGCCAAGAGCCGACGCAGGTACGGAAGCTGTTCGCGCATCGCGGCGTCACCCTCATCGATGAGGAGCGGGATCTTTCCGGTATCGAACAACCGGATACGCTGCGAGAACTGCGGAATCACCGCGATCACTTCGCTGTGGTGCGCGAGTCCGTGGAACGCGAACGAGGCCTTGAGCAGGTTGTTCGTCATGATGCTACTGAGCTGGAACGCGAAGCGTCCCCCCGACGTGACCCGTTCCTGGTACGGACTTTCGAATCCCATGGCGATGATCACATGCGCGCCTTCGCGAATCGCCACCCCCACCGGCAGCGGATCGGAGAGAAACCCGTCGATGCACAGCCGGCCGTTCACCTCCCAGGGGGCGAACGCAAACGGAATCGCAATGCTGGCGCGCACGGCATCCGCGATGCGGCCTTCGCTGATCGTGACCTGCTCGCCGGTGCGGAAATCGGTGGCGGTGATAAAGAGCGGGATCTTGCAGTCGGCAAAGGTGAGATCGCCGAAGGCGCTCGTCAGTCGCTCCCACACCACGTGGTCCTTCTTGAGGCCGAACCGTTCGGTGAAGCCGAGCAACTTGGGGAACAGCATGCGCATCAGCGCCGCGCGATCGGGCTGCGCGGTCACGTCACGGGTCCACAGCGAGGTGCTCATCGCTGCCGCTTCTTCGGCATTCCTTCCCAGCGCGATCGCGGCCGCGTAAATCGATCCACCGCTGCAGCCGACTACCAGGTCGATATCGATCGACTCACGAGCCAGACATCGCTGGAGTCCAATCGCGGCCGCGCACTTCACGCCACCCGACCCGATCACCAGCGCAATGCCGTTCCCCTCACGGCTCACTTGGCGCCGCCCATGTTCGCGAAGCTGGCGACGGCACTGTCGACATCCGCGAAGCATTTAAGGATGCTGGTGAATCCGCTCAACTCCAGCACCTGTCGCACATTTGGGCGGATATCGGCGATCCGCAGATCGCCCCCGCGCTGGCGCGCTTCCTTGAGCGTGGACAACAGCACCCGCAGTCCGGCGCTGCTGGTGTACTCGACGGCGCCGAAGTGGGCCACGAGTCGCGTTCTGCCGGCCGCGACTTCGTCGAACAGGGCCGTGACCAACGTATCGGCGGTGAGCGCATCGATGCTGCCGGCAACCGCCACGATCGTGACGTGCTCCTGCTGTGTGATCGATATCTGCATGGCTAAACAGGTCCTGAAGAGGAAGCGCTGGCGGCGCCGCGCTTGATAAGCGTCAATCGGTTCAGCATGCCCTGCGCGCTGGACACCGAGTCGTAACTCAGATCGTCCACCATCTGCTTCACGAGAAACCAGCCGAGACCGCCGATCGGGCGGTCTATCCAGTCGGAAACGAGATCGGGAGCTGGGGCATCGGCGGGATCGAACGGCTGCCCGCGGTCTTCTACGACAATGATGGCATCATCTCCGCTCCGGCGCACGGAAACGCGTGTTGGTCCGGGAGCGAGTCCGTCGGTCGCGTGTTCCACGAGGTTGGCGCACACTTCATCAACGGCGAGTACAATCGCATCGGTGACGCCCGCGCAACCTAGGTCGGCGAGCGTCTCGCGGAGGAACTGCCGGATGTCGCCCAGCCGGTCGAGCGTGAGCGGTGACAGGGCGAGGATGCGCTCGGCGTGGGAGTCGGAGGGCTCAGTCATGCAGGCTCTTTCCGCTGGCGAGGGGAATCTGGTACATACGGGTCTGGAAGGAGATCGGTTCGGAGTCGTCTACCTCGTCGCCCGCCGCTGACTCGATGGAGTCCGGTGCCGGTCCCTGGGCGGGGAGCATGACGGTGAACGTGGAGCCGCTGCCGGCTTTCGATTCCACTTCGATGTCGCCACCCATCATCAGCGTAAAGCGCCGGCAGAGCGCGAGGCCGAGCCCCGTGCCGCCGTGATCGCGCTGCGTGGTGGCGTCAGCCTGTGCGAACGCCTGAAAGAGACGGCCGAACTGCTCGCGGGTGAGTCCGATGCCGGTGTCCTCCACGCTGAGCGCCAAGAAGTCCTCACCGTGCCGTTCGGTGCGCACGGCACGCAAGGTCACCGTGCCGTTGGTGGTGAATTTGCCGGCATTGGAGAGGAGATTGAGCAGCACCTGACGCACCTTGCCGGGATCGGCCGTCATGCGGCCCACGTCGGCCTCGCTGTGGACCTCGAACTGATTGCCCTGCTTCTTCACGACCGGCGCGGCGGTGCCTTCCACCTCGCGCATCAGCGTCGCCACATCGACGGTTTCGAGATTGAGGTCCATGCGCCCGGCTTCGATCTTCGAGAAGTCGAGCACGTCGTTGATCAGTCCTAATAGATGCTTGCCGGCGACCGTGATCTTTTTGAGGTCGCTGGCGATCTCGCCCGGCGTCATGTCGGCGGCGTCTTCCTGCAGCATTTCGCTATAGCCGATGATGGCGTTCAGCGGCGTGCGCAGCTCGTGGCTCATGTTTGCCAGGAACATGCTCTTGGCGCGGCTGGCCGATTCCGCCTTTTGCTGCGCCTCCGTGGCGACGTC
>NZ_JBKJRB010000143.1:0-96993 GCF_046594945.1 Gemmatimonas sp. | reverse complement strand
GTTCGCCATTGACCCAGGTGCCATTGGATACGCCAGGCTCCTCGCGCAAGCTGACCACGCCGGCGCTGAGCAAGAGGCGGGCGTGACGACGGCTCAAGCTCCGCGCCAGATCGAGCGGGCCGAGATTGATCTCCGGAATGGCACCGGTGGCAGGGTCTGGCCGGCCGACCATGCACTCGCTCCGCCCTTCGGGCAACGTGATCGCGCCCTCGGCATGGCGCAATACGAAACTTGTTGGTGGCAGCTTGAGCGCCGGGACGACCTTGGGCTCGGGTGCGATCGGTGCCGCGACGGCTCTGGCGGCCGGCACAACGGGCGCAGCGACCACTGGCGCGGGTGCGGGTGCTGCAGCTGGTGCTGCTGGTGCTGCTGGTGCTGCTGGTGCTGCTGGTGCTGCTGGTGCGGTCGACGCGGCCGGTGCCGGCGCGACTCCGCCGGTCAGTGCGGCGATGTCTTCGTCGGCAGCCGCGATCACACCGATCACCGCACCGACGGCGGCCGTGGTGCCTTCGGTGATCAACTGCGCGCGCAGCACCCCATCGCCGCGCGCGACGAGTTCCATGATCGCCTTGTCGGTCTCGACTTCTCCGATGGTGTCGCCGGTCTTCACGGCATCACCGACGTTCTTCACCCACTTCACGAGGCGACCTTCCTCCATCGTGGGAGAGAGTGCCTCCATCATCACTTTGGTTGCCATGATCGCTTTATCAGTCGAGGTAGAGAACCTGTCGGATTGCCGCGATCGTCTTCGGCAAGTCGGGCTTGGCGGCCTTTTCGAGACTCTTGGCATAGGGCATCGGCGCGTCGGCCTGGTGCACACGAAGCACCGGCGCATCGAGGTAATCGAAGCAATGGCGCTGCACGTAGTCGACCACCTGCGCGCCAACGCCGCACACTTCCCATCCTTCCTCCACGACCACACAGCGGCTGGTCTTCTTCACGGAGTTCGTGATGGCCTCGACGTCCATTGGCCGAATTGTGCGCAGATCGACGACGTCGCAGGTGATGCCTTCCTTCGCCATCTGCTCGGCGGCCTGCAGCGCCACGAGCACCATCTTGCCGTGTGAGATCAGCGACACGTGCTCGCCCTCCCGTTTGAGATCGGCCTTGCCGATCGGCACGATGTAATCGTCATCGGGCACTTCGCCCTTCGTGTTGTACAGCATTTCGCCTTCAAGGAAGCAGACCGGATTGTCATCACGAATCGCTGCCTTCAGCAGGCCTTTCGCATCATACGGCGTGGCCGGGGCCACGACCTTGAGTCCGGGAATGTGCGCCAGCCACGATTCCCACGCCTGCGAGTGCTGCGCCCCGAGCTGCAGTGCCGCGCCGTTCGGGCCGCGGAACACCATCGGCATCGGGAACTGTCCCCCCGACATGTACAGCATCTTGGCGGCAGCGTTGACCACCTGGTCGAGCGCCAGCAGCGCGAAGTTCCAGGTCATGAATTCAATGATCGGACGCAGGCCGGCCATCGCCGCGCCGACGCCGACGCCGGTGAACCCGAGTTCGGTGATCGGCGTGTCGACCACGCGCATCTCGCCAAATTCCTGCAGCAGTCCTTTCGAGACTTTGTACGCGCCCTGATAGACGGCGACTTCCTCACCCATAAGGAAGACACGGTCATCGCGGTGCATTTCTTCGCGGAGCGCCATGTTGAGCGCATCGCGGTAGGTGATCACGGCCATGGTCGTTGGGCTCTCAGCTCGTGGTTTCGACGAGGATGTCTTCCATGAGCGCCTCAAGCGGCAACTCCGGGCTCTGCTCAGCAAAGTCGATGCTGTCCTGCACGATCTTCTTGATCGCTTCGTCCATCGCGGCGACGTCGGTGGGCGAGATCTCGCCGGCTTCTTCCATTCGTTGACGGTGCAGGGCGATGGGATCACGCTTGAGATACTGCTCGAGTTCTTCCTTCGTGCGGTAGGTGCCGCTGACCGCGTCGGACATCGAGTGGCCCATGAAGCGGTAGGTGCGGATTTCCAGCAGCGTTGGCGTGCCGTCCGTGCGCGCGCGTTCGATCGCTTCTACGGTCGCTTTGCGCACGGCGTGCACGTCCTGACCGTCTACCACGCCACGCGGCATGTCGTACGACGCGCCGCGCTTGTAAATATCGTGAATGGCCGACGCGCGCTCGAGCGCGGTGCCCATGCCGTAGCGGTTGTTCTCGATGATGAACAGACACGGCAGCTTCCAGAGCGCGGCCATGTTGAGCGCTTCGTGGAATGCGCCATTGTTCACGGCGGCTTCACCCATGAAGCACACGATGACCTGATCGCCGCCGCGATACTTGATCGCGAAGCCGACGCCGGCCGCGATCGGGATGTGTCCTCCCACGATGCCGTGGCCCCCGAGAAAACCGAGCTGCTTATCGAACATGTGCATCGAGCCGCCCTTCCCCTTCGCGCAGCCGTCTTGCCGTCCAAACAGCTCCGCCATGGCGGCGCGCGGCGTCATGCCGCGGGCCAACGCCTGTCCGTGATCCCGATACGTCGTGATGATGTAATCATCCGCCCGCAGCAATGAAATTACGCCGGTGGAGATGGCTTCCTGTCCGATATACAAATGACAGAAACCGCCGATGCGACCAATGGCGTACATCTCGGCGACGCGCTCCTCGAATCGACGCTGGAGCAGCATCGAATAGAGCAGCTCGCGGTTCGTGGCCGCCGACGTGCCGTCCGACGCGTTGGCCTCAGCCGTCGCATCGGCGCGCACAGGCTCGCCCTTCTTCTTGGATTTGGCAGTCGACATGGGGGTGGACGGGTGGTGAGGAACTGAGTCGAGAAGTGCTCATCCGTCCGAGAGGACGCACGAGTGAATGCGCACGCACCGCGCTTACACGCCGGCGGCTTGCACCTGCTCCCACGCGTGATAGCTGGAACGCACGAGCGGACCACTCTCGACGTGCTTGAAACCGAGCTGCATGCCGACCACGTACAGTTCGCGAAACTCGTCGGGCGTGACATACCGGTCGAGCGCGATATGTCCGTCGGAGGGGCGCAGGTACTGCCCGAGTGTGAGGATGTCGACGTCCACGGCGCGTAACTCCGTCATCACCTGGACGACTTCTTCGTTCGTTTCTCCAAGACCGAGAATGATGCCGGTCTTGGTGGGGATATCGGGCGCAATTCGCTTGGCAATTCGGAAGATTTCCAGCAGGCGCTCATAGCGTCCGCCGGGGCGCGCCTTCTTGTACAGGCGCGGCACCGTTTCCGTATTGTGGTTGTAAATGTCGGGGCGCGCGTCGAGGACGGTGCGGATAGAGTCTTCGTTGCCCTGGAAATCGGGCACGAGCACTTCGATCGAGCAGCCCGGCAGACGCTGATGGATCTGACGAATCGTTTCGGCGAAGATGAAGGCGCCGAAGTCGGGGAGATCGTCACGGTCGACCGAGGTGATGACGGCGTGCCGCAGGTTGAGCTCCGCGATCGCCTGACCGACACGCGACGGTTCCTCGATATCGTACTTGGGCGGACGGCCATGGGACACAGCGCAATACGCGCAATTGCGCGTGCAGACATCACCGAGGATCATGAAAGTGGCGGTGCCATGCTCCCAGCATTCGCCGATGTTGGGGCAGTGGGCCTCCTGACAGACGGTATGCAGGTCGAGTTCCTGCATCATCTGCTTGAGGCGCACGTAGTTCGCGCCTCCAGGGGCCTTCACCTTGAGCCACGACGGCTTACGCTCAGGGAGCGGCTCGCGACGGTGGCGTCCCATGATCTGAACCAACTGCTCGGCCATATTCTGCTGGGAAAGGCCCGGGGTGGTCCGGGACGTGATCAGGAGAAGGTAGTCCGCTGGGCCTTCTCGGGAAACGGCTCGGTAACCATCAATACAATAATAGCCGGAATCCCAGAGTGCGGAAACTTCGGGGGATGGCTACCGTACGGGGAACGAACCCCACTTTGCTCTGAGGCAGACCATGCTCCGCACGCTGTTTACCGTCGGCCTGATCGCCATGCTTGGATTGGTCGCCCTGAAGTTGGTCTTCGGGCTCCTAGGTCCGCTGGTCGGGCTTTTATTCATGCTCCTGGGCTTCGCGATCCGAGTGCTGCTGATCGCGGCCGTGCTCTACTTTGTGATCCGGGTGGTCAGTCCTCGTACGGCGGAGCGAATCGAGAAGGCGATTCGCGGCTGATCGAACCGCGGGCAGGGGTTACTCGCGTCTGAGTTGTGCGGTGCGCCGAGCTCAGCCTGCGCCGCCACCGTCGTTGCTCCCGTCGGCATCCGCCCCACCGCTCTCGCCGCCGTTCGTGTCACGCTTGCCGCGTGAGCGGCGGGCCCCGCCCCGACGCCCGCGGCGTCCGCGGCGGCGCGCGCGCGCGGCGCTATCGAGATCCGAGTCGTCGCCGTCTTCAGGCGGATCGCCGGTCTCGTCGTGAGCCAGGATCGGTTCGTGCGCGGCGTCGGTCCCGCCTTCAGCGGCGATGTCGGACGCGCCCTCGTCGAGGCCTTCGGTCGTGCCCTCATTCTTGGCGCGTCCGCGCCGCGAGCGACGGTTGCGCCGCCGCCTCTTGCGCGGCGCGCCACCCTCGGCACCCTCGCCACCCTCGGCATCATCGGCACCCTCGGCACCCTCGGCACCCTCGGCACCCTCGGCATCATCGGCATCATCGCGATCATCGACGCGATCGTTGATCCCAGGCGGTGTGGGGGAGAGCTCGACGTTCGGTAAGTTCGCGTCAGACTCGGCCGTAGTCTCGGACTGGCCGTCGCGGTCGAGCGGTCCGAGGGCGCGATCGAGTGCGCCTTCGGGGCCATCGCGCTTGGGCGCCGGGGCCGCAAACGGATCATCGAGCTCGACGGTTGGATCGCTGTACGGGGAGCGCGGCTCCTCACGCGCGCGACGAGGCGGCTTCGGGGTGTCGCTCCGCGCGGCACGTTCGCCGCGCGGCAGGCGCTCAGGGCGCGCCGGCTTGACGTCCCCGTCGGTCACATCCAGGCGCTGGCGCTTGGGGCGCTCCGTACGTTCGGTACGAGGCGGACGCGCTTCGGCGACCACCTTGTCAGCCGTTCGCTCTAGTGCCCGCTCAGGCAGCCGCTCCGCAACTCGCTCGGACGGTGCGTCTCCCGGCTCATCGGCCGGCCGCTCGCCCTTCGCGCGCTCGCGCTCGCGACGACGGCCCTCACGACGGCCATTGAACGACTCTTCGTCTTCGATGCGCGGGCGGTCCCGCACCCGTTCTCGTAGCTTCTCGACCGAGAGTTCGGCCTCTTCACGGCGTTTGCCGGCGGGCGCGCCACTGCGCGATGGACGGCGCTCGGCGTCGCCCGTCGTCTCGGCGGCCGATCCCGCCACCGCTCGACGACCCCGCGCACCCCACGCCCATTTGAGCACCGCGAGGGCGTCGCGCACGGCCACGCGACGCGTGTCGCGCATCCGCACGCCGTAGGTGGGTTCCATCGGGACCGACTCGACGCGACGGGCGAATGGGACCAGCTTCAAAAGCAAATCCGCGTTCGCCGTCCACGAATCTCCAATGCAGATCGGCTCTGAGCCGGCCTGGCGCACGAGATCGCGCAGCGCGGAAATCCGGATCAAGCGCATCGAGGCCGTGAGGTCGTTCACACCATCCACGCGCACGAACGGACGCATGGCCCAATGCGCGGCTTTGAACAGCCGTCGCACCGGCATCGGCGCATCGGCTACTACCATCCGCTCACCGACAACCAAGTCCGCACCACCTTCGAAGCGTCGCGCGAACTCCGGAACGATGCCTGGTGGATCGGTGAAGTCTCCCTGCACCAGCAGCATGGCATCGCGACGCGGGTAGCGCGTCTGGGCCGCGACGTGTCGGATCAGGGCGTCGAGGGCACCGGCATATCCGACGTGGGTCGCACCCCGCAGCACGGTAACAGGCATCGCGTGCGCGTACTGCTCCGCCACCTCCGCCGTCTCATCGGAGCTCGCATCATCGTACACGACGACCTCGTACTCGCGAGGAAACTCAGCAAGCACGGTGCGGATCCGCCAAAGCAGGACGCCGATGGTGGCGACCTCGTTGTGCGCGGGAATGGCGAGGTAGAGCACAGGAGCCGGTAACGGGACGCGCGAGCCAGCAGGAAAAACGCTGGCGTACTGGTGTGCGTCCGATAATAACAGAGAGAGGCCTCCGGCGGAGCGTTTCCGGCGTGGGGAGATCGGGGTACGTGAAATCAGGGGGGGATGCACCATGATTCTCGCGAATACACGCGCTCGGCTCGGGCGCGAAGATGCTCAACTGGTGGTTCGGCTCGTTGCTCGCGGGTCAGGGCGTGCACAGGACGACGCCGAGGCCAAGATGGCCGATGAGGGGCTCGATCCGTTGCTCGACGATCCGCTGGTCCTTGAAGGACTGCTCAGCGCGCGACAGGGGGCGCACGCCTCGTGGCCGCTCTTCACCTATGTGCTGGTTCGGCATGCGTTGCGCACCGCCGGTGAAGACGATCGACCGATCGCCGACTACGTGGCCTCGATCCTGCTTCACTTCGGGCTACGTCAGCGGGCGCGGCAAATCGCCGATCACGACGACGCGACCTACGACACGCTTGCTTCGCTTGGTGCCGATTTGGAGGGCAGCGACGCGTCGAGGAGCTTTCTGGCCAGGGCACATCTGGGCAATTATGCGTTGTGGCTCAGCGGCCTCTTTCCCGATCACATCGAACAGCGGCGTTGGCGTCGAGGTGGCCCGAATCTGGGGTATTTCGAGGCGATGGGACAACGGGGCTTTCGGCTTGCCGCCGATCACCGGCTGGCGGGTGAGCACGGTCTGGCTCCACTCTTCGCCGCGGCGGCGGAACGTTTTCCGCGGTTGCGGGAGGCCCTCAACGGGGTGAGCGACCGCCTGCTGTTTCCCAACGTGCACACGCCGGAACGCCTGATGCGTCAGGTGCATGACGATACGAGATGGCGGCTTTCCCACTAGCCGCGACTATATCTCCGGACGCACGAGGGGTACTTTCTCCGATCTTCTTCTCGCCCATGTTCGAACCGCTTCGCGACGCCCTGCGCGGATTTTCCACGCGCCTCGATCCAGCTGAACGCCGCACGGCAGCACAGGCCATGCGCGACGCGCTCGTGCACGCCAAGCTAGGGCTCAACGACTTGCGTGCGTCGCTCGCGACGACCCACACGCGCCTGGCCTCTGAGCGCGCTGAACTGGACACGGTGCGTCGCCGGCAAGGCTTGGCGGCGGAGATCAACGACCAGGAAACCGTCGCGATCGCCGAACGGTTCGCCGTGCAGCATCAGGAACGGGTGGCGATGCTCGAGACCAAGCAGATGGTGCAGCAGCAGGAACTGTCGCTCGCCGAACGCGACTACGAAAACATGGCGGGCGAGCTGCGCCTGATTCTGTCGGGGGTCGCACCGGGAGGCGCTCGCGGCGCGCGGCCGAACGACTCGGGAGCGGATCTGGATCGTGGCGACGCCGCGACCGTGAGTGCGGACGACGACGTCGTCGACGTATTTGATGACGCGCCGGCAGATCTGCAGGCAGACCCAGTGCTGTCGCCGGCCCGACGTACGCGGGCGGAGCGAGAGGCGGATGCGGACGAGCGACTGGCGGCCCTGAAGCGCCGACTGGGCAAATGAGCACGCGTCGTGCGTTTGCCGCGGCCTGCCTGGCGGCCTGCCTGGCGGCCTGCCTTCCGTGGTACAGCGTGTCGGCACAGGATGTGCGCGCCAACGGGCAGAAGCAGCCTCCGGTCTCGAGTCGCGGCCGCCTTCCCGTCACGGGATGCGCAGGGCAACCGATCAGCGATATCATCGTGATCACGCAGCCACCGTTTACCGAGCGCCTTCCCACACGACTCGAGTGGGTACGACGCACGGTTCGAAAGACGCATGCCAATACGCGTGACGAGGTGGTGCGGCGATTCCTCCTGATGAAGATCGGGGAGGCGTGTAACCAGATTCAGCGCGCGGAATCGGAGCGCATTCTGCGTGCGCAACCATTCCTCGTGGATGCCCGTATCCGGGTCTTCGATGACGAGGCCGGCGGGGTGCGGCTCGAAGTGGAGACGCGCGACGATTTCAGCATGATCTTCGAGCCGACGGTGCAGTCGAAGTCGCCACTGGTGCGGGGCATGCGCTTCGGCGATTCGAATCTCGGTGGCTCGGCCACGCTGGCGGCGATCAACTGGCGCGATGGCCGCGCCTACAACGATGTGCTGGGCGTCGAGCTCGAGAACTATGCGTTCGGACGCGGACGGAACGAATTCCGCCTCTCGGCCCAGCGTCATCGGTTCGGGCAGGATATGCGGCTCGAATTCGTCCGGCCGTACTACACCGACCTGCAGCGATATGCGTGGATTGGGAGTCTGGGCGGCACGCGCGAACCGATTGAGTTTCGTCGCGGCGATCTGCCGCGCAATGCGCTCACGGTGCGACGGGAATTTGCGAACGTTGGTGCCGTGACACGCGTCGGACCGGTGGGGCGCTTGCGGCTGGTCGGTGCATCACTCACGCGTGAAGTGCAGCGCACCGACGAGCAATCGTTGCTGCTCACGCGCGAGGGCGTGATAGCCGACACGACCGACGTCGCCGTGCCGACCTTCCGACCGCAACGCGTGGTGCGAGTGAATGCGCTCCTTGGCGTGCGCGCCATTCGATTCGTTCAGGTGCAAGGGTTCGATGCACTCACCGGCGCGCAGGACGTTCGTGTCGGGATGCAGCTCGGACTGGTTGCGGGCCGCTCGATCCTCGTGCGGCAGGCGCGTGATCGTGATCATTTTGTGGCCGCGAATCTGTACGGCGCGTATGGTGGAACGCGCAGCTTCGTGGGCCTGCAGGCGGTCACCGAAGGGCGCTATGATCGCGACGCGAAGGCGTGGGACAATTTCGTTACCAGCGGGCGACTGGCCTGGTATTTTCGACCCGCCGTTCGCCAGACTACGGTCGTCGAGTCGGAATGGAGTGCGGGTCGGGATATGCGCGTGCCCTTTCAGCTCTCGCTCGCTGATCGCGAAGGCGGCGTGATGGGCCATCGCAATTCGAGACAGGCGGGAGCGCGGCGACTGGTGTTCCGCGCGGAGCAGCGACTCGTGGTGCCCACGCGATTGAATATCGCCGACGTGGGCTTCGCCGGGTTCGCCGAGGCCGGTCGACTCTGGGCCGAGCAATCGGTGCCGTATTCGATCTCGACGCCGTGGCGTGGGGCGGTCGGCGTATCAGTGCTTGCGGCCGTTCCGCCGCGTTCGCGGCGACTGTGGCGCGTCGACTTTGCGCTGCCGGTCAGCGCCGATCCGCAGCGCCGATTCGAAGTGCGCTTCTCGAGCATCGATCGGTCCCGTGTATTCTGGAACGAGCCGCGGGATGTGCAGGCAGGACGTGAACGCACCGCACCGTCCAGCCTCTTCACCTGGCCGTAGTGCTCGACGGGTGGCGCAGTTTTGGTGACTCATGACCCACCACTCACGTGAGTCTCGAGTTTTGAGTTGAAGTTTGGGGTTGTGGGTGTCTCCTGACCCCAAACTTTGACTCACAACCCACCACTCACGTGAGTCGCACGGAGCGGCGCGACGCCGATGGCTATTTCGCGGTGGCCATCAGGCGGCGAATCGGTACGATCATCAGCGCGAGGATCACGGTCGCACCGAAGAGCGCGATTGCCGTGCCGCTGAACACGAGCGGCGTTTGTTCGAGCTTGGTGGGATCCACGTGCCCGCCAACGAGTCCGGCCACCAGGTTGCCGACGGATGTGGCCAGGAACCAGATGCCCATCATCTGTCCGACGTATCGCCGCGGAGCCAGTTTCGTCATCGACGAAAGGCCGACCGGACTCACGAACAGCTCGCCCATCGTCTGGAGCATGTAGCTCACAATGAGCCACCACGGCGACACGAGGACTGAGCCGCCGCTGGCGACGACGCGGTTTGCCGCGAAGACCATGACCAGAAATCCAATACCCGCCAACGCGAGCCCGAGTGCAAACTTGGCTGGGCTCGAGAGGTCGATGTTGCGCTTGGCGAGCATGATCCAGAGCGCAGCGAAGACCGGCGACAAGAGAATGATGAAGGCCGAATTCACCGACTGAAACCACGTGGCGGGGATCTCGAATCCGAAGAGATTCCGGTCGGTGAAGTCGTTGGCGAACAGCTGCAGTGATGTCGGTGCCTGCTCGAAAGCCGCCCAGAAGATTGCGGCGAACACGAAGAGCACGAAGATCACGCCGGAGCGCCGCTTCTCGTCGCCGGTGAGCCCCCCGAACGCAAACAGAAATCCGAAGAACGCGACGGCGATGCCGACGAGTACGAACGTCATCACGCCGCCGATCGCCTGCGGATCGAGTGCGACGACGCCGGCACTCGCCAGCACGAATACGAGCGCAAGCACGGAGAGACCGGCGATCGTGTAATTGCGGACGGCGCCTTCACGCCTCGCTTGCACGGCCGGATCGGGATCGCGCACGATGTCCTGGCCCAGCGTGCCAAGCATATCCTTCGCTTTGAGCCAGAACATGAGGAGGCCGCACAGCATGCCCACGCCGGCGGCGCCGAAACCCCAGTGCCAGCTGACCCGCTCGCCCAGATATCCGGTGACGAGCTGACCGATGAACGCACCGGTGTTGATGCCCATGTAGAAGATCGAGAAGCCGGCGTCACGGCGCGCGCCGCCCTCGGGGTAGAGATCGCCGACGATGGCCGAGATGTTTGGCTTGAGCAGTCCGGTGCCGAGCACGATCAGCACGAGACCGAGGAAAAAGAAAATCTTGCCTATGCCCGCGCCGGCCATGCCGGAAATGCCGATGGACAAGTGCCCGCCGGTGATCAGCACGGCCCCGATCAGGATCGAGCGACGTAATCCCAACCAACGATCGGCGATCCAGCCACCGGGCAGCGACGCGAGATACACTGATGCGGCGTAGATACCCACGATAGCCGATGCGGCGGGCCGGTCGAAGCCGAAGCCGCCATCGGCGAGCGCCGCCGCCATGAACAGCACCAGCAGCGGCCGGAGCCCGTAAAAGGAGAAGCGCTCCCACATCTCGGTCATGAAGAGCAGGCCGAGTCCGCGCGGATGACCGAAGAACGCTCGATCGTGGGCGGGGTTCGATGCGGACGAGTCCGTACGGAGTGAAGGAGGCGTCACGACGCGTTGGATGAAAGGTGGAGAATCGGTTGCTTGATACAGGCCACGAAGTGTCCGGGAGCCTTCTCCTCCAGCGGCGGTACCACGCGCATGCACTCCGCATCCTTGAGTGGATTCGGACAGCGCGGGTGAAATACGCAGCCGCTGGGTGGGTTCGCCGGAGATGGCGGATCGCCCGGCAGGAGAATGCGTTGGCGCTTGGCCGTCGGATCGGGGACCGGCACAGCGGACAGCAGGGCCTGCGTGTACGGCATTAGCGGCGTGCTGAAGATCGTGCGGCGCGGCGCCAGCTCGACGATGCGGCCGAGATACATCACGGCCACCCGATCGGCCATGTGCGCGACGACCGCGAGATCGTGCGCGATGAACAGATACGAGAGGCCGCGCTCGCGCTGCAGGTCCCGCAGCAGATTGACGACTTGCGCCTGCACACTCACGTCGAGCGCCGACACTGGTTCGTCGCACACGATGAAGGACGGCTCAACCGCCAGTGCGCGCGCGATCCCGATACGCTGCCGCTGGCCGCCGGAGAATTCGTGCGGATAGCGAGACGCGTACTCGGCACGCAGCCCCACTTCGTCCAGTAGTGTCGTAACACGACGGTCGGCATCGCCGCCTTCGGCGAGTCCGTGCACGATCAACCCCTCCTTGATCGCGGCACCCACGGTCATGCGCGGATTGAGCGAACCGTACGGATCCTGAAAAATGATCTGCATGCGACGCCGCAGGCGTCGCAGCGCTTCGCCGCGCAACGCCAGCACGTCGGTTCCGTCGAAGTGCACCGTCCCGGACGTCGGTTCGATCAGGCGGAGGATCGAGCGGCCCGTGGTCGTCTTGCCGCACCCCGATTCGCCCACCAGCGCCAAGGTTTCACCCGCGTGCACGTCGAACGACACGCCGTCCACCGCTTTCACGGCACCGGTAATGCGCTGTAACAGGCCCGTGCGAATCGGAAAGTGTTTGGTGAGATTGCGCACCGCGAGCAGCGGAGTGGTGGGTGTACTCGTCGCCGGGGTGTTCATGCGCGTGTCACGTCATGCGTGACGGCCCGCCGCGTGCCGTCGCGCCGTGCTGGCTCTTCGATGAGATGACAGCGGGCCCGATGGGCCGATGCCACCTGCAGTAACGCCGGCTCTTCCGTCGCGCAGCGTTCGAAGGCATAGGGGCAACGGTCGCGGAACGTGCATCCACTCGGCAGCGCGGTGGGCGGCGGGACGGAGCCCGAAATCGTCTGCAGGCGCTCCGCTTCCTGTCCGAGCTTCGGGATCGCGGCCAGCAGTCCCTCCGTGTACGGATGGCTTGGCGCAGCAAAGAGATCGTTGACGTTCGCTTCCTCGACCACGCGGCCGGCGTACATCACGATCACGCGCGAGGCCATCTCAGCGACCACGCCAAGGTCGTGCGTGATCAGCAACAACGCCATTCCCGTACGCGCTCGCAGATCGCGCAGCAGCTCGAGGATCTGCGCCTGAATCGTGACGTCGAGTGCGGTGGTCGGTTCGTCGGCGATGACCAGCTTCGGCGACATGATGAGTGCCATCGCGATCATCACACGCTGGCGCATGCCGCCCGAGAGTTCATGCGGGTACTGCTTGGCGCGTGCGGCCGCGTCGGCGATGCCGACCTGCGCCAGCATGTCCACCGTGCGCGTCCATGCGTCCCGTCGCGAGAGGGTCGTGTGCACGCGCAGCACTTCCGCGATTTGGGCACCGACGGTGAGCACGGGATTCAGCGCCGTCATCGGCTCCTGGAAGATCATCGCCATGTGCTGACCGCGAATTGCGCGCAGTCGCTCGTCATCGAGCGTCAGCAGATCGCTGCCGTCGAACAGGATTCGGCTGCTCGACTCGATCCGGCCAGGTGGCGGCACCAGTCGAAGGAGCGACAGCGCCGTGAGCGACTTCCCGCATCCGGACTCGCCGACCAGGCAGACTGACTCGCCACGTGCGACCGTGAACGACACGCCATCGACGGGGCGCGCTACGCTGGTGCCTCCCGCACTGGTCGCCGCTGGAAAGGCGATCTGCAGGGCGTGCACATCGAGCAGCGGACGATCGGGCGCGGTCGTTGAGTCGCGTGTGGCAGAAATCGTCACGGGCGCACGGTACGGGGAGAGGAAGGGGCAGGCGCCGCGTCGAGACGCGAGGCGAGACTCGGAACGTGATTCGGTGCGAACCGCTCGCGCAAGGCGTCGCCGAGGGCATTACAGGCAAGCACGGCGAAGACGGTGGCCATACCGGGGAACAGGGAAAGCCACCATTCGCTCTGGACAACCCCCGCGCCGTCGCGGAGAATCGTCCCCCAACTTGCCTGCGGCGCCTGGATGCCGAGTCCCAGATAGCTGAGTCCTGCCTCCAAGGCGATCGTGCCGGCGACCCCGAAGCTGGCGGTGATCACGAGCGTCGGCAGCAGGTGTGGCAGCAGGTGCCGCCAGAGGAGTCGCGGGCCACGGACACCCATTGCCCGAGCGGCTACGGCGAACTCCCGCGTGCTGAGCGCGTGCAGCTCGTCGGTGATGAGTCGCGCGGCATCGAACCACCCCGTGAAGCCGATCAGCAGCACCAAGGCGGGAAATGACAGCGCGCCCCAGAGCGCACCCACCGCCAGCAGCACCAGCAGGCGCGGGATCGACAACGCGACATCCAGCAGGCGGCGCATGGTGGTATCGACGACGCCACCGACCAATGTCGAGAGCGCGCCGTAGAGCGTGGCGACGACGAGTGACAACGAGACTGACAGGATGGCGAGTGCCAGCGAAACACGTCCGCCATCGAGCACACGGCTCAAGACATCGCGGCTCACGGCATCGGTGCCGAAGGGATGTGCCAGCGACGGGGCCTGACTGCGAAGTGCGATGATGTCGAGCTGCGCATTCGGTGCGTGCGGCGATAGCAGCGGTCCGGCCACGACCACTGCCACGAGCAGCGCGATCAGCACGAAGGCCGGCGAGAGGCGGTCCCTCACGGGCTGCGCAGTCGTGGGTCGGCGATTTCCCGCGCGATGTCGGCGAGGGCCGCACCGCAGGCCGTGAGGGCGCTCCCGAGAATCACGCCGGCGGAGACCACCGGATAGTCGCGGGCTTCGATCGCGCGGATCATGGCGAACCCCATACCGGGCCACGAGAACACTCGCTCCACGAACACGGCCCCGGTGATCAGTGCGGGCAGCATCACGCCGGTCATCGTGATCACCGGCAGCAGCGCGCTGCGCCACGCCTCACGGCGCACGGCCGATTCGGTGAGACCCTTGGCGCGGGCGGTGCGCACGAAGGCCTGGGCCATGCTGTCCTGCATCGCGTTGCGTTGATAGCGCGCAAAGACCGCGACGCCGACCAGTGAGAGCGACGCGAGTGGCAAGACCAGATGACGGAGGCGGTCAAGGAGTTGCTCCCGCGTGTTCATGTAGTCGTACATGTCGCCGGTGATGCCAGTGGCCGGGAGCCAGCGCAGGTAGTGCGCGAAGAGCACCACCAACACCAACGCCAGCCAGAACTCCGGCAGCGAATAGAGGACGAGCAGGGCGGTCGACGTGGCCCGGTCGCGGCGCGACCCTGCGCGCGCGCCCTGCCAGGCGCCGACCAGCATGCCGCCCACGAGACTCACGCTGAGCGCGCATCCCATAAGAAAGAGCGTCCGAGGTAGGGCGTCCGAGAGCACGGCCGCTACCGGACGATGCTGATCGCGCGACCAGCCCAGATCGCCGCGCAGGAGCGACGAAAGCCATCGACCGTACTGCACGGCGATGGAGTCATCGAGCCCGTACTGCGTGCGGATCGTGGCCCGCAGTTCCGGCGAAATGCCTTCACCGAGGGCGGTGGCGGGGTCGCCCGGCGCGAGCTGAAGCAGTACGAAGGCGAGGGTGGCGGCCGCGAAGACGACGGTCGCGCCCTGCGCAACGCGCAGGATCACGCGACGGGCGATGGTGGTCAGGGAGGCGTCCCCAGTCCGATGCGATCGCGATCGATGCGCTGGGCGGGATCGACGCGCCAATCCGCGAGACCGACAAACCAGCCGTCGGCCCGCAGCGGCGTGGTGATGAAGCGACGATGGATCGCCACCGGCGAACGCTGCTCATAAAGCCAGACGGCCGGCACGTCGTCGACAATCTGCTGAAACGCCCGTGCCCAGTAGCGGCGGCTGGTGGACGGATCGAACGTCGTGAGCGCGCTGTCGAGGAGCGCATCGAACACGGGACTATCATATCGGCCGGCGTTGGAGCTCCCCCGTGAGGCCCACGTCTGCATCAGTCCGACCAGCCCTGGGCTTGGCTGCCATGCACCGAGATAGGCATCGAATACATGACTGTCGACGGCATCGCTCCAGGCGTTGTTCTCGAGAACCTGCGGCGTCGCCTTCACGCCGATCGCCCGATATTGCTCCTGCAACAGCACCGCATAGCGTTGCCGCGAGGCGCTGCTGCTGGGGATGAGGATATTGAAGGCGAGCGACACGCCGTCGCGGTCGCGCACGCCGTCGCCGTCGCGGTCGCGCCATCCCGCAGAATCGAGCAGCGCTTTCGCGGTCGCGACGTCGTATGGGAGCTGCTTGAAGGCCGAGGTATCGGGGATCAGCGCGCGCGGAGCAGGCGCCAGCGCGACCATACCCAGCGAATCGAAGACGTTGCGCACGAGTCGCTCACGATCGACGGCCATGTGCAGGGCGCGTCGCACGTGTGGATCGCCGAACAGCACGTTGGGACGCGACGGGTTCTTGCTGTCGCGAAAATTGAATCCAAGGAAGCCGTAGCTCAGCGCGCGGTTGTCGATCAGTCGCAGCGACGGGGTGCGCGCAACCTGCGTCAGATTCTCAGGACGAAGCTGCTCGAGGAAATCCGCTTCGCCGGCAAAAAGCTTCACCGTCGAGGATCCGAAGTCGGGCGCAATGCTCCAGATCACCCGATCAAGCAGCGCCCGCCCGCGTGAGTTCGCCGTATCGGCAATGATCTCGATGCGCTGACCAGGCGCCCACCGCGCAAAACGGAAACGACCCGACCCCACGGGATTGCGTCCGAACGACGCGCTCTCGAGCTTGGCCATGGAAATCGTGTCGAGCAGGTGCGACGGCAACACATACATGTGATACGTGGCGTCATAGAACTGCCGTGGCATGCGCCGCTTGAACCAGAAGACGGCGGTGCGCGGGTCACGGACCGACACCGAGTCGATATTGCCGAGCAGTGATTTCAGTTCGACCACCAGTGAGTCGCTCGTGTAGACGCGGAACGTGTAGCGCACGTCCTCGGCGGTCACGGGCTGCCCGTCGTGCCAACGGGCTAGCGAATCGAGCGCAAAGGCAATGGACAGCGAGTCGGTGGACCAGCTCCATGACGTGGCCAGTCGCGGCTGAAAACCGCGGTCCCCATACGTCTCGAGACCGTCGCCGATCTCGGCGAGGCGATCGAAGATCACGCCGACGATGGCCGCGCCTTGCGTCCCGGAAAGCAGTGGAGGGAACAGCGTGGACGGTTCGGCGGGTACGGTCACGATCAGCGTGCCGCCGGTCTCACCAACCCTATCGGGAGGGGGACACGCGGCGAGTGTGAAGCACAGCAGACTGGCCAGCCAACGGGTGTGCGAGAGGCGCATGAGAGGCGGTAGTCCGTGAAAGACAGATGGGTGGATCATCGAAGCGACCACACGAGGGTACGATGCCCGTCGCTCTCTATCGGCGCCAGAGCCAGTCGTCCTGACCGAGGACGGCGTGATGCGACGCTACCCGCTGCGAAAAGTCACGGGGGGGGACGAAGGGCTCGGGCGACACGGCAAGCGACGAGGCGAGCGACATGGCGAGGGCATCCACCACCACCTCCCAATGGGCCTGCGACGGCGCACAATCCGCCAACGACGCCGCCGGCGGTGGACATGGCAACGGCACGTCGGCCACGGCGGTCAGCCGTGCCTGATCGTCGGCCAGCAAAATGCTGCCGTGCTGGAGGTAGGCGCCGCCTTGCCGCCACACCGCGCTGCCCACGAGCTTTCGGCCGCGTACCATGATCTCGCCGACTGCCGGTCGGTCGAAGCAGACCGGCCCATCGGGCGCGACCGCCGACGCATTGGCGTCCGTGACCAGCTGCGCCGGCACGCCCAGCGACTGCAGCGCGCGCAGCAGGACGTCGTTCACGGCGGCGTACGCCAACCGCCAGGAGAGCTGATCGTCGAGCGGCATCGCTACGCTGTACGTGACTTCGCGCGCGTGCAGCAGCGCGCGACCCCCGGACGGGCGGCGCACCGCGCGAAGGCCCGCGTCGCGCAGCCGAGATGGCGAGAAGCGGCCCTTCGTCCGTTCGTTCCGGCCGAACGAAATGGTCGGACTCTCCCACGCATAGCATCGCCACACGGCGCGATGCTCGGCGCCCGCCAGCTCCAGCAGTGCGCTGTCGATGGCCATGTTCGTGACGCCACCGGCGGCCGTCGAGCGCAGAAACGCCCACTGTCGGGGCATCACGGTGGTCGACGCGCCGCAGGGAGGCGGTCCAGACTGCGCTGTCGCGGCAGCGATTGGGGGCACGACTCGGGAAGCCATCACTGTAGTTAAATTTACAAGGTCACGGGCGAAACGCGCCTCAGTGGCCCCCAACGATTTCACGACGCTTGCACGGGCTTGGCCCGTTTGAGGATGGTCATGGGCACGCGCACCATCTCGTCCGCGCCGGTCGCGGTCGATTCGTTTATTCCGCGTCATCTCGGTCCGAGTGCCGCCGAACAGCAGGCGATGCTCGCCGCGCTCGGCTACGACTCCCTTGATGCATTCATCGACGCCGTCGTGCCGGAAAGCATCCGTTTCCGCGGCACCCTCAACACGGGTCCGGCGCGCAACGAGGCCGAGGTGCTCAGTGCGCTGAAGACGATCGCGTCGCGCAATTCGGTATACCGCTCGTTCATCGGCATGGGGTACTACGGCACGCACACGCCGAACGTGATTCTGCGCAACATCATGGAGAATCCGGCGTGGTACACAGCCTACACGCCGTATCAGGCCGAGATCGCGCAGGGTCGACTCGAGGCGCTGCTGAATTATCAGACGATGGTGATCGACCTCACCGGGCTCGAGATCGCGAACGCCTCGCTGCTGGATGAAGGCACGGCGGCGGCGGAAGCGATGGCGCTCTGCTTTGGCTCGCGCGGCACGGCCACGCGCAACGTGTTCCTGATCGGCAGCGACTGTCATCCGCAGACGATCGCGGTGGTCGAGGCGCGTGCCGCGGCGCGAGGTATTGTGGTGCAGGTGGGCGATCCGCGCGCCTTCGCCTTCAACGACACGGTGTTCGGTATGCTGCTGCAGTATCCGGGCACCGATGGCGCCGTGGTCGACTATCGCGGCCTCTGCGAAGCGGCACACCTCGCCGGCGCGCTGGTCACGGTGGCCAGCGATCTCCTGGCGTTGTGTCTGCTGGCACCCCCGGGAGAGTGGGGCGCCGACATCGTCGTCGGCAACACGCAGCGCTTCGGTGTGCCGATGGGTTACGGTGGACCACATGCCGCATTTTTCGCCACGCGCGACGAATTCAAACGACTGCTTCCGGGTCGTATCATCGGTCTCTCGCGTGATACCGAAGGCAAGCCCGCGCTGCGCATGGCGTTGCAGACGCGCGAGCAGCACATCCGTCGCGAGAAGGCCACCAGCAACGTCTGCACCGCGCAGGTGCTGTTGTCGGTGATGGCGGCGATGTACGCCGTGTACCACGGACCGGACGGTCTCGTGACGATCGCCGAGCGCGTGCATCGCCATGCCGCCACGTTGGCGGCGGGCTTCGAGAAGCTCGGTTTCGCGATCACGCACGAGAATTTCTTTGATACGGTGCGGGTGGAAGTGGGCGCGCATGGTCAGGAAGACATCCTCGCGGCCGCGGCTGCCCATCGCCTAAATCTGCGCGTGCTCGAGCCAGGCACGATTACGGTGGCGCTCGACGAGACGACGACGGAGCGCGATGTCGCCGATCTCTGGACGGTGTTCAACAACAACGCCGCCGTCGACTTTTCGTATGCCGACGTCACTGCCGGCGTGGATACGCGTTACGACGAGCGCTTTCGCCGGGTCTCGCCGTTCCTCACGCATCCCACGTTTCATCGGTATCGCAGCGAGACCGACATGCTGCGGTACATGTATGCGTTGCAGGCGCGCGACTTCTCCCTCGTCCACGGGATGATTCCGCTCGGTTCCTGTACGATGAAGTTGAATGCCACCGCCGAGATGATTCCGGTCACGTGGCCCGAGTTCGGTCAGCTGCATCCGTTCGCGCCCACCGAGCAGGCGCAGGGCTACGCCCAGCTGTTCGACGAACTCGAACATGATCTGGCCGAAGTGACCGGGTTTGCCGGGGTGTCACTGCAGCCGAACGCGGGCTCGCAGGGCGAGTACGCCGGATTGCTGGTGATCCGTGCCTACCACCAGTCGCGCGGCGACGCGCACCGGACGGTGTGTCTCATTCCTCAGTCGGCTCACGGCACGAACCCGGCGAGCGCCGTGATGGCGGGCTTCTCGGTGATCGTGGTGAAGACGGACACCGACGGCAACATCGATGTGGACGATCTGCGTGCCAAGGCGGAGCAGCACACGGCCGATCTCGGTGCGCTGATGGTGACATATCCGAGCACGCACGGGGTGTTCGAAGCGCGCATCAAGGAGATCACGTCGATTATCCATGCGCATGGCGGCCAGGTGTACATGGACGGTGCCAACATGAATGCGATGGTGGGTGTGTCGCGTCCGGGCGATCTCGGGGCCGACGTGTGCCATTTGAACCTGCACAAGACGTTCTGCATTCCGCACGGTGGTGGTGGACCGGGCATGGGTCCGATCGGCGTGGCGCCGCAGCTGGTGCCGTTCCTCCCCACGCATCCGGTGATTGCCACCGGAGGGACGCACGCGATCGGCCCAATCTCGGCGGCACCGTGGGGCAGCGCGAGCATCTTGCCGATCTCCTACGTGTACATCAAACTGATGGGCGGCGAAGGACTCGCCACGGCGACCAAGGTGGCGATTCTGAACGCGAACTACGTGGCGAAGCAGCTCGAGGCGCACTACCCGGTCCTTTATCGCGGACAGAACGGTCTGGTCGCGCACGAGTGCATTCTTGACACGCGCGGCGTGAAGAGCGCGTCGGGAGTGGAAGCGGAAGACATCGCGAAGCGTTTAATGGACTATGGCTTCCATGCGCCGACGCTGTCGTTCCCGGTGGCCGGTACGTTGATGGTGGAGCCCACGGAGAGCGAGTCGAAGGCGGAGCTCGACCGGTTCATCGAGGCGATGATCGGAATTCGCGACGAAATCGCGGCCGTTGAACGCGGTGAAGCGGATCGCGACAACAACGTGCTCAAGCGCGCGCCGCACACGGCCGCGCATGTCACGAGTGACGCGTGGGATCGCCCGTACACCCGTCAGCAGGCGGCCTATCCGACGGCGTTTACGCGCGAGCGGAAGTTCTGGCCGTACGTCGGTCGCGTCGAAAGCGCGTTCGGGGATCGCAACCTGGTCTGCTCGTGTCCGCCGATCGAGTCGTACGCGACGTCGTAAGGTTGGTGTGATGAGTTGGTGCGAACGGCGCGTATGCTTCGGCATGCACGCCGTTTTTGCTATGGGCTATGGGCTATGGGCTATGGGCTGTCGTGCGGCGAGCCGCGGTGGCCGGGCGCGGGTCATCTCCTTCGCGGCTTTCCTGTGGCGGCGGGCGTGGGAGCGCCGCGCGGGGCTTGTGCGCCCGCCACAGAGAACCGCTCAGGGGACGCCCGGCCCGGCCGCCGCTGACGTCCGCGCGGAGTGCGGGGGCGGGGGCCGTGCCCCTGCGCGATCGCCGTGATTCCCGAAAGCTCGCGACGGGATTCCATCCCTCGGCGTGACCACGTCGCGTGGTGGCTGGGGAGTGGCACGTGCGGACCACCGGCGAGTGGGGACTCATCGCGGTCTGGGGTGTGGAACGACGTGGCGGTGCCGGTGTTCGCGGCCGTTGTGAACGGGGCGCACGGCTGGTTGCCCTTCTGCGAGCCCCGCGAGGGGAGTGGGTCCCGAGCGCGGCTCTCGGTGGCGGGCGCGCGAACACGGCGCGGCGTACCCAAGCCCGCCGCCACAGGAACGCCGCGAACGGGAGCCCACGCTCCGACCGGGGCGGTTGCACACGCCCAACCCCCAACCCGGCCGCTACAGCAAAGGGCCCCGAGCAAACTGCCCGGGGCCCCACGCACCACAATCCCGCCCACGCGAAAGAACTACTCGCCCACCACGCTCTTGTACTCGATGGCCGACAGCAGCCCTGCGTCACCGCCGGCCGCGACGCGCACCTTGATCATCCAGCCGTCGCCATACGGGTCCGTGTTGATTAATGCTGGCTCGCCGTCGAGGCGACCATTCGTCTCGACCACTTCGCCGGCCACCGGCATAAACAGCTCCGAGACAGCCTTCACGGCTTCCACGGTGCCGAACACGTCATGCGCGCCATATGTGGCGCCGACCTTCGGCAGTTCGACGTACACGATGTCGCCCAACTCACCCTGCGCGAAATCCGTGATCCCGATGGCCACGATCGAGGTGTCGTCGGTGGAGCGGATGTATTCGTGCTCCTTGGTGTAGCGCAGATCGGCGGGGATGTTCGACACAAGGACTCCAAATGGGGAAAGGGAACGGTCACGATGAAGTATCCGCCGCGGAGCCGCGGAGCGGAAGCGCCTGAATCGTCTGCCACAGCTCGGCGACGCGCGCCGGAAGTTGCGCACTCGGACCATCGTTGTCGATGATCCACGTGGCGCCCGACCGTTTGCGGGCCGACGGCCACTGCGCGTCGATCATGGCCTGTGCCTCGTCACGCGACAATCCGCGGTCGCGAATGAGCCGTTCGAGCCGCTCCGACGCAGGCGCATCGACCAGTATCACGCCGTCGAAGGCATGCTCGAGCCCGACTTCGAAGAGCAGAGGGATGTCGGAAATGACCACCGCGTCGCCGCGCTGCCTGGCGTCGGCCAGCCCCGCATCGCGGAGTCGGCGCACGGCTGGGTGCACGATGGCGTTGAGGGCATCGCGCGCCTCCGCGTCCCGAAACACGCGATGCCGCAGGGCCGGCCGGTCGAGGGTGCCGTCGCCTCGTAGTACTGACGGGCCGAAGCGGTCGCCGATCGCGACGAGGGCCGCCGTTCCAGGGAGCACGGCTTCACGGGCCAACAGGTCGGCATCGATGATCGTCGCCCCGTGGGCAGCCAGCAGCGCCGCCACGGTGCTTTTGCCGCTGGCGATGTTGCCGGTGAGCGCGAGTTGAAGCATGCGGAAACTTACCACCAACGTCAAAGGGCTCCGGAGTTTCCGGAGCCCCGCGAGGCGGTACCTATCGCCGTGGTATTACGCGGCCGCGCTGTCGTGCAGGTCGTCGTCCGACTCCGAGATCTCGCGTCGCTTCTCGCGATTTACGAGCAATTCTTGAATGACCCAGCTCGATCCGCCACGCAGCCGGATTTGATGCGGCGTACAGCCGAGATATCGCTGACAGGTATTCCGGAATGCGCTGCCGGACGGGAAGTCGAGGGCGCTGGCCACGCCGTCGGCGCTGCGCGAGCCGTCTTCGAGCATGCTCGCGGCCACAATCAGGCGTCCCCATGTGAGCAGCTGGTGTGGTGGCGGCAACTCCGCCCCTTCCAACCGCTTCGAGAGGAGGCGGCGCGAGACCGCGATCAGGCGCGCGAGACTGTCCGGCGTCAGGCGCTCGTGTGCCCGGGTTACCGACAGCATCACGGCGTCGCGCACCACGCTGCGCAATCCGGCGAGATGTGGCTTGAGCAGACTCGAGACACTGCGCGCTTCGGCCTGATCCAGAAGCGCCGCGAGCATCTGCGGCGTATCCGTTTCTTCGGCCACCACGAGCACATCGATGCCGCAACGACCGGCGTCGAACATGTCCTTGGCTCGCTCACGCGTCATGTCCACGTAGGCCACCAGGGCCGCTCGAGGCACACGAACGCGCAGCTGGCGCACCCGTTCGAAATCCGCGCGGCCGTCGACATACAGATCGAAGACCACCACGTTGATTGGCCCACGCTCGCAAGCGCGGGTCAGAGACGTCCAGTCCTCGCAAGGCACGAACCGATAACGGTCCCGCGCGGCGGTACGTAGCCGTGCGAGCCGGGGCTCGTGTGCGAGGAGCGTCGCGATTACACCCATGCGACGATCCGTTCGGGGAAGAGGGGACTTGACACTGACATCAGCCCAAAGACGCGGCGGGCCAGGAAATCGTCACTATCCGTTTTGGGAACGGCCGGACGCGCACTGACGGTAGCGCCGACGCGCTTACATTTCCCTCGACCGTCGCCAGCCACGACGGCCGCTGTCGAGCGCGTCCGCACTGTACCCTCCGACTCTCTCGTGTCCTCCGCCCTACTCCTCACGGCCCTCATGGCCCTCGACGATGTCCTGCTTGTGACCGACGAGCAGGGGCGGATCCTCGATGCGAATGCGGCCGCCGGTACGCTGCTGGGATGTCCGACCGATGCGCTTCGAGGACAGCTCCTTCCCGAGTGCGCGAAGCACATGGGCGGCGGGACACTGTCGGTGTGGATTGAAGGCGCGCTGCGGTCCCCCGGCGGGCCGTCAGTGGAAGTCGCCGTCGGGGACGGCGCCCGCGCGCGGGTGTGGGAAGCCCGGCTGATCGCCGGGACGGCTGCCGACAGCGTATCCGGTCCGATGTCATTCCGCACGGTACAGCTGCGCGACGTGACGGCGCGCGTGCAGTTGGCGCGTCAGGCTGGGCGGCATGAGGCGCGCCTCCTGATGCTCACGGAGCACATGCACGAGATGGCATTCATCCTCCGGGTCGAAGCCCCGGGGGTGTATCGGTGCGAGTGGGTGAACGCGGCGTCTGTCGTCGCCATCGGCTTCGACGCGGGGCAGCTGGTGGGACGTCTACCGCAGGAGGTCTTTCCGCCAGCGGAAGCGGCGCTGATGCAGTCGCGGTGCGAGGACGTCATCGCCGCCCGCGCGCCGATTGCCTCTCGCGAGGTCGTGACGTTCAACGGCCGGCGTCTGGTGCTCGAGATCCGTCTCAGTGCGATTCGCGACGCCGACGGGATCGCCACCCATGTCCTGGTGCTTGCCCGCAACGTCACCGACGACGTGACCGTATCGGAGGCACTGCGCGAGTCGGAGAATCGGCTGCGCGGCGTGATCGACGCCGGCCTTGATGCATTCGTGATCGCCCGCGCCCATCGCGAGGCCGACGGCACGATTGTTCGCTTCGAAATTCTGGATGTCAATGCGCGGGCGGCCGACATGGTGAGCCGAAGTCGCGAAGAGCTGCTCGGTCTTTCGTTGATGGAGGTGTTCCCCAACAGCCGTGACTGGAATTTGTGGGAGCAGTGTTGCGCTGTGCTCATCACCGGCCACGCGCTGGAAACCACGCAGCATGCGCCGGTGGTCGGACAGTCGCTCCGCTGGCTGCAGCGTCAACTCGTGCCCGTTCCTGGCGACGCAGTCGCGATCGCCTCGCGAGACATTACGCCCCGACAGCTCGAACGGCTGGCGCTCGAGGAAAGTGAAGCGCGGCATCGTGCGCTGTTCGAGAACAACGGCGCGGTACAGTTGCTGGTCGACATCGAAACCGCGCGCATCGTCGATGTGAATCCGGCAGCGGTCACGTTCTACGGCTGGCCGCGCGACACGATGTGCGCGATGTATGTCACGGACCTCGAAGCCGTGGCCCTCGATCATTGGCGTGATACCACGTCGGCGATCGCGGTCGGCACGGGACGTCGTGTGCCGCGCGAGCACCGCGTCGCCAACGGGGAGCCGCGCCAAGTCGAAGCGTTCATGGGTGTCGTCGCGATCGCCGGGCGTCGCGTGCTGCATATCATTATCCAGGATACCACCGATCGCGTCCGCGCTGAACGGCAGCTCGGCGAATCGGACGCGCGCTTTCGCGCCGTCATCGCGGGCATGCAGGAAGGCGTCGTGCTGCACGATGACACCGGGGCTATTCGGGCCTACAACCCGAGTGCCGAACGCATTCTTGGGCTGTCGGGTGCGCAGTTGCTGGGGCTCAAACCGGTCGATCGCGACTGGAACGCGGTGCATGAGGACGGCACGCCGTGGCCTCCGGAGACCCATCCCGCGCTTATCGCACTGCAGACAGGCCGGAGTCAGCCGCGGGCGCTGATGGGCGTGCAGCGAGGCGATGGAACGTTCGGCTGGTTGAACGTCACCGCCGATCCGCTCGTCCGCTTGGGCGAACAGCGGCCGTATGCCTCAGTGGCAGTCTTCGCCGACGTGACTGATGCGCGGAGCGCCGAGGAGCGTCTTCGGCAGGCGCAGAAGCTCGAGGCGGTCGGTCAGCTCGCCGGCGGCATCGCGCACGACTTCAACAACCTGCTCACGGTCATTCGTGGCTCCACGGGGTTCCTGCGCGAGAGCGTCGGCCCGACGTCGCCCTACGCCGAAGACCTCGACGCGATCGAGCGCGCCACGGAGCGGGCCGAAGCGCTCACGCGCCGCCTGCTCACCGTGGGGCGTCGCCAGTTGCTGCGCGCCGAGTCGGTCGAGCTCAACGCGCTGATGCGTGATCAGCTGCCCAGCATCCGCGATGGAATCCCGCGGTCGATCGTCGTGCGACTCGATCTGAGCGAAACGCCCGTCATCGCCGTCGTCGATCGGCCCCGACTGCTCGATGCCCTTCGCGCGCTCGTGGACAATGGGCGCGCCTCCATGATCGCCAAACGGGAGGGCGGCACACTGACGGTGGCGACCGCGGTCGTGATGAGGCGGCATCCGCAGGCACTGGCCGCCGACGCGCCGCGACCATTCGCGCTCCTGTCGGTTTCCGATACGGGCACCGGCATGCGCGAGGACCTCACAGCGCGTCTCTTCGAACCGTTCTTTTCGACGCAGGAGTTCGGCGCGAACAAGGGGATGGGGCTCGCGTCGGTGCACGGCCTCGTGCATCAGAGTCGCGGCTTCATCGAGTGCGAGTCCGCGGCCGGTGAAGGGACCACGCTCCGTTTGTTTTTTCCGGTGGCGCTGGTGCCCGAACCACGTGTCACGCCCCTGTCCTCCCCGCCTATCGCCTCGAACGTCACGCCGCGCGATGTCCCGACGACAAGACCGATCGCCCCACCGGCAGCTCGCAGCATCCTGCTCGTCGACGACGATCCGATGCTGCTCGATCTTGGTCGGCGCCTGCTGGAGAAGATGGGACACGCCGTGGTGGTGGCGCCCTCGGCGCAGCATGCGCTGGACGTGCTGGAGGCGCACGCCGCCGCCGTCTCGCTGATGATCACCGATCTGACGATGCCCGGGATGAACGGCCTCGAACTGATGGAGGCCGTTGCCGCCCGGTATCCGACGATGCCGATGGTGGCCGTCAGCGGTTACAGCGTGAATCCGGGTGCACGCGCGGCGATCGAGGCGCGACGCGTGCCTTTTGTGAGCAAGCCGTTCACCAGTGGGCAGCTCGCCGACGCCATGGCGCTGGCCCTCGCACGCGCGGCGGACTGACGCGCGCGCTTTATAGCAGCTGCTGTTGTCCTTCGGTGGGCCGCGGGACAATGTGGCAGGCGCGGCACCGTGCTTCGTAGGAGTCGGCTGCACCAACCATGATCGTGGGCGAGTCGAACGGCGCGGGTTTGCCGCCGATCAGTCGCTGATTGCGACTGGCCGGCGACCCGCACAGCACGCAGATCGCGTGCAGCTTGTCAACCATTTCGGCGACCGCCATGAGCTGCGGCATTGGACCGAATGGTTCGCCACGGAAATCACTGTCGATGCCGGCGAGAATGACCCGCCGCCCGCGATCGGCCAGACTCGACGCCACTTGCACGATCCCCGCATCGAGGAACTGCGCCTCGTCGATGGCGATCACCTGCGCCATCGGATCGAGACGCAGCAGAATCTGCGATGAGGAGTCGACCGGAATCGCCTCGAAGGTACGCCGATCATGGCTGGAGACATTCCACAGCCCGGCGTACCGGTCGTCGAGATGTGACTTGAAGACCTGAACGCGCTTGCGGGCGATGGTTGCCCGCCGCACGCGCCGCAACAGCTCTTCAGTCTTGCCGCTGAACATCGAGCCAGCAACGACTTCCATCCACCCTCCGGAAACCTGAAAGCTGCTGCTCATGCTCAGCTCTCGCTGCTCCCGTCGGTATTCGGACGCGGCTTCCGACTCGCATTCTGCATGCGGGCGCCACGCTCAGACCATTCGGCTCGACCTTCTGCGCGCTCATGCACCGGACGGTCGCCGAACGCACGACGCTCGTCGTCGGCGCGCGGCGGACGGTCGTTGCCACCATGTGGTGGGCCACCACGACCTTCCGAAGCCGCTCCACGGTCACCACCGAACGACGGGCGGGTCGGGCGGTCTCCACGATCGGAACTGCGGGGCGGACGGTCTCCGGCATCGCGACGTGGCGGGCCAAATGTGCGCTCGCTACGCGGACCACGCGATCCGCGGTCGCCACCGCGGTCGCCACCGCGATCGCCACCGCGCGGCGCATCACCACTTCGCTCGTCGATGCGGGCGCTGAGACGACGGCCACGGAGCGACACCGAACTCAGGGCCAGCACGGCCTTGGCGGCGTCGACGGCGTTGAGCTCGACAATCGCATGTGACTCGAACAACTCGACCTGTCCGATGCGGTCGCCCGGAATGCCCGCTTCGTTGGCTACGGCGCCGACGATGTCGCCGACGCGCACGCCATCACGTTTGCCGGCGGCCAGGAATACGCGCTGCTTGCCATCAACGCCCGGCGCATCCGGTTTGTGGCCAGCGGCGAGCGGTGTGCGCACCGGACCAGCAGTAGTTGCCTTGGTCCGCGCCGTCACCAGATCGCGACGCGCGCCTTCATACAAGCGCAGCGCGGCAGCCGCAATTTCGAGCGAGTCGTGCGTCTCCAGCAACGGTGCGAGCAACGCCATCTCACTCGCCGACGTGCCACCCGAATTCGCGAGCGTGCTGCGCAACGCGGCGCGCAGCGCCTGCACGCGGCTCTCGGCATTGGCTTTGCGCGCGGCCGGTGTCCATGCTTCCGCCAGACCGGCCGTCATGCGACGGAAGGCGGCCAGTTCGTCGGCCAGCAGCAGCGCGACGGCGTCCACCGGGCGTGCGGCGAGCGCTTCCACCAGCGCGTCGTAGGACACTGGCGACTCCCAGAGCACCACAAGCGCGACGTGCTGCGAGGTGGCTTGGCGCACGACCTGCACATTCAGTCCATCAACCGCCATCCCGATGCGCGTGATGGCCGCCTGTGCCTCGCGCCGTCCCGCGTCGGTGGTGGCGACGACCACGACCGACGGCGGATCGACTTCATCGAGGATCGCCCGCAACGCATCGGCGCGGCCCGAGGCCGACGTGATCACGAAGCTCGGCGTCATCGCGAGCGGGGCGTCACCGGACAGCATCGGCGTGAGTCGACGGGCGCGACGCATCTGCGCTTCGAGGAATGCCTCGATCTCGTCCGACTCGCTGTCGATCGTACCGACGCGCATCATGTCTTCCGGCGAATCGCCAAGCAGCGCCTGCAGGGTGTCGCTCATCTTGTCGGCGAGGATTTCGTCGAGGCTGAATACGACCAGCACCTGCAGCTGCTGCAGATCGATGGCGGCTTCCTTACGCAGCGCCAGGAGGTCAGAGACGGTTCCGGTGACCACGGCCACCGGACCGGCGGCGAGCACGCGACGGGCGCGGGTGGCGGAGGTGACCGGTACGACCCGCAGGCTGTCGTCGGCCAGCAGCAGGCGCGCCTGTTCGGCGGCGCTGAGTGCCTGTTCGACCGTTGGGGTGATCACCAGGCAGGCCGGCGCGGCCACGCCCTGCATCCGACGGCTGCGTTCGATCCCCGGACGCATGGCGGCGGTCATCATCCGCAGATCTGCGGGTCCTTGCAGCACTACGTGCTGGCTCCGCGTCGCCCCAGGCGACGTCTCTTCCCGTTCTTGCTCGCCCACGCCCCACCCCATCGATTGTCGGTCAGCCTGGCCGCCCAACGGCCAGTGATTGTCGCGCCCCTGTGGCGCACAGCGCACCTGCACCCGCGTAGCGCACCTGCCCCGCGTAGCGCACCTCTGGTGGGCGCGCTTAATTGCGTCGTGTTCGCTGCATCCTGCTGTGGTCGCCCGCCGCCCTGCGACGGAACGCACCCCCGGGCCTGCGACGCGCCCAGCAGTGGAAGCTATCCCGTTCCGGCCCCGAACTGCAGGGGGTTCGGCGAGTTTCCATTGGCATCCACCTCCGTTCCGCGCCTCCATCATGACTCTGGTCTTCCAGCCGTCCGCCAACATCGCCCGACTCAAGGAATCCGCGACGCTGGCGGTAGCTGCCAAGGCCAGGGCGCTCAAGGCAGCTGGTCAGGCGATCATCGACCTTGGCGCCGGGGAGCCTGATTTTGACACGCCCGCCTTCATTCGGCACGCGGCCAGCACCGCCATCGAAGCGGGCGCGACACGGTACACGAACACCGAAGGCATTCTGCCGCTTCGTGAAGCGATCGCGGCCGACGCCAACCGGCTGCTGGCGCACGGGGCGCCGATCACCGCCGCCGAAGTCGTGGTGTCGAACGGCTCCAAGCAGTCGCTCTACAACGCCTGCGTGTGCTGCTTCGGCCCCGGCGACGAGGTGTTGATTCCGACGCCGGCCTGGACCAGCTACTACGAAATGATCGAGCTGGCACGCGCCGTGTCCGTGCCGGTGTTCGGCGACGAAGCCAACGACCTCAAGGTGACGGTCGACCAGCTGGCGGCCGCCGCCACGCCGCGCACCAAGGGGCTGATGCTGAACTCGCCCAGTAACCCCACCGGTGCGGTGTATACCCGCGACGAACTCACGGCGATTCTCGATCTCGCGGTGAAGAAGGGCTGGTGGGTTCTTGCCGACGAGATCTATCTGCGTATCGCGTACGAGGGCGGCGCCCAATCGGCCCTTGAAGTCACGAAGACCCGCGAGAATCTGATCGTCATCAACGGTGTCGCGAAGGCGTATGCCATGACGGGATGGCGCATCGGCTGGTCGATCGCTCCGTTGGCTGTCTCGAAGGCGATGACGGCGTTTCAGTCGCACACGACGTCGAATGCGG
Organism: Gemmatimonas sp.; assembly: GCF_046594945.1. Taxonomy (GTDB): domain Bacteria; phylum Gemmatimonadota; class Gemmatimonadetes; order Gemmatimonadales; family Gemmatimonadaceae; genus Gemmatimonas. Next base: position 66,889 of record NZ_JBKJRB010000143.1, on the reverse strand, counting down.
CGGCGGTGTCGCAGCACGCCGCGCTCGCCGCGCTGGCGCGACAAGTCGAAGCCGACGAGGCCGTGAACCACATGGTCAACGAATTCCGTTCGCGCCGCGATGCCGTGGTGGCGGCGCTCGCCGCCTTCCCGACGGTGCGGTATGTCCATCCGGCCGGTGCGTTTTACCTGTACATCAACGTGGCCGGCTTCCGCGGCGCCGCCGATGCGGGCGCGGCCTTTGCCGCGGCCGTGCTCGAGGAGCACCAGGTGGTGGTTGTGCCGGGCAGTGCGTTCCTCACTCCCGATTGGATTCGCGCGAGCTATGCCACCACCGAGTCGATCGCCGTCGAAGGCGTGACCCGCATCGCCCGTTGCTTCACCGGCGCCTGAACGGGCGTCCCGAACAGGCGTCCCGAACAGGCGTCCCGAACGGACCACCGCGACTCTTTCACGTTCCCGAGGCGATCATGATCACCACTATCGTGCTGGTGCAGGCTGATCCGAAGACCATCCCCGCGTGTGCGACCGCCTTGGCCGGCATCGAGGGCGTCAGTGAGGTGTACTCGGTGTCGGGCGCTTGGGACCTCGTGGCGATCGTGCGCGTTCCCGATCTCGAGCGCATCGCCACCGTGGTTACCGAGGAGTTTGCCAAAGTGCCCGGCATCGTCCGCACGCAAACGCTCACGGCGTTCCGCGCCTACAGCCGCAACGATCTCGAACAGGCGTGGGACATCGGGGTCGAGTAGTCGACCCCGAGCATTTACGCGTGGCAGCGCTGCCGTTCGTTGCGCAGCAGTTCGCGCCACGCCTCCGCTTCGTAGCGCAGCACGATCGTGTACAGGGGCGCCCCCGTGATTTTGAGTCCGAAGAACAGCTCCGACTTGCCGTCGTCGTCCACGTCGATGTGGTCGAGATACCGATAGCGTGGCGGTGACAGCTTGTTGCCCAGGGTGGAGTAGGTGAAGGTCGGCTTGTAACCGTACACGCCCTTGTCCAGCACCACCACGAGATGACGGGGACGGGCGCCCATCTGGCGCACGCTATCGGCCACCACTTCGGGATCGTCGTACACCACGACGATCGTGGGCCGCAGGCCATTGCCCGTCTCGGCGACATACACGTCGCGCTGATAGCGCGGCAGCATGGACATCGAGATCCCGGCCGCCGGTGCGATCAGGGTGGGAATCGCATCGATCGCCGTTTGTAGTTCGCCTGCCGACAGCGGCGTGACCGGCTTGAGCGGCGGGCGGTTGCCGCTCGTAAAGAAGTTGACGCCCTCAGGGAGCGCCGCCAGCGCGCCGGGGAGAATGATGGAGCAGCCGCGGATCGTGTCGAGGGGCGCGCCCTCCCACATGCCGCGCGTCGAAGTCACAGGTGCTTGTGCCCGCCCACCGCGATACGGCGTGAGCGATTTCCCGGCAGACAGATAATCGAGATCGAACGAGCGCCAGCCGCGATCGCTCAAGGTGAGCAACCGGAAGCCCTGCGGTCCCATCGTGGCCAGCGGTACGATACGCGGTCCGGCGCTGTCGCGCGTCACACGGAACAGCACCTCCGGATGACTGGCGAGCAAGGTACTATCGCCCTGCCAGACCGGATCCCCTTGATCGGCTCTGAGCGCGTTCTTGACCCGCTCTGTGGTGTCGCAGGCCGCCCCGAGGAACGCGAGCCCCAGGGGAAGGGCACGAAGGGCCACGCCGCGGACTCGCGGGGTGGCGATGGCAAAAGGTCGGAAGAGTCTCACACGGTGAGTTTCGTGGACCGAGGCGCCGAAGTCCACCACCGGAGTCGACTCGCCGACTGATTGTCTGCGGGCGCCCGTCCCGCTAGCGTGCCCCACGTGACTGACGAACGCGTTCCCGCCGATACCTCGCTTCGTGGCGCCCTCCGCGCGCTCCGCGGGCTGTTCGGCGACGGAGCGCTCGCGGCGGCTGGCAGCGGACCCGCGCTCGAACGGATTGCCATGCGCAGCGATCCGCCGTCGGTGGCGCCGTGCGTGTTGCTGGAGGGGCCGGGAGCGCGCCCGATCGAAGTACCAGCCGATCCGCTGGTCGTCGCGTTTCTGGATGGCGTCCAGCGCAGTCGCGTGGTTGGCTACCACTCCGGTTCGCCGCTCATTTACGCCTCGGTGGCGGCCGCTGTCCGCGCGCGCGTGGCGCGTCGACTCGAGAGCTGGTGCGACCCGCGTGTCCGTCGGGCGCTCTACGCATCGCGCGGAAGGCTCGGGGAGCCGGCGTGGAACCAACTGGTGGAAAGCGGGGTCCCCGTGGTGGATATCACCGCCGACCTGACCGCCGACGCAATTCCGGTACATCCTTTGGCGCTCCGAGCCCGAGCGCTCGACCTGGTGGCACTGGAGCGGGAAGGGCTCGAACGTCGACTCGCGGCCGACTGGTGTCGCCGAGAATCGCGATGGCTGTGGATCGACGGCGGTATTTCCGGTAATCTGGCGGTGGACGAACGCGCGACGGCATTCGGCGTGGTGAAATCACATACGACGCTGTACGGCAGCGCGGAGCAGGTAGCATCCGTGCTCGCGCTCGCCGAGGCGGAGCGATCGCCGGCCTTCCTCGTCGGGCATCGTCCACGGCGTGCGGTGGCGAGTTGGTATCTGCGTCTCCGCACCGCCGCCGGCGGTGATCCGCTACACGGATTGGTGCGCGTGGAAATTTCTCCGCCCGCCGATATGCTCGACCCAGAGCACATCACCGACGATGCGCGCGCGCGATTCACCGCGCACTGTGATCGTATCGCTGGCGGTATTCTCGCCGAGCGGGCCCCGCTCTCCCGTCCCGATCCGAGGTGGGATACCCTCACCTACGGCATTCATGCTTGTGAGATGTATCTCGATGCCCTTGTCGGAATCTGACCTTCTTCGTCGTGACGCCGTGACCTCGCCTTCTGCTGTTCCCGGTGCCGCGCCCGACGCGACACTCGCCGCCGTGTCGTTGCCGCTCGGTCGCGTCGTCGCGACGGAAAAGAAGCCGAATACGCCGCATGAGTTCCATTTCTGGACAGCGATCGATGCGCCGATCGGCATCGGTACGATCGTGCGTGTCGAGGGCAACACGCCGGTGGAGGCGGTGATCCCGCGCGTGTACGGTGTGGTGGTGGAGGGCGTCAGCTACAGCGATCTGCAATCGCCGCTGCACGATGTGCTCGGGCACGACGGACGGCCGCACGAGGGGCCGCGGTCGCACACCGATCGTACTGAGATCCGGCTGTATACCGCGTCGGTCTTGCGACACATCCCCGAGGAGCCGCTGCAGCCCGTGCCACTGGGCGCGGTGTATCTCGCCGACGACGCCGACGTGGCGGTGGCCCTGCGCATGGACGGATATATCACCGGCGAGTCGGCCACTGGTATTCCGGTGGGCGTGTATCGCGCCGGTGGCATGCGGTCGCCGATTTTCCTCGACGCCGATTTTCTGGTCGGACCCGAAGCGGCGCACCTGAATATTTCCGGTGTCTCGGGACTTGCTACCAAGACCAGTGCGATCGAGTGGCTGTTGCAGTCGATCTTCGCGCACTTTCCCGGACATCGCGGCACGGTGGCCGCGGTCTGCTTCAATGTGAAGGGGCCGGACCTCTGCTTCCTCGATCAGCCGGGAAAGCTCGAACCGGCGGATCTCGAGATGTACGCGATGCTCGGTGTGCCGCCCACGCCGTTTCAGGACGTGCGCTACTTCGCGCCGTTCACCGCCCGTGGCTTTGCGTTGAATACGCTGCGGTCGCACCCCGCACTCGCGGACAGTGTGTCGCCACTCACGTGGGGACTCGGCGAGGTGCTGCAGTTTGCCGAAGTCCTGTTGAATAAAGACGACCTCGACGCCAAAGCGGACGCGCTCATCGACTTCATCCGGGAGCGCGTCGTCGGGAAGGACTTCGAAGAAGCCGGCTTCTCCCGCACGCATCGCGTGCAGTCGTTCGCCGACCTCGATGCGTGGTTTCGTGATGTGTTGCGCAAACTGGAAGATTCCAACGGTGACACGTGGCGCACGCATCACGCGGCGACCGTGCGCAAAGTCCGGAACCGGTTGTCCAATCTCTCCACGCGGTGCGCGGGACTCGTCACCGATGACGGCGCTGTCTCCGATCTGCCGTTTGGGAGCTTTGTGGATCGCGCGGTGTATGTGCTCGATGTCGCCAACGTGGAGGAAGACGCGCAGGATCTCGTCTTTGCCCGCGTGGTGTCTCGGCTGCGCGAACAACTCGAGCGACGGGAACTCGGCGTGGATCACGTCATCGTCTTCGTCGATGAGCTGAACAAGTATGCGCCTCACGATGGTCCCGATACTTATGTCCGAAAAATGCTGCTCGATATCGCCGAACGCGGCCGCTATCTCGGACTCGTGCTGTTCGGCGCCCAGCAATTCCGTTCTCAGGTGCATCGTCGCGTGACCGGCAACGCGGGCACAGCCCTGTATGGACGCATGGACGGCGACGAGCTCGCGTCCCCGGGATATCAGGTGTTGAGCCCAGCGATCAAAGCGCGTATGGCCACACTCGACAAAGGACAGCTCATGGTGCGTCATCCGCATTTCACGCAGCCGGTGTTCGTACGCTTTCCGCGCCCGTCGGTGATGTCGGGCCGCGAGGGGGTGGAACGGTTCCCGCAGGCGCCGGAACCGTCGCTGGCGCAGGCCGTCACGCGGGAGCTGCGTCGACTCGATGACACCATTGAGCTCGGCTTCGTACAGCAAACGATTCTGTTGTACGACGAGCATGTCGTGCTCGCCGCGCGCAATGCCGTGGTGCGCACCCGGCCGGACGACGTGAAGCGCGCGTTCACGCGTGAATTGGCCCGCCGTGCGCGCCCAACCGCCAGCGAGGTCGAAGCCGTGACTCCGCGACCGCGCGCCCTGCGTTCGTTTTCACCCGACGAATACGGCGGATGAGGTTGTCGATCCGAGTCCGCGGGTGGCTGATGGCCCGGGTGTGTTGCGCGCTGACTGGCACGAGCACGCTCCTGCTTCTGCACATGTTTCTGTTCATGCTCGTCGGTGCGCCACGGGTGTCTGCGCAATCCATGCGCGCGGGTCCCGATGGCGTAACGCTCATCGTGCGGCCGCGGGTGGGTGATACGCTCCGCTTGCAGATGGAGCAGACCATCGAGATGAGCGGACGGCGCACCGAATCGTCGGTGCCGGCGGTTGGCTCGGGGGCCGGTATCGATGGACGTCGCGCCGGCGGAAGTGCGCCGCCGGTACGGAAGTCGCCGGAGTACGGTCCGCGTCGCGCCCGCGCCTCGCTCCGTGTCACCAAGCTCGTGATGTACGCGCACTCGCTCGTCGAGGCGAGCGACCTGTCGTCCACGACCCTGCTGGCCACGACGGACTCGATGTCCATGTGGGCCGGCACTGCCGCCGAAACGGCCCGCCCCGAAATGCTTCCGCTTCCCGCCGACGGACGGCAGGTGCGCGTGCGCGTGACGCCCGACGGTGCCATGCGGGTGAGCGATCCACCGCCTGGGGCGATGGAACTCGGGGCCACCCTGGCCTCGATGCCGGCGCTGCTACCTGACAATGCCATGCGGGTGGGTGACCGCTGGGAGCGCGACATTGTGCTCCCCTCGCTCCCGCTTAGCGGGTATCGCGCCGATGGCGTGGTGCGCACGCGGTTCCGCCTCGATTCCCTCACGCAGGGAGGACGGAACGCGTGGATTTCCATGGACGGTGAACTGCGACGGGATGGTGCGGCCCGTGAGCTGCCGGCTGGGACCCGGGTGGTGACTGCCGGGACCGTGCGCGGCACGATGGTTCTCGATCGCCTGCGTGCCTGGATCGTCGATGCCCGTACCGTCATCGACGTGCAGTCCGAGGTCACGCCCGGCCCCGCCGAGGTGGCCCGGCCGATGTTACTCGACCTGCGCATCGTGCAGCGCATCCGCATCCGCTGAGCGGCGAGCGCGCCGCTTCGTGCTTTGAGCCGGCGGGTTCGTTCTGTAGCTTGCGGCATGCGCCTGGTCCACCTCAGCGATCTCCATCTCGGATTCCGCCAGTATCAGCGGCTCACGCCGACCGGAATCAACCAGCGCGAGGCTGATGTCGCCGCGACGGTGTCGCGTGCGGTGGCCCAGATCATCGGGTGTGCTCCCGACCTGATCGTCGTCGGCGGCGACGTGTTTCACACGGTGCGCCCGTCGAATGGCGCGATTCTCCACGCGTATCGCACCTTTCAACGACTGCTCGAGGCGCTCCCGAACACGAAGATCGTCATGGTCGCAGGGAATCATGACGCGCCCCGCACCGTGGATTCGGGGTGCATACTTCGGCTGTTCCGGGAGATCGGCATCAAGGTCGCCGATGATAAGCCCGAGTTATTTGAGTTTCCCGAGCTGTCCCTGTGCGTTATGGCTGTGCCGGATGCGCCGGGCGTTGACCGCCCGCTGATGACGCCACCGGGCGGATTCGCTCACAACGTCCTGTTGATGCACGGCGAGATCGAGGGAATGCTCTCGGCGCAAGTCGCCTCGCCGGAGCGGACCGCGATCGAGATACCGCTCAAAGAACTTCATGCCGACAAGTGGAGCTACGTCGCGCTCGGCCACTACCATGTTTACCGCAAGGTGGCGGATCGCGTTTTTTATAGCGGCTCCATGGACTACACCAGTTCGAATCCCTGGGGAGAGCTGCAAGAGCAACGTGAGCGATCCGTGCCCGGCAAGGGATTCGTCGAGCACGACCTGAGTACAGGCGCGCATCGCTTCCATCCGGTGGCCCCGTCGCGTCCGTTGTTGGACCTCGAGCCGATCGACGCGAGTGGCATGGGCGCGGTCGAAGTCGACAGCGCGCTGAGGGCGCGCGTCGACAGCGCGATCGGTGGAATCGACGGTCGCGTCGTGCGCGTGACGGTGCGCAACATCGCGCGCCATATCGTGCGCGAGCTCAATCACGAGGCGCTGCGCGATTATCGCAAACGCGCCATGCATTTCCATCTCGATACGCGCCGGCCTGACGTCTTGGCGCGTCGTGGGAACGGGGAAGGCGCGCCGGGCCGTCGGGCCACGTTGCCGGAGCTGGTGGCCGAGCGCCTCAACGAGCGACCGTTGCCGTCGGGCGTCGATCGCGAGGCACTCGTGTCGCTCGGTTTGCGCTATCTGCAGCAGGCGGAAGAGGCAGCGATGGCCGCCCTCCCCGTGCTGGAGGGCTGACTCATGCGATTGATTTCGCTCCGTCTGCAGAACTTCCGGCAGCACGCCGACACGCGCATCGAGTTCGAGCGAGGCCTCACGGGTATCATCGGCCCCAACGGCTCGGGCAAGTCCACCCTGCTCGAAGCCATTGCCTGGTCGCTGTACGGGACCTCTGCTGCGCGTGGCACCCGCGATTCCATCCGCTTCTCACGCGCGGCGCCTCGCGCCTCCGTGAAGGTGGAGTTGGAGTTCGAGCTCGCCAGTCACCGCTATCGCGTGGTCCGTGGACTCACCAACGCCGAGGTGTTCCTCGACGGGGGCGATGCGCCGGTTGCGAGCACGATTTCAGGAACCACTGAATTCCTTCAACGGCGCCTTGGCATGACGCGCTCGGAGTTCTTTCACACCTACTTCACGGGTCAGAAAGAGCTCGATGTCATGGCTGCGCTCGGTCCGGCCGAGCGGGCGCGCTTCCTGTCGCGCGTCTTGGGCTATGACCGCATCAGCGGTGCGCAGGAGATTGCGCGCGAGCGTCGTCGGGCCCTCATGGCGGAGATCAACGGCCTCAAGCAGGGCATGCCCGACGCCGACGCTATCTGGCGTGGTGTGGCCGATGCCGAGGCGCGGCTCGCCGTGGCGCGGACGCGCTCTACGGAGGCTGAGGTGGCGCGCATCAACACCGACGAGCGCCTGAGCGCCGTCGCGCCGCAATGGCTCGACGCGCAGGCCCAGCGTGATCAGATGCAGCAGTTGCTGGCCGAGCTGCGCGTAGCCGAGAGCGAGGCGATGGGATTTGCCCGCGAAGTGGAGCGGCTCGACCGTGAACTGGATGCGGTGGCCATCGCGCACGGGGAACTCGCGCCGTTGCGGAACGCGACGCTGCCGCTGCCCACGCTCCGTGTGGAACTGGAATCACTCGAACAGCTCGCCGCGGCCGACGCACGACGACAGACGTTGATGGAGGGTGTTCGCACGCTGGCGGAGGATGACGCCAAGCTGGCCGAGCGCGCCGCGCGTTTAGAATCGGCGCCCGCGCTGGAGCGCGAGTCTCAGGCGCAGCTCGTGACATTGCGGGGAACGCTTCCCGACGTAGAGCGTACACTCGACAGCGAGCGTACGGCGTGGGCCAAGGACGGTCAGGAGGCGGAGACGCGACTGGACGGCCTCCGCCGGCAGTATACGGAACTATCGGAGCAGCGCGAGACGCTCGAGGGGTTGGGCGAGCAATCGCCGTGCCCGACCTGCGGACGGCCGCTCGGTGCGTCATTTCGTAGTGTGCTCGATTTGCTGAATGAGCAAATCGAGACAGTGCGTATCGATGGCAACTACTACCGGCAGCGCGTCGAGCAGTTGGCTGCACTGCCGGCGGCAATCGAGGCGCTTGACGAGCAACGTCGGACCATGCAGCTGGAGCTGTCGGCGGCGGAACGGCGGTTGCAACGGATTCAGAATGCGCTGGCCGAAGCAACCCAAGTGGCCGATTCACGCAAGGAGCTGGCGGCGCGACTCACACAAGCTACCGCGCAGCTGGCCGCGCTTCCGCTGGGGTATGATGCGCAGCGGCACCGCGCGCTGCGCGACGAGGTCGTGCGGCTGCAGGAGCTTGAAACGAAGGCGGCTCGTGTGGGCGGCCTCGTGGAGCGCGAGGATGTCACGCGCACAGAGCGCATGCGGATCACGATCATTCGTGACGCGGCCCGTACGACCGTGGTCGCGCTCGAGCGTCAACGCACCGCGCTGGGCATGGACGACACGTCGTACCAACGGGTGCGCGATGCGCATGAGCGAGCGTCGGCCGAAGCCCGTCGTGCCGAACTCGATGCGGTGAGTGCCGCGGGCGAAGCGGAGCGGGCCCGAGCGGCGCTCGATAGCGCCGAGCAGGGACGACGTGATCTCGCGCGATTGCAGGAGACGCTGGACGCGCTCGAGAAGGACAAGCAGTTGCATGATGAGCTTGACCGCGCGCTCACGGACCTGCGAACCGATCTCAACTTCCAGCTTCGTCCTGAACTGGCCGCCATCGCCAGCAAGTTTCTGGGTGAGCTCACCGATGGACGTTACCGGGAACTCGAGTTCGACGAGGACTATCGCGTGCTGATCATGGAAGACGAGATTCCGAAACCCGTGATATCCGGCGGCGAGGAGGACTTGTGCAACCTTGTTCTGAGACTGGCGATTTCCCAGATGATCGCCGAACGGGCAGGACAGGCATTCTCCTTGCTGATTCTTGACGAAGTCTTCGGGTCACTCGACGAAGGTCGTCGAGCGAACGTGGTCGATCTTCTTCGCAACCTTCATGGCCGATTCGAGCAGGTCATCGTGATCACGCACATTGAGCAAGTTCAGGAGGGTTTGGATCGCGTGCTCATGGTCGAGTACGACGATGCACGAGGGTGCAGCGTGGTCCGCGCCAGCTCGCGTGCGATCAATGCCGACCCGTCGGAACAGGACGCGTTCTCACGGGCCGACACCAGTGACGCGCGTTCGCTGGCGCCGTCATGACCGCATCGCCGCGCAGCTGGCGTAACTCCCGTCCGCTGGAAGGGCCCATCGTCGCCACCGTCGACGACATTTCGCAGTTGAACGAGGTATTCGCCGAGGCCTTCACCGAGCGCTATCGAAAGGATGGCATGGCGGGCGTGCGTGTACCGCCACTCAATCCGTCGATCTGGCGCTACGCCATCGAGGACGCCGGCGACGGGGCGCTGTGCTGGCGCGATGAACGCGGGCGTATCGCGGCGTTCAACATGGTGCATCACTCCGGCACCGAAGGCTGGATGGGGCCGCTTTGTGTTCGCCCCGACAGCCAAGGCGCGGGACTTGGAAAGATCATCGTGCAGAGCGGGATGCGCTGGTTGCGCCAACAGTCCGTGAAAGTGATCGGACTCGAAACGATGCCGCGCACGATGGACAATATCGGGTTCTACTCGAATCTCGGCTTCGTGCCCGGCCATCTCACCGTCACGCTCACGCTCGACGCGGCACTGGGCGAGCAGGCGCCGCAGTTGCTGTCACGGTTGTCGTCCCACGAGCAGGAAGCCGCGATCAGCGCGTGTCGGGCGCTCACGATGCGGGTGCTGCCCGGGTACGACTTCACTCGCGAACTCGAGCTCACCGACCGCCTTACGCTGGGAGACACCATTCTGCTGGGGCCGCTGGACGCCCCCACCGGTTTCGCTGTCTGTCATACCGCGCCACTGGTGGAGGGGCGGACGCGGGACGAACTGCGCGTCCTCAAGCTCGTGCTGGCCCGCCGGAGCAGCTTGCCGCAGATGCTGGGCAGCCTCGCCGATTTGGCGCGCCGCACGGGCACCCGGCGCGTCGCGATTCGCCTGCAGGGCGACTATCCAGATGCGTATCGTACGCTGGTCGCGCTCGGCGCACGGGTGCGCTGGACGGACCTGCGGATGAGCGCCTACGGCTGGAACGAAGTGCCGCCCCTCGAGGGCATGGTGCTCTCGAACTGGGAGATCTAAGCCGGCGCGGTTAGCGCTTCTGGTTCGGTCCCGAGGGCGTATCGCGCACGACCAGGCGCCAGATAATGAGAAAAACGCCTCCAGTGAGCATCAGGTGGATCCATCCGGGGGCATCGGTCGTATACGTAACACCGCCCCACGCGACGAGCATCACGATTCCGGCAAGCATGTAGAAGTCCATGTCGTAATCTCGCATTGCGCGCGCCGTGGCGCACCATGTACACTATCGGCGTGAAGTTCGACCCCTCCGGTGTCGATACTCGACCAGTGTGCGGGGCGGAGAGAATTACCTCTTGAGCCGATAAGTCCTAAGGAAAGGTCCGACAGACTGCGTTCACGTCACGCCCCAGTGCGGGGAAGGCGACCGCGTGGTGAGGACCTTATCAGTATTCTTTGGGCTTCAAGATCTCCTCTTCGTTCCGTATCTTTTGCGAAAGCCCCGCCACTCGGCGGGGCTTTCGTGTTTTCGGCGAGGACCCCGCCCTTGCCTTGCCGGCGTGCACCGACGGTACGAGTTTGCGGAGGGAACCGCTCCCCCTTTCGGACTGTTCGTCCCATATGTCTATCGTTACCGCAACGCGGCTGCTGCGTTTCAACGCCGCCCACCGCGTTCACAATCCCGAGCTCTCCGACGAGGAGAATTCCCGCCTGTTCGGTAAGTGCAACAACCCGAACTGGCACGGCCACAACTACACGCTCGAAGTCTCGGTGAAGGGACCGATCGACGAGCGCACCGGTTATGTGATCGACCTCGGGATGCTGCGCGACACGGTGGAACGGCACGTGGTGAGCGTCACCGATCACCGCAATTTCAATATCGACGTGCCGTACATGCAGGGGGTGAACCCGACCACCGAGAATGTCGTCGTGGGCATGTGGCGCGTGCTGGAGCCGGTCGTGGCGCCGGGAAAGCTGGTGCGGCTACGGCTCTGGGAAACCGAAAATAACTATGTCGACTACGAGGGGGAGTAAACACGTGATCCGACCGACGATGGCGGCGCGCGCGAGCATGGCGACGGTCGATCCCGACGACATGGAGACAGACAGCGCGACGCAGGTGGAATTCGAGGGACTCATCCGGCGTCAGCTCGAGATGCTGGGCGAAGACCCCGATCGTGATGGGCTGCTGAAAACGCCAAGCCGCGTCGCGAAGTCGATGGCGTGGCTCACTCGCGGCTACGATCTCGATGCGCGACAGGTCATCGGCGATGCGATGTTCGCAGAGAATCACGAGAACATGGTGATGGTGCGCGACATCGAGATGTATTCGATGTGCGAACACCACATGCTCCCGTTCTTCGGAAAGGTGCACGTGGCGTACATTCCGAATGGCAAGATCGTCGGCCTGTCCAAGCTCCCTCGCGTAGTCGAAGTGTTCGCGCGCCGGCTGCAAGTGCAGGAGCGACTCGGCGAGCAGATCGCCAATGCGCTCGATGAAGTCCTGCAGCCCAAGGGGGTCGGTGTCGTGATCGAAGCCGTGCACCTGTGCATGATGATGCGTGGCGTCGAGAAGCAGAGTTCACGCACCATCACGTCGTCCCTTCGTGGCCTGTTTCGCGATGACTCCAAAACGCGCAGTGAGTTCCTGCGTCTGGCACACGGCCCCTCGGCGTCGTACTGAGCGTGTTGCGGTGACCGCGAGCGCGTCGGCCACGCTTCCGGTGCTCCACGGCGTGTCGGTCGTGGTCACCGGCGCGTCGCGCGGCATCGGCCGCGCGGTCGCCGTCGCCCTCGCGGCGGCGGGTGCGCAACCGTTTCTGATTTCCCGTTCGGCCAGTGATCTCGCGCGTGTGGCGACTGAGATCGGCGGTGGCGCGGTTGCGGTGCCGTGCGACGTCACGAACACCGACGACGTGGCGCAGGCCGTGCAGACCATTTGCGAGCACCGCGCTGATGGACCGTCGATTCTCGTGAATAACGCTGGGGTCTTTCCACTCGGCCCCATCGAGCGCACCGACCCAGCGCGCTTCGAGCAGACTCTTCAGGCGAACCTGCTGGCGCCGTTTCGCTTCCTGCATGCGTTCGTCCCGCTGATGCGGGCGGCCGGCCATGGCCACGTGATTACGATCGGGTCGGTCGCCGATCGCAGCATTTTCAGTGGAAACGGCGCCTATTCTGCCAGCAAGTTCGGCGCACGGGCGCTCCACGAAGTGTTGCGCGAAGAACTCCGTGGGAGCGGAGTCCGCGCGACGCTCATCGCGCCGTCGGCGACCGATACGCCCATCTGGGATCCCATCGATCCCGACAACACGCCCGGATTCCCGCCGAGGGCCGCGATGTTGCGTCCTGAAGACGTGGCCGACGCCGTGCTTTGGGCCGTTACCCGCCGTGCCCACGTGAACGTCGACGAGCTGCGGATCAGTCGGGCGTAGCGTTCGTAGCCTCGCCGGACGCCCGATTGGCGTGCAGCTTTGAGACAGCCGACGGCCGCGAGGGCCCTTGGCGCCTACCGCGCCCATCCGGACCGACCATGCGCCGCCCCTTCTATCGCCCGCCGCCTGCCGCGGTGCTGGCACTGAGCCTCGCCGCCAGTACGTTTTTGGCCCCACCCGCCGAGGCGCAGTCCGGGTCGGCGAACACGTTGCCCGCTCCTGCCGGGTCGCTGACGCCCAACGACCTGCTCGACGTTCGAACCGTTTCAGCGGGCGACTACTCTCCTGACGGAACGTGGCTCGTGGTGCGGATTGCGACGCGTCGGGACGGCCTTGGATTCGTCGCCGCCCGCGATGGAGATCCCAGCTATACCCGGCCAGCGCCTGCACGATTGCTCCTCCTCAACACCGAAACGGGCGACACCACGCCGATCGTGAGCGCACCGCGGACCATCGGTGCACTCGCTTGGTCGCGGTCCGGCGATCGGCTCGCCATCGCGACTCGTGACACCCTGCCGCAGCTGTTGATCTGGGACGTCGCCTCTCGAAAGCTGCGCGCCCAATCGCTCGCGGGCGCTCGGTTGGCGGACAACACCGATCTCTCGTGGACGGAAGACGGCCGGCTCCTACTGGCGATCCGAGAGCGGCAGTGGATCGGGGAAGTGCGTGCACGCTTCGACTCGCTCGTGAACGGGCCGGTCTCGGTTCAGGTGGGCACCGAGCCGTTTCTGGCGTGGGATGCGCTGCGCCGTCTCGGAAACCGGGCGATCGTGGTCGCGCTGACGCCGACGTCGGCGAAACTCGACACGGTCATACCGGCCACACAGCTCTCCGCCTGGGTGGTGTCGCCAAGCGGGCAGTTGGTCAGCTGGCGCGAAGATCGTAATGCGAAGACCAACTATGAGGGCGGCCCTGCAAGCGAGTCTCGATGGCTCGCGCGGCGCGGCCGCGACAGCGCGCGTGTGATCATCGCCTCGTTGCGTGGGGTGACGCTCTCGAACGCCGCCGATGGCGATCATTACGCGTATGCGCGCGATGGAGCCGTGTACGTCGCGAGCATCACCGACACGACCTCGCGACGATTGATCGGTGCGCCACCGCGCGCCAAGGGTGATACGGTGCGTGGTCCGCGCGACTCAGGGCGCGACTCCGTTGCCCGCGCCGCCGAAGAGCGGTTCACGCTCGTGAACATCTCGCCGACGGGAGATGCAGTGCTCGTGTCCTCGCGCACCGGCTGGCATCTGGTACGTGTTTCCGACGCGACCCGCCGCACGATCGTGGCGATTGCCGACACCATTCGCGGTCCGCGCGTGCTCCTCGCTGACTGGAGTGCTGATGGTCGAACCGTGTTGCTCGGCATGGCGTCGCGCACGGATTGGAACCGCGCCCTGCTGCGCGTGGACGTCGCTACCGGCGCCGTCGACACGCTGGTGCGCGATGGCCGGTTGTACGGCCAGCCACGCGTGAGCCCGAACGGCGCCAGGCTCGCCGTCACAATCGGCGCGAACGGAAGACCGGCGGATCTCTGGATCGCCGACGCCGCGTTCACGGCACCGCGGCTGGTCGTGGCGTCCAATCCGCAGCTCGCGTCGCGCGCGTTGCCCACCACCAAGCTGGTGCCGTACCTCGACGCCGACGGCCGGTCTCAGTTTGGTGTGCTGACGCTGCCCTCGGCTGCGACGGGCCACTTGCCGACCGTCTTCAGCGTCTACGAAGACTTCTTCGACGACAGCTTCGACGCTACCACGATGTATCTCGCCAGCCGTGGATACGCGGTCATGAAACCGTCCGTCACCTTCGAGACGGGATACCCGGGGGAAGCCTGGCTCAAGGGCGTCACCGCGTCGGCGAACAAGCTGATCGAGATGGGGATCGCCGACAGCAGTAAGCTTGGCGTGCACGGAACCAGCTACGGCGGATACGCGACGAACTTGCTGATCACGCAGACGAACCGCTTCAAGGCCGCCATCAATATTTCCGGCAAGGTCGATCTCGTGTCGTTCTACACCGACTCGCCCCGACTCGGTGTGCGCAATGTGAACGCCGCCGAAAAGACGCAAGATCGCATCGGCGCGACGATGTGGGAGCAGCCGCAGAAGTACGTGCAGCACAGTGCGGTGATGTTTGCCGATCGGATCAAGACGCCACTGTTGCTGGTTACCGGCGGCGAAGATCACAACGTGCCGGCGATCAACACCCGCGAGATGTATTTCGCCTTACGCCGCCTGGGAAGAACGGTGGAGTGGGTGAACTACACCAACGGCGGACACGGTATTCCGATGACGAATGCCGGCGAGTTCGTGGATTGGCACAATCGGCTAACCGGCTGGTATGATCGCTACCTGAAACCGGCGTCCGCGAGACCGGCCTCGCAACAGGAGCTGCTGAAGTAACGAGCGGCTATCATTCAGCCATGCAACGTGACCTGCTTGACGCGCTCCGCTGTCCCGGCACCCACGACGAGAGCTGGCTGGTGGCCGTGGTACTGCAGGCCCGCGGCTCTCGCCTGCTCGTGGCCGAACTCGCCTGTCCCGTGTGCGGCGCCGAGTTTCGCATCGACAACGGGATCGCGTACTTCGACGGGATCGCGCCGGTCACGCCGCGCCCACCGGCGATGCCATTGACGCCGTTCACGCGCGACAGGGTGCTTCGTGTGGCAGCGTTGATGGGTGTGGCCGAGAGTCAGCTGCCGATCGCGCTCGTGGGTCGCTACGCGGCCGCCAGCGACGTGCTCGCGTCGTTCGTGTCAGCGCCGCAGCTGTTGGTCAACAGTGATGCGGTGCTGGTGTCCGCCCCCGGCGCGTCATGCATCGTGGTTGCTGATCGCCTGCCACTCGGCGTGGAAACGCTGGCCGCCATCGCGGTGGATGAGGCGCACGCCAATCCCGCGTTGCTGGAGAGTGCCGCCCGGGCCCTGCGGCTCGGGGGGCGCCTGGTCGCGCCGGTTCACGCGCCGATCCCCTCCGGCATGCGCGAGCTCGCGCGTGATGCCACGGAATGGGTGGCCGAAACGACAGCGCGCGCCAGCGGGCTGGTTGAACTCCGCCGCCGCGCGCCTGAATCGGTACCGTAACAACTACTCCTCGTACAAGCTGTCGATGAGTGGCTTGTAGGTCTGGTCGATCACGCGACGCTTGACCTTCAGCGTCGGCGTGAGTTCGCCGCGTTCGACACTGAAGTCATGCTCGAGCAACGCGATCTTCTTCGGCGACTCGTAACTCGCCAGTCCGGCCAGCTGCGTCTTCACTTCCTTCTCCATCTTGGCGTTGATCGTCGGCATTGCCACCAACTCGGCGCGGCTCGTCCAGACGATGTTCTGCGAGGCGGCCCACTTCTCGAGCTGATCCCAGTTCGGCACCACGAGCACCACGGGGAACTTGCGCTTGTCTCCCAGCATCACCGCCTGCGACACGTACTTGTTGGTCCGCAACATGTTCTCGATTGGCTGCGGGGCAATGTTCTTGCCGCCTGCCGTCACAATGATGTCCTTCTTGCGATCGGTGATACGCAGGTAGCCGTCGACCAATTCACCGATGTCCCCGGTATGAAACCATCCCTCTTCGTCGATGGCGTCCTTCGTGGCGTCGGGCTGATTGTAGTAGCCCCGCATGATGTGTGGTCCGCGTGACAGAATCTCGCCATCGGCCGCGATCATCACTTCCACCCCGGGAATCGGTCGGCCCACGCTGCCCAGCCGGTAATGTTCGAACGTATTCGTCGAAATGACCGGAGACGTTTCGGTGAGGCCGTAGCCTTCGAGGATGATCAGTCCCGCGGAGTAGAAGAACTTCGCGATGTCGGGCGAAAGCGGTGCGCCACCCGACACGAAGAAACGCAGGTTCCCGCCCGTGCGCTCCCGGAGCTTCGAGAACACCAGCTTCTGTGCGAGCGCGTATTGCAACGCGAGAAAACCGGCCGGTTCGCGCCCAGCGAGCTTTTCGTCGGCCCACTTCTCGCCGACGTTCTTCGCCCAGAAAAAGATGCGCTGCTTGATCGCACCACCGGCCACGGCGTTCTCCACCACACGCGCGTAGATCTTTTCGTACAGGCGCGGCACCGACATCATCATCGTCGGCTTCACTTCGCTCATATTCACCGGTACCGTGTCGATAGACTCGGCGTATGCGATGCGCACGCCGTTCGCGAACAGGAAGTAATCGCCGGTGCGTTCGAAAATGTGGCTGAGCGGAAGAAAGCTGAGCGCGAGATCGCTGGTGCTTACCTGCAGTGTGCTCTTCGTGGCGATGACGTTCGAGTACAGGTTGTCCTGCGTCAGCATCACGCCCTTCGGATTCCCCGTCGTGCCCGACGTGTAGATCAGCGTGACCAATTGATCGGGGGTGACGGCTAGCGCATCACGCTTGAAAGTGGTGGCGCGCTCGATGTTGTCTACGGCGGCGCCCTTCGCTTCGATCTCGGCGAGGGTGAGGTCGCAGCCGTCGACTTTCGTGGCCGCGAAGCCGATGATCCACTGAAGCCCAGGCACCTCATGGCGGATCGACGCGACCTTTTTCGCCTGATCGGCGTTCGACACGAAGATGGCGCGCGCGCCCGAGTTGTTGAGCAGATACGGCAGTTGATCGGCGGGAAGCGTGGGATAGATCGGCACATCGGTGATCGCGCTGCAGATGCAGGCGAAGTCCGCGATCAGCCACTCCGGACGGTTCTCCGAGAGAATGGATACGCGATCCTGCGCGACGATGCCCAGTTCGGCGAGGCCGAGTGCGGTGTGTCGCACCCGCGTCATGATGGTGCGGTGCGACATCGGCTCCCATACGCCGCGCACCTTCGTGCTGAGCGCATCGGTGCGGTCGAATCGCTCGACGGCATCGAAGAACAGCGCGTTGATCGTGCCGTGCGGGGGACGCGGTCCACCGGAGGCATAGCGTGACGAGGCCGGAAGACCGTTCATCGTCACGTTCAGGGCAGGATTGGAATCAGCCGCGACCGAAGTCATCGCCATCTCCGACTGGAGCGAAAGGCAGGGCAGAGGCGCATCGGCATAACGAACCGGAGCGACCGCCAGGTGGGATCAGTGAAATTGCCTCTCGGCGCCGTCTGGCGGGAGTCCTCAGGACGATCCGGACCCACGTCGAACGGGGGCGGTGAGCCGAACCGGTGAGCCCTTCAGGGGTTGGCCCTTGTATGTCACGGTGGCGCGCACCACCACCGACTCCACGGCCGCACCGACCGGAAACCGCAGCGCGCGCACGCGCACTCGCCGTCCTGCGACACCATTGTCGTCGGTGGTGTCGACGGTGCTGGCACGACCTTGGTCATCGATCAGATAGGCGTCGGCCATCGTGTCGTTGGTCGGATTGGCCGGTGACAGCAGCTGAAAGCGTACGGGCCACGAGCGAACCCCCGTGACCACGCTGGCTTGGAGATGCCGCACCGTGACGGTGAGCGCCTTGGTCGAGTTGCTGTCGAGTCCCCGACGACCGGTGTCGGGCAAGCTCGTGCCCAATATGTCGGTGAGGCTGGCGCCGTCAACTGAGTCCGGGCGGGTCACGATGCGAATGCCGCGCAACACCTGCAGCGAGCCGCCGATGCGTGCGGCAATCCGCTTGTCGCCTGCGACAAGCTTCTTCGCAACCACGATGCCGGTGGCGGAGTCGATGGCCAGCGCCGAGTCGATGTTGAAGTCGGCGTACAGGTAGCGCGGCGTCGCATCGTCGATGACATCACCACGCACGTTGAACACACGGGCACGTACCGGCGTCACGATACCATCGATGTTGCGCAGCGTATCACCGAAAACCACCGACGGCGACGGGAACGGATCGAGCTCGATCGCCGCGGCGTCGTTCGGACCGAGCCCCACTTCCGAACAGGCCGTGCCGATGCCGGTGGCGCCGATCACCGCCGATACCAGCAGCGCTCCGGCGCGACGACGCGCGCGTACCGACGGTGTCACGCGAAGCGCTCGGCGAGCCGCGTCGCGATGTTCACGTACGCCTGGCTGGCGGGATCGGCCGGATTCCGCAGCACCACCGGCTGACCGGCGGCAAATGCATCAGCGGTGGCAGGCGTGCGCGGAATTGGCGTGTCGAACACGAGATGCTGCGGCAGATGTTCACGTACGTAGTGCACGACCCGCTCCGACGCCGGATTTCCCTGTTCGAACATCGTGAGCAGAATGCCTTCGAGCGTGAGCTCGTCGTTGATGCTGATCACGTCCTGAATGGCGCGCAGAATTTGCGGTGTGGTTTGCAACGCGAGCGGCTCGCACTGCAGCGGCACGACCACGTGCTGACTCGCCGCCAGCACCCGACGGGTGATCGCACCGAGCCCCGGTGGCGTATCGACCACCACCACGTGACAGCGTTCGCGCGCCATGGCCAGCAGATCGGCCAGCACGGTGCTCTCGCCGACGCGATGTTGGAAATCCGAATGATCGGCGGACTCGCTGACGCTGCCGGCCAGGATTACGCGGAGCCACGGAAGCGCGGTGGGCAGAATTACTTCGCGCAGCGCTTTTTCGCCACGCAAATAGTCATCGAACCCGACCGTGGGGTGGCCGCGGCGCAGGCCGACACCGTAGCGGACCGCGCCCTGCGGGTCGGCGTCGATCAGCAACGTTTTCAGTCCGCGACGCGCGAAGGCGACCGCCAGGTTCACGGCGGTGGTCGTTTTGCCGACGCCACCCTTTTGGCTCACGATGGAGAGCACGCGTCCCACGTCAGCCCTCATCCATGTAGGCCGATCCGTTGTCATCGCCCGACGGCGACGACGGATCCTGATCCTGGCCAGCCGCATCGTCCGGTGCACCCTGCAACTGCGCCAGTGTGCGCTCGGCGTGCGCACGGAATCGGGCGGACGTCGGATCCTGCTCCGTACTGAATTGAAGGAACGACTCGAGATGCATGGCGGCGTGCGCCGAATCACCCCGCTTGAGCAGCAGAAACGCGAGGCCGTAATGAGCTCCCGGCGATTCGGCATCGAGCTGCAGGGCGCGACGATACGTCCGAATGGCCTCTTCGGGCTGCCCGGTCTTGGAGAACGCAATGGCGATATTCTGCAACACGCCGAGGTCATCGGGTCGCTCGCGCAAGGCGAGTCGATACGACGTCAGGGCGTTTGCATAATCGCCGCGCGACTCGAGATCGAGCGCTTCAGCCAGGAAGTCCGTGTGGCGCGGATCGCGCCCGGACGAGCCGCCCACGAGGCGGCGCCACCAAGTCATGCGCGCGCAGTAGATCAGAGAAAGAAAAAAGGAGAGCGGCGATTGATGCGCAAAGCTATCGGGAGAGCGCGTGGCCAACAAGTTGCCACAGCTGTTGCGAGGGGAATCCACGTTGCCGCACGGCACGCTGAGGGCTACACTCGGGTTACACTGCGGGATCCCCAACCGGAGTACCACGATGACCGCACCTCAGCCGTACGCGCCTGACCCGTCCAAGGGCGTGATGATCGTGGATTGGCCGCTCTTCGGAGAGCTGGCTCGTGCGCTCGCCGTGCGCGTCGCGCGCGAGTGGAGTCCGGAGCTCGTCGTCGGCATTGCCACGGCCGGCGTCGTGCCGGGGGCTGCGGTGGCGGCGATTCTCGACTTGCCGTTCCACTCGATTCTGATCTCGCGACGCTACAGCGCTTCCCCAGTGCGCGACACTCCGGCGGTGTTTGGGGCCGCGCCGAATGAGGTGCGCGGCAAGCGCGTGCTCGTCGTCGACGAAACCTGCGATTCGGGTCAGACTATGCGGCTGGCGATCGCGGCCGTCGGGAACGCCGGCGCCGCGGAGGTGCGCACCGCCGTGAGCTTCAGAACCGGCAGCTTCGCCCCGGACTACTTCGCGCTAGCCACCCAGAGTACGATCGTGTTGCCGTGGGACCGCGACATTCTGATCGACGGTGAACTCCGGCCAAACCCCAAGTACGCCGGGTTGATCTCCGAGGTCTGATGGGGAAAGCGATTAGGCGCTGGTGGCGGCCCGCTCGTAGGGGATGCCGCGTTCCATCGCTTCCCAGACGTAGTTGAGCACGTCGACCGAACCCAGCAGAAAACGGCATCGGCCATCGCGGGCTGACTCTGGAGTCACTTCGAGCACGGAAATTGGCGCATCGGCCAGCCGTCCGAAGAAGCCCGCGAACAGTCCCGTCGACACCGGGCAGCCGCTCGCGTCATCGGCCGCCTCGCCCCAGTTACTGCCGTCGAGCACCATGACCGCTTCGCTGAGGGACGAGAGCTGGACGAGCCCCCAGCCGATCTCGAAGAAGTATTCCCGAAGCAGGATTGGGAAACGGCTGTCGAGCAGGTCATCGGGACCGTGTTCGCTGCGATCCGCCAGCCACGCCGAGAAGTGGTCGAACAGGGCCTGTCCGGCGGCATAGCCCGCGTCACGGACGGCATCGACCGGGACGGCCGGAGACGCCTGTTGCGTAGACCGGCGGAGCCCGTCGAAGAATTCGACGGGGACCGTCACGGTACGGGTGGTCAGGAAAGGAAGCGAAGTGCTCATGTTCCCGTGACGCTCGCCCACTGACGCGGTCACGTCAAGCGGGGAGGGCGTGATGGACGATGCCCGGAGTGTGTCGGTCATCGTCCGGTTCGCCGGATCAGCTCGGTTTCGTCGATAACTTCGATACCCAGCTCGAGCGCCTTGTCCAGCTTGCTGCCTGCCTCCTCGCCGGCCACCACGAACGTGGTCTTCTTGGAGACGCTGCTCGTGACCCGTGCGCCGGACGCCTCGACCAGCGCAGCCGCGTCGCTCCGGGAAAGCGTGGGCAGGGATCCGGTGAGCACCACAGTTGCCCCGGTGAGGGGGCCGTCCGCTTGCACCGCGTTCGGCTCGTCGAAGCGGATGCGATGCTCGCGCAGCCGCTCCACGAGTGCGCGCGAGCTGGGGTCGGCGAAATACGACGACACCGACGTTGCGATGATGTCGCCGATACCGCGCACGGCGCCTAATTGCACCGGCGTGGCGGCGATGATCGCGTCAATCCTGCCGAACCGCTTCGCCAGCAACTGCGCCGCCTGCGCGCCGACATGACGGATGCCTAGCCCGAAGAGCAATCGCGACAGCGGTTGCTGCTTCGCGGCCGCGATAGCGGCCACCAAATTCTCGGCGCTCTTGGTGCCGAAGCGTTCGAGCGATACCAGTTGCTCAAGGGTAAGGGCGAACAGATCCGAGAAGTCGGCGATGAAGCCGGCTTCGATCAGCTGCTCAATGCGCGCGTACGAGAGTCCGTCGATGTCGAGGGCGTCTTTACTCGCGAAGTGCACGAGCCCTTCGAGCTGACGTCCCGGGCAGGCGACATTCGGACAGTACGTCGCCACATCATCGCCATACCGATGGGTGGGAGAATGACAGCGCGGGCAGTGCGACGGCACTGCCCACACCTGCTCGCTGCCGTCGCGACGCTCGGGCAGCGGCCCAAGCACGTACGGAATCACATCGCCGGCGCGCACGACCTGCACCCAGTCCCCGTTGCGAAGATCCTTCTTCGCGATCTGATCAGCGTTGTGCAGCGAGGCATAGGTAACCGTCGCCCCACCGACATCGACCGGCTCGAGCACCGCGAATGGCGTGAGCACGCCGGTACGTCCTACGCTGACCTCGATGCGGATCAACTTCGTCACCGCCATGTCGGGTGCGAACTTGCGGGCAATGGCCCAGCGCGGCGTGCGGTCGTTCCGCACACCGAGCTCGTCCTGCAACGACATGTCGTTCACCTTCACCACTCCACCATCGATCGCGAAGCCGAGGCTCGCCCGCGTCTCGTGTTCGACGGTGTGCGCCCACGCCGAGACGTCGGCCATTGTGCGGCATCGCTCGCGGTGTGGCGCCACGGGTATTCCCCACGCGCTCAATTGTTCGAGCAGGTCCCACTGACTGCGGGCTGGCGCATTGCCGTCGGGAAGCACGGCGGCGTAGCCGAAAAAGCGTAACGGACGCTGCGCCGTGATCGATGGATCGAGCTGGCGCAGCGCACCGGCGGCCGCATTCCGCGGATTCACGAACACCGGTTCGCCGGCGGCCACACGTGCTTCGTTCATGGCCTCGAACCCTGCGAACGGCATGTACACCTCGCCGCGAATTTCCACTAGGGCCGGATGACCATCGCCGAGCAGCCTCAGCGGCACGCCGCGGATGGTGCGGATGTTCACCGTGACATCCTCGCCGTCGGTGCCATCCCCACGGGTCGTCCCCGTTGCCAGCACGCCGTCGCGATAGGTGAGCGCGATCGCCGCTCCGTCAATCTTGAGCTCGACTGTATACCCACTCGTGTGCACCGATGCACCAACGACGCGCTCGATCGACTGCTCGAAGGCCAGCAGCTCGCCGTCGTCGAACGCATTGTCCAGCGACAGCATCCGCACCAGATGCCGATGGGTCTGGAACGCGCTTTGCACTGGCGCACCCACGCGGAGCGTGGGAGAATCTTCAGAACGCAGTGTGGGGTACTCGTACTCGATGGCCTGCAGCTCGCGGAACAGCCGGTCATACTCGGCATCCGAGCGAGCGGGACGGTCGAGCACGTAGTAGTCATGTTGCGCGCGGGCCAGCAGTTCGCGCAATTCCGCAGCGCGCTGCACGGTGGGGGATGGAACGACGCTCATGTGCGGAATGTATCTCTGAGGGAGAGATGCGTCATCCGCCGAACCGGCCGCGGTGGTGTATCGGTCGGAACGGATACCACTGAATCATTCACGCGCTCTGGCGCGGGAGGTTGCATGTTCGACAGCAATAAGCGGGATCGTGATGCTCGCATGGACGGCCGTGCACTCGGGCTTGGACTTCTCATCGGCGCCGCGATCGGTGCCGGCGCTGCATTGTTGATGGCGCCGGCTACTGGTGAACAGACCCGTCGACAGCTGCGTCGCAATGCACGCCGAATGGCGGAGCAGGGCGGGGACACCCTCTCGACGTGGTGGGACGATGCCGACGAGTCGGCGCGTCGTATGGCGCGGCGTGGGATGAAGCAGGGGCGCAAGGCGGCCGTGCGTGTCCGCGAGCGGGCCCGCGAAGTTGCGCCTTGGTAAGCGCGCCGGGCGCCTACCGGAGCGTTCTGAGCTCCTCGTTGGCACTCTTTCGATACTGATCGTCGTTCGCGTCCTGGAACGGAGTGCGTAGGGCAGCCTGATAGGCGGCACGTGCTTCGTTCCGACGCCCGGCGTCTCGATAGACCCGCGCCAGATCCAAGTGGTGCACCAATCGATTCGGCTCGGCGGCGACGGCGAGCTCCATATAGCGAATTGCCTCCGCCCAGCTGGCGCTGCCCAGCACCTGTCCGCCGAGAAATGCTTTCGCGACCGCTCTCGAGAAACCGCTCAGTCGCATCACTTCGGCGTTCCAGACACCAAGCACGTGCAGCGCACCCGCATGGTTGGGGTGAAGCTGTAACGCCTTGAATGCTTCATCTCGCACTTCGAGGGCATACTTCACGCGCTCGCGGGGACTTGCCGCCAGCGCGGTGCGACCGACCGCCCGCGCCAGCTGAAAATGCCCTTCAGCGTCTCTGCTGTTCGCCGCAACGGCCCGTCGCGCGTAGTCCGTGGCCCGCTCGTATAACGCGGTGCGGGTCTCGGCGTTCTTCTCGAATTCACCAAGATCCACCGCTTCTCGCGCGGCCTTCCACAACGCCACGTATGATGTAGGCTCCGCTTTCACCGCGCGTTCGAAGTTGCCGAGCGCGGCGGACGACCGACGCGCGGTACTCTCGCGATCTCCCGCAGTGAGCAGGTCACTCACGCTTTGCGCGGCGAGAGCGCAAGGTGCCAGTGGCAGCCCCGGCAGCACAACCGCTGCCGCCCCGACGGTGAAACTGATTGCCCATCGACGTGCGATGCGGACGGCGAGGATGTAGGTTGGCTGCATCATGAGGACTCAATGTTGGCACGCGCGCTGATCGAGCGAAAGCGCGACGGCGGTCGAATTACTCCCGCCGAGTGGCGCACGCTCATGTCGCAGTACGCGACAGACGAAGTTCCGGACTACCAGATGGCTGCGCTGGCGATGGCCATCTACTTCAACGGGCTCGATCGCGACGAGATCGGCGCGCTCACCGACGCCATGTTGCACAGCGGCGCCGTGCTCGACCTCGACCATCTTACGATGGCGCGCGTCGACAAGCATTCCACCGGCGGCGTCGGCGACAAAGTGTCGCTGGTGCTGGCACCACTCGTGGCATGCCTTGGTGTCGCCGTTCCCATGATGTCCGGTCGCGGACTCGGGCACACGGGCGGTACCCTCGACAAGCTCGAATCGATCCCCGGTTTTCGTACCGATCTTTCGCTGGCGCGCGCCACGGCGCAGCTGGAGCGCATCGGCTGCGCGTTGATCGGACAGACGAACGAGATCGCGCCCGCCGACCGCCGGTTGTATGCCCTGCGCGACGCGACCGCGACGGTGGAGAGCATTCCGCTGATTTCGGCGAGCATTATGTCGAAGAAGCTGGCCGAAAGCCTCACGGGGCTTGTACTTGATGTGAAGCGCGGCTCCGGCGCCTTTCTCCCGGAACTCGATCGTGGACTGGCCCTGGCCCGCACGATGATCGAGCTCGGCGCCGACCATGGCTGCCCCGTGGTGGCGCTTCTCACTGCCATGGACCGGCCGCTTGGACGCGCCTGTGGCAATGCGCTCGAAGTCGAGGAGTCGATCATGGCCCTTCGTGGCGAGGGCCCGCCCGACCTCATGAAGGTGACCTACGCCCTCGGCGCGGAGATGTTGGTGCTGGCTGGTGTGGCCACCGACCGCGACGACGCCCTCCGTCGCATGGCGGTCGCCATCTCCAGCGGCCGGGCGGCGGCCAAGTTCCAAGAGATCATCGCGGCCCAAGGGGGTGACCCACGGGTGGTCGACGATCCGTCGATCCTGCCGCAGGCGGCCGAATGCGAGCTGTACCTGGCCCCTCGTGACGGCGTGATCGCGCAGGTGGAGCCGAAGGCTATCGGCCGTGGCATCACCGCGCTGGGGGGCCAGCGGACCAAGGTGGAAGACGGCGTGGATCCCAGTGTGGGCTTCGTGATCACCGCCCGATCGGGTGACATCGTGCGGGCCGGTGAGCCGTTGGCAACGGTGTTTGCCAGAGACCGGAACGGGGTGCAGGCCGGACTCGCGGCCCTGCGCACGGCAATTACGATTGGCGACGATGCTGATCCCCCGCTGCCGCTGATCTCACATCGCGTCACCGAGGCGGGGGTGGAAGTCTATGATTAGGTCGGGAGGGGCACTCCCTGTTCTCCGTCGCTGTAAATAGTTTCCATCGTGGCCGTGAACCGACGGCCGGTTGATCACCGACGCCCAGCGTCCCCGTCGCCATCCCATGATCGCTCCGAAGACGAACAGACTGCTCAGTCTCGTGGCCGCCGCCGTCGTGCTGCCCCTGCTCGGACTCTACGGGCTGCTGATGTATATCGCGACCCCGAGTCCAACTGGTGGCATGGAGCCAACAGTCACCACGATCTGCTACATCGCGTTCACGTTCATTTTCACGGCGCTGATCGTCGTCGCGCTGAACTTCTCGACGCAGCTTTCGCGTGAAGCGAAGGGTGTGTACCTCACGCCGTAATTCAGGCGCGGCTCGATAGTGCGAACAGCGCGGGATCGTCATGATCCCGCGCTTTTTATTAGTATGCAGCGCAGTAGAACGCAGTCGGAGTACGCGAACCGCGATTGCGGTCGCCTTGGTCTCTTGTCGGCGCCTCGCTCAAAACCATGCGAGCGGCAGCACTTTTTCACGGCTGGGCCCAGTTCAGGGTATCGGGGCTACACGTCAACTCCGAACAGCGTGCGGAAACCTTGTGTATGTCTGTTGGGGCATGTAGCATGGCGATTCGCATTCCCGAATCCGGGATCCCATCTACGTTTTGCCGGAGATTTGCCCGATGCTGACTCGTCGCTTCGTGGCGGCGCTCTGCCTGGCAGTTAGCCCAACCGCCATGCACGCGCTCCCCGCCCCAGGAAGTGGTCCGCCGACTGAGTACGTCGACCGCGAGCGTCTCCGTAGCACCGTCGTCACGAGCCCGTCGCAACAGAGCGGCGCGGTGCGTGGGCACGTCGTGGTTGTGGGCACCGGCACACCCGTTGGGAGCGTACAGATCCAACTGGGCACACGGGGCGCGCAGACGAACGATGTCGGTGCGTTCGCGTTTCCCAACGTGGATGCGGGGACCTACACTCTTCAAGTGCGCATGATCGGCTTTGAGCGTGTGACCCGATCGGTCACGGTGACACGCGGGCAGACGGTTGAGGTCACCATTGAGCTGAAACGCATGGCGCTCAGCCTCGATCAGGTGGTGGTCACGGGTACCGTTGGCTCGGCGCGGCGTCGTGAAATCGGCAATTCCATTTCCCAAATCGACGTCACGTCGCTGCCGGAAGTTCCGACCTCCGTCGACAATTTGCTGCAAGGCAAGGCGACCGGGTTGACGGTCACAGCGAACAGCGGCGGCGTGGGTGGTGGCGCCTCGATTCGCCTGCGCGGCAACGTGTCCGCCACGCAAAACAACCAGCCGCTGATCTACATCGACGGCGTGCGCGTGAAGAACGATGGCTTTCCCAAGAACACCTTCCCCACCGGCTACTCCGGGAACAGCGATAACACGGTGTACAGCCCGCTGAACGATATCGATCCCGGCGACATTGAGCGTGTCGAGGTGATCAAGGGCCCGGCGGCCACCACCTTGTACGGCACCGAAGCGGCGTCCGGCGTCATCCAGATTTTTACCAAGCGCGGACAGACACGCGGTCGGCGCTGGACGCTGCAGACCGACCAGTCGGCGAGCACGACGCCAAAGTATGGCCCGACGCAGGGATTTGAGGGCAACCCGCTCGTCATTCCGGCTTCGGAAATCAATCCGTTCGGCACGGTCGACTTACTCTATCTTGATCCGTGGCTGCGCACCGGCTACAAGAACAAGTACTCGCTCGCTCTCGATGGCGGCCGCGATGACGTCAAGTACTTCATCTCGGCAAGCTCGTCCCGTGAAACTGGCGTGCTGCCGCTGGACAAGGCCGATCAGACGACCATTCGTGGAAACCTTACGGTAACGCCGCGCAAGGACGTCACGCTGGAGTGGAACTCTTCGTTCAGCACCAACTCCATGACGAAGACGCCGGCCGGCGGCACCGCGGCTGGCCTCACCCTCAACGCCTCGCGTCGGAACCGCAACTACTTCGGCTCGGCAGATCCGGCGCAGATCGGTCGCGTGCTCGATTTCCAACTCGATAGTCGTGTTGATCATTTCATCACGGGCGGCCAGGTGCAGTACCAGCCGAACGAGAACTTCACGACACGACTGATTCTCGGGTACGACCTCGCCACGCAGGAAACACGCAACTATATGCCGTTCGGCTTCGCCACGGTGCCGAAGGGGCAGATCAGCAACGGTGTCTATACAAGCCGGACGGGCACGTTCGACTATGCCGCGACCTATTCGCACAATCTGTTCGGAAAGCTGCGGACGAGTCTCTCGGCGGGGGCACAGGCCGTGTCCGCAGATCAGGTGAACGTGGTGGCCGGGTCCAGGGACTTCCCGGGACCTGGAGAGCAGACCGTCTCCAATGGTGCCGTATTCTTGGGCATCGAAGACCGCATTCGCGTGACCAACGGTGGGCTTTTCGTCCAGAACGTGTTCGACTTGAAGAATCGCTACTTCCTCACGCTGGGCGTGCGCTTTGATGGCAACAGCGCGTTTGGTAAGTCGTTGGGTCTGCAGAGCTATCCGAAAGTGAGCGGTTCGTACGTGCTCTCCGATGAATCGTTCTGGCCGGAACGCTTTGGCACAATGAAGTTGCGGGCGGCCTACGGTCAGAGCGGTCGCGCCCCAGGCGCCTTCGACGCCCTGCGGACATGGACGTCGTACAGCTGGGGCGGTACGTCGGCGTTCGTTCCGCGCAACTTGGGCAATCCGAACCTGGGCCCCGAGCGCACCACCGAAATCGAGGGTGGGTTTGAAAGCGCCACGTTCGACGGCCGACTCACCGTCGACGTGACGACCTATCGTCGTCAGACCCGAGACGCACTCTTTGCCGTGAGTCAGTCGCCGTCAGAAGGCGGGTGGAACAGCCAGCTCGAGAACGTCGGCCGCCTGCAGAGCAATGGCGTGGAGATTGGTGTCAATGCCACGCTGCTGCAAGGCAAGCGTTTGGGCTGGGATGCAGGCTTCACGTATTCTACCAATTACAGCAAGGTCTTGAGTCTTGGCGGCGCCGCGCCGTTCACGCTCGGCAACTTTGGCTGGATTCAGGAAGGAAAGCCTGTGCCGAACATCCAAGGATTCTGCGTAAGCAATCCGAACGAGTTCGCGGCACCCGTGCGTAAGGCCAACTGCGACATTGGCCCCAATACCCCGACCCATACCATTGGTGGGAATACGAGCTTTACGCTGCCGTGGGCGCTTACGCTGTCGGCGCGCGGTGAGTATCAGGGTGGCCACTTCGCCTACAGCCTGCTGGATGGTGAGGCCATCGTGCGCGGCATCCGCTGGCCGTCGTGTTTCAACGCCTATGCGCAGCTGGATGCCGGCAATCTCGCGGCGGTACCGGCGGGCATTCGCGGCCGATGCATTTCGTCGCTGGCCATTCGGGACTACGCCATTTTCCCGCTCGATTTCTTCCGGTTGCGCGACATCACGCTGCGTCGCTCATTCGCGCTGCACGTTGGTGGGGTGACCAGTGCGCTGGTGTCGCTGTCCGGCCAGAACGTGCTGTGGTGGAAGAAGGCGAAGAACTCCGCCATCGATGCCGAGACGTCGGGAGGTTTCACCACCGGAAACACCGGCATGACGCAGCAGGTTCGCAGCGTCGGCGGAAGCATTCCGATTCCGCGCACGTTCCTGATGTCCGTCCGCCTGACGTTTTAACTGGAGATCCCATGACCACGACCTATACAGTACGAACGGCCGGACGTGTGGCTCAACGCGGCCTTGCACTCGTCGCCGTCCTCGGCGGCCTCTCCGCCTGCGATCTCAGCGTCAGTAATCCTGGGCCAACGCAGGATGCCTTTCTCGCGGACTCGCTGTCGTTGACGGCACAGGTGGCCGGTGTTGGCTACACGCTCGGCGATGGCATGAACTATGTCGTGCTCCACAGTGCCGTCGCAACGCGCGAACTCTTTCCGACCGGCCAGAGCGGCCAGTTCGGCGTCGAGCCGCGCAACTGGGTGGGCCAACTCGTGACCGAGGAGCAGGGCACCCCGTGGAATCTCGTGTCGCGTGCGCGCTGGCTCGGCGACCAGGCGGTGGCGCGGCTGCAGACGGTGCTGGGCCCGACGGCCTTCGCCAAGCACCCGCAAGCGGCGCAGGCGCTCATTTGGCGCGGCTTCACCTATCGTGTGCTTGGCGAGGCGATGTGCGTGAGCATCATCAATGGCGGCCCGGCCACGCCGGCTCGTGACAATCTTGTCCGCGCGGAGTCGACCTTCACGGCCGCGATCACGGTGGCCACGGCGGCGAACAACACCACGTTGATCAACGCCGCCTACGCCGGACGCGCGCAGGTTCGCGTCGCACTTGCCGACTGGGCTGGTGCGGTGTCCGACGCGGGACGCGTGCCCACCAGCTTCTCGTACAAGATGCCGTACTACGCCAACGTCGACGAGTTCGGCTACAACCGCACCATGTGGTCATCAACCGCGCAGTCGTTCTACAAGGCGACGTCGGCGTGGAACACGTGGTATGCACAGTATTTCGATGAGACGAGAGATCCCCGCGTGCCCTACACGCTGACCGCGCTCAAGGGCTCCGGCGCCTTCCCACCGGTGGGCGCGGTGAACTGGTGGCCACAGGCGAAGTACGTCACGAATACCGCCGGCGTGAATCTCACCTCGGGGCGCGAAGCGCGGCTGATCGAGGCCGAGGCGGCGCTCCGCAGTGGGAACGTCGTCGGCGCGATGACCCTCATCGATGCGAATCGCGCGAGTGCTGGTGCATCGGTGGCAGCACGTCCGGCGACACTCGCCGACGCGTGGACGCTGCTCAAGCGCGAGCGCGGCATTGAACTGTGGCTCGAGGGGCGACGCCTCGCCGACCTGCGCCGATGGGCCGCTACCAGCACCCCGGGCTCGCTGGATCCGAAGGAAGTCCCCGGCGCGGCGTCGTACCTTGAGGCGCAGAGCTCGTGCTTTCCCGTTTCGCGGCAAGAAATCGATACCAACAAAAACAACGTAGGTACTCCATGAACCGTCGCCAGCTTTGTTGGCGCCGAGTGGGTATGGGTAGCGTACTGGCGTTGCTAGCCAGTGCGCTGCCGGTGCTCGCGCAGGCGCCCGATGCCAGCGTGCTGGTCGTGCGTGCGGCTGCCATCATCGATGGCACCGGTGCCGTCCGTACAAACACGGACGTCGTCGTTCGTGGTGGGCGGATCATCGAACTACGTACGGCCCGCGGTCGGGCGGATATCGATCTTGGCACACGCGTCCTGGCGCCAGGATTGATCGACACCCACGTGCACATGGGTTGGTACATCAACGAGAAGAAGCGACTGCATCGCGCGGACGACGGCGATAGTGAGCCGACGGCCACGCTCAATGTCATGGGCAATGCACAGCGCATGTTGCAGGCGGGCTTCACGACGGTGCAGAGCGTGGGTGGCATGGAGGACAAAGCCGTTCGCGATGCCATCAATCGTGGGGTGATTGCGGGTCCGCGCGTGCTCACCTCGCTCGGTTCGCTCAACGAGAACGCTGGGTCGCCAGATTCCGTCCGCGCCACGGTGCGCCGGTTTCACGACCGCGGTGCCGACGTGATCAAGATTTTCGCCTCGAAGAGCATTCGGGACGGCGGCGTGCAGACCATGACACAGGAGCAGCTCGACGCGGCCTGTGGAGAGGCCAAACGTTTGGGCTTGCGCTCGATTGTGCACGCGCACGCGGCATCCGCCGCGAAGGCAGCGGTTCGGGCGGGATGCACGCAGGTAGACCATGGCGTGCTGGTGGACGAGGAAGCACTGCAGATGATGGCGAAGGCGGGGACGTTCTTCGAGCCGCAGTGCGAGCTGGTCTCGCGCAACTATCTCGACCATAAGGAATGGTTCCGTGGTATCGGCAACTACAACGACGAAGGATTTGAAGCGACCGAGCGCTCGCTGGCGTTGCGCAGGGATCTCGTCAAAAAGTACCTCGCCGTCCCGGGATTGAAGGTCGTCTATGGCACCGACGCAGTCGCTGGCGCCCACGGAGACAACGCTCGCGACATGAGCTGCCGCGTGACGCAGAACCGTGAGAAGGCGGTCAATGTCATCACCTCCGCCACCTCGATGTCGGCAGCATCGCTCGGGCTGGGAAGCACCATCGGAAAGATCGCGGTTGGATACGAGGCGGACCTCGTGGCGTTTGATGGCGATCCGCGCACCGATACCTCCGCCTTCGAGCGCGTGTCATTCGTGATGAAGCATGGCGTCGTCTATCGTTATCCGCCGGCAATCGCCGGGCCGTCGCGCAGGTATCCACAATGATCGGTCGTGTTGCCTCCCTGACGATTTTGTCGTTGGCGTGCGTCATGCGCGCCGGCGCACAACGGGTGGATTGGCCAACCACCAGCGGCGACGCGGGCGCGATGCGCTACTCGGCGCTCGCCGACATCAATCGCGAGAACGTCAGCCGACTGAAGGTCGCGTGGCGCTGGAATACGGGCGAACGCAGTATTCCCGCCTCGGCCGGTCAGAAGCCTGCGCGCCCCGGTTTGTTCCAGGCATCTCCGGTCGTCATCGGCGACACCTTGTACGTCTCGACTGGATACGCCGCGGTGGCTGCGCTCAACGCCAAGACCGGCGTCCAACTGTGGAAGTTCGATCCGGAGATCTGGCGCGCCGGACAGCCGTCGAACGGGACGGGCTTGGTGCACCGGGGTGTCGCTACGTGGTCATCGCGCCGCGAGCGACGCATTTTCATCAATGCGCGCTGGAAGCTGATTGCGATTGATGCGAAGACCGGAAAGCCGATTCCGTCGTTCGGCAACAACGGAGAGGTGGACCTCACGGCAACGCTCCGTCGCCCGGTGAACAAGCTGCAGTACACGAACACCTCGCCGCCGATGGTGTGGGGCAACCTGGTGGTCGTTGGGAACGGCGTGGGCGATCGGATCCGGTATCGCAACGATCCGCCGGGGGATGTGCAGGCGTTCGACGTCAGGACCGGCAAGCGGGTGTGGAGCTTTCACACCATTCCCGATTCGGCCGAGTTTGGCTGGAAGACGTGGGAAGATGGCTCGTATAAGTACATGGGCCACACCAACGTGTGGTCACCGATGAGCCTCGATGTCGCACGTGGGCTGCTTTTTCTTCCGGTGTCGACGCCTACCAACGACTGGTATGGTGGCGACCGCAAAGGCGACAATCTGTTTGCCGAGTCGGTAGTCGCGTTGGATATGCGCACGGGGAAGCGGGTGTGGCACTATCAGCTCGTGCATCACGGACTGTGGGACTACGATCTACCCGCGCCGCCGGTACTGGCCACGATTACCTGGAATGGACGTCCGCGTGATGTCGTCGCGGTTCCGTCAAAGACGGCCTGGATCTACGTGTTCGATCGGGTTACCGGCAAGCCGATCTGGCCGATCGTGGAGCGACCGGTGCCGGCGAGTGATGTGCCGGGCGAACGCGCGTCCCCGACGCAACCGATGCCCACGAACCCGGCCCCGTTCACAAGGCAAACGGTGACCGAGAACGACCTCATCGACTTTACGCCGGAACTGAAGCGCCGCGCACTCGAGGTGTTCAGGAAGTACCGCAGTGGTCCCATCTTCACACCACCGTCTGAACAGGGTACGATCACGATGCCGGGCTCGATCGGCGGTGCCGGCTGGGGGAGCACGGCGTACGATCCGGTCACGCATACTCTATTTGTGAAGGGTACGAATAATCCGGTGCTCTACCGAATCCAAAAAGGTGTTCCCAACGACACCATCGGGTATGACTACACCGTGGATCTGACGGGAAGCGGGTTGGGTGTGACCGCCGATCCGGACTCCGGCATGGCAGATCACACGCCGCCGCAGCAGTTGCCGCTGATCAAGCCGCCCTATGGCAACATGACGGCGATCAACTTGGATAGCGGCAAGCAACTGTGGCAGGTGCCGCTGGGCGACACGCCGGCCATCCGCGATCATCCGTTGCTCAAGGGTGTCGCACTCCCCCCGCTCGGTGTGGCCGGCGCCGTAGGCGGCACGGTCACGCGAGGTGGGCTCATTTTCGCCACGGGTGGCGGCGCAGTGCTGTACGCGCTTGATACTCGCGATGGAACGGTGCGCTGGCAATACGATCTGCCGGCGGGGCGCGGCTACTCGAATCCTGTTTCGTATCGTGGCGCCAACGGCGTGCAATACATCGTCATGGCAACTGGCGGCGGCGACAACTCCGAGCTGGTGGCCTTTTCTCTCGACGGCGCACACTGAGGTGCGTCGCGTCGGAGGAGATAGCGCGTTAGCGCGCCATCTCCTCCGCGGAGCGGAGCGCCAGCGCACAGAAGGTCAGCGTGGCATTCGCGCAGGATGCGCTCACACACGTCGGTGCCCCCACCACGAACAGGTTGTCGTGATCGTGTGTTCGACCCCACGAATCCACCACCGACGTGGTCGGGTCGGTGCCCATGCGACAGCCGCCTGCGGGATGATCCTGCCACGCGCTGCCTTCGCCTGACGCTCCAGTCAATACGGTACCGCCCCCAGCGCGGGCCATTTTCGCGAAGAGAGTACGCAGCGTCTCATTCGAGTAGCCGCGGAGCGCGGCCGACTCAGGGGCATCGCGGAATGCCAACTTCGGCAGCGGGTCTCCCCACGCATTTTTTCGCGTCGCATCGAGCGTGAGCTCGCTGGACCGGTCGGGAATCACGTCGTAATACGAGCGCACGCGCGCGACACCAGTTTTCGTGCGCTCTCGCCAATCTTTCATGATGGCGTCGCCGAGCAGCGGCCTGCCGGCGTCGTCACGAAGCCTTGGCTCGCGGCCGACTGACGACTCCCACACCCGCAGGTCGTGGCGCAGGTACTTCTCGCCCTCTGGGGCGCGCATGAACTGCTTACTCAAGAGCGAATGGTGCGCGCTCATGCCTGGATACAGCCGCATGGGCAGCGCAAGGTAGGCCTGCTGGCTCCGGTGTCCGGCGAGATACTTGCCGACCGTGCCGGATCGGTTGGCCAATCCATCCGGTGCGCGACTGCTGCGGGAGAGCAACAGCAGATGCGCGCTCCACGCGTATCCTGCGGCAACCACGAACTGTTTCGCGCGGAACTCGACTGCCGTGCCGGCGCCGCTGCCGCTGCCCGTGCCCGCACCGCGCTGCATTGCCTCCGCCGCGACGATGCGCGACGATTGCTCCGCGAGCACAAGGCGCCGTACGATGGTGCGGGGATACAGGGTAATGCGGTTGGCTTTGCGCAGACGATCCCACGTAACGTCCGGCGAGTACTTCGCGCCGGTGGGGCAAATGGGTGAGCAGGTATCGTTTCGGCAGCACTCGCTGCGCCCATCGTACGGGCGTGAATTCTTGGCGGCTGGCTGACTCCACATCACGATACCAGCCTGTGTGGTCCACTCTTTGAGCAAACCGAGGTTGTAGGTCAGCGGAAGTGCGGGCATCGGGAACGGCTTGCCGCGCGGGTCCATCGCCGGCGGCCCTTGCTCCCCCGCAACACCGATGATCTCTTCCGCTTCCTGATAGTACGGATCGAGCTCGTCGTAGGAGATTGGCCAATCCGTGCCCACGCCAAAAAGTGACCGGGACCGAAAATCCTCCGGTGACCAGCGTGGTGTCACCCCACCCCAGTGCATCGCGAGTCCGCCAACCTGCATCGACCGCGACTGCAGCGGACCCTCGATTTCGTAGCCATCGAGGTGATCATTGGGCCACGGGCTCTCGCCGTACGCCTTGAATCTCTCGCGCAGCGCGTACCGTTTGGCCAGCGGTGGCGCTTCATCGCCCGCCTCGACCACGACAATCTTGCCTCTTGTGCGGCGCGCCAGCTTCTGCGCGACCATGGCGGCACTGATCCCTGAGCCGATGATGCACACGTCGCATTCGATCACCAGACGCTTCGTCGCGCTTCTCATGTGCGGCTGCTCCTTGCGAGCGGCAATGGCTTTCGGGACGACATCGCCAGCGGACGACAATTCTCGCGCAGGATCTGTGCGTCGTAGCACAGGTCGGTCGCGGCGTCGCTGCCGTAGAAGTGCGCCAGAAGTGCGAGTGCCACGTGGGGGCACCGGCCGATGGGAGGGATGCGGTCCTCCTTGAAGGCCTCGAGTTCCACCCGTATGAGCGCCTGGCGTTGCGCAATGGTCAGCGAGGCGAACGGCCGTGAGTGCATGCGCGCTCCGGACCGATCCAGTGCGTCCAGCTGAGTGGCCCACCGCGTGGCCGGCGTGGGGCCGGTCGATGATAGTTTGGACGTCCCGTATCCGTGCACCAGCTCCACGCCCTCGCGATACCCGGCAATCCATCGCTGAAATCCGTCAACGCTCGCCGCCATGCGCGCGCGGCCGAGCTCCGCCGGAAGCACCGCCTCGCCCAGTGCAAGCAACGTCTGTGGACGTCCCACGAGATCATCCACCGCGGCGGCATGCGCGAGCTGAACGAACGACGCCGTCGGCAGCGCGCTGGCGAGTGCGGCGAGAAACGTTCGTCTGGAAACACCGCGCATGGTTGTCACTCCGAGAGACCGAAGGGTCGAACGACCGCCGAATGGGCAATGTGCAGGTGCGAGTGAGCAACGGCAAGCGTTCCAAGAACCAGCGGGCTCCCACGTCTCGGGTCCCTCACGCCCTGAGTCAGGCGCGGTCGATGGAGCGAACAGCGAGGGATCGTCATGATCCCGCGCTATTGCGAAGGGTGCCAGGCGCTCACACGTAGGGTCACGACGTGCGATCCGTGTTCAGGATCACAACAGTCGATTACGTGTACACGATTTTCACGCTCGAGGATGCTCTCCATGCGCGATGCCATGCGCGATGCCATGCGTCACATCACATTGTTCACGCTCGCCACCGTCGCGCTTGCGCTGAGCGCGTGCACTGGAGATGCGCCGACCAGTCCGGCCGCAAGTGACAGCCCCACGGTCACGCCGACCACAGACGCCGTGACGGTCGTGTCGGCGAACGGCACTCAGGCGGCGATGGTCGGGGTGCCGTTCACGTACGATGCCACCAAGGCCGGTACGGTGTTCAGCGATCCGCGGAAATCGGGGCTCACGTACAGTGTGTCGTTCACACCCGCCGTGACGGGAATGACGGCGGCCAACGGCTACATCACCGGGACGGCCAGCACTCCCGGTGTCTACACGGTGACGATCACGGCGCGCGACAACAGCGGCAGCAGCGCATCGCACAGCTTCGCCATCGTGGTGTTCGCCGGTGATCTCACCGCGCCCACGTTGGCGGCCACCGCACTCCTCTATTCCGATGCCAGCAGCCCGTTGCCACGTCATTTCGCGCAGGCTGCCCCGAACGCGGGCAGTCCGATCGGTGCCGACAATACGCCGGCGTCCAACATCACCACCAACGCCGGTGCCACGCTGGGCCGCGTGTTGTTCTACGACCGCCGACTGTCGGTGAACGACCGGGTGTCGTGCAGCTCGTGCCACCAACAGCAGTTCGCATTCTCCGATACCGCTCGCTTGAGCCGCGGGTTCGCCGGCGGCGCGACCAATCGTCACAGCATGGGCCTCGCCAACGCACGCTTCTACGCGAACGCCCGGTTCTTCTGGGATGAGCGTGCGGCGTCGCTCGAAGCGCAGGTGCTGCAGCCCATTCAGGACGGTACCGAGATGGGGATGACGTTGCCGAACATGTTGTCCAAGCTGTCCGCCACGACATACTACCCGGCGTTGTTCAGCGCCGCCTTCGGATCGGCCGAGATCACGAGCGACCGCGTCGGTCTCGCTCTTTCGCAGTTCGTGCGTTCGCTGGTGTCGGTGAACTCGAAGTTTGATCGTTCGTTCGGCGCGAATGGTGCGCCGAATTTCGCGGCCACCTTCACGGCGCAGGAGCTCGCCGGACAGGATCTCTTCAACGGTCGCGCTGGGTGCGCGCGCTGTCACGGCACGAACGCGCACATCAGCGACAACACGCACAACACTGGTCTCGACGCCACGATCACCGATGTCGGCGCCGGCAACGGCCGCTTCAAAGCGCCATCGCTGCGCAACATCGCCGTGCGGCCGCCGTACATGCATGACGGTCGCTTTCAGACGCTCGAGCAGGTGATCGCGTTCTACGACTCCGGTGTGCAGAACAATCCGGGGCTCGACCCCCGCCTGCGCACACCGGGCGGACCGCCGCTTCGCCTCGTTCTCTCGGCGGCCGAACGGACGTCACTCGTAACCTTCCTCAGAACGTTGACCGACAGCACGTTTCTGACGGATGTCAGGTTTTCGAATCCGTTTGGTCGGTAAAACAACAGGGAGTCGCGAGTGATGGGTAAACGTTCGGAGTCCTGAGTGTTTACTCACAACTCGAAACTTCCACTCACGATCTGCGACTTAGTACCAGTAAGTCGGTCCGCACTTCGACGCGGGCGTTGATCGACTGAACGTCTTGTCTCCAATCCTCCGAAGCGTCGTCAATCGCGCACCACTCGAGTCCACTTGGACAGCGAACAGGCGTTGCGCGTCCAACGAAAGCGTCACGAATTGTCCATCCGCTCGGGTACGCTCCTCAACAACGCCTGTCCCGATATGCCTGTCCAGCACAAGCGAGCCGTCCACGAAGCCGGCAAACCACACGTCGTCCGTCGTGACGAGCAAGGGCTTTCGCGAGCGAATGATGGGATCTGGAGTCAGTTTGTCCAGCGCGCTGACCAGTGCCTCACGCGCTGAGGCGTTGCCCAATTCGTCAGCCGCAGACTCCATGAGCAGTCGACGGGCACCACTGGTGAGAGTGTCGACGGGCGAGGAGAAGCGTCGCGATGAACTCGACGACTTCGTCATCAAGGTGAGCAGGGAGTCCAGCATGACGACCGAGTCGCCGCACACTGCAAACGCTCTGGGGAATGGGGTCGACGGGATGCCGACTTGCTGAGTCGACTGCGGCGTGACCGCAACGCGTATGCGCTTCAATCCATCGACACGTTGGATGGGCTCCGGTTGCCGATCAAGCGGTCCGCTCAGGATCGTCAACACCTCACGCGAGATGTCTACACCGTTTTCACTATCGTCCTTGTTCGTTGAGCTGACGGCAACGAACATTCCATTCTGGAGTCGACCGATAAGTCGTAACATGCCGACGCTTGGCCACGCCGAGAGAGCCGTCGCAGCAACTACGCGGAGGTTTTCGTCAAAGATGGTGAGCCTTCTGACCTGCGGATCCCAGACGGCGATTGAGTCGCCGCCGAGTGGAAAGAGCGCCGACACCGACAGAAACTCGCCTGGTCCGCGTCCTGCGCCGCCCGCTTGCGCAACAACCCGACCGACGCTGTCACGGGTACGCAGCTGAAGGGAACTCGCATCGAGAGCAACGGTTCGTCCTCGGCCGATGGAAACTCCTTGGAGCGGACTATCCTCGGTGCCATCGGCAGAACGTTCAAGCGGTGATTCCATGATCAGCTGATCGGCACTTGGCGGTACTTCAGCGCGCGTTGTGTCGGGCTTTCCACACGCCGCCGACATCGCTAACGCGATGACGGCGGCGGAAGCAGTAAATCTTCGAGCTTTCAGACGCAATGTTCGACCGTGAAATACGACGTACTTGTCGTCGTGGACCCGTCGGGGCGTATGCAGACGGTGGCTACGCTGAATCGCGTCCTTGCGCCTGTCGCCTGAAGAACGGGCGGGCCGGGATCGATCGTGTTAATGAAGTATGTCGTCGAACTCGACGACGATCCCGTGCATATCGTCCCGTCGTCCTCACAAGGATCGCCACACGGTAGGATTTGTGCAGCAATCGATGCGGGCAACAGAGCGGTTGCAACAGCTGCGGCGATAAAACGATTCTTCATAGAAGCGCCCTTAGCTCAAGCATTCGGCGCACCTCAACCCAAAACCCGACACTCGCGTGAGTGTCGGGTTTTGCGTCCAAGTCCCGAGTCAACGGTTTCGTATCGCCAGCCTAGACGTCGAGATTCGTCACGAATCTCGCATTCGCTTCGATGAACAACCGGCGCGGTTCGACTTCGTCGCCCATGAGCGTTTGGAACGTCTGGTCGGCCAGCACGGCGTCTTCCATGGTCACGCGAAACATCGTGCGCGTTTCCGGATCCATCGTCGTCTTCCACAGCTGGTCGGGGTTCATTTCGCCGAGACCCTTGTAGCGCTGGATGTTCACGTTGCCGCGCCCTTCCGGACCACCGAGCCGCTCCACGTAACCGTCGCGCTCCTTCTCGGTGTAGGCGTAGTACTCTTCCTTGCCCTTGGCCACGCGATACAGGGGCGGTTGGGCGATGTACATGTACCCGGCGTCGATCAGCTCCGGCATCTGACGGAAGAAGAACGTGAGCAGCAGCGTGCGAATATGCGCGCCGTCCACGTCGGCGTCGGTCATGATGATGATCTTGTGGTAGCGCGTCTTCGCGAGGTCGAACTCTTCCTTGATACCCGTGCCGCTCGCCGTGATGATCGTCCGGATTTCCTCGTTGTTCAGCACCTTGTCGAAGCGCGCCTTTTCCACGTTGATGATTTTACCGCGCAGTGGCAAAATCGCCTGGAAGTCGCGCTTGCGTCCCTGCTTGGCCGACCCGCCGGCCGAGTCACCTTCCACGAGATAAATCTCGCAGAGGGCAGGGTCGGAGAGTGAGCAGTCGGCCAGCTTGCCCGGCAGGTTGGCCACGTCGAGCGCCGACTTCTTGCGCGTGAGGTCGCGCGCCTTGCGTGCCGCCTCACGCGCCCGCGCCGCCGACATCGCCTTGTCGATAATGATGTTGGCCGACTTCGGATGCTCGTCGAGGTACTGCGTAAGGAGTTCGTTCATCACGCTGCGCACCGCGCCTTCCACTTCCGAATTGCCCAGCTTGGTCTTGGTCTGGCCTTCGAACTGTGGCTCCAGCACCTTCACCGACAGCACCGCCGTGAGGCCTTCACGCACGTCGTCGCCGGACAAGCGCGTTTCCTTGTCTTTCTTGTTGAGCGTCGACTTTTCCTGGATGTACTTGTTGATGACCAACGTCAACGCGCTCTTGAAGCCGGTCAGGTGCGTACCGCCTTCGTGCGTGTTGATGTTGTTCACGAACGAGAACACGTTTTCGGCGTAGCTGTCGTTGTACTGCAGCGCCATCTCGATGCCGATGTCGTCGCGCATCGTGTCGATGTAGACCACGTCCTGATGCAACGGCTTCTTGTTGCCGATCAGATACGTCACGAACTCCTTCAGGCCGCCGCGCGCGAAAAATACTTCCTCTCGCGCCAAACCATCCTTCATCTCGTCCGGGCGCTCGTCGCGCAGCGTGATCTGAATGCCCTTGTTCAGATACGCGAGCTCGCGGAGACGACTGGCGAGTGTGACCCACTCGTAGCGCAGCGTTTCCTGAAAGATCTCCGCATCGGGCTGGAACCAGACGCGTGTGCCCGTTTCCTTCGCCGCCACGCTGCGCATTACCTTGAGCTTCGTCTGCGTGATACCACGCGCGAAGTCCATGTAATGCTCCTTGCCGTCGCGCTTGATCCACACCTTGAGCTGCTTCGACAAGGCATTGACCACCGACACGCCGACACCGTGAAGGCCACCCGACACTTTGTAGGTGTCCTTGTCGAACTTGCCGCCCGCATGCAGCACGGTCATGGCAAGCTCAACGCCCGGCATCTTCTCGATGGGGTGCATATCCACGGGAATACCACGACCGTTGTCTTCGACGGTGATGGAGTCGTCGGCGTGAATCGTGACGAACACACGGTCGGCATGGCCGGCCAACGCTTCGTCGATCGAGTTGTCCACCACTTCGTACACGAGGTGGTGCAGGCCGCGCGCCGACGTAGACCCGATATACATGCCGGGGCGCTTGCGGACCGCTTCGAGCCCCTTGAGAACGGTGATGCTGTTCGCGCCGTACCCGTTCTCGGGCTGTTCGCTGCTATTCGCCATGAGGTGGGGATATCCCGAAGAAATGAACTGCGGCGGCCTTTCCACTGGCCTGCAAACACAACCCCTCAATATACCTGATCCCGCCTCGGCAAGCAACTTGGCGAAGATATCGCAAGTCGTTATGAATGAACGGCTTGCGATGGAAGCGGACTCATCGGTGCAGCATCCACCGCAGTCGGGTTACCGGCGGTCGTGACGGGTCCCGGTTCAGCGACCGCAACAGTTCGGGCTCCAGGAACGTCAACTCCTGCATCCACGCGTGCGTCTTCACCATCACCACCAACGTTCCGTCCTGCTGCAGCAGCAGCGGCTCGGTTACCGTCGCGATCTGCGTACCCACCAGCGACGACCACTCCGGAATCACCGCCGCCTGCGCCACCCGATCGGTCAGCCCCGCATGCTGCAACACCGACGCGAGGACATCGCCGAGCTTGGTAGGCACGCGCTTCTTCGGATCGGAGCTCATGCGTGCCTCGCGGCGTGCCGCACCAACGGCTGCAGCAGGCCGTCGCACATCGACCGCTGCTCAAGGCGGGTGAACGCCGCCGGAATGTCTTCCACACGTGGCACCGCCAACAACACCTGCGAGGCACCGGCGTCTTCAAGCAGCGCCAGCACACGCCCCGCGCGCCCGAGGTCGAGTTCGGCGAACGGATCATCCAGCAGCAACAGCGGCGGATAGCCCACCGCATCGCGCAGCGTGGCCAGCTCCAGTAGGCGCAGCGCGATCGCCGCACTTCGCTGTTGCCCCGCCGATCCGAAGGTGCGCAGCTCGCGGCCACCCAACAGCAGCTGCAGATCATCACGATGCGGCCCCACCAGCGTGATGCCACGACGCAGCTCCTGCGCGCGCTGCTGCGCATACGCCCGCCGGTAGGCATCGGCCTGCGCCTCGGCATTGGTCAGCTGTTCGTCCGATGTTTCGCCGCCGGTCGCCGCGTACTTCATCACCACGGTCTGACGCTCGCCGATCGCGGCCGACAGCTGCGTGAATCGCTCCGTATGATCGCGGACGAAGGCATGCCGTGTGGCGGCCACGAACCCCCCGTGCTCCGCCATGGCCGGCTCCCACACACTCACCCGCGCCTCGTGCTCGCCACGACGTGCCCCGTCACGCTGGGCCGTACGAAGGGCGGCGTTACGTCGCATCAGACCACCGCGGTACAACTGCAGGGCCTGCAAATAGGCCCGCGACGAGAGCGCGAGCATCACATCGAGGTAGTGGCGACGCTCACTCGGCCCACCAGCCACCAATGCCACATCGGCCGGTGAGAATTCCACCGATGGTACCGCGCCGAGCGCACTGGTGAGTCGCGGTTGCTCCACACCGTCGAGCGTGGCGCGTTTGCGTCTCGTCGTGCGCTCGAAGCCGACCGTCACCACATTGAAGGCCGACGGCGACGTCAGATGAGCGCGCACGTGAAACGCCGGCGCGCCGAAGCGCACCACATCGGCATCCCGCGCCCCACGAAAGGAGCGCAGCAGGGCGAGATACGCGACCGCTTCAAGCAGGTTGGTTTTGCCGTGCCCGTTCTCGCCAATCACCACCAGCCCGGTCGAGGGAATCTCGAGGTCGAGCTGCGTGAAGTTGCGGTAATCCTTGGCGATCAGTCGGGCGAGCACGTCGGCGGCGCGATCAACGCCCGGTGAATTGAGGAGGGCGCTTCTCGAGGAATGCGCGCATCCCTTCCTTCATGTCGACGGTGCTCGACAGTAATCCGAAGAAGTCGGACTCGATGGTGCATCCCTCTTCGAGCGGCAGATCCTGGCCACGGTTTACCGCTTCGATGCATCCGGCGATCGCCAGTGGCGCGTTGGCCAGCATCGTGGTGAGCATCGCACGCACCGTGGTGATCAGCTCGTCGGTCGTCGTGACCTGATCCACCAGACCGAGCCGGTGCGCCTCGGCGGCATCGATCATGTCACCGGTGAGCAGCAGGCGGAGCGCCGCCCCACGGCCAATCAGACGGGGCAGTCGCTGGGTGCCGCCGTATCCGGGCACGATGCCAAGCTTCGCTTCGGGTTGCCCCAGCTTGGCTTTGTCGCTCGCGACGCGCATATGACATGCCATAGCCAGCTCGCAACCGCCACCGAGTGCAAAGCCGTTGACCGCCGCGATGGTGGGCTTTGGGCTCGTCTCGAAGCGACGGAAGATGACCTGGCCCGCCCGGGCGCGACGTTGGGCTTCCAACGGCGATTGGCTTTCTAGCTCCGAAATATCCGCGCCCGCCACGAACGCCCGGCCGGCGCCGGTGAGCAACACCGCGCCCACGTCGTCGCGCGCGTTGGCTTCATCGATAGCGAGGCCGAGTTCAGCGATCGTGGCATCGTTGAGGGCATTCAGCTTGTCCGGACGGTTGACCGTGATCG
Source organism: Gemmatimonas sp. (assembly GCF_046594945.1). Classification (GTDB taxonomy): domain Bacteria; phylum Gemmatimonadota; class Gemmatimonadetes; order Gemmatimonadales; family Gemmatimonadaceae; genus Gemmatimonas. Next base: position 22,615 of record NZ_JBKJRB010000143.1, on the reverse strand, counting down.
TAGCGATCCGATCGGAGACGTCGAAGGTCAGGAACTGATAGGACATGGCGTACGGGGGCGCGACGGGGGGGAAGGCGGCGAACGCGAAATCTACACGGGACGCTGCCGTCGACGCTCCGGTCTGCTACGTTTGGCCCGTGCTTCCCCTTCTCGTCGTCGGATGGTCTCCTGACCATCGCGCCCTCCGCATTCTCGATCAACGGCACCTCCCTGGCGCCGAAGTGATTCGGGACCTCGTCACGCTGGACGAGGTGATCGATGCGATCCGCACCCTGGCGGTGCGCGGCGCACCCGCGATCGGTGTGGCGGCGGCAATCGGTCTGGTGGTGGCCCTCGAACACGAGAGCAACGGCGGTGCTCTTCGCGCGCGGGAGCTCTTGGCGCGCTACGCCGAACGACTCATCGCGGCGCGCCCTACCGCCGTGAATCTCTCGTGGGCCGTGCGGCGCGTACTGGCCGCCGCGGCGGCCGAGGGCGATGACACGCTGCTGGCCGTATTGCGGGCCGAGGCCGAAGCGATCCGCGCCGAGGACGTCGCCATGTGCGACGCGATCGGTCGATTCGGTCTGGCGATTCTTCCCGACGGGGCGCGGGTGCTCACCCACTGCAACGCCGGCTCGCTGGCCACCGCCGGCATCGGAACCGCCTTGGCGCCGGTATACCTGGCGCATCGTGAGGGGCGCCGGGTGCACGTGTACGCCAATGAAACGCGCCCGCTTCGTCAGGGTGCCCGACTGACGGCGTGGGAACTGCAACGCGCCGGTATTCCGGTCACCGTGCTTCCCGATGGGGCGGCGGCTTCGTTGCTGCGGAGCGGCGCTGTCGACCTGGTCATCGTCGGCGCCGACCGGATCACGGCCAACGGCGATGTCGCCAATAAGGTCGGTACCTACGGTGTGGCGCTCGCCGCGCGAGCCCATGGCATTCCGTTTTACGTGGCCGCACCGTGGAGTACGATCGATCCGGCCACGCGAACCGGCGCCGACATCGAGATCGAACATCGACCCGCCGATGAGCTGGGCGACCTTCCCGTTGGTGCGCGGGTATGGAACCCCGCGTTCGACGTCACGCCGCACGAGCTGGTCAGCGGATACCTCACCGATCGCGGCTTTGTAAAGCCGCCCTTTTCCGGAGTCACCGCCGTATGACGTGCGTTCTCGCCATCGATCAGGGTACCACCGGCACGACCTGTCTTGTGATCGGACACAACGGACAAATCCTCGGGCGTGCGTACCGCGAAATCACGCAACACTATCCGACGCCGGGGTGGGTGGAACACGACGCGCACGAGATTCTCGACCGCAGCGTCGCGGCCGCCCGTGAGGCGATCGCCGTTGCCGGAGTGGTCCCCATCGCCATCGGCATCACGAATCAGCGCGAAACGATCGTCGTCTGGGAGCGCGCCACGGGACGCGCCGTGCATCGGGCCATCGTGTGGCAGGATCGTCGCACTGCCGATCGCTGTCTCGAGCTGGCTCCGCAGGCGAAGATGATCGCCGACAAAACGGGACTCGTCACCGACCCGTACTTCAGCGCCACCAAGCTCGAATGGGTACTGCGGCAACCGGGACTGCGCGAGCGCGCGGCGCGCGGTGAACTCGCCGCGGGTACGATCGACAGCTGGTTGGTGTGGCATCTCACCGGCGGCGCCTCGCATGTGACCGATCATACGAATGCATCGCGCACGATGCTGTACGATCTGAATACGCATGCGTGGTCGCCCGAGCTGTGCGCCTTGTTTGACGTCCCCGCCGACATGCTACCGCAGATCGTGCCTTCGAGCGGCCTGCTTGGCACCGCCATTTCATCGGTGCTTGGTCACGAGATTCCCATCATGGGCATCGCGGGCGATCAGCAGGCGGCCCTCTTCGGACAGGGCGGCTGGCACACCGGCAGTGGCAAGAATACATACGGCACCGGCGCCTTCCTCCTGCTCAACACGGGCAGGGTGCGTCCGCAGAGCGCCACCGGTCTGCTGACCACGATTGCCTGTGATGAGCGCGGCGCGCCGGTGTACGCGCTCGAGGCCTCCATTTTCATTGCCGGCGCTGCGGTGCAGTGGCTTCGCGACGGACTGGGTATCATTGCGACCAGCAGCGAGACCGAGGGGCTGGCGCGCTCGCTGGCGAGCAATGACGGGGTGTACTTCGTGCCGGCACTGGTAGGACTGGGCGCTCCCGACTGGGAGCCCAATGCCCGAGGCACGATCGTCGGGCTCACGCGCGGGACCACCCGCGCGCACTTCGCCCGCGCCGCACTCGAGGCGATGGCCTACGCCACCAACGATGTACTGGGTGATATGCGTACTCAGGGTGGTGTGCCGTTCGATCGGCTGCGGGTGGACGGCGGCGCCACCGCCAACAACTGGCTCATGCAGTTCCAGGCCGACGTGCTTGGAGTGCCGGTGGAGCGCCCGGACGTCGTGGAAACCACGGCTATGGGCGCGGCGGGGCTGGCCGGTTTGGCCGCGGGGCTCTGGGCGAACGGTGACGAGTTTCTGGCCGGGCGGCGTTTTACGCGGTTCACCCCATCCGGTGACGCAACAGCGACCGCCGGATACACGGGATGGCGGCGCGCGGTCCGCGGGGCACTGGCGTGGGCCCGCGATACCGATCGGGCACCTTGACGTTCCCTCCACCATTCACTGGATGGGTGACACCTCACCATATGGGTGACGCCTGACCGTCCCACCGCTATCTTGTAGATACACCATCCGGACGACGAGGACGGGTCCCGTGAAAGCTCGAAATAAATTCTTGTTTGGCGGCGTGCTGGTCTTGGGCACCGCCGGCTACCTGATGGCCAGCTCGATCGACGAGACGGCCACCTACTACCTCACGCCGGGTGAGCTGGCGAGCAAAGTGTCGGAAAACCCGCGCTTCGTGAATACCGGCGTCAAGGTCGGGGCCCGCGTGGTCAGCGGCACCATCGTGCGTGAGCCGTCGGGCCGCTCGCTCACCTTCAAGATGACCGACGGCACCAAGACGTACGACGTACAGTACCGTGGCATTGCGCCTGACACGTTCACCGATGGGGTCGATGTCGTGGTCGAAGGCCGACTCGACGCCAGCGGTACCTTCCAGGCCACCACGCTGTTGGCCAAGTGCGCGTCGCGCTATGAGAACGCTCCCGAGAAGTACAAAGACACGCCCGGCTACAAGCAGGGCATGCCGGCAACCCCGCGCGCCTAGCTGTTGCGCGCCTGCGCGAAAGCGCGAGGCAACATGATTCTCGTAGGTGAGCTGTCGCTCTGGGTCGCCCTGCTGATGGCGGCCTGGACGACCACCGTGTCGTTCTCCGGGGGCCTGCAGGGGCGCCCCGATTTAGTAAAGAGTGGTGAGCGGGCGCTCTACGCGACGTTCGGATTCACCCTGATCGCGTCCATCGGACTCTGGACTGCGCTCTTCCTGCACGACTTCTCGATCAAGTTCGTAGCCTCGTATACGAGCTCAAACCTTCCCAAGATCTATACGTTCACCGCCTTCTGGGCGGGACAGTCCGGATCGATGCTCTTCTGGGCGCTGATCCTGACCACGTATTCGGCGATCGCGGTTTTCACGAACCGAAAAGCGAATCGCGCCATGATGCCGTACGTCACCGGCACGCTAGGCATCATTTGCCTGTTCTTCCTGATGACGATGTGCTTCGGTGCCAATCCGTACGAACGGCTTGATTGGGTTCCGCCCGAAGGCCGCGGCATGAATCCACAGCTGCAGAATCCGGGTATGGCGATCCATCCCCCGATGCTCTATCTGGGATTGGTTGGTACGGCGATCCCATTCGCATTCGCTATCGGCGCACTCGTCACTCGACAGCTCGACGCGCAGTGGCTGGGTGCGGTCCGTCGCTGGGCGCTGTTGTCCTGGTTCTTTCTGACCATCGGCATCGTGCTCGGGATGTGGTGGGCGTACGTGGAACTCGGCTGGGCCGGCTACTGGGCCTGGGACGCCGTCGAGAACTCGTCGTTTTTGCCGTGGCTCACGATCACCGCGTTCCTGCACAGCATCATGATTCAGGAAAAGCGCGGGATGCTGCGCAAGTGGAATGTGACGCTGGTGGCGATGTCGTTCCTGCTCACGATCCTCGGCACGTTCATCACGCGCAGCGGCATTATCGAGAGCGTCCACGCGTTTGCGCAGTCACCGGTGGGCGACTGGTTCCTGGGCTTTCTCATCGTGGCGGCGGTCGCCACGGCATACTTGGTGTCCACGCGCCTGAACGATTTGCAGGCGAACGCCGAGCTCGAAAGTATGGTGAGCCGCGAGGCGGCGTTTCTGTACAACAACCTGGTGCTCATCGGCATCTGTTTCGCCACGCTCTGGGGCGTGTTGTTCCCGATCCTCAGCGAGTGGGTCAAGGGCGACAAGATCACGGTCGGGCCGCCGTTCTTCAACGCGGTGAACGGCCCACTCGGGTTGCTGCTGTTGGCGCTCACCGGCATCGGACCACTCATTGCCTGGCGGCGTGCCTCCACGTCGAATCTCAAGCGCCAGTTCACCTGGCCGGTGATTTCCGGCGTCGTCACGTTCACGGTGCTGTTCGCCATGGGCATGCGACAGATGTATGCGCTGGTGTCATACCTGCTGGCTGGTTTCGTGATCGGTACGATCGTACAGGAGTTCGTGAAGGGCATCGGCGCCCGTCGCCGGATGTACGGTGAGGGGCTGTTCAGCGCCTCCATGCGACTGGTGGGCCGCAACCGTCGTCGGTATGGCGGCTACATCGTGCACTTCGGTGTCGTCATTTTGTTCTGCGCGTTCGCCGGGCTGATGTTCAAGAAGGATCTCACCGCCACGCTCAAAGCCGGCGAGTCGGTGAAGGCGAAGGATGCCTATGGCAGCGAGTGGGTGTTCACGAGCCAGGGCATCTCATCGTTTGAACAGCTCAATCGTCGGGTCGTGGCGGCGTCGTTCAACGTGACGCGCGACGGCAAGAACATGGGCATTCTGTCGAGCGAAAAACGGCAGCACGTGAACGCGGCCGGCGAGCCGACCTTTGAACCGTCCACCGAAGTGGGCATTCTCGAATCGCCGAAGCAGGATGTCTATCTCGTGTTCACCGGCGCGGTCGACCGCGAAACGGCGGCGATTCACATCAACTTCAACCCGCTCGTGTGGTGGGTGTGGTTTGGCGGCATCATCATGGCGTTCGGTGGGCTGATCGTGATGTGGCCGCAGGCGGTGCGCGCTGAGCGTGAAGGTGGCTACGTGGCGGAGCTACCGTCGGAGTCGACCATGACCCTGGTCGGGGCGGGCGCGTGATGATGTCAGAGAAGTCGCCGCCTGATATGCTGTCCTCGAGCCGCCGACTGTTCCTCTCCCGTGCAGGTGCGGTCGCAGTGGTGGCGGCGGGATCGCTGTTGCTGACGCGCACGGGCTGGGCACAGGACGCCGCGACTCCGCAGGCGGCGACGGCGCCCGGCGGCGAGGAGATGACGTCGGATTCGTACAAGCCGGTGGTTCGACCGGCGAAGCCGAATGCGGTGAAGCAGATGGACGAGAAACAGCTCGAAGCGTTCGAGCGCAATCTCGCCTGTCCATGTCCGTGTACGCTCGACATCTACACCTGCCGGACCACGGACTTCAACTGCGGGATCTCGCCGGCCGTGCACGGCGACATTCAGCGACTGGTTGACGGTGGGTACAGTGCCGACGAAATCATGGCGGCGATGACGCAGACGTACGGCGATTTCATTCTGATGCAGCCTCGCAAGCAGGGGTTCAACCTGCTGGCGTGGTTTGCGCCGTTCGCGGCAATCGCCCTCGGTGCGGTCGCGATTGGCGCGTTGCTGCGTGGCTGGCGTCGAAACGCCGACGTGGCCGCGGCGAAGCGTGCCTCGCAACCAGTGAAGCTTGACACCTCGGTCGATGCCACCCCCGATGAATTGGAGCGCCTCCAGGCCGCACTGCGGGAGGAGCGCTGATGACGCTCGTGGCCATGCCGGAAGGTGCCGTTCCGCTGGTATTGGGCACGGTGCTGGCGCTCGGCGCGCTCACGTTGGTGCTCTCGCCGCTCCTGAGCGGCGAGGCTGAAGTGCGGGCGGACGATGACAAGCGGGCGGCCACGGAAGCCGCGCGAGTGAAACGCGCGCGCGCCAAGCGGTCCGGTCGCGATGACGAGCAGCTTGACGGTGCCGTGGCCGCGCTTCGCGAAATCGAATTCGACCGCGAGACGGGAAAGCTGTCGGACAGCGACTACGCGGAGCTCAAAACGCGCTACACTCGCGAAGCGTTGGCTGAGTTACGCGCGTCCGATGCGCGCGAGGCGTCGGCGGCTGGAGAAGCCGCCGGAGCCGTCTTTCGGCCGGTCGCGGCGGCGGTGCTGAGCTCGGCCGACGCCGCCGATCCGGTGGAAGCGGCGATTCGTCGGGCGCGCGACAATCAGCGCTCCTGCGGCGTCTGTGGGCCGCGTCCGGAGCCCGATGCGACCTACTGCTCGAGTTGCGGACGCTATCTCCCCGGCGCCTGCGCCAGCTGCGGCACCAGTGTCGACTTGGTGGGGTCGCGATTCTGCAGTGGGTGTGGTGATCAGCTGGCGGCGGCGTGACCGAAGCGGCCTGGCGCTTGGCGTCAGAGCGTACGTGACCACGGCAAATACGTCGTCACTTTTTGGTCGCATGAAGCGTTGTTTATGTTATCATGGCAACATGTAAGTTTATGCTTTCTATGCGTTTGACGCGCTCAGCGACGTGACGGGTAACATCACCGTCACGTCGCTTTTTTCTTCCTTTCGAAGAAACTGTTGCACAGCTACCATATGGCTCTACTTCTACATTCGCACTTCCTCACCGGTACACATGCGCTCTCGCCTTTCCCGCGCCGCGCTGTTCGCGCTGGCCTATGTAGCGTCGGCGTGTTCCAGCGCTGACGTCGTTACGCCCGACACGGCGGCGCCTGTCGCGCCGCGCTTCTCGGTGACCGCCACGCGACCGGCGGTCGTGATCAGCCAGATCTATGGCGGCGGCGGTAATTCCGGCGCGACGTATCGGAACGACTTTATCGAGCTGCACAACGCGGGCACGACGTCGGTGAGCGTTGCTGGGTGGAGTGTGCAGTACGCGTCGTCGAGCGGGACCACGTGGGGCGTGACCGCGTTGACCGGCACGATCCCGGCGGGCGGCTACTTCTTGGTGCAGCAAGCGGCGGGCACCGGTGGTACGATCAACTTGCCGACGCCGAATGCGACGGGACTCATCGCGATGAGCGGTACGGCTGGAAAGGTCATTCTCGCATCCAGCCTCACCGCACAGTCCGGCACCTGTCCGGACGGCGCCGACGTGGTGGATCGAGTCGGCTATGGCGCCTCCAGCTGCCCGGCAGGCGACAATACGCCGGCGCCGTCGAATACATTGGCCGTTTTGCGCGGTGCCAACGGCTGCGCCTGGACACGCAACAACGCCGTCGACTTTGCAACCGGCACGCCCGCCCCGCGCAACAGCGCGACCGCGGCCGTCACCTGCAGCGCCGGCCCCGTAGTCGGCCCGATCGCCACGATCGTGGTCACGCCAGCGACCACCTCCGTCCCCATCGGTGGTACGCGAACCTTTACCGTGGTGGCCACCGACGCGAACAATCTGGTCGTTTCCAATCCCGCGATCACCTGGAGCACCAGCGCGCCGTTGGTCGCCAGCATCGGCCCCACCGGGGTGGCCACGGCGCTCGACATCGGCTCCACGACAATCTCGGCCACGGCCGCAAATGGCGTGCTGGGAACCGCCGCGCTCACGGTGACCGAAGCGGCGTCGCTGCCATCCGTGCGTATCAGCGAGATCCACTACGACAACGCCGGTACCGACGTCGGCGAAGCCATCGAAATCGAAGCACCGGCCAGTACTGATCTGACCGGCTGGCAGCTGCTGTTGTACAACGGCAATGGCGGTGCGGTTTACAACACGCGTGTGCTGAGTGGTGTGGTGGCCTCGACCTGCACCGGCCGTGGCGTGTTGTATTTCGAGTACCCGCAAGACGGTATTCAGAACGGGTCGCCGGATGGCGTCGCGCTCGTGAATGCACAAGGTACAGTGGTCGAATTCCTGTCGTACGAAGGCGTGTTCACGGCCACCGACGGTGCGGCTGCGGGTACCATCTCGACTAACATCGTCGCCTCGGAAGATCCGGCACCGGGCAGTGGGAACTCCTTGCAGCGCTCATTCGCCAACACGTGGAGTGTGGCCGTCGAGAATTTCGGCGGATGCAACGGACGTACGCCAGGCGTGCTGCGCACGACGTTCGGCTTCTCCGGTCGCACCCCGTCGGACCCAGCGCTCCCGGTCGGATTTCAGGATCAGATCTTCGCCAACGCGTCGCGCCTTGGTGTGGCCGTGCCCGGCACGATCCTCTGGAGTAGCGTCACGCCGGCCATCGCCAGCATCGATGCCAGCGGTGTGATCACCGGTCTGGCGGCGGGTACCGCCGTACTCCGCGCCACGACCGCCGATGGACTGTCGAGCGGCACGTACGCGCTGCCGATCGATGTGGCCACGGCCGGCAACACGGCGGCCTACGGAAACAACACGGAGTTCGGTACTCCGTTTGATGGCACGCCGGCCGATGATTTCATCATCGAGCGACCGCAGTATGCCGCGTCATACAGCAAGGCGCGCAACACGCCCAACTGGGTGGCCTACAACCTCGAAGCGACGCACATCGGCTCGTTCGATCGCTGCGACTGCTTCACCTACGATCCTGCGCTACCGGCCGACTATCCGCGCTACACCACCGCCGACTATACCGGTGCCGGCGCGATAGCGGGCTATGGCATCGATCGCGGTCACCTCGCGCGGTCGTTCGACCGGACCACCGGCGCCCTCGACAACGCTCGTACCTTCTACTTCAGCAACATCATCCCACAGGCCGCTGACAACAATCAGGGTCCGTGGGCGGCGTTGGAGAACGATCTCGGCGCGCGGGCGCAGAACAGCAACAAGGAAGTGTTCATCGTAGCCGGTGTCGCCGGCAACAAAGGCACGGTGAAGAACGAAGGCAAGATCGTGATCCCCGAGTTCGTCTGGAAAGTCGCGGTGATTCTGCCTCGTAATCAGGGACTCGCCAATGTCACGTCGCTCGACGCAGCGGAAATCGTGGCCGTGGTGATGCCCAACGTGGCGGGTATCCGCAACGTCGCGTGGACGACGTACAAGACCACGGTCGACTCCGTCGAAGCACTGAGCGGCTACGATCTCTTGAGCCTGCTGCGCAACGACATCGAGATCGCACTCGAGAGCAACACGAAGCCGCCGGTCGCTGCGGTGAACGGACCGTTCAATTCCCTCGAAGACGAATCGGTCGCCATGTCGGCGTCGGCGTCCACCGATCCGGATGGCGATGCGCTGACCTTCGCCTGGAGCTTCGGTGACGGCGCGACGGCCACGGGTGTGACTACGTCGCATGTGTATACCACGTCGGGCACGTTCACGGTACGTCTGATCGCCACCGACATTCGCGGTCTTGCCGACACAGTGACGACCACGGCCACGGTGCTCTCACCGGCGCAGGCGCTCGACGTCACGACCACCATGGTCGATGCACTGGCCGGCACCGGTCGCGTGAACCAGGGCGTGTTGAACTCGCTCAAGGCGAAACTCAATGCGGCCGCGAATTCCATCCGCCGGGGCAACGCCACCGCCGCGATGAATCAGCTCGAGGCACTGATCAACGAACTCGACGCGCTCGTGCGCAGCCGTGGGCTCACCGAACTTCAGGTCGCACCAATCCGCACCATGCTTACTCGCGTGATCCGCTCGTTGTCGATTTCTTAATCGGCGCTTTCGTACGGACACTGCGCCGCTTGCCCTTCGGGGGAAGCGGCGCAGTGGCGTTTTGGCCCTCGCCGTGCGCGGCCTCGCGTTCGGCCGCCACCAACAACGGGAACGTCGCGCAGCCCGCCTGTACGGGGCATATCCCGCAGCGCGGCACGCGAGCGGTGCACACCAGTGCCCCAAGTTCCATCAATGCCTGATTGTGCGTCCACGTGGTCTTACCGGTGCGCGGTAGCAGCTCCTCGGCGATCAGCCACAACTGCTTCAGTCCCGGTCCCGATTTTGGATGCAGGTGCGGCGCGAACACGCGCTGCAGCACCCGGGCCACGTTGGTGTCCACCAGCGCCGCACGCTTCTCGTAGGCGAAGGACGCGACTGCGCCCGCCGTGTAGGCCCCCACACCGGGCAACTCGCGCAGCGCGATCGGTTCACTCGGAATAACGCCATCCTGCTCGGACGTGACCTGCTTCGCCAGCGCATGCAGGTTCCGCGCGCGCGCGTAGTAGCCGAGACCCTCCCACGCGTCCATGACTTTCTTCGGACGCGCGTCGGCCAGCGTATACAGATCGGGGAATCGGTCGAGGAATCGCCGGTAGAAATCGAGCACCCGCGACACCTGCGTCTGCTGAAGCATCAGCTCGGACACGAGGATCCGGTACGGATCCCGTGTCTGTCGCCATGGTAGGTCACGGGAGTGCTTCTTGAACCAGGCGTGCAGCCGACGACGAAAAACCGTGGCGGCTTCGGGTGCGACTGTGAGGTCGATCGGGGCAGGGCGTCGTTTGGCCATCGCGCAAGAACTTAGCGATTGGGCACCCCCAAAAACAAAACCGATCGGCGCCTGTTGAACGATCGATAACGGCTGACACACGGGAAAGAACGGAGTTCGCGGAACCGCCTTGATACGCAAACAGCGATGATGAACATTGTTTCATCGCGTCGTTCGCGGATCAGTGCCCTTCCGTGCGATCCGCCGTTTCCGTGTTCCAGCGGTTGCAGTAGTCTCGGATCAGATGGACCGAGGGTCGCCGAACAACCACGTCGCCTAGGCCCGTTCGATCGCGTCCAGCCGACGTCGGGCCATCATCAGCGGGGCGGCGGTCGCCGCGATGCAGGCCGTGGCCGCGACGGCGAACGGTAGTATCATGTCCGCGGGTGTGCGCGCCCATCCAAAATGCGCCGCCACCACGAACCGCGCCGCCGGACGACCAGTGAGGTAGGCGATCGCGCCGATCAACACGATGGCCGTCATCATGAATAGCAGTCCGCCGAAGGACGTCGGAATCTGCGCCGCATTTTCGGTGTCGAACTGCGGATAGAACGTGCCGTAGCTCAACGCCAATGCCGTGAGCGGGAACACCAGCGCCGTAATCGCGGTCAGTGATACGATATGCACAAACGGTCGCACGCCGAGCATCAGGTTGGTGCATCCCACGAGCACCAGCGCCAGGAACAGCAGTGGTACTGCGCCTACCCAGAACTTTGCCCACAGCAGATCCGACATGCGGAGCGGGCTCGAACGCAGCAGCCAGAGCGCGCGCCCTTCGAGACTGACACTCGGGAACACGAATCGCGCGGCGATCGACGCGAGCACAAACCCGGCCAGCGCCAGATTCAAGAAGGGAATCACGTTGCGCAGAAGTTCCGTCATGCCAGCGCCGGACAACGGCAAGTATCGAACATTCGCCACGTACACGACCAACAACACGGCGAGCATCACCAGCTGCGACCACTGTGTGCTGTCGCGCATGAATACGCGGAGCTCCTTGAGCACCAACTCGCGCCGCGTGGTCCCGAGAAACGACAGCATCCGGTCCAGCAGCGGACGCCCGATGCGCTGACGTGCGCGTTGATTGGCGCCTTCCTGGGCCATGCTGTACGCGCGATGCCACCCACGGGCGTGCAGCGTCTGCCCGACCAGCATCAATACGCACGCGACGCTCCATAGGCGCAGCATCGGGGACCACACACTTCGGCCGTCGAGGAACTTCACGATCGATTCGGCAACCCACTCACTCGGCAGCCACGGAGACGACGGCGTATCGAGCGCGGCGATGAACTGCACGAAGGTCTGAAAGCCTTCCGGTCGCGCCAGCTGTTCTGGCCGTGCGGCGCGGAAGAGCAACACGAGGCCGCACACGGCCATCGCGGTGATGACACTGAGCAGATCGCGGGTGCGGCGCGCCGGGAACAGGTTGACCAAGAGCAGCGTGACGGTCGATCCCGCCGCCGCAGGGATGAGCAGGAATGGCGCCAGCACGGAGAGCGCGAAGGGGATGAACGACGCGTTCGCCTTGTACGCCACGCCGTAGGCCGCCACGAGCGGGATCAGCAGCAGGGCCACCATCCAGCTCGAATGCAGCGCGGTTTCCAGCAGGCGCGCGCGATACAAGGCGCCGGCGCGAATCGGCGCAGCCGCGAGTTGATCCAAATCGCGCGCGAGAAAAAAGTTCGACAGGGCGGCAATCGTGTTCGACAACATGAGGATCGAGCCGAACGACAACAGGATCATGGACAGCAGCTTCGCAGCCAACAGCGCGCCGATGTCTTCGGCTCCGCGGAAGTAGCGCAGCAATTTGAGCGAAATCGCGAAGGCGGCGAGCCAGAAGAGCGCGCCGAGTGCGCTCACCACGAGCAGGCGACGGAAGTCGCCCTTCTCGTGGCGACCCATGCGGTGCCGTGCCATCTGCCACTTGGGCGCCAGCAGTTGCCACGCCGTGGTGACCGGCAACGGCGCAAGGGCCAGCGGTGCCACTGGCACTATCACCTCAGGCATCCAGCACCTCGATCAGCTCACGGGCCACATGATCGCCAGTGAGTCGCAAAAAGATGTCTTCGAGCGCATCATCGTGGCCCGACGTGCGCCGCAACTCCTCCATGGTGCCGCAGGCCACCAGCTCTCCACGCTGCATGATGCCGATGCGGTCGCACATGCCTTCGGCGATCTCCAGCGTGTGCGTGGACATCATGACCGTGTGTCCTCGGCGCGTGTATTCACGGAATAGGTCCTTGAGAATTTTCGACGATTTGGGATCAAGCCCCACCATCGGTTCGTCTACCACGATCACCGCCGGCCGGTGCACGAAGGCGCTGGCGATGATCAGCTTTTGGCGCATGCCGTGGCTGTAGCTCTCCACCAGTTCATCGCGCCACGCCTCGAGATCGAAGAGGGCCAATAGCTCCTGTCCCCGCTTCTCGACCGCTGGGCCCTGCTCACCGTACAGGCCCGCGCTAAAGCGCAGGAACTCGATGCCGGTAAGCTTCTCGTAGATGAACGGCCGGTCGGGGATGAACCCCAGCGCCCGTTTGGCCGCCAGTGGGTTCACGCGGAGGTCGTGGCCCGCGATCCGGATCGTGCCAGCGGTGGGCTGCAGGATTCCGGCGATCATGCGCATGGTGGTCGTCTTGCCGGCCCCGTTCGGTCCCAGAAACCCGAAGAGTTCTCCAGCTGGCACCACCAAGTCCAGGGAGCGGACGGCCGTGAACGACCCATAACGCTTGCCGAGCGAATTGATCTCGATCATGCCCGCAGGACGACCGAGCGGCACCCCGACGCAACTTCTTCGCGGTGGCGCGCGTTCCGGACCACTCCAGCGTTTCGGCACTGGCTCCGATTCGCACGGTGGCGGGGTTGTCTTGCCCGTCTGGTCCTCGCACCTTCAGTGACTATGCCCGAACCGGTCCGTCCCTCCGATGCGCTCGTGGTGCGTGGTGCCCGCGAGCATAACCTGCGCAACATCAGCGTCACCATACCGCGCGACAAGCTGACGGTCGTGACCGGCTTGTCGGGCTCGGGGAAATCGTCGCTCGCATTCGATACGATCTACGCCGAAGGGCAACGACGATATGTCGAATCGCTCTCGGCGTATGCACGACAGTTCCTGGGCCTCATGGAGAAGCCCGACGTCGACGCCATCGAGGGGCTTTCGCCCGCCATCTCGATCGAGCAGAAGTCGGCCGGCCATAATCCGCGTTCCACCGTGGGTACGGTCACCGAAGTATACGACTATCTGCGTTTGCTCTACGCCCGCACCGGTACGCCGCATTGTCCGAATTGCGGACGTGCGGTGCAGCGACAGAGCCCGACGCAGATCGCCGAGATGGTACTCGCCTGGCCGGACGGCACGCGTCTCGAAATCCGCGCGCCGCTGGTGCAGCAGCGAAAGGGTGAGTTCAAAGACCTGTTCGAAGACGCGCGGAAGCAGGGATTCGTACGGGCGGTGGTCGATGGTGAACTCATCGAGCTCGCCGATCCGCCCAAGCTCAACCGCCGTCTGAATCACTCGGTGTCCGTGGTCGTTGATCGCCTGGTGGTTCGCACTGAAGATCGTGGTCGCATCACCGACTCGGTGGAAACGGCACTGCGACTGGCCGAAGGCCTGGCCGAAGTCGTGCGCTACGACGGCTCGGAGCCAGTCACCGAGATGTTTTCGGAACGCTACGGCTGCGCCGCTTGCGGGATCTCCATGCCCGAGCTCGAGCCGCGTCACTTCTCGTTCAACTCGCCTTTCGGTGCGTGCGAGATGTGCAGCGGATTGGGCACCACGCGCACCGTGAGCGAAGATCTCATCCTTGGCGATCCGAGCATCTCGATTCTCGAAGGCGTCGTGCTTCCGTGGGGCGAACCCGACGGCTACATGCGCAAGGTGATTCTTCCCGGACTCGCCAAGCAGTTGGGCTTCGATCTCAACAAGCCGTGGGGGCAGATCCCGGCGAAGGTGCGTCAGCAACTGCTGCACGGTGTTGGTGACGCGCCGCCACGTGCACGCCAGGCGGTCAAGAAAGCGGTAAAGGGCACGGCCGCCAAAACGGCCGCCAAAACCGCCGCCAAGGCCGCCGCCGAGAGTACCTGGGAAGGTATCGTCGCGCAGGTGCAGCGCCGCTACGACGAGAGCAGCTCCGATGGTGTGCGGCTCGATCTCGAATCGTTCATGGTGGCCGGACCGTGTTCGGCATGCGCAGGCCGTCGGCTGCGCCCCGAGTCGCTGGCGGTCACCGTGCATGGTCTCAACATCGGTCAGGTTGTTGAGCGCAGCGTGGTGGATTCGCTCGCGTTCTTCGAGACGGTGCCCGTGCGCAGCGCCGGACATCCCGGCCTCGATCCCGGCATTGCTGGTCCGATCCTCAAGGAAGTACGCGAGCGGCTGCGCTTTCTGGTGGATGTCGGTCTCGATTATCTCACGCTCAATCGCAGCGCGGAATCGCTGTCCGGCGGCGAAGCACAACGTATCCGGTTGGCCACGCAGATCGGTTCGCGCCTCGTCGGCGTGTTGTACATCCTCGACGAGCCCAGCATCGGCCTGCACCAGCGCGACAACGGTCGTTTGCTCTCCACGCTCAAACAGCTGCGAGACCTCGGCAATACGGTCATCGTGGTCGAACACGACGAAGAGACGATCCGTGATGCCGACTACCTGATCGATCTCGGTCCCGGCGCCGGCAAGCACGGCGGTGAAGTCATCGCGGCCGGATCCGTTGAGGACGTGATGAATACACCGGCGTCGATCACGGGGCAGTATCTGCGCGGCACGCGCCGCATCGATGTGCCGCTGCATCGTCGACCGCGTGATGTGGCGCGTATGCTTACGGTGCATGGTGCACGCGAACACAATTTGCGCGATGTCACGGCCGAGTTTCCACTCGGACTGTTTGTCGCGGTGACAGGCGTATCTGGCTCGGGCAAGTCCACGCTCGTGACCGATATTCTGCAGCGCACCCTGTCGCGTCACTTCTTCAGGGCGCGCGTTCTACCGGGCGCGCACACGCGTATTACCGGTTTGGAGCATCTCGACAAGATTATCGACATCGACCAAAGTCCGATCGGTCGCACGCCGCGCTCCAATCCGGCCACGTATACGGGCATCTTCACACCCGTGCGTGAGCTGTTCGCTGAGCTACCCGAATCGAAGATCCGCGGGTACGGCCCCGGTCGCTTCTCGTTCAACGTCAAGGGCGGACGGTGCGAGAGCTGTCAGGGTGACGGGCTCGTGAAGATCGAGATGCACTTCTTGCCCGATGTGTTCGTGTCCTGCGATGTCTGCAAGGGAAAGCGATTTAATCGTGAGACGCTCGAGGTGCACTTCCGCGGACGCAGCATCGCCGAGATTCTCGATCTCACGGTTGAGGAAGCGTGCGCGGTGTTCGAGAATCAGCCACGCATTCTGCAGAAGCTCGAGACCCTGCGCGACGTGGGCTTGGGATACATCCATCTGGGACAGAGCGCCACTACGCTCTCTGGCGGTGAGGCCCAGCGCGTGAAGCTGGCCACCGAGCTCTCGAAACGTGATACAGGTCGCACCCTGTACATACTCGACGAGCCGACCACGGGCTTACACTTCGAAGATGTGCGGGTGCTGCTGGGTGTGCTACATAAGCTCGTTGAGCGCGGGAACACGGTGCTGGTGATCGAGCACAATCTCGATGTGATCAAGACCGCCGACTGGATCGTGGATCTCGGGCCTGAGGGCGGCGTGCGCGGCGGTTCTATCGTGGCCCAAGGCACGCCGGAAGCGGTCGCACGGGTGAAGGAGAGTCATACGGGGACATATCTCGCGCCGATGCTCACGGGCCAATAGCACCACCGGCAGGTACATTCCTCCCATGGTCTCTCTTCTCGACATCATCGGTCCCGTCATGGTGGGACCGAGCAGCTCACATACGGCTGGCGCCTGTCGCCTCGGTCTCCTCGCGCGCTGCCTGGTTGGCGCAACACCTGAAAAGGCGCGCATTGAACTGCACGGCTCGTTTGCCCGAACCGGTGAGGGACACGGCACCGACAAGGCCATCGTTGGCGGCTTGATGGGGTTCCGTCCCGACGATGAGCGCTTGCGCACGGCGCTCGACATCATGGAGCACGAAGGACTCGACTACCACTTCGAGAAGACATCGCTGGGCGATGATGCCCACCCCAACACCGTACGCATCACGCTCGAGCGCGGCGATCGCACGGCGCAGATGGTTGGTGCGTCGCTCGGTGCCGGCCGCGTGCTTGTCACCGAGATCGACGGCTATCCGGTGGACATTCCCGGAAACCTCCACACCATCGTGCTGGTGGCCGAAGATGTGAAGGGATCCGTGGCGCGCATCGCCGGCATTCTTGCTGAGGCCAACTGCAACATTGCCACGCTCAAGCTCTCGCGGAAGGAACGCGGCGGCGACGCGTTCATGGTCATCGAAGTGGATGAGCCGCCCGACGAATCTGTGCGTGATGCTATCCGTGCGCTCGGCTGGGTAAAGTGGGCGTTCCGTCTCGACAAGGTGAGTGCCTGATGTATCGAGCGCTGGCTGATGCCATTCGCGACGCGGAAGCGCGCGGTGTGACACTCTCGCAGGTCGCCCTCGAAGCGGAAGCGAAAGACCAGGGGCGCACGGTGGAGAGTATTCGTGATGCGCTGCGGCGGGCGCTGGTCGTGATGCGTGAGGCCATCGATCGCGGCATGATCGGTGATCTCAAGTCGTCGTCAGGTCTGGTGGGTGGTGATGCCGCCAAGCTTCGCACGGGTCCCGATGGTCCCCTCGCCGACACTCCCTTCCGCGATGTGCTGGCGCGCGCCATCGCCGTGCAGGAAGTGAACGCGGCGATGGGCGTGATCGTCGCCGCTCCGACCGCTGGTGGTGCTGGTGTACTGCCAGCCGTGCTCACCGGCATCGCGAAAGCGCGCGGCATCGATGATGAGCGCGTGATTGACGCCTTGGCCACCGCAGGGCTGATCGGCGCTGTCGTGGCTGAGCGCGCCTCGTTGTCAGGGGCAGAGGGCGGCTGTCAGGCCGAAACAGGCGCGGCGGCGGGTATGGCTGCTGGCGCAGCTGTGGAGATGCTGGGTGGTTCCCCTCGACAGGTTGGGCACGCCACAGCGCTCGCGCAGCAGGGGACGCTTGGGCTCGTGTGCGACCCCCTCGGCGGGCTCGTCGAGCTCCCCTGTGTGTTTCGCAACGCCACGGGTGCGGCGATTGCCATGGCGGCCATCGAAATGGCGATGGCCGGCATTGAATTCGCGATCCCGGCCGACGAAGTCATCGACACCATGGGTGAGATCGGCAAGAACATGGACGTGCGCTATCGCGAGACGGCTGGCGGCGGACTCGCCGCTACGCCGACCGGTCGCCGTCTGGCCAAGGAACGCCTGTACGAGATCAAGCGCGCCGGTGCCTGAGTGCGCGCACGTGCGGGCCAGCGCGTCACTGCTGATGGTGTTGTTCGCGCTGTCGAGTGCGTGTGCCGGCGGCAACAGCGAGGAAAAAGCCGAGAAGTCGAAGCGAGACCGCTGGACCGTACCCGGCGAGCCGCCGCTTCGCGACCTCATGCGCACCGGTGCATTCAACGATGCCCGACTCACGGAGGCTTCCGGGGTCATTGCGAGCTCGAACGAACCTGGTGTTTTCTGGTCGCAGAACGATCGCGGCAACGACGCGGTACTGTTCGCCTACGATTCGACCGGACAGGCGCGCGGAACAGTCCGCGTGCGTGATGCCGAGAACACCGACTGGGAAGCGATTGCCATCGGGCCATGCGCGCGCGGAGCGTGTCTCTACATCGGAGACGTAGGCGATAATTATTCCGCGCGCGCCGACGTGCGGGTGTGGCGCGTTGCGGAACCGACCACACGCGAGGCGGTGACCGAATCGGCCGCGTCGCTGCGCATCGTGTATCCCGGTGGGGCACGCGACGTCGAGGCCATGTGGGTCGCTCCCGATACCAGTGTGTGGTTCGCCACCAAACGCCCCAATCCCGATGCCACGGGACGATTGCGTCGATCGTACCTCTATCGCGTGTCAGCCGCCGCCTGGTCCAGCAACGCTATTGCAACGGCTGACCTGGTCGACTCCTTGCCGATTGTGCCCGGGACGTCCGTCTCACGCGATTGGGTGACCGACGCATCTCTCTCTGCCGTTACGCCACGCGGCCGACGCCAGTTGGCAATCCTCACGTACGGCTCGGTGTACGTGTTCGACGCCGACCCAGTGACCGGTAAGCCGGGTACCCAGATCGCCCGCTGCGCCGTTCCAACAGGTGAACGGAATGCCGAGGGCATCAGCTGGCTCCCTGACGGGCGCCTCATGCTCGTGAATGAGGGGCGCGGGGCAAAACTCTATCACGGCCGCTGCCCCTGACGCTACCCCTCACGCCTGTCGTTCGGATGATGCGATGGCCATACTTCGGCGGTACAATTCGACGCATCCGACGAAACGAACTGGCTGGCGTCGCCGTACGGACCAATATCCGAACCTAAAGGAATCGAACATGGTCACGCGAGAAGATATCGAGGCATTCCTCGATCGACTGAGTGCCGACGGCGCCTCCCATCAGGAACTGGAGCCGGGGTTGTGGCTCGTGCGCCCAAGCGGCGCGCTGGAATTCGATGTGGTGATCACGCATAACCCCCCCGTCGTTTTGCTTCGGGTCAAGGTGATGCCACTCCCGCCCGAGGCGTCCGACCAGGCCGCGCTCAATCGCCGCCTGCTCGAACTCAATGCCAGCGACCTGCTGCACGGTTCGTACGGCATCGATCAGGACAACGTCGTACTGACCGAGGCCCTCGAACTCGCGCATCTCGACTTCGAGGAGTTCCTCGCGTCCTACGAAAGCATGACTCTCTCGCTCACATCGCATCTTCGTGAGCTGGCCGCTTTCCGCGAGGCTCGCTGAACCATGGGTATCTTCGACCGTCTCTCGACTCTCATCAAGTCGAATCTGAATGAGCTCATCTCCTCGGCGGAAAACCCCGAGAAGATGCTCAATCAGATCATCGTGGACATGCGCAACCAGTTGGCCAAGGCCAAGCAGCAGGTTGCCGCGTCCATCGCTGATGAAAAGCGCCTGAAGGATCAAGCGGACTCAGAGTTCAAGCTGGCCGATGAATGGGAGCGTCGCGCCATGCTCGCCGTCCAGGAAGGACGCGATGACCTCGCAAAGCAGGCGCTACTGCGTGGTCAGGAGCATCTCGAGCATGGCCAGCAGCTTGCGAGCACGTGGGAAACGCACCGCATGGAAACGGAGAAGCTCAAGCAGTCGCTCCGTGACTTGAACGACAAAATCGAAGAGGCGAAGCGCAAAAAAAATCTGCTGCTCGCGCGTCAGCGTCGGGCAGAGGCGCAAGCGCGCATTTCGCAAACGATGTCCGGACTCTCCGATAATTCGGCGTTCGATGCGTTCAATCGCATGGAAGAGAAGATCACGGCCAACGAACGGCAGTTGCAGGCCGCGCAGGAGATCGACGAGGAGTTCAGTGGCGATCGTCTGGCCGGCGAATTCAAGCAGCTCGAGCGTTCATCGAGTGGCGTTGGTGCCGATCAGCAGTTGCTGCAGCTCAAGCAGCGCATGGGCATGCTGGCCGCCGGCGCGCCCGCCGCATCGCGTCAGCTTGCCGCTGGTGCCACCGAAGCGGCGGCTGCGCCTGCTCAGCTGGCCGCCGGTCCGGATGCGGCCGCTGTGGCCGCTGCCGAAGCCAGTGCGGCGGCGACCGCCGCGGCGAAGGCGGCGGCGGCCGCACAGGCAAAGACGGGAGAGGCCGCGTTGATCGCCGAAATCGAACGCCTTGGCGGAATCCAGCCGAGATCGTGACTCAGCGGTAAATTACCAAGATCCCTTCCGGTCGCCAACGGCGGCCCCTCTCTGGGGCCGCCGTTGGCGTATTCGCCCGCCCCGAATCATGCCTCTATCGCGTCGATTTCTGATCCTCGCCGAAGGAAGCTTTGGCCCGCTCAGCTCCAAGACCGCCAACGCTTGCATCCGCTATGTGCCGGATGAAGTGGCCGCGGTGCTCGACAGTGGCACAGCCGGACGCACGGCGCAGGACGTGCTCGGCTTCGGTGGCAGCATTCCGGTCGTCGCGAACTTCGCCGCCGGTATGGCGCATCGACCCACCGCGCTGCTGATCGGTATTGCGCCCGCCGGTGGTCAGTTCCCCGACGCTTGGCGTCCTATCGTTGGCGATGCACTCCGGGCGGGACTCGATGTCTGGAGCGGCCTGCACACTCTGCTGGGCGACGACGGCGAGTTCGCGGTACTCGCCGCCGCAACAGGCTCGACGATCCGCGATCTGCGTCGTGCGCCAGAGGGACTCGATGTGGCGTCAGGCCGCGTGCGCGATCTCGACGCGACCGTCGTGCTCACCGTCGGCACCGACTGCAACATCGGGAAGATGACGGCCCAACTGCAGGTACAGTCGACGGTCCGTCAACTCGGCCACCGGGTGAACTTTGCAGCGACCGGACAAACGGGCATTCTGGTGGAGGGTCGCGGCATTGCCGTCGATGCCGTCATAGCCGACTTCATCGCTGGCGCCGCCGAGTCGCTCACGATCGAGGCGGCCGAGGGGGCGGACATCGTGTTGGTAGAGGGGCAAGGTTCCCTTATTCACCCCGCGTACTCCGGCGTGACGCTGGGGCTCATGCACGGTGCACTGCCGCACGCCATGGTGCTCTGTGCGCAGCCCTCACGAACCACGATTCATCGCAATCCGTGGGTGGAGATCCCGCCGCTGAGCGACATGATCCGCCTGTACGAAGGGGCGATGGAAGTATTGCGTCCGTCGCCCGTGATCGCGATCGCGTTGAACACGTTCGATCTCGAGGATCGCGACGCGCGCATCGCCATCGAACGCGTACGATCTGAGACCGGCCTGCCGACCACGGATCCCGTGCGCTACGAACCGCTGGTTATCGCGGAAGCGATCGCGGCGTTTCACGTGGAGCGCACATCCGGCGCCGGCGACACCGTACCGTGATATGGTACCGTGCGACGCCGTGGTCACGGCGCGCAATGAATTGATCCAGCGCGCGACAATCGGATGACATACCATCGGTGGCACGATCATATCGTGTCGCCCATGATGAAATCTCGACTGCTATCGGTGGCGCGAGCGAGCGCCGAAGTGACCGCGGGTATTCCCGGCCAATGTGCCGTGAGTGTCCGGGTGCTCGACGACGTGACCCTGCGCATTCACGCCGGCGAGCTCCTGCTGCTGCAGGCGCCCGAGGCCCTCGGGCAATCGATGCTGCTGGCGGCGCTGGCGGGCCGTGAACAGTCACCGCGGCATCGCTACGTACGTGCCGTGCGCGACGCCGTGCCGGGGCTGCGCATCCGCCGCGCCGCACTGCATCTCGATGCGGTCTGGGCAATTCTGCGTGGCTGGCAGGAAGCCATCGTCTCGACGGTCATTCCCGAGTCGGCCGGTGCAGGATCGCGCACCCTGTACCTGCTGCGCGCCTCACGCCAGCGCGCCCAAGGCGGCAGCGCACTCACCTTGCGCGAGGCGGCGGAATGGCGACGATGGGGCCGGCAAGCTCATGAACGCCGAGACGGCGTTGTGATCGCCTGTCCACCTCTGGCTAATCCGTCCATCGCCCAACAACCGGTGACGACGCCACACGATCAGGCGCGGCACGCGCTGACGGTATCGTCCGCACATGAGCCGATGGCGACGTACGATGCGCATGCGGTCGGGGGGGAGGCTCGAACCATTCGTCTCCTTGAGCTGCGAGCGGGGCGGCTGCACACGATCAGGACGCCCCGCCAGTACGTCTCGGATGCTGCTCGTCTTACGGTTGACCCAGCGCCGCACCCGTGGTCTGCGCACGGTAGTAGTGACGCTCACGCGCCGACCGCTTCCCGTCCATCTCCCACAGCGTTGCCTGAATCATGATGCCACGCATCCGGCGCGTGTGCTCCGGAGCCGGTACGGCGTATGAGCTGCCCACGTTTGCGGCCTCAGGCGCCATCGGTTCACCGACATACTGGGCCTGCCATGTGCCCAGCTTGACCGTGCCGTCGGTCTTCTGCATGACGAACACCCGACCGACCACCGGCTCACCGTTGATGATCGTCTGACCGGTCACGGGATCCACGGGCCATATGCC
>NZ_JBKJRB010000068.1:0-5333 GCF_046594945.1 Gemmatimonas sp. | reverse complement strand
GCGAGCATGTCCATGTCGATGCGCGCGGCCAGCTCGCGGGATCGGTCGGTGTTGTAAGTCACGACCCGCAACGTCTCCCGAGCCCCTGCCCCATTCCCCAACGCGCTTGGGCTCGGCACCTCAAAACCGCTTACGTATAGCAGCGTGACCACCGCGCCCACGAGGGCCGTGAGCACCAGACCCCGTGATGCAAGGAAGGCCAGTGGCACCAGCAGCAGCCACGGAAACACCAGCAGCCACCGTGGTCCGAACAGCAACAGCATGCCAAGCGCGTTGCTGTCGCCCGTGACGGCCACGGCCACGGCCACGAGTG
This sequence comes from Gemmatimonas sp., assembly GCF_046594945.1. GTDB lineage: Bacteria > Gemmatimonadota > Gemmatimonadetes > Gemmatimonadales > Gemmatimonadaceae > Gemmatimonas. Next base: position 5,020 of record NZ_JBKJRB010000068.1, on the reverse strand, counting down.
CCATCGCGAGCGCGTACCCCACCACCGCAATCGTCACGACAACCGTAGCCGCGGTGCCCGTTTTACCGCTTCTCATTCACCGTCTCGCTCCTTAAATCCCAAGGGTACGCTCCCCCACAGCCCGACGGCGATGACTGCATCCTCCTTTCCCGATCTCTCCCGCGCTCCCCTCACGATGTTCAGCGAGGAGGAAGAACTGTTCCGCGCCGCCGTGGCCGACCTGGCCGAGTTGGAGGTGAGGCCGCGAGTTCATGCGATGGAGGACGCTGGAAAGATCGACCCCGCACTCACCGCGAAGTTCGTGGAGCTTGGACTTATGGGCATCGAACTGCCGGAAGAGTTCGGCGGTGCCGGCGGATCGCTGATGATGGTCGCCATCGCGGTGGAAGAGCTCAGCAAGGTAGACGCGTCGGCGGCGATTCAGGTGGACGTGCAGAACACGCTCGTGAATTACCCGCTGTACCGCTACGGCAACGCCGAGCAGCGCGCGCGTATTCTGCCGCGCCTGACGGCGGGCACGATCGGCGCCTATGCACTCTCCGAGCCGGGCTCGGGTTCGGATGCCTTTGGACTGGCCACGCGGGCCGTGCCGACAAACGGTGGCTGGACGTTGGACGGGTCGAAGGCGTGGATCACGAATGGCGGTGAAGCCGAAGTGTTCGTGGTGTTCGCCAACACGCGTCCTGACATGGGCTACAAGGGCATCACGGCATTTATCGTGGAGCGCGGCACGGCCGGATTCTCGGTGGGCAAGAAGGAACACAAGCTGGGTATTTGCGCGTCGAGCACGACGTCACTGCACTTCGACAACGCGTTTGTGAGTGATGCCAATGTGCTGGGCGACGTGGGCACCGGTTACAAGATCGCCATCGAGACGCTCAACGAAGGCCGCATCGGGATCGGGGCGCAGATGATCGGTGTTGCGCAGGGCGCACTTACGGCCGCGGTGGCGCACTTGAAGGAGCGCAAGCAATTCGGCAAGGCACTGGCCGAATTTCAGGGCATTCAGTTTCAGGTAGCGCAGGCGGCCACCGAACTCGAAGCGGCGCGTCTTATGGTATACAACGCCGCGCGTTTGAAAGACGCGGGCCAGGACATCGCGCGCGAAGGGGCGATGGCGAAGTTGTACTCGTCGCAGATGGCCGAGCGGGTGACGTCGCTATGCGTGGAGCTATTCGGCGGGTACGGGTATACGCGCGAGTACCCGGTGGAGAAGTTTTATCGTGATGCGAAGATCGGCACGATTTACGAGGGGACGAGCAATATGCAGTTGCAGACGATTGCGAAGGCGGTTTTACGATAAGGGCGAAGTAGGGGGTAGGGAGTAGGGGGTAGGGAGACTTGGGGCGACTGATACTGCTGCTGGCGTGCATCGGGCTTATTGTGCTGGCTACGCTGGCGCCGTTGGGGGCTACGCAGGGGGGGAATTTACCGCCTCGGTGGTGCCTCGCCTGCGGTGGGCTTTGGGCGACGGATGGCATCAGCAACGTGGTGCTCTTCGCTCCGTTTGGGGTGGCGCTCGCGATGCTTCGTGTGCGGTGGTGGGGGGTGCTGTTGCTGTCTTTGGGGTTTTCGCTGGGGGTGGAGTACCTGCAGTCGATTGGACTGCCGCCGGGCCGGTCGGCGGCGTGGGCAGATGTGGTGGCGAATACGCTTGGTGGATTGGTTGGGGTGTGGCTGTGGGCGCGGCGTGGGTGGATGTTCCCGGCGTCGTGGCGGGTGGCAGGGCGGCTGTGTTGGGGGTGGGCGGCGGGCGTGGTAATGACGTTCGGGCTCACGAGCGTGGCGTTGGGGCCGCGGTCGGGGAACAGCGAAGCGGCGACGGCTAACGACGCGGCGCGGGCGACTTATGGGGCGAGCCCGCTGCAATTCACGCCGGGCCACGGCTGGTTTGGCGGACTGGCCGATTCGCTTACGGTGAACGGGTTCACCATCACGCATAAGGGCACGGGGCCGCTCATGGCGATGGTATCGCGCGAGCCAGCCACGGTGGCCATGCGCGTGGTGCTGCGCGGCCGCGAGGAGGGGGGCGCGCTGGTGCCGATCGGCTACCTGCACGTAGCGGGCGATTCGTCGGCGGTGGCGTTTGTGGGTGAGCGGGACCTGGCGGCCGAGCTGGTGGTCACGCGCCGCGCGTGGGACTGGGGGCTGGCCATGCCCACGCTGCAGCTGGACAGCGTGTTCGCCGGGAGGTCGGTGAGTGACCCGCGGCCGGTGGTGCTGGAGGCATGGAGCGCGCCGGACACGCTGCGGCTATCGGCGCAATCAGACGCGTTCAACGGCACGAGGGCGATCGCGTTGACACCGGTGATCGGGTGGGCGCTGATTCAGACGGTGTTCGAGATTGGTGGCGATTTCGCGCTATTGGCGCATATATGTTGGATTGCTGCCCTGATGGTGCCGATAGGATGGTGGGGAATTCAGGCCGCGGCCCGGAGATGGCGCGCGCTGGCGATCGCGGTGCTCTGGATTGGGGTGGGTGCCACGGCCATGCCGCGGTTGTTTGGCGTGGCGCCGGTGAGCGGGCGGGATTGGTTGCTCATGGTTGGACTGCTCGCGGCCGGGGCGGCAGCGGGACGTGCGGTGGCGAGACGGTTGTCGTTGGAGCAGTGAGCCCGTGGTCAATTTCGCCTCTAGTCTTTCCCGAGGAGTTTGACGGTCACGCGTTCCCGAGGCACGCGCATAGCGCGCGTTCGTCCGTTCGAACGCAATCGGGCCGATCGCCCCGCTCGTGAGTATCATTCGCACATGCTCGGATCCATCGTCAGCGTCCTCGATTTGCTCCTTGGCGTACTGCGCCCCGCGGTCTTCGTGGCGGGCGCCCTCGCCGCCGTGGCAGCGGTGGTGTCGTACAGCGTGCGCACCCGCAAGATCTCGCCCTTCTCCCCCTTCGCGCGCTTTACCCGCGACCGGGTAGACCCTTGGCTGATCGCCCCCATGGAGCGCCGCATCATGCGCGCCGGCGGCACCCCGTACGCCGCGCCCTGGTGGGCCCTCGCCGCGGTGGTGGTCGGTGGCCTCATCCTGCTGTCGGCGGTCGGATTTCTGCGCGACCAGATCATGATGCTGGCCTACATGAGCACGTCGGGCTCATCGCTGGCCGCCCTCCTGGTGCGCTGGACCTTCAGCCTGCTGAAGCTGGCTCTCTTTGCCCGCGTGATCTCGAGCTGGGTGGGCGGCAGTGCCTACTCCAAGTGGTGGCGCTGGTCGTACGTGCTCACCGAATGGTTCCTGGCGCCGCTGCGTCAGGTGATCCCGACCATCGGCATGATCGACATCACGGTGCTGATCGCGTACTTCGGGCTGGGGATCTTGGAGAGCGTAATCACCAGTGCACTGTTGTGAACAGGTGGCCACAGTGGCAACCGTGTGATGTCACACCGGAAGCTGTTTGGTGAGGAACGTGTACGGGCTACCGGATGCGGCGCTTCGATGCCGGTAGCGATGGTGGCGGGCGTTGCTGCACTCTCCGGAGCGGTACTTCAGGCAGCCGCATACACATTCCTCACGTAGCAACTTCCCCCGCAGAATGCATCGTTCGCCCCAGCGGCCGGAGTTCAGCGTCCCCTGTGAGTGCGGTGAGCTGATCCACACCAGCGACCAGCATCTTGGCCGGACAATTAGGTGCCGCTGCGGTCGCTCAGTGCAGATTCAGCGTCCGAAAGTGCAACCGCTGAAACACGCCTTCGTGGGTGGTCGGTCGGAGCGGAAATCGCGCCCGCGTTCGAAGTTCAACGTGGGGGCGTTGCTGGCGCGAATGCCTCGTGTGCCGCGCCTGCCTCGTGTGCGACTGGACCTATCGGAGTGGACATCCCGCCGCTCTGTAACAAGGTGGACATTTCGCGCGGCGGCGGCGTACGCGGTGGCCATGCTTGCTGCATGGATCGCATTGTTCACGGTGTCGGAGTTCTGGTTGCCGGCCACGTTGCTGGCGTACGGACCACGCTGGGTGGTGTTGCTGCCGCTGGTGCTGTTGTTGCCAATGGCGTTCATGTTTGCGCGCACGTCGGTGAAGTTGCTGGCCGTGGGCGGGGTGATCGCGCTCGTGCCCATCATGGGCTTCCGCGTGTCGGTACCCACGGCGGGATTCACCGCGCCGACTTCTCCCGGCACCAACCGTATTCGCGTGCTGTCGCTGAACGCGCAGGGCGGCGCCATTGTGAAGCTGCGATTGGCATCGATTCTCGAGCGATATGCGCCGAGCATTGTGGCGATGCAGGAATGCGGCGACGAGCTGGCTGCGGTGGCGGAGCAGCAGCGCGGGTGGTATACGGCGCGCTACAACGGGCTGTGCACCATGAGTCGATGGCCCCTTGAATTCGCCGACACCATGCCGCGGGCGGCGTTCGCTCGCGTGTCGCAACTGGGCTACGGCGGCACCGGCATCGTGGTGCGCTACGGCATCGCGCACCCCACGCGGGCGTTTCAGTTTGTGAATCTGCACCTCGAAACAGCACGCAAAGGCCTCGAATCACTGCTGAGTAGCGACGGCCTGATTCCCGACCACGCCACCGGAGTGCCGTCTCCCCAGGAAGAACAGCGGGCGAGCCGAACGGGTGAGGATCGGGTGGCGCTGAACGCGCGCATACGGGAGAGTGAAGCCGAGCGCGCATCGGTGTGGTCGGCTCGCAAGATGGACGAGATCCCGATCATCATTGCCGGCGACTTCAACATGCCGGTGGAGAGCTCCATCTACCGCCGCTACTGGAGCGGTCTTACCAACGCCTTCGACGCCAAGGGACTCGGCTTCGGCTTCTCGAAGCACGAAGGCACGCTACTCCGCTTGCGCATCGATCACGTGCTGAGCGCGCCAAAGTGGTTCCGCGTGCGCGGGGCGTGGGTGGGAGCGGACGTGGGCTCGGATCACCGCCCGATGGTGGCTGACCTGACAATGTTTTGAACGTCACAGTGTCCCGTACATGTCGGTAATCAAGCGACGGAGCGCTGCGGCATCTGCAGTGGAGAGGGCGCCAAGCTTCGCGCCAAGGCGTGATCTACTGATCGTGCGGATCTGATCAAC
>NZ_JBKJRB010000154.1:0-9753 GCF_046594945.1 Gemmatimonas sp. | reverse complement strand
CCCCCTTCATCGCTACTGGCCCAGGGCCAGATACCGAGTCCGGCTGCACAATGAGTGATCGCGGCATCGATGTCGAGCCACTGGAGTGCAGGCTGCTTGCCAGCAACGATAACGTTGACGTAGTGTCGGCTGCGCAGACAATGATCGGTGACCGAGAGCAACGTGTTGGCATCGGGCGGCAGATAGACGCGAATGGTCTCCGCTTTCTTGTTCACCACGATATCGAGGAAGCCCGGATCCTGGTGCGTGAAGCCGTTGTGATCCTGACGCCACACGTGCGAAGTCAACAAGTAGTTCAACGACGCAATGGGGCGCCGCCATGGAATGTCCCGGGTGACCTTCAGCCACTTGGCGTGCTGGTTGAACATCGAATCCACGATGTGCACGAACGCTTCATAGCAGGAGAACAGGCCGTGACGGCCGGTGAGCAGATACCCCTCCAGCCATCCCTGGCACAGATGTTCGCTCAACACCTCCATCACGCGGCCGTCGGGCGATATGTCTTCGTCGGTGCTCAATATCTCAGCGGTCAAGATGCGGTCGGTGACGTCGAACAGCGCCGTCAACCGGTTCGACGCGGTTTCGTCCGGCCCCACGACACGAAAATTGCGGCTGTCTCCGTTGAGCGTGATGACGTCGCGAATCAGTTTCCCCATGATTCGCGTTGCTTCGGCCACTACCGTGCCGGGTTGCGGAACGCTTACCGCGTAGTCCCGGAAGTCCGGCATCTTCAGATCCTGTAGCAGCAGTCCACCGTTCGCGTGCGGATTGGCTCCCATGCGCCGGTTCCCGATCGGCGCGAGCGCGGCCAGCTCGGGAACGAGCGCACCATCCTCGTCGAACAGCTCGTCGGGGCGGTAACTCTGCATCCACTGCTCGAGCAGCTTGAGATGCTCGGGTTTCGTGGAGAGCTCCGCGAGCGGCACTTGGTGGGCGCGCCACGTGCCTTCGACAGGAAGCCCGTCAACGACTTTGGGCCCCGTCCAACCCTTGGGCGTGCGGAAGATGATCATCGGCCAACGAGGCCGCGTGGTGAACCCCTCGGCGCGGGCCTTGACCTGTATCTCCTTGATTTCTTCAACGATTGCGTCGAGCGCCGCCGCGAGCAGCTGATGCACCTCGTCGGGATCGTCGCCTTCGACGACATACGGCGTGTAGCCATACCCGCGGAAAAGTTGGTCCAGCTCTTCGGCGCTGATACGGGCGAGCACCGTGGGGTTGGCGATCTTGTAGCCGTTGAGGTGGAGGATTGGCAGGACCGCTCCATCGTGTACCGGATTCAGAAACTTGTTCGAGTGCCAACTTGCGGCCAGTGCACCGGTTTCCGCCTCGCCGTCGCCTATCACACACGCGACGATCAAATCGGGATTGTCGAATGCGGCGCCGTACGCGTGCGCCAGGGAGTAACCCAGTTCGCCCCCCTCGTTAATCGATCCAGGCGTCTCTGGTGCGACGTGGCTCGGGACGCCGCCGGGAAACGAGAACTGCGTGAATAGCCGCTTCACTCCCTGCTCGTTGCGCGTCACGTCCGGATACAGCTCGCTGTAAGTGCCTTCGAGATACGTGTTCGCGACCAAGCCAGGTCCGCCATGTCCGGGGCCGGTCACATAGATCATGTTGAGGTCATGCTGCTTGATCACGCGATTCAGATGCACGTAGAGAAAGTTCAATCCCGGCGTCGTGCCCCAGTGGCCCAGGAGCCGTGGTTTCACGTGTGCCAGTTGCAGCGGGTGTTTGAGTAACGGATTGTCGTACAGGTAGATCTGGCCCACCGACAAGTAGTTGGCGGCCCGCCAGTAGGCGTTCATCCGTTGGAGCAGTTCCGCAGACAATGGTGCATTCATGTTTTCGCTCCCAGGAGTAGAACCACGGACTTCGCGATCGTTATCTCTTCGTCCGTGCGGATAATGCGCACGGCTACACGACCGCTCGCTGCGGAAATCAACGGCTCGTCTCGTTCGTTACGGGCAGGGTCAACGTCGATCTCGAGGAAGCTCAGCCCCTCGCAGATGCGCACCCGGATCACCGGAGCGTTCTCGCCGATCCCGCCGGCGAAAACGAGTGTGTCCAACCCACCGAGTGCGGCGGCGTATGCCCCGATCCACTTCTTGATCTGGTAGCAGAACAACGCCGCGGCTTCCGCAGCCCGCACGTCGTGCGCTTCGCGGTCGAGGAGATCCCGGATATCGGCGCTCGTTTCCGACACGCCAAGCAATCCCGACTCGTGATTCACCATGCGATGGAACTGAGCGGCGGTCATCTGCTTGGTTCGTGCCAGAAAGCCGACGAGTCCCCGATCGAGATCACCCGAGCGAGTGCTCATCGGAACTCCGGCTGCCGGCGTGAGGCCCATGCTGGTATAAGGCGCCGAGGAACGGGCAGGATTCTCGCGACACGCGGCATGTCCCGGTGAAAAGCGCTGTCGAAACACACCACTTGACGCAGCGTGGGCGCGCGCGCGTATCCGTTCGATGAGTCCAATCTCGGATGGCAGGTGTTCCGTCGCGTACGGAGTGATACGACGCAGCTCCTCGAGCAATGCGTCCGTGACTAGCCGCGGATCGCCATAGCTGACGACGCGATGGCCCACCGCCAAGAGCGACGCGAAACCGACTTGCAATGCGAGCCATTCAATCAGGAGCGTCATCGCAGCTTGATGATCGAGCTCACCGACGTCGCGGCTCGCGCGCTGCTGTCGAACAGAATCGACGAACGTAAGCGTCGTGCCAGGCGACTCGACGCGATCCAGCTTGCCGTGCAGCCGTCGCGCTTGTTCGCCCGCGATGTCGTAGGTCGCGAATTTGATGCTTGACGAGCCGACGTTCATGGCCAGAACGTGCACGATCGCTTGCTCCATTGAATCTTCCCGTTCCCGCGCTAAAGAGTGTCGTCCAGCCAGTCAAACAACACTTGGTGCAGCAGCGTGATATTGCCCATCTGACAGTGTTCCTCGGCGCCTTCTTCCTCCGTGAACACACGCACCACGGTGGGCGCCTTGAGCGCGGCCGAGAGCATGTCGAGTTGCTCCCGCGGGGCGAAGTGATGGTTGCGCCGTGCAGCGCAGTTCACTGTCGAAGCGAGCAGCAACATCGAGTACCGTCTTGAGGCCGCGCGGCGACTTCCATCTGCTGAGAAGTCCAATGGCAGGCTTGGTCGTACTCTGCGTCGCCCAGAAATCGAACAAGACGACGTGAATGATTAACGTTTTGATACGAGGTTCGAACGCCACCCTGCGCTGCCATTCGGCATGCCAGCTCTCGAAATCGCCTTCGCGAATTCGCTTTGCCATCGCCAGCATTTCGCCGAGCTCTGAGCCGCCGTATAGCCCGTAGCTCGCTGTACGCAGCAGCTCAAAGGAGAATGTCTGGTCCACGAAAAGCAGCTTCATGTCGTGCGCTCGCCAGGCGCGCGGTGCACTGGCGAGCTCACGCCGGCACGGCCGGGGCGACGGGCGCGTCGGACTTCGGCGCAGTCTTCGGCTTGGCATTTTTGATTCCGGCGAGTTTCGTGCGCTTAAGCAGCAAGGCGTTGATCGCGACGACGGCCGAACTGCCTGACATGGACAGCGCTGCGATCTCCGGCGACAGTGTAAAGGGGAAGAATATTCCGGCCGCCAGCGGGAACGCGACCACATTGTAGCCGACCGCCCACCAGAGATTCTGATGCATCTTGCGCAATGTGGCGCGCGAAAGCTCGATCGCTCCGACGACATCGTACGGATCGCTCTTCATAAGGACAACGTCGGCGCTGTCCATGGCGACGTCGGTGCCCGCGCCGATCGCGAAACCCACGTCGGCCTGCGTAAGGGCGGGCGCGTCGTTTACGCCGTCGCCTACCATCCCGACCTTCTTGCCCGTCGCCTGCAACTCCTTCACTTTGTCAGCCTTCTGCCCGGGCAACACGTCGGCCATCACCGTGGTGATGCCAAGATCGACTGCGATCCGTTTCGCGGTTCCGGCGTTGTCGCCGGTCAGCATGACGACCTCGATCCCTCGCTCGCGCAACTTCGCCACGGCTGCCTTTGCCGTCGGTCGCACCGCGTCCGCAATGGCAATGAGTCCGAGCACCTTGCCATTCAGCGCCACGTGCACCACGGTTCTGCCCTCGCCTTGCAAGCGGGCGGCGGCCGACTCGAGTGGCCCGAGTACAAGTTTTTGGGCGTCCATCAATTTGCGATTGCCGAGGAACACCATGCCGTCGGCGGTTTGCGCCTGCGCACCCATGCCATCAATGTTCTTGAAATCGGTCGGTGCAACGACCCTCAGTTTCGAGGCTCGTCGCAGAATGGCCTGAGCGAGGGGATGGGCCGATCCTTGTTCGACGGCTGCGGCAGCGAGCAGAACGGCATCCTCGGCGACACCGCTGGCCACGACCATCTCGACGACTTCAGGTTTCCCGACCGTGAGTGTGCCAGTCTTGTCGAAAATGATGACATTGAGCTTGGTCGCCTCCTCGAGTGCAGCGGCGTTCTTGAACAGAATGCCGTTCAGCGCGCCCAGACTTGTGCCGACCATCACGGCCATCGGCGTGGCAAGGCCCAACGCATCTGGGCAGGCGATGACAAATACCGTGATGGTCAGAGTCACGGCGAACAGCAACGGCTGTCCGACCACCCAGAACCAGACGGCGAACGTGGTAAGGCCGACCACGATCGCGGCCAGCACCAACCACTGCGCCGCTTTGTCGGCGAGCAGCTGCGCCGGCGCCTTCGAGTTCTGCGCTTCCTGAACTAATTTCACGATCTGCGCCAAGGCCGTATCTGATCCAACCTTTGTGGCCTTGTAGCGGAAGCTGCCATTCGTGTTGATCGTAGCGCCCGCGACCTTCGCACCGGGGCCTTTTTGTATCGGCATCGATTCGCCGGTGAGCATCGATTCGTCGACCAGCGAATCGCCGCTTTCAATCGTGCCATCCACGGGAATTTTATTGCCCGGCCGTATCACGACGACATCCCCCACCACGACATCAGCGGTCGCGACTTCGATTTCGGTTCCGCCGCGCAGCACCGATGCCTTCGCCGGCGTGAGGTTCATTAATGCTTTGATGGCGGACGATGCGCCAGCACGTGCGCGCATCTCCAACCAGTGCCCCAGCAGGATGAACACCAACAGTACGGACACCGCCTCGAAGAACTGCTTGCTCTCGAAGAAGAAGGTGGCGCCGACACTGAAGAGATATCCGGTGCCCACGCTCAGGACGATCAGCACCGCCATGTTCAGCTTCCGGGCTTTCAGGGCGCGAAAGGCGGCGACGAAGAAGGGCCAGCTTGGATACAGGATAGCAGCGCTCGCGAAGCCGAACAGCCACTGGTTGAGTGGCAATCCGAATGGCGGCGAGGGAGCCGGGAAGACGTTCCCCATTGGTGAGTACACGAAGATCGGAACCGTAAAGAGCAGACAGACCCAGAAGCGATTGCGCATGTCGCGGACCATCGCCGGCAGATCCATGGTGCCGCCGTGCCCCATCTCCTTCGCCATCTCGGAGGGCATGGGCGATTCGGGCTTGTCGGCGGCTCTGTCGTCCGCGTGCGCGTTGCTGGAATGCGCAGCAGTCGGGGCCGGCGGCGGTGGTGGCGCCGGTGATGGCGCGGGTGGTGCTGGTGGCGGTGGCGTCACGGCCGGAAGCGCGTTCGCCGCCTCGGCTTCGGCCTCGTGTGGCGCATCGACTGGCGCGGCAGACTGGAACCCCTGCTGGCGCACGGCTGACTTGATATCCGCCACTTCGAGTCGGGTTTCATCATAGCGCACCGTGACGTTGCCGGCGGCGAAGTTCACCGTCGCGCTGTCGACACCGGGTACCTTGCGAAAGCGATGCTCAATTTCCTCGACGCTCAGTACGGAGAGTGCGGCATGGACTTCTATGACGCTCGTCTTCATCGTGTCTTCACTCTCAGCGGCATGGTCGACTCGTCTGATCGGATATCGGTCATTTCATCGGGGGCATTTCCGGGTCGTTCTCGGCAGCCGCGCCTGGCGCATCAGGTTTGGGCGCAGAGGCCGATGTTGCAGTCGGCGCATCAGTCTCAGTCGACGACGAACCAGCGTCGCTCACGGTGCCTAGCGCAGCACCCGTCGCAATTGGTGCCGGCGGTGCAGCGGGCTCAACTGGAGCAGGATTCGCGTTCACCTCATCGGCCATCGGCGGCGCGCCCGGCTCCGTCGACTCAAACCCGCGCTGACGCACGGCCGACTTGATGTCAGCGTTTTCCAAACGCGTTTCGTCATAGCGTACGGTCGCACGACCGGCAGCAAAATCCACCGTTACACTCGCGACTCCCGGCACTTCGCCGATTCGCCGCTCCACTTCATCAACGCTCAATACCGACAGCATGTCATGTACCTGAAGCGTGCTGGTTTTCATGGAGAGTCCTCGCTCTGCAGGCGTCAACGCGCCCAGTGATGTGATGTGTGATGGGTTGCAATCGCGTGTGAAGCCGAACATGATGTCCGCGCCGGGTTGCACGAGTGGGTGCGTTCGCCGACGTAGTCGAAGCGCGACAGGATCTCCCGATCAAGTTCAGCCAGGCTGATCGCATGTCGTTCTTCCGAACGATGTGCCAAGGTGACAGAGCCGTGTACGTTCGCAGCACCCGTTCATGGCGCTCTGCGGTATACGCCATCTGACCAGCGACCGAAAGGGTCGTGCTTCGCGCTGAAGGCGACCTGAGTGTACGCTGAGAATCGAGCGATCGCGCGTGATCGTGACATGTCCTGCCCCCTGCTCTGGTCTCGATAGACGATGCCGGCGCGGTGGTTATGAATGACCGGGCGGCACTGCTCGGTCACACCTGCCCCTTAGACCGGCCTGATTCACGGCGACGGGATTTCAACGCAATTCAATGGACGCACCCAATTTCGATTGCAGTGCGTCAGCATCGGAGAATGCCAGGAGATCGTCGATCCGTTTCGAGCCGGTCAATTGGCAATCGAGGGTAATCTCGGTCGCCCGAGCGGCCATCGCACCGGTGAGGTTTGACTGGTCCCGGCCTCGGAATACGGCCTTGCGCACGGTCGAATCGTTCGAGATCGTCACGTCGAGTCGGACCCGGTCCGTGGTCAAACCAAAGACCTTGGCCGGCAGATCAGGTCGAAGGGCCAGGTAGGCCGATGCCGAATCCAGACCGAGCCGCGCCGCAATCGCGAAGTTGTCTGCGAAGTCGACCGGATAGAGCTTTTTTCCCCGAGGACCGCGGACATACCCGGCGGCGGCCCGAAGTTGGGCGAGCGTCCAGGCAATGGCCTCCTCTCCGTGACGCCCGATCAGGTCAAGGGTCAGCAGGATATAAAGCTCCCCGAGCGCGCCGCAGCTTACAAGTTCCTTCGCCAGGACCGTCATGAGACCTGAGGCGAGGCCGGTTTCCGAGACGAGAAGCGCACCAGTCGGGTCCGTGCGGCGATGCGTTCGAGATTCGCCTCGGTATGCCTGATGACGATGTCATGGACCGAAAGCGCCTGCGCTGCTGCTTCGTCGTGCAGAATATCCAGACCTTGTCCGAGCACGCGCACCCGGGAGGATCGCGCGATGCGCGCGGCGGCCTTGCCGCATGCTCGCCATTTCGTCTGGCAATCGTAATTTCGGATAGCAACCCGCCTTTCGCCAAATGCTTGGCGGTCTTTAGCCGGCCTTCCCGTATCCTCCCACGATCAAAACGCGTCTGCTCATCGCGTGCCTCCAATCCCTGGCGCAAATTCGTCAGTGATAGACGGCCACGATACCAATGAAGCGCCGCTTTAAGACCTTGGCCGTCTAAATCTGTAGGGTTGCCCCCTACATATGTCACATACCAGTGCGGTTCAGGATCACGAACGCGATCACAAGGCACTTGGTCCGCCAGCATCGTGGGCGACGACGCCGACGATGGCGTCACGATAAGCACGACGCCTCCCAGCACGTCTTCGTCGCCGGAACAGCCTGCATCAACGCGGGCAATGTGTAGGCGAGGAGGTCACTAATACGTTCGATAGTGACGTCGGGCGTTGGATACGTCGCAATTTGCGGGTCGCGCGCGTTGTGTCCCTGCCGCAAAAAGACGGTCGTGAGCCGTTCGCCCCGTACGCGCTTGACGGCCGTCAGCCGCCTGACCTTGTCACCGACGAATACGTAGTGGTCGGCGGGATACCGCCGCTCGACGTCCACCAACACTCGCTCCTTGAGCACATACACGAGTACGCGTCCGTCGACCGCATCGAACAGCCCCGAGCGCTCGATCTTGCGTGGCTGGAACACGACATCGCCGTCGGTCAGGATGACCGCAGGGCCGCATTGGGCCAGATGCCGGATGACGTCGAGCGACCCCCGGATAGAGCCGTTCCGCGAACGGGTAGTTGAGCATCAACGACGAGACGCAGAGCACGTGCGAGTCGCTCGGGCGCTCGACTCGGTAGCGCTGAAGGGCGCCGAGATAGCCCGCGTAACCCGAGTCGGAGCGGAGCTCGTCGAAAATCGCCCAGTAGCGTTCCTGGCGTTGCGCGCCAATTTCGCCCGTGAGGTAGTGCTTGAGACCCGTGGTGACCTGGTCATTGTCGAGGAGGGTATTGTCCACGTCGAGCAGAAATACGACCCTGTGCGGTACGTTGGGAATGGCAGGCATGGCGCCTTCGTCGAACTGGATGGTTCTGCGGCAGCGAACGCGCGCTGAATGCTCGACTTCGCCTCCTCATGAATGCGTCGCAGATGATCACGACCAGCAACGCTTTCCGCATAGAGCTTGTGCGCTGCTAGCGCGCGCTCGACAATCGCCAGAATCTTGCTGTCCACAGTTACGGGAACCGTGCTAATCTCCTTTCCGGTTGCCGTGTTTACCGTCTGCAATGCGGCAGCCCGTCGTTCCTTCGTGAGCGGCTCGTCCTTGTACAGAAAGCTCTCTCCGAGGCGGGAAGAAATCCTGACACCATCAGCCGCTGGAATGCCGACAGCGGTGAAGCGGCCCTATAACCAGAACGTCAGTCTGAGATGCAACACGGCGCCGTGCTCCTGTGTGTTGACGTGGTGAATCCGTCAAAAGCGCGCCCAGCCTAGCGTGATTCCTTTGGTACATGTTCAGCCTGCCGCGTTGACCTGAAGGGATGCTGATCGCCGGCTGAACGCATCTGCGCAGTATCCACCGCCATCCCGCAGCGGCGATCACCTATTCAGGAGATCTTCAGCGCCGTTTCAGGGGACGGCGTCATGTTTCCGCGTCATCGTCCAAACAGCGCCGTGGGGGAAAACCTGCGCCTCCGACGCCAGCCTAGATATCGCAGTTATCATCACGCCCTGCAGCCAAACAGTGGAGTCACACGTGCCCGAAACCAGTCAATCGATCATCGTCCCGCTCGACGGGTCCGCGCTGGCAGAAGCGGCCATCCCGTTCGCTATCGCACTTGCACAGCGACGGCACTTAGGCATCGATCTCGTACACGTCCACGCCACCGGCGTACGTACGCAGAATGCTCCGATAGTCGACCCTCGCTGGGACAATGACCGATCAAAGGATATGGGCGACGCAATTCGCGGGTTGGGTGAGCGATACGCGCGGGAGACGGGGGTCAACGTCAGTGTCACGGTGCTACGGGGTGAGCCCGCCGCGATGTTGATGAATTACGCCACCGAACAGGAAGCAGCGCTCGTCGCCATGACAACGCACGGCCGAAGTGGCTTCAGCCACGCATGGTTTGGCAGCGTGACCGAGCATGTCGTGCACGCTGCCAAACCATGCGTGGCTGAAGCCACTTCGGCCGTGCGTTGTCATGGCGACGAGCGCTGCTTCCTGTT
>NZ_JBKJRB010000092.1:0-8846 GCF_046594945.1 Gemmatimonas sp. | reverse complement strand
GAAAGCACCGCCGTTCGCGCGACGCTCGCGACGACCGCGAAGGCCCGCGAAGGCCCGCGAAGGCCCGCGAAGAACCGCCACAGCAGGCGTGGTGGTTCGGCGCGCCCGCGTGCGCCGACCGTTCTTCCGCCGCCAGACGCCACCGCCGAGCATTCAGCACCTGTTCCACGAGACGCACGTGCCGTACGCCGCCTGACGGCACCACGCACGACGTTGCGGCCTCGTCAGTAACCGAACAGCATTGCGCCCTGACCTCATTCTGGGCGCACGAGATGCACCGCCGCGTAATCACTCGACACGCGTACGGTAAGACGTCCTCTTACTAGAGTGAAAACCACCGTCGCTTCCCAAGGCCAGCTCGTGATCCCGGCCGAACTACCTCAGCAGGATGGCGATCGAGGCCGGTCAGGAGTTCGACATCGAGCGACTCGACAGCAGGGAGTACCTGCTGCAGCGTCGTGCGGTGACCGCGAATGAGGGCGCCGTACAGTGGTCGCGCGATGCCGAATGAAGACCGCCTGATCGCCGCAACAGCCCTGACGCGCGATCTCGCCGTCGTCACGAGAAACCGGACTGATTTCGAAACGGCGGGCGTTCGCATCATCGATCTCGGGAGCGCGCAGTTGACGAAGGGGCTGGGCTCGTCCATCACGTATGCATCACCCGGCCCTTGGCACTTCTACCGAACGTTGCGTCGCGACGGTCACAGGCCCGGCCTGATTCTCGCGATGCTCTTGCTCCACATGCTGTCGCGGTTCACCGGCACACCACCGGTGACGCGCACGATAGCGAACTTGACGGGCAGAACGCCGAGCAGTTTCGCACAATTCGTGGCGACCCATCGCGAAGAATTACTCGCTCGGCCGACCTGCTGAACGCCGGGTCGCTTGACTTCATTTTGCAGGCGGCAACCTACGCTCCCGAGGGTCCCATATGAATAGTCCGTCGGTTTCCCAAGCAGATGAAGATCAAGTGCGCCAGCTACTGGAGCACTGGGCCAGAGCAACTCAGAAAGGGCGGCAAGACGAAATTCTTGTAAATCATGCACCGGACGTGCTCATCTATGATGTCCTTCCACCAATGAAGTACGAAAGCGCCGCTGCATATCGCCGTAGTTGGGAGGACTGGCAGCCCGACACTCAGGGCGAAGCACAGTTCACATTGCAGGATCTTTCCATCACCACTGGAAACGTGGTTGCCTTCGCGCACTGCTTCATCAAGTGCGGCGGGACTCTGCCTGATGGAAAGACGTTTGATGACGTGGTTCGTGCCACCTTTTGTCTTCGAAAGATCGGTGGATCGTGGCAAGTCGCACATCAACACATTTCCAAACCGTTTCAACATGGCGGCGGCGCGTGAGCAACGGGCTTTCGGCGCTGGCGATGACGCTCGGTACGAGGAGGCTCTACGGGGCTGAGACACATGGCATGATTCCTCGTGACCGATGGATGATCGATGGATGATTGATGAAGCATGCGGCGCGCCTAAGCCAGTGATGGCTCACAATTTGCTGCGGCGACAGTCGCACGCTGCGCGTAGATGCGCCGGCGCCGTACGTGGCGCCCCGATCTGGAAACTTGAGCGGCCGGCGCGCGACGCCGTGCGGTTCGATGCGAGCGCTGCGCGATACACTCACGCACATCTGAACATCCTTTCTCAGGAGCCGCTCGTGGAATTCATCACGCAGTTCGTCGAAGAACTCGACCGCGAAACCGAGCGCAGTCGCCGGACGCTGCTGAACGTGCCCGACAACATGCGGGCGTGGAAGCCGCACGAACGGTCAATGGAATTGGGTGATGTCGCCGACATGGTAGCCACCATTCCCCATTGGTTGGCGATGATGGTGAAGCAGGACGAAATGGACATAGCCCCGAAGGACGGAGTGCCACGGCAGGGCCCGCATCCGCAAACCAGTGCCGAGTTCGTGGCGGCACTCGAGAAAGCCGCCGGCGATGCGAAAGCCGCCCTCTCCGCGGCTGACAACGCGCATCTTCAAGATTCGTGGCGTCTACTGGTGGGCGGAACGGTCGTGTCCGACACGTCGCGCCAACTCATGCTGCGCGATACGATGAACCACTGGGTGCATCATCGCGGACAGCTCACGGTATACCTGCGCCTGCTGGGCGCCGATGTGCCGGCAACATATGGTCCGTCGGCCGATGACAAGCGGTTCGACTGACGCTCGGCATGCCGCGACGGCGACACGGGAGGGCCCTTCGCACACCTTTGAGCGCGCCGAGTACGCCAGCCACCTTTGGAGAGGGTCTTGCGCTAGGATGACGTATGACGCCGCCTCCAGCCAGCCCAACGCAAACCCGTAGCCCCGCGAATTCCCTCAAGCCCGGTGACATCGGCGATCCGTCGGTCATGGAGACCAGCGCGGTGGCCGCGGCCTTGGAAGTCGATGTCGAAAGCGGGCTCGGCGCTGAGGAGGCTGCGCGTCGGCTCGCACAGAACGGAACCAATGAGCTGCGCGCTGCCCCACCGACTCCCGCGTGGCGGCGCGCGCTGGCGCAGTTCCAGGATCCGCTGATCTACCTGTTGCTCGCGGCGGTAGCGATCGCTCT
Organism: Gemmatimonas sp.; assembly: GCF_046594945.1. Lineage (GTDB taxonomy): Bacteria > Gemmatimonadota > Gemmatimonadetes > Gemmatimonadales > Gemmatimonadaceae > Gemmatimonas. Next base: position 6,279 of record NZ_JBKJRB010000092.1, on the reverse strand, counting down.
CGTCGCGTGGTGGGTTGAAGGCCGGGTCGGCTGGCCGGTCGACGCCCTCGTCATTGCGGCTGTCGTGCTGCTGAATGGCGTGATCGGCCTGGTGCAGGAAGCGAAGGCGCAGAACGCGGTGGCGGCGCTGGCCAAGATGACGGCGGCCACCACGACCGTGTTGCGCGACGGCAAAGAGCAACGCGTACCCAGCGCCGAGCTGGTCCGCGGCGATGTGATCGTGCTGGCTGAGGGCGACTCCGTCGGTGCTGATGCGCGCCTGCTGCAAGACACGACACTGCGCGTGCAGGAGGCTGCGCTCACCGGCGAGAGTGAGGCCGTACTCAAGGCCACCGCCACGCTGCCCAAGCCGGCGCCGTTGGCGGACCAGCTCAACATGGTCTTCAAGGGCACGGCTGTCGCGCAAGGCACTGGTCGAGCGCTGGTCACAGCAACCGGCATGGAGACCCAGATGGGTGGGATCGCGGCGCTGCTCGAAGCCACGGTCGAGGAGCCAACACCGCTGGAAAAGGAAGTCGCGCGCGTGGGGCACACACTGGGCGTGGCAGTCGTGGTCATCGCCCTCGTGGTGGTAGGCACCATCCTGCTGATGTCCGAGATACGCAGCACCGCCGATGTGGTCCACGTGTTGCTGCTCGGCGTGTCACTGGCGGTCGCCGCGGTGCCCGAGGGGCTTCCCGCCATCCTCGCGGTGGTGCTTGCACTCGGCGTGCAGCGCATGGCCAAACACCATGCCATCGTCAAGAACCTGTCGTCGGTGGAGACGCTGGGCTCCGCTTCGGTCATCTGCTCGGACAAGACCGGAACGCTGACGCGATCGGAGATGACCATCCAGCGCGTGATGACGGCCTCGGGCGACACCCACATCAGTGGCGTGGGCTATGCGCCAGAAGGCAAAGTCGAGCACGACGGTGCCGAACTGCCCGCCGGGCCGCTGCACGATGAAACCCGGGTGGTGCTCAGTGGTGGCAGTCTGGCCGGCAACGCCGATCTGCGCCAGGCAGAGGGCGGCGCGTGGGAAATCCACGGCGATCCCACCGAAGCGGCATTCCTCGTGGCCGAGCGCAAGCTAGGGGCCGGCACGGTCACCGCGCGGCGCGCACGGCGATTCGAGCGGGTTAGCGAAATCCCGTTCACATCAGAGCGCAAGCTCATGACAACGATCGAGCGCGACCACGAACACGGCGATGAGCTGGTGGCGATCACCAAGGGCGCCCCCGACGTGCTGCTCGGCCGATGTACCCGAGTGCGTGTGGGGCTGGAAGTCATCGCGTTGGATGAGGCCATGCGGGCGCGGCTGCTGGCCGACGTCGACACCCTCACCGACGCCGCCCTGCGCACGCTGGCGGTGGCGTACCGGCCGCTAGCGCCTGGCGAAGACCCGGCGGTCGCGGAGCAAGTGGAACGCGAACTGATCTTCGTCGGCACCGTGGGCATGATCGACCCGCCGCGTGAAGAGGCGGCGGTGGCCATCCGCGAAGCGCGCCGGGCCGGAATCCGGGTCGTCATGATCACCGGCGATCACCCGAGAACGGCCGCCCGCATTGCCGCCGATCTGGGCATCATCGACGCGGGTGCACCGGCGCTCACGGGCGCCGAGATCGATGCGCTCGACGAGGCAGGCTTCGCGGCGGCGGTGCGCACCACATCGGTCTACGCCCGGGTCGCGCCGGCACACAAGCTTCGCATCGTCGACGCACTGCAGGCCGACGGCAACATCGTGGCGATGACCGGCGACGGGGTCAACGACGCGCCGGCGTTGAAGGCGGCCGACATCGGGGTCGCGATGGGCGTGACCGGTACCGAAGTGACCAAGGAGGCCGCCAAGATGATCCTGGCCGACGACAACTTCGCCACTATCGTCGTAGCCGTGCGCGAAGGGCGTGCCATCCTGGACAACATCCGCAAGTTCCTGCGGTTCTTGCTGTCGTCCAACATGAGCGAGGTATTGACCGTGTTCCTCGGCGTGGTAGGCGGTGGCGTGATCGGATTGACGTCCGCCGACACGGGGGCCAACGGCACTGTGGTGTTGCCGCTGCTGGCCACCCAGCTGCTCTGGATCAACCTCATCACCGACTCAGGCCCCGCGCTCGCGATGGGTGTGGACCCAGCAGGCGACGACCTCATGGCTCGCAAACCGAGGCAGTTGAACGAACGACTGATCGACGGCCGTATGTGGTCGAGCGTGATCCAGACGGGTCTGGTGATTGCGGTGCTGACCTTGCTGACGATGGATTTCTACCTGCCGAGCGGGTTGATCCCCGGCGCAGGCGACCTGACCACCGCCCGTACCGCAGGCTTCACGGTGCTCGTTTTCGCCAGCCTGTTCACTTGCTTCACCGCGCGCTCGGACACCACGAGTGCGCTTGCCGGACTGTTCGCCAATCACTGGCTGTGGGGTGCCGTCGCACTGTCGGTGCTGTTGCAAGTGGCTGTCGTGCACGTGCCGTTCCTGAACATCGCCTTCGGCACGGCTCCGCTGGCACTGGACCAGTGGCTGGTGTGCGCGGCGATGGCCAGCGGGGTGTTGATCTACAGCGAACTGCGGAAGCTCGTCAGCCGCCTTCGCGGTCGCTAAATCAAGCTGCCCCGCAACGCGGCGAGCATGGCCCTGCACAAACGGTCGCCGCTGACGTTCTTCGTCCTGGTGTTTGCGCTGTCCGTTCCCTTCTTTGGGCTTGGCAGCCTGACCGACTTGCAGTTGATGCCAGGCCTGTCCGTCAGCGCGCTCGCGACGTTCTGCCCTCTGGTCGCCGCGCTGCTGCTGCTACGCCGAGAGAGCGGCACGACGAGTGTGCAGGCCCTACTGAGTCGATCCGTCGACTTCAGTCGCATCACCGATAAGCGATGGTACCTGCCCATTCTGCTGCTGATGCCCACGGTGAGTGTGGTCGTGTACGAGCTAATGCGCGTGCTCGACCTACCGTTGCCTCTCTTACCCACACAGCCGCAATCCGCCGCTCAGGTGCTGGCGAACTTGCCGATCGGGTCGGCGCTACTGATGTTCGCAGCATTCGTCGTCGGCGCTTTGGGCGAAGAGCTTGGCTGGTCTGGCTACGTGCTCGACCCGCTGCAAAAGAAGTGGGGGGCACTGCGGGCTGGCGTGATCCTGGGCGCAGTGGGAGCGGCGTGGCACCTCGTGCCACTGCTGGCCATGCACCGGTCAGCTACGTGGATCGCCTGGTGGTGCGTCTACGCCGTTGCATTCCGGATTCTCCTCGTCTGGATTTTCAACAATACCAGCGGAAGCGTGGTCGGTGTTGCTCTGTTTCACGCCACCCTGAATCTCAGCTTCTTCCTGTTCCCGGTAAACGGCTCGCACTTCGATATCCGTCTCGCCGCCTTGGTGATGTCGGGCGCGGCGGCTGTGGTCGTCGCATTTTGGGGACCCAAGAGTTTAGCCCGTGATAGGGCGGCCGGCCGACGGTAGTTCGGGTCACCGGCTTTCGGCAGGCGGCGTGCGAGTGCACGAGTCCGACTACCCTCGGGCGCGTTCCATGTCATCTCACCACGTTGCCCGTGATTGGTCAAGTGCGGCACGAAACCCGCAGGGCTGCAGGGCTGCGCCACTGTTTGCATCCCGATGTCCCCGTACCGCGACGCGCGCACGGTCCGCTTGTCTGCCCCGGAGGAATTTCTGCTTCCTACCTCTCTTGCCGTTCTCTTCGCGACTGTCAGCATGACGCTGGTGCCGGCTCTCGTGCTCGTGTGGGGCTGGCGCCGGGGCTTCTTTCGCAACCTTGAAGATCAGAGTCGCGTGATCTTCGACGAGCGCGACTGGCAGCTCTCGCGCCCATGGGAGTCTGATGCCGAGCGTCTCGACCGAGCGCTCGCCCACGGAACACCACTCGCGCCGACCTTAGGAGAATGGGGCGGCGCCGGGGCCGACGGGGCCCCTCGATGAGCGCGCCCGCGACCACGATTCCGCGCGACGAGCCTGGACTCGCGCCCGGCGAGATTGACGCGGTTGCGCGATCGCGTGGCTTACAGCCCGACGACCTCGACGTTCGCATCCGCGCCGACGCGTCGAGCCGTTGGGCGGTGCTCACACTCTACGGTGTTGCCATCGTGTGGCTGCTGGTGGGCTCCGTGTTCGGCGACATCGCGAGCATAAAGCTGCACTGGCCTGACTTCCTGACGCGCCAGCCGTGGCTGACGTTCGGACGCGTGCGCACGGCGCACCTCCACGCGGTGAACTACGGCTGGGCAACAGCGGCGCTCATCGGCACGTCGCTCTGGCTGATGCCTCGACTGGTGCACACCGAGCTCAAAGGCGTCCGCACGGCGATTATCGGTTCGGCGCTGTTCACCATCGGCATTGCGGTCGGCATCATCGCCGTGTTGATGGGCTACAACGACGGAATGGAATGGCTCGAGGCTCCGCGCTATGTAGCGGGGCCGTTTTTGGTTGTCGGCGGAGGCCTCATCGGCCTGTCGTTGTTTCGCACGGTCGCTGCCCGGAAAACGGAGCACCTGTACGTCAGCGTCTGGTACATCCTCGGCGCCTTCGTCTGGTTTCCCATGCTGTACATCGTTGGGAAGTGGCCGACGTACGTCGGTGTCGAGAGTGCGGCCGCCAACTGGTTCTTTGCGCACAACGTGTTGGGCTTCTGGCTCACGGCCATGAGCCTCGGCGCCGCCTACTACTTCATCCCGAAGGTGCTCGGCCGCCCCGTGTACAGCTATCAGCTCAGCGTGGTCGGCTTCTGGTCGCTCGCGATGTTCTATTCGCTGAACGGCATGCACCACCTCGTGGGCGGTCCGCTGCCCACCTGGATGATCACGACGTCCATCGTGGCCAGCGTGTTCATGTTCATCCCCGTCGTCGCGACCGGCATCAACCTGCACATGACAGTCGTCGGACGATTCGGCGCGCTGCGCTACAGTCCGACGCTGCGCTTCGTCGTGATCGGTGCGCTCTGCTACACGGCGGTGTCGCTGCAAGGATCGTTCACGGCGCTGCGCGAGGTCAATCGCCTCACGCACTTCACGCACTGGACGGTCGCGCATTCGCACGTGGGCGGCTACGGCTTCGTTACGTTCATCGCGTTCGGCGCGATGTACTACGTGGTGCCGCGTCTCGTCGGGCATGAGTGGCCGAGTGCGAAGCTCATTCGCTGGCACTTCAACCTGGTGCTGGGCGGAATTGCGATCTACGTGGTGTCGCTGTCGTGGGCCGGGGTCCTGCAGGGTCTCGCGTTGCTCGATCCGCAGCTGCCGTTTCAGGTCTCGGTTGAGCGCACGCTGCCCGGGTTGTACGGGCGCTCGCTGGGCGGGATTATCCTCACGCTCGGACACGTGGTCTTCGCGTATCACTTCTGGATCATGCTGCGCATGCCGGAGTTGGCGCGGCGCACGCGTCCGCCGTTCCACGACGCACAACCCGTGCTGTACACGGCGGAAGCGACGGCCGACCACGAACGGGAATCGCACGAGCGGGGCCGCACATGAGCGCCGCGCGCAATCGCGACAAGCGCGACATGATGGCGCAGTCGACGCTCGTCGCCCTCGGGGCCTTCGCCGTCATGGCCAGCGCGATCTGTGTGCTGGTGGTCGTGCCGCACATGATGCTCCGCACGGTCAAGGCGCCGCCGCAGCTCGAGCCCTACACCGCGCAACAGCTTCGCGGGCGCGAGTCGTACATCGCGAACGGGTGCGTGTATTGCCATTCGCAACAAGTGCGCGACCCGTCGTTCACGACCGACATCGACCGTGGCTGGGGCAGCCGCGCCACGGTGCCGGAGGACTATGTGTACGACCGGCCGCATCTTCTGGGCACGATGCGGACGGGGCCGGACCTGATCAACGTCGGGCAACGGCTCCCCGACCTCGATTGGCACCTGATTCATCTCTACGATCCCCGTGCCCTCAGCCCGTGGTCGACGATGCCGGCGTTCCCGTGGATGTTCGAGGAGAAGCGTCCGGCGGATGTGCAAACCGGTGACCACGTCATCCGCATTCCCGGGCCGCGCGCGCCCAAGGACGTGGCGATCGTCGCCAGGCCCGAAGCCTTGGCGCTCGCCGACTACCTGATCTCGTTGAAGCGGCAGTACCCCATTCCCGACTCACTGCGCGCGCGCGACCGCATGGCAATCGGCGGTGATGACCACGGAGGTGGCAAATGACGGGGCGCGATCCTCTCCCGGGCGCACGCCCCGCGGCGACGCCGGCGGGCGCGGGTTCACGCCCGCCCGTCGTACCGGAGGGGGGGAGCGGTAGTGTCGACCTGCACCCCGACGTCGAACGGCTGCACCGTGCCGTGCGACGCGAGCCCAGCGG
>NZ_JBKJRB010000058.1:0-74519 GCF_046594945.1 Gemmatimonas sp. | reverse complement strand
ATCACGGCCGGTACGATCATCGCGAAGATTTCGCGTGAAGCGTACAAGACACGCGACATCACCGGCGGTCTGCCGCGAGTCGCCGAGTTGTTTGAAGCACGTCGTCCGAAGGATCCGGCTACGATCTCCGAGATCGACGGGTTCGTGCGGTTCGGTGAGATCAAGCGCGGCAAGCGCGAAGTGTTTGTGCGCCCGGCGAACGTGGACAGCGGCCAGTGGTTGGTCGATGAATCACAGCCGGAGCAGGTCTACGAAGTGCCGTCGGGTAAGCACCTGCGTGTTCACGAAGGTGACCGCGTGCGTGCCGGCGATCGTATCTCTGAAGGCCCGGTCAATCCGCACGACATTCTGCGCATCAAGGGACCGCGCGCGGTTCAGGAATATCTGCTGAACGAAGTGCAAGAGGTGTATCGCTTGCAGGGCGTGAAGATCAACGACAAGCACATTGGCGTGATCGTGAAGCAGATGTTGCAGAAGGTGCGCATCGTGGAGTCCGGCGATACCGAAATGCTCGAAGGCGAGCACGTCGATCGCGCCGCGTTCCGCCTTGGCAACGATGCGGCCAAGAAGGCGAAGATCCGTCCAGCAACGGCGGAACCGCTCCTCCTCGGCATCACGAAGGCCTCGCTTACCACGCAGTCGTTCGTGTCGGCGGCTTCCTTCCAGGAAACGACGCGCGTCCTCACCGATGCGGCCATTCGTGGCTCGCGCGACGACTTGCTCGGTCTCAAGGAGAACATCATCATCGGTCACCTCATCCCTGCCGGTACGGGTATGTACCGCTACCAGGAAGTGGATGTGGAATCGGATGCACTCCCCGAGCCGGAACCGTTGCCGGAAGCGCTGGAGCCGACCTTCGAAGCGTTGCTGCCGGTATTCGAGCCCAGCGCGTTTACGATGCCGGATCTCGAGTAGGCTTGCTTGAGGATACAGAAAGGGCGGGACCGAGAGGTCCCGCCCTTTCTGTTTGTACGCGTCGGAGGTCAGAGGTCAGCTGCTCAGAACTCTGATGTCTGCTTGTTTATAGTGTTCAGAATTCAGCAACGAGAGTGCACAGCGGCCGAGCGGTTTCCTAGTCGGGATTCTGCAGGCGCTGGCGCAGGCCGTACAGCAGCATCCGGATTTCGCGGCACTGGTCGATGAGCGGGTCGAGTTCGCGATCGAAGACACGAAGCGCCGGCGCAAGAGGCAGTTGCTGTTCGACTTCGTTCGCAGACCCGAACGCGTTCCCGAGAAATCTCGCGAAATCAACGCGTGTGTCTTTCCCCGCGCCCTCAGCGATGTGGAGAGGAATGGACATGGCTGCGCGCAGCATCTGATTGCGGAGCCCCGGCGACGCCTTGCCAATGAGACGTTCTCTCCGCTCCACGGCGCGATGGACGTGGACCGCCAATGCGCGCGCCCGGGTGAGTACCACCAGCTGATTTGGATTGTTCGCCATGGAGCCGAACGTCGCCAGTTCGGCGCAAACCACGTCACCAATTCATTGCACGCCGAACCATTCGCACCCACCACCAAATACTCGGCCGCTGTGCACTGTTGTTGCTGAATTCTGAACACTATAAGCACTTGGATGTCTGACCTCTGACCTTCTGACCTCTGACCTTCTGACCTTCTGACCTTCTGACCTTCTGACCTTCTGACCGCTGGGCATTCAAGTCAGTACTGCGGGTTTCCAGCCCCCCTCCTCCCCCGACTCACTTTCGCCGTATCCAGCCACGCATTCACTTGTCCCGCCGCCATCGGGTATGCCCGTTTCGGATCCGCCATCGGCGCCAGCGATTCTGACATGCGCGTGAATCGTCCATCCCGAACATCGGTGAAGATCGTGAGCACCACCACCGAATCGCCGCGCGTGCTGATCATGCCGCTCACGACGTAGTCGGCGCGCAGTCCCCAGCCCACGCTCATGCGGTCCGGCATGTTCCGCGTCGCGCGATCGGTGATCTCGTTCGGCACCACATCGTACTTGTCCGCCGGCAGCGCGGCCCGCACCTCGTGCGCCACTTCCCGTGTGGTGCCCGTGAACTCGCGCTTGCCGGTCGCGTTCGAGTAATTCGTCACGACAACCCGCACCCGTCCATCGGACGGAGGCGCCATCATCGGCGATACGGTCAGTGGCGCACGCGGCACGTCGACGCGCGCCGACGGCGGGAGGCGCATCATGGCGCTGTCCATGTGCAAGAGCGCGCGGGAGAGCGAGTCGGCGAAGATGCGCCCGACTTCAGCGATCAGCAGCTCGCGGTCGACCGACGTCGTCACGCCATTCGCGCTGCGCACGAAGATCCGCGTCTCGCTGTTCGGTGCGGACATGCCCGGAAGGGCAGCGGTCGGCGCGTCCGTCGCCGATGCGGCAGCACGGTGCGGTACGGTGGTGGCGGCCTGACGCCCGGTCACGGCGGCGGCGATCGCTAACGATTCGGCGCGGGTGAGAACGAGCGCGACCGCCAGCGAGTTGGCCCCATCGGTCAGATCGCGATACACCGTGTCCACCCGGGCTGCCCCCGTTTCCGGCGGCACCACCGACATCGCGCGCGCGCGATCCCCGCCCGGGCCCGCATCGCGCGCGTCCGGCATCGAATCGGCGGCGGCAAGCGCGCTGTCACGTCGCGCGCTCTGAATGCGTTGAGCGGTCACATAGGAGCCGACGGCGAGTACGAGACCGCCTACGAGCATCGCCGCGCGCGACCGCGACCGCGACCGCGACCGCGACCGCGAAAGCGACCACGAACGGCGGATCGGCAGGGCAGGGGCGCTCGACATGGGTGGCAGCGCTTCGAGTTCCCCCAACAACGCCCGCGCCGACACCGGTCGCTTGTTGGCGTCCTTCTCGAGGCAGTGCATGATCAGCCGAGAGAGCGGCTCGGGGATGTCGGCGTACGAGAGATGAGGTGCCATCGGCACCTGCGTGAGCTGCGCGGCGAGGGTGGCCTGCGGTGAGGTGCCGGAGAACGGGGAGCTGCCGGTCAGCAGCTCATAGGCCAGCAAACCCACCCCGTAAATGTCGACGCGGTGATCGGCTGCTGGGTCGGCCGCCAATTGTTCGGGTGCCATGTACGCCGGCGTCCCGATCGCCATGCCGGTCGTCGTGCTGCCGTGCACCGGAATCGACGCGCTGAGCGCCTTGGCCACACCGAAGTCGGTGACGAGGGCGTGCATCCCCAGCGTGAGAATGTTGTCGGGCTTGATGTCGCGATGCACGACGCCGCGTTCATGCGCATACGCCAGCGCATCGACGACGTCGTGAAGGATGCGGACGACATCACGCGGGGCGAGCCGCTTCGCCTGGTCCAACGTGCCGCGCAGCGATTCGCCCTCGATGTACGGCATGGAGAACCACAACAATCCATGGTCGTCGCCGGCGGCGAGCAGGGGCACGATGTGCGGATGCTGCAGTTGTGCCGCCAGTTGAATCTCACGACGGAAGCGCTCCACATTCAGGCCCGCCGCAAGCTCGGGCGGCAGCACCTTGACCACGACGCGGCGCCGCAGTGCGCGCTCCGTGGCCACGAAAACACGGGACATACCGGCGCCGCCGAGTTCCCGTTCGATCAGGAACTCGCCGTCGAGGGCGCGTTGGAGTCGGTCTTGGAAGTCGCTCACGGGTTACTCACGGAAAACCAATGGACCGGTGTGGTCACTGCGTGTCATCCTCCATTCTACTACCGGAGGTGACTCGGGACCTGATTGGCGCACCTTCCTACCCTCAGCTACGTTATCCCGGTCCCGCTGTTAAGACACCTGCATGAGCCGGTCGCGATGCCGGGGAGTTCCCAATGTTTACGTTGAAAAGTGTGCAAGCGATTCACCGGTGTGCTCGGCGACGTCTCCCGACGGCGATGTCCGCGACCGTGCTGCTGACCGGCGTGTCGTCGGGTTGCGCCACCCAGTCTGCCAGCACGAATGGAGACTTCGGCGGCAGCAGGGTGCAGACGGCCGTCCTTCAGAATACGCAGGGGGCGGCGACCGGGATCAATATGGTGTCGACCACCGACGTCAATAGCGCCCTGATCAACGCGCCGGTCGAGAAAGCCTGGATGGCGCTGCAGGAGGCTTACACGACACTCGGTATTCCCGTGACGGAGTTGAATCAGCAAACGCGGACGATCGGGAACAACACGTATCGCGTGCGGCGTCGGATCGGCGATGTGCCGACCATGCGCGCGCTGGACTGTGGCGGGGACTCGGGGATGCCCAACGCCGAAACGTACCAGCTGCTACTCACGGTAAAGTCCCGCATCATTCCCAACGATGCTGGCGGCAGCGTCGTCCAGAGCACACTCGAAGGCACGGGCAAGAATGCCACCACGGCCGCCAGCAGCGATGTGCGCTGCTCATCGATGGGAGTGCTGGAGAAGCGGATAGCGGACCTGGTCAAGGCCAAGGTCGCCGCCAAGTAGACCCCCACGACCCGGTTGACCCACCCGCCAGCCCGGACTAAGCTTAGGGTTCTGTTCCGTGCCGCCACAGCTCTCTGGTCTTATGGCTGCGGCGATCCACGTAGATGTCGGAGTTCGAACACCCGGCCGGCCAGGCCGTCCGGGCAACCATCCTAGAATGCCTACGATCAATCAGCTGGTCCGCCGCGCCCGAAAGGACGTGGTGGAGAAGTCCAAGGCGCCCGCGCTCAAGAGCAATCCATTCAAGCGTGGCGTGTGCACCCGCGTCTACACCACGACGCCCAAGAAGCCCAACTCGGCGCTGCGCAAAGTTGCGCGTGTTCGTCTCACGAACCAGCTCGAGGTGACGGCGTACATTCCCGGCGAAGGTCATAACCTGCAGGAGCACTCGATCGTGCTCGTGCGCGGTGGTCGTGTAAAGGACCTTCCCGGCGTGCGTTACCACATCGTTCGCGGCACGCTTGACGCATCGGGCGTCAACGGCCGTAACCAGAGCCGTTCGAAGTACGGCACCAAACGCCCCAAGAAGGGCGCCGCGGCTGCTGCAGCCGCCAAGGGAGGTAAAAAGAAGTGAGTCGCCGCAAAAGTGCAGTCAAGCGCACCATCCTTCCTGACGCCCGCTACGACAGCCAGACCGTCTCGAAGTTCATCAACAACCTGATGATTCAGGGTAAGAAGTCCACCGCCGAAGGCATCTTCTACGGCGCCATGGATATCGTCGAAGCCAAGACCAGTCAGCCGGGCGTGGGCGTGTTCAAGCAGGCCTTGAACAATCTCAAGCCGGTGGTCGAAGTGAAGAGCCGCCGTGTCGGTGGCGCCACGTACCAGGTGCCGGTCGAGGTCCGTCAGGATCGTCGTTCTGCCCTGGCCATGCGTTGGCTCATCGGGTACTCGCGCGATCGCAATGAGAAGTCGATGGCCGAGAAGCTGGCCGCCGAAGTACTCGCCGCGAGCCGTGGGGAAGGCAATGCGATCAAGAAAAAGGAAGACACCCATCGCATGGCCGAAGCCAACAAGGCATTCGCGCACTATCGCTGGTAGCACCAAGGTCGGGTCACACAGCCGGCACGATTATTTCAGCTGCCTCGGGATATCCCGGGGCAGTTGTCGTTTCAGCGTTGGCAATGTCACAGCGTCGGCCGCGATGTTTTGCTGACGGCACAAGGCGTTGCCCCCGTACCGTGGCCGCGTCAGCTTCATGTGGTGCGCCGCCTCACTGCCGAGGTCGCGAAACGGCAAACCCGACGGAAGTCGGGGACGCAAAGCTCCGGGGCTTACACGTGGTCCGCCACGTCAGCTGGCCGAGTTACCGAACGAACCCGCTCGCGGAGTAGCAGTGCTAGAACGTGCGATGTCGCACACCCGACTCCTCGCCCTTTCCGGGGCGATGCTCCTGTTGGCGTCCTGCCGGTCGGCCAACCCGACGACGGCGCTGGATGCCAACGCCGGTCGTCAGGTGTCCCTCGATGCGATGGTCTCCGGACCGTCAATGCGCAACGACGCCGCATCGCAACTGGCGGTGCTTCGCTATGCCAATCGCCTCCCTCGAATCGACTTCCCCACCGTCCGACCGGCGTGCCTGACCCAAGGTGAAGACTTCGGGTTGTGGACCGTGCGCTTCGACGGGTACGGCTGCGTGGCCGTTGAGGGCCACGGACGGCAGGCGTCGCTGGAGATGGGCCCCAAGGCCGCGCAGAAGAACTACATGACCCACGCGCCCATGGTGCTCGGGCCGACGTACGGGAGTCGCCTGGCGATGCATACCCGTCTCGAGACGACGGCCCAGCTGCGCAACGGCACCCCCAATCCATGGGAAGTGGCATGGGTGATCTGGCAGTACACCGACGACGAGCGCTTCTACTACTTCATCCCCAAGCCCAACGGCTGGGAACTCGGGAAGCGTGATCCGGCGTACCCCGGCGGACAGCGGTTCCTCGGCTCGGGCTCGGAGCAGACCTTCCCGATCGGGCGTACGTACGACGTCACCATTGTGCAGGTTGACGAAGCGATCGCGGTGTTCGTCGATGGTCATGAAATCGTGCGTCTCCGCGATCAGGAAAGCCCGTACCGGACGGGCCGCATCGGCATTTATGCCGAGGATGCGACGGTCAAGGTGCATTCGGTCCGGGCGCTCTAGGACACCGCAGCGATGCATTCGCCGGCTGCAAGATGACGCAGCCGTCACAGCACCGACGCCCGTCAGGGGACGGCGGGCACGCGGAACGGGACCGGCGATGTGAGGGTGGTGACGTTGCTGGGGTTTGTGACGTCTATCGCAGAACGTCACACCGCTGGTATTGTCAGGCATTCTCCATCCCGCAAATCGGCGGCCTCAGCCTGGGGTTGCCAGATCCCTCTGTGTGGATCCGATTCGTGGGGGTCCCTGTCCCCCGTTCCATTGCCGCTCCTCTCCGCATCTCCGGAGCCGTCGCGCCGTCGCGTTCGGGCATCGAGAGCGACCCTTGTGGTTGCGCTCGTCTGTCTGGCGGCGGCGTCGGCTCGCGCTCAGGGTACTCCCGCCGAGCGCTACGCTGCTGCCATGAATGTGGGCTACGCCGCGAAGACGCGCGGTGATACCGCTGCCGCCCGCGTGAGCTTCGAGCAGGCGATCGCCGCTGATACGAGTCAGTCGTTGCCGCGCATCGAGCTCGGATATCTCGCGCTGGCTGGCGGCGACCGTCCGCGAGCCGCCGATTTCCTTCGACAAGGCGTCGATCGTGATCCGTCGCGGCCGGAAGTCCATCGCCAGCTTGGCTACGTTTTGATCAGTCTGAAGCGAACGCGAGAGGCCATCACGGCGTTCGAGGGCATCGCCAAGACCGCGAGCGGTCTTACGCCGGTTGATCATCTTGCGCTCGGCTATCTGTACGACGACGTCGGTCGTGAGAAAAGTGCACTGGCGGCGTTCTCGGCGGCGTCGCTCGCGGACGACACCATCGTCTCGTTGCCCGCGCAGCGCGCGCTTCGTGTGAAACAAGGTCCCGGTACTGCGTACTTCTCCGAAGGCTATCTCGCGCCGTTCTACCAGACGCGATTCGCGAATACGATCGCGACCGGCTTCACGCGCCTCGGTATCGAGAGTGGCAGTTCGTGGGGGCACGCGGTCTATACCTCGCTGCGCGTGACCCGCGATTCGAAGTCGTCAGGCGGACTGCAGTCGCGCGTGCTCAGCGACAACGCGGCGATTCTGGCCGGTGGTGTGCGTGTGCGTCCGGCACGTGGTCCGATCTGGTTCTACGCCGAAGCGGGCGGTGCGCGGTCACTGCTTTCCGGCGCCAAAAACAGCTGGAGCCGCGACATCCGCGCCGGCGCGTACGTGATTCTCGCGCACGAGTTGCAGCTCGGCGACGGGTCAAACGTTCGACTGCTCACCGATCTCTCGGGTGACGTGAGCTGGTACGAACGATTCGACAAGAACGTCATCGGTTACCTGCAGTTGCGCGAAGGATTTCGCGTGGGATCACTCGCGACCAAGGCCGTCGATTTCTTCGCGCGCGGCTGGGTGGGCTACGACCGTCGCGCGGACTTCTTCAATCGCGCCGCTGAAATCGGCGGTGGTGTGGCGCTACGTCCCGGACACGGCTTCGTCTTTCTCGCTGAGGGCATCGCCGGTCGCTACATCATGGAGCCGCCCGCGGCGACGAACCGACGGTATCACGACTGGCGATTTACGGCGGTTTACGGTTGGCGCAAGCTCAAGCCGCTGCATGACCAATCGACGGGAGGCCGCCAATGACGAACTACGAAATGGCGATCGCGATCATCGCCGTATTTTATGTGATCTTCGCGCTCGACGATTTGTTCTTCGACTGCGTGTACTGGCTCGGCCGCATGTTCAACTGGTGGGAACGGCCGGTTGTGACCACCAACGAACTGAAGGACGTCAGCGAGTGGCGCATCGCGATCGTGACGCCGGCGTGGAAGGAGCAGGACGTGATCGCCCGCATGTTGATGTACAACCTGCCGCGCATCGACTATCAGCGGTACGACTACTGGATCGGCACGTATCAGAACGATCCGGAAACGCGCCGTGAGGTGGACAAGGTGCGCTCGGTTTATCCGAACGTGCGCAAGGTTGTCACCGAGAATGACGGACCGACGTCGAAGGCGGATTGCGTGAACGCGGTACTCGCCGCAATCGCCGAGCACGAGGCGCGGGCGGGACTTCGCTACGACCTGATCGTATTTCATGATGTCGAGGACTTGATTCATCCGCAGGAACTGCGGCTGCTCAACTGGTACTTTCGCGGCGAAGGCGCCGACTTCGTGCAGTTGCCGGTGCTCTCGACGCCGCCGTATTGGTACGACTTCGTGGCCGGCACGTACATCGACGAGTTCGCCGAGCAGTACACGAAGAACATGTTCGTGCGAGAAAAGGTGTGGGGCTTTGTGCCGTCGGCCGGTGTGGCCACCTGCGTGCGGCGCAGCGTGATCGATCAGCTGATGGATGAGCGTAACGGCGTGCCGTTCGCGATCAATTCCCTCACCGAGGATTACGACCTCGGACTCGGTCTCACGGTGCAAGGCCGCCCCACGCGCTATCTGCATCAATACGTGAAGTCGAGCGAAGAGCCGGGTGCTCCGGAAGAGCTGGTGGCCACGTGGGCGCCGTTTCCGCAGACGTTCAAAACGGCGGTGCGTCAGCGGACACGCTGGATGGCCGGTATCGTGTTCCAGGGATGGGAGCACTGGGGCTGGCCCACGGGGCTCAACTGGATTCTCGCACACGATCGTCGCGGACCGTTGGGATATCTCGTTGTGCTCGCAGGCTACATCCTGGTGGTGTATTCCGCGGGCTATCAGTGGATCAAGACGTTCAGTCGGCCGGAGCTTCCCGATCTCGTGCAGAACCCGTGGTTTCAGTGGCTTTTCTGGATCGGCTTCCTGTTCATGTTGAATCGTCTTCTCCAGCGCGCGCTGGCCACTGGCCGCTTGTACGGCTTCTGGCAGGCGATGCTGGCGATTTTCCGGACGCCGTTCAGTAATATCGTGAACCTGGTGGCTACGATGCGTGCGGCGTTGCAGTACACACGCTACCGGCGTACCGGTATCCCGATGAGCTGGGACAAGACCGAGCACTCGCTACCGCCGCAAGTCGGTGCGCAGATGCGACTCGGCGAACGGCTCATCGAAGAGCGCAAGCTCACGACGCAGCAGCTCGTGCTGGCGCTCAAGCAACAGCGAGAGCACGGCGGTCAGTTGGGGGCCATCCTGGTGCATCAGGGTGTCGTCTCACGTGACGACATTGAAGTCATCGTCAAGAGCACGAAATCATGAGCACTGCGCGCTGGCTCACTCCAATGCGTGGCGGGATGCGCGCCATTGACCCCACCGACCCGCCACATGTGCTGGCGATCGTAGGGACGCGCCCCGAAGTGATCAAGATGGCGCCGGTGGTGCGCGCGATCCGCGAACGCGGTCGCATGCGCGTGACGTTAGTGTCCACCGGTCAGCATCGCGAGCTGCTCGCGCGCGCCTTCGACGATGTCGGCATTCAGCCTGACATCGCGCTGACGTTGATGACCACCAACCAGACGCCGAGCGAGTTCGTATCGCGCTGTATTACGGCGCTGGACGAGGTGATGGTGCAGTCGAAGGCGGCGGTGGTGTTGGTGCAGGGCGACACAAGCAGTGCGATAGCGGGCGCGATGGCCGCGACTTGGCGGTCGATCCCCGTGGGGCACGTGGAAGCGGGACTGCGCTCCTTCAACTTTCAGGAGCCGTTTCCCGAGGAGTTCCACCGACGCGTTGTGGGGGTGGCCTCGCAGTGGCATTTCACACCGACGCCGGAAAGCCGCGACAACCTTCTTCGGGAAGGGGTGCCGATGCACCGCATCTTCGTTACCGGCAACACGATCGTGGATGCGGTGCGACAAATGGACATTGCACAGCCGTACGAGAATCCCGCACTCACTGCGCTGGGTGACGGGCGGGTGGCGCTGGTGACGGCGCACCGGCGCGAGAATCATGGGGCGGCCATGCGGGACATCGCGCGGGCCATTCGCCGTTTGGTCGACGCCGTGCCGGATCTGCAGGTGGTGCTTCCGCTCCATCCGAATCCGAACGTGCGGGGCATGTTCGTGGAGACGCTGGGAACCACCCCCCGCGTCATACTGACGGAACCGCTGGCCTATCGCGACCTGCTCAAGCTGATGCACCGCAGCACGCTCATTCTCTCGGATTCCGGAGGACTCCAGGAGGAGGCGCCTTCGATGGGTCGCCCGATCTTGATCCTACGCGAGCGCACCGAGCGTCCGGAAGTGGTGCAGGTGGGGGCGGGCATTCTTGTTGGCACCGACCCGGATCTGATTGTGAAGGAGGCCTTGAGCATCCTGTGTGATCCGGTGGTCTACCAGCGAATGGTGTCGGGCCCGAACCCCTTCGGCGACGGCAGGGCCGGTGACCGCATTTCCGAGATATTGGAGTCGGCTCTGGTCGAGGAGCATGACAGGTCGTCGGTGGAGATGGTGATCTGAAAACGGTAGACACCGATCCGGCAACGAATGGTTGAGTTCGTCATGGACAGTGTTGTTGCGTAGTGGCAGCAGACGCCGAGTTGTTGTAGTGTTGTTGCAACAGCCCCGTAGGGCGATTTGGTGTCGAAAGCCCCGAAAACACGAACTACACGACGGAAGCGCCTGTTTATGGTTGAGTTCGCCATATGGCATGGCTTATGCACCAGTCCGGTGCAAGAAGTAGTCGTACCCGTCCCGTTTTTGAGAGTGTCTTATGCGCGTTCTTGAGACTATCCGTCGTTTGCTGCTGCCCACACTTGCTGTGGGTACCGTGCTGGTAGCCGCGCCGCTGTCGGCGCAGCCGATCACGTTCTCGGATCTTGGTTACGAGAGCCCGGTCAATCAGAACTTTCTGGCCGGCAGTCAGGACAACTGGAACAGCCACGTTTGCAATTGGAACGGGCAGACGATTGCCAGCCCGTATCGGCAGATGAACTGGTCTGGGTTCGCGGCGCTTGATCTGCGGGACTATCTGTACTCGGATCGCCAGCAGACGGCGGGTCGTTGTTTTGTAAACGGCCGCGTGAATCCCCCGCCGGCCGCCACGAAGCTCTACAACATTTCGGACGATCAGAGCTACACCGGATACCAGGGCCAGCTCTCGCAGTTCGCCTCGCGGAGCGGCACCAACGTGTTGGCCATTTCCGGCGGGACGACGGCTCGCTTTTTCCGCACCGAGAATTTCAATCTCGCGTCGATGCTCCTCGGGGCCGGCTGGGGTAACGTCTCGACGCTGCGCGTAACGGGGCTGCTCGGCGGGGTACAGCAGTGGTCCAACGACCTCAGCTTTCTCGGCACATCGGGAGCGGCGAGCACGCTCCTCGGCGCGAACATGAACATCAACGAGATCCTGTTCACCGCGACGTACTCCAACGCGCTTGACAGTTACGATCCGTACGGCACACGGGACGAGCAAGGCAGCGGCGGGTACGGCATCAACAACCCGTCGCGTTACGCCACGTTTTGGGTGGACAACATCGTGCTACGCGCGCCGATCACCACCGTCCCCGAGCCGGGCACCTGGGCGCTGATGGCGACTGGCTTGGCCGGACTGGCCTTCGCGGCCCGTCGTCGCCGGAAGAGCTAGCCGCTCGCTGCGACGAACCTCGCGTGCGCCGCTCGGCATTTCCGGGCGGCGCGCGCGTTGTGTACAGGGCGCGGCGGGACGAGGACCGGATAAGGACTATTGGTCACAGTATTTCCGGCGCCTGGAGCGGGTTGACATCCTCGCCAACGTCCACCATGTTAGGGGTCTGCCACGAAACGCCTTCTACGGGTGCCTGCGG
The DNA here is from genome assembly GCF_046594945.1 of Gemmatimonas sp. Lineage (GTDB taxonomy): Bacteria > Gemmatimonadota > Gemmatimonadetes > Gemmatimonadales > Gemmatimonadaceae > Gemmatimonas. Next base: position 62,318 of record NZ_JBKJRB010000058.1, on the reverse strand, counting down.
CAGACAGTAGTACCGTACCACTATCTCGGCGATCTGCGGCCGAGAGCCCTATGGGCCACCTCTCGAGGTGGGGGCGTGACGCGAAGGGCGCGGAGCACTGCAGCCCAGGACTGAACGCACGCTGTACCGGCTTCGGCGTCTGAGACGTTCCGAGGCTCCCGAAAAGCAACGCAGCCAATTTAACGTTGGTCACGGAGTCAGCTGTTCTCTGTAACCGGCGCGCTTGGGTCCCCACTCGTGCACCAGCGGCGAGCACACCCGGCGGCAGCGGATGGATACCGGTCTCGCGCAAAGGCGAGGCGACAGGTCCAGCCGTTTTTTTGCTGGTCCACTTCTCGTCAAAGATAGGCGCCGCGTAAGCGAGCCGCCGCCGAAAACTATGCCGCGTACGACCCCGCTCGAGCACTATCGCAACATCGGCATCATGGCCCACATCGATGCTGGTAAGACCACGACCACTGAGCGCATCCTCTACTACACGGGGAAGTCGCACAAGATTGGCGAAGTCCATGACGGCGCAGCCACCATGGACTGGATGGAGCAGGAGCAGGAGCGTGGCATCACGATCACGTCAGCCGCGACAACCTGCTTTTGGCAGCGCCATGGGCAGAGTGACGCGAAGGGCGACGGCCCCGAGTATCGCATCAACATTATCGACACGCCGGGCCACGTAGATTTCACCGTCGAAGTGCAGCGCTCGCTGCGCGTGCTCGACGGCGCCGTTACGCTGCTCGACTCGGTCGCCGGCGTGGAGCCGCAGACGGAGACGGTGTGGCGCCAGGCCGACGGCTATGCCGTGCCGCGCATGATCTTCGCGAACAAGATGGATCGCGTCGGCGCCAACTTCGAGCGCTGCGTTGCCATGATTCACGACCGGCTGTCCAAGAGCGCTCAGCCGCTTCAGCTTCCCGTGGGTTCGGGCGAGCTGTTCACCGGTCACCTCGACGTCATCGAACGCAAGCAGTACATCTTCGACGACCAGACGCTCGGCAAGACGTTCACGGTCACGGATATTCCGGCCGAGTTCCATGACGCCGTGGAAGCGGCGCGTCACAAGCTCATCGACACGGTCGTGGAATACGACGCGGTGTTGATGGAGAAATACCTCGCCGGTGAAGAACTCACGGTGGACGAGATCCGCAGCGCCATTCGTACGGCCACCTGTGCGGGCAAGTTCATTCCGATTCTTTGCGGCGCTTCGTTCAAGAACAAGGGTGTCCAGGCGCTGCTCGATGCCGTCATCGACTTCCTGCCCGCGCCGCTCGACGTGCCCGCGATCAAGGGGCATCTCCCGCACAACGACGAGACCTTCGTCGAGTGCCCGGTCACCGACGACGCGCCGTTTGCCGGCCTCGCGTTCAAGATCGCGACCGACCCGTTCGTTGGAAAGCTGACGTTCTTCCGCTGCTACTCGGGTGTGCTGACGTCGGGTTCGTACGTCTACAACAGCACGAAGGACAAGCGTGAGCGCGTCGGCCGTCTGCTGCAGATGCACGCCAACAAGCGTGAGGAAATCCAGGAAGTGCGTTGCGGCGACATCGCGGCAGCAATCGGCCTCAAGGACACGCGCACCGGCGACACGATGTGCACGGAAGACGCGCCGATCATCCTCGAAGCGATGAAGTTCCCGGCCCCCGTCATCGACGTCGCCATCGAGCCGAAGACCAAAGCGGACCAGGACAAGCTGGCGATCGCCTTGCAGAAGCTGGCCGAAGAAGATCCGACCTTCCGCGTGCGCTCCGACCCGGAAACGGGCCAGACGATTATCGCCGGCATGGGCGAGCTGCACCTCGAGATCATCGTCGATCGGATGCGGCGCGAGTTCAAGGTCGACGCGAACGTGGGTCGCCCGCAGGTGGCCTATCGCGAGACGATCAAGAAGCGCGTGGAAAAGATCGAAGGCAAGTTCATCCGCCAGTCGGGTGGTAAGGGTCAGTACGGCCATGTGGTCATCAACATGGAGCCGAGTGAGCCGGGTCAGGGCTTCGTCTTCGAAGACAAGGTCGTCGGTGGTGTGATTCCGCGTGAATTCATCGGCCCGACCGAAGCGGGTATCAAGGAAGCGCTGGAAACGGGCGTGCTCGCGGGCTACCCGGTGGTGGACATCAAGGTGCAGCTGGTGTACGGCTCGTACCACGATGTCGACTCGTCCGAAATGGCGTTCAAGATCGCTGGCTCGATGGCATTCAAGGAAGCGGCGCGTCTCGCGCATCCGTGTCTCCTTGAGCCGGTGATGAATGTCGAGGTCGTGTGCCCGGAAGCGTACATGGGCGACGTCCTCGGTGACCTGTCCTCGCGTCGCGGCAAGATCGGCGGCATGACCCAGCGCGGCGAGGCGCAGGTAATCTCGGCAAGTGTTCCTCTTTCCGAGATGTTCGGTTACTCGACCAAGCTGCGCAGCATGTCGCAAGGGCGAGCGGTCTACTCGATGGAGTTCGCGCTTTACGAGGAAGTGCCGAAGTCGAAGGCCGAAGAGATCATCAGCAAGGTGAAGGCGTAAGCCTCACCCACTCATTCACTACCCAATTACAAGAACCGAACCATGGGCAAGGCAAAGTTCGAGCGGAACAAGCCGCACGTGAACGTGGGAACGATCGGCCACGTCGACCACGGCAAGACGACGACGACGGCTGCTCTCACGAAGATCTCGGCGCAAAGCTTCGGCACGAAGTACATCCCGTATGACGAAGTCGCCAAGGCGTCCGAGTCGCAGGGGCGCCGTGACTCCACGAAGATCATGACGATCGCCACGTCGCACGTTGAGTACGAGACGGCGAACCGTCACTACGCGCACGTTGATTGCCCAGGACACGCCGATTATGTGAAGAACATGATCACGGGTGCTGCGCAGATGGACGGCGCGATCCTGGTCGTGTCCGCGGTCGACGGTCCGATGCCGCAGACGCGTGAGCACATCCTCCTGGCCCGCCAGGTGAACGTGCCCTCCGTCTTGGTCTTCCTGAACAAGTGCGACCTCGTCGACGACGAAGAGCTCCTCGACCTGGTCGAGCTCGAAGTCCGGGAGTTGTTGTCGAAGTACAACTATCCTGGTGACGACGCCCCGGTAATCCGTGGCTCGGCCATCAACGCCATCAACGGCGACCCGAAGTGGGTGGCCGAGTTCATGAAGTTGTTCGAAGCGCTCGACTCGTACATTCCGCAGCCGCTTCGTGAAGTCGACAAGCCGTTCCTCCTCCCGGTCGAAGACGTGTTCTCGATCACGGGTCGTGGCACGGTGGCGACGGGACGTATCGAGCGCGGCATCGTGAAGGTCGGCGAAGAAGTGCAGGTCGTCGGTTACAACAGCGACCGCAAGACGATCGTCACGGGCGTCGAAATGTTTCGCAAGCTGCTGGACGAAGGTCAGGCCGGTGACAACGTCGGACTGCTCCTGCGCGGCATCGACAAGAAGGAAATCGAGCGCGGCATGGTGTTGGCCAAGCCGAACTCGATCAAGCCGCACACGAAGTTTCTGGCCGAGGTGTACGTCCTCACGAAGGAAGAGGGTGGCCGCCACACGCCGTTCTTCAAGGGCTACCGTCCGCAGTTCTACTTCCGCACGACGGACGTGACGGGCACCATCGAGCTTCCCGAAGGGATGGAGATGGTGATGCCGGGCGACAACATCCAGATGACGATCGAGCTCATTATCCCGATCGCGATGGAAGAGTCTATCCGCTTCGCCATCCGCGAGGGTGGTCGTACGGTCGGCGCCGGCGTCGTCACCAAGATCCTCGCCTAATCAGAAACATCAGGTGTGCCGTGGCCGGTTCGCATGAATCGGCCACTGTATACCCGGTGGATCTCTACCAGGAATTCAGATGGCTGGCCGCATTCGTATTCGCCTCAAGGCTTTTGACCACGCCGTGATCGACCAGGCGTCGGCAGATATCGTTCGCACCGCCGAAAAGACGGGCGCGTCGGTCTCGGGACCGATCCCGCTTCCCACGAAGACGCAGCGTTGGACGGTCCTTCGCTCGCCGCACGTGGACAAGAAGTCGCGCGAGCAGTTCGAACTGAAGACGCACAAGCGTGTGATCGATATTCTCGATTCGCGTCCTGGAACCGTGGACGCGCTGACGAAGCTCGATCTCCCGGCTGGTGTCGACGTCGAAATCAAGGTCGAGTAGTTCCCCGCAGGATGCAGGTGCAGGGTGAGTACAGAGGGCATCGCATAGGGCGTTGTCCTCCTCAGTCCAACGGTGTGGATCGCAGGATCCCCCGCGACTCGTACGGAGCAGATTTTTCATGATCGGCATTATCGGCAAGAAGCTGGGGATGACCCAGCTGTTCAACGAGCAGGGGCAGCAAGTGCCTTGCACCGTGGTGGAGGCCACGCCCAATCCCGTCGTGAAGGTGATGACGCAGGAGAAGGCGGGGTTTGCCGCGGTGGAGCTCGGCTACGGCGCGCAGCGCGTCGCACGCGAAAACAAGAAGGGTGAGCGGACACCGCGCGGACGTCGCGCGACGCAGGCAGAAATCGGACATGCGAAGAAGGCGGGGCTTGATGCCCCGCCTGCCGTGCTCCGTAGTTTCCGCCTCGACGACGCCCCGGGCAAGGATCCCGAGGTCCCTACGTACACGGTGGGTGATACGATCACGGTCGGCATCTTCGCGCCGGGCGAGAAGGTGAAGGTCGAAGGCACGTCGAAGGGCCGTGGATTCCAGGGCGTGGTGAAGCGCCATGGCTTCCATGGTGGACCGAACACGCACGGTAACACCAAGCACCGCAAGCCCGGCTCGATCGGCGCGGGTACCGACCCGTCGCGCGTTATCAAGGGCAAGAAGATGCCGGGCCAGTACGGCAACGTCCGTCACACGGTCATCGGCATTCGCATCGAGAAGATCGATGCTGAGCGCAACCTTATTTATCTGCGCGGCAGCGTGGCGGGGCCGACGAACGGCATCGTCTTCGTGCGGAAGCAGAGCTGATCATGACCACGGAAACTCAGACCTTTCAGGCGCCTGTGTTCTCGGCGCAGGGCAAGCAGGGCGGTACTCGCCAGCTGCCCGAAGGCATGTTCGACGGCACGGTGAATGTGCCGGTCATGCACCAGGCGGTGAAGGCGTTTCTTGCCAACCGTCGTCAGGGCACGGCCAAAACGAAGACGCGCGGTGAAGTGACCGGCGGTAACCAGAAGCCGTGGAAGCAGAAGGGTACCGGTCGCGCCCGTCAGGGCTCGATTCGCGCGCCGAACTGGCCGGGCGGTGGTACCGTGTTCGGTCCGCAGCCGCGGAGCTACACGCAGATCGTGCCGAAGCAGGTCCGTGCGCTGGCGCGCAAGAGCGCGCTGAATGCCCGTGCCCGTGAGAATGCGGTCGTGCTGGTGGACGCGCTGACCTACAGCGCTCCCAAGACGAAGTCGATTCTCAGTCTGTTCGACTCGCTGGGCGTGGCGGGGAAGAAGGTGCTGCTCCTCACCGACGGCGTGAAGCCGAACGTGTACCTGAGCGCCCGCAACCTCGCGCACGCGCATGTGATGCCGTTCAGCGATGTGAGCACGTATCACATCCTGTGGTGCGATGTGGTCGTGATCGAATCGTCGGCACTGACCCAGACTCCGGCGGAGGGTTAAACGATGGCGACGATTCATCGCACGATCATGCGTCCGATCATCACTGAGCGCAGCTCGGCTGCGTATCAGGATCGCGGCGAGTACACGTTTGAAGTGGCGCCCGACGCCAACAAGTATTCCATCAAGGCGGCCGTCGAGCAGCTGTTCGGCGTGAAGGTGACTGGCGTCTGGACGTCGAATGCGCGTGGCAAGTCGCGTCGCGTCGGCCAGTCGATCGGCCGTCGTCCACATACCAAGAAGGCGATAGTGACGCTGCGCGACGGCGACACCATTGCGATTTTCGAGGGCTGATTCGCATGGGTATTCGTCAATTCAAGCCGGTCAGCAAGGGCTCGCGCTTCCGCTCGGTCTCGGATTTTGCCGAGATCACGCGTTCGACGCCTGAGAAGTCGCTGGTCGAGCCTCTCCCGAGGTCGGGTGGCCGCGACAATCACGGTCACATCTCCATGCGCCGCATCGGCGGTGGACACAAGCGGATGTACCGCATTATCGATTTCAAGCGCAACAAGCACGGCATGCCGGCGGTTGTGAAGGAAATCGAGTACGATCCGAATCGCTCGGCGCGTATTGCGCTGGTCGAGTACACGGACGGCGAGAAGCGGTACATTTTGCATCCGAAGGGGCTCAAGCAGGGTGACACGATCGTGTCGGGTCCGGGAAGCGATTTCCGCGTCGGCAACGCGATGCCGCTGAAGGAAGTGCCGCTCGGGACGCAGGTGCACAACATCGAGCTGAAGATCGGCAAGGGCGGCCAGATGTCGCGCTCGGCCGGCGCCTTTGCCCAAGTGGTGGCGAAGGAAGGCGACTATGTGACCCTTCGTATGGGCAGCACCGAAATGCGCTTGGTGCACGGCAACTGCAGCGCGACAATCGGCGAAGTCGGCAACGCGTCGCATGAGCTGCAGTCGCATGGCAAGGCGGGTAAGAGCCGCTGGCTCGGCAAGCGTCCGAAGGTCCGTGGTGAAGTGATGAACCCGGTGGATCACCCGCACGGTGGACGCACGCGCGGCGGCCGGAACGTGGTCAGCCCGTGGGGCAAGCCCGAGGGCGTCAAGACGCGCAATAAGAAGAAGGCTTCAACGCGTCTCATCGTGCGCGGCCGCAAGCGCGGCCGGGCGACGCAGTAACCGCCAGGCGAATCGAGAACCTATATGTCCAGAAGCATTAAGAAGGGTCCGTTCGTCGCTGAGCGCCTCGAAGCTAAGGTGATCGCCATGAGCGCGCGCAACGAGAAGAAAGTGGTGAAGACGTGGTCTCGGGCGAGCACGATTCTGCCGGAGTTCGTCGGCCACACGTTCGCGGTGCACAACGGAAACAAGTTCATTCCGGTGTACGTGACGGAAAACATGGTCGGTCATAAGCTCGGCGAATTCTCGCCGACGCGGTTGTTCCGTGGACACGCGGGACAGAAGACCGACTCCAAGAAGCCCGCTGGCAAGGGAGGCAAGTAATCCATGGCCAAGGCTTTGAAGACCGGCACTGAGGCCCGTGCGATTCAGCGCACGGCGCGTCAGTCTCCGTATAAGATGCGGCTGGTCATCGACCAGATCCGCGGTCAGCGCGTGAACGACGCGTTGGCGATTCTCAAGTTCTCGAAGAAGGGCGCGGCCAAGCAGATCGAGAAGACGCTGGCTAGTGCCGTCGCGAACGCTGAGCAGGCGGCCCGTGCCGCCAACACGTCGCTGGACGTCGACGCGCTGGTGATCACGAAGGCTATCGTGAACGAGGGTCCGAAGCTGAAGCGTTGGACGCCGGCGGCCATGGGTCGTGCGACGCCGATGCTGAAGCGGACGAGCCACATCGAGATTATCGTGGCGGAGGCGGTGCGCTAATGGGACAAAAGACCAATCCGATCGGGTTTCGCCTCGGTGTCACGAAGAACTGGCGCTCGACCTGGTACGCGAACAAAGAGATGCCGGCGCTGCTGAAGGAAGACGCGCTGCTGCGGAAGTACCTGAAGGCTCGTCTCGAGAATGCGGCCATTTCGGACGTGACGATCGAGCGCAAGCCGGGCAAGGTGGTGGTGACGATTCACACCGGTCGTCCGGGCGTGGTGATCGGTAAGAAGGGCGCGGAAGTCGACAAGCTGCGTGACGAGCTGGGACAGCTCACGGGCAAGGAAGTCGGTATCAACGTCGAAGAGATCAAGCGTCCTGAGGTCGAGGCGCAACTGGTGGCCGACAACATCGCGGCACAGCTGTCGCAGCGTATCTCGTTCCGTCGCGCCATGAAACGCGCGGTGCAGAGCGCGATGCGGATGGGCGCGCTGGGCATCAAGGTGAAGGCCGGTGGCCGTCTGGGCGGTGCCGAAATCGCGCGAACGGAAGGGTACATGGAAGGCCGGGTGCCCCTTCACACACTGCGCGCCGACATCAATTACGCCACGAGCACGGCGAAGACCACGTATGGCACCATTGGTGTCAAGGTGTGGATCTTCAAGGGTGAGATCGTGGAAGATCGTCGCGGCAAGACCTACTCGACCGGCAACTGAGGAACTAAGAGATGCTGAGTCCGAAGCGGGTCAAGTTCCGCAAGATGTTCAAGGGCCGCATGACCGGGCTCGCGCACCGTGGGTCGGAGGTGTCGTTTGGCACCTTCGGGTTGCAGGCGCTGGAGCCGGCTTGGGTCACGAGCCGTCAGATCGAAGCGTGCCGCGTCGCGATGACGCGTCACATCAAGCGTGGCGGTAAAGTGTGGATCCGGATTTTCCCGGATAAGCCGATCACGAAGAAGCCGGCCGAAACGCGCATGGGTAAGGGCAAAGGATCGCCCGAAATGTGGGTGGCGGTGGTGAAGCCGGGCCGAGTGATGTTCGAGATCGAAGGTGTGACGCGGGAACTCGCCGAGACGGCGATGGGCCTGGCCGCCGCGAAGCTCGGCGTGAAGACCAAGTTCGTTGCCCGTGAGGAGGCGGTGACCGAATGAAGAGTGAAGAGATCCGCGCGCTGGCGGAAAACGACCTGGTGGCCCGTATCGCTGAACTCGAGGAGGAGCGTTTCCGCCTCAAGTTCCGGAGCGGCACCGAAGCGCTGGAAGAGCCGCTGCGGTTGCGCAGCATCCGCAGGGACATTGCGCGCCTCAAGACGGTGCAGCGCGAGCGTCAGCTCGCGACGCGTGGCCGCTAACCGGAATCCGATCGATGGCTGAGATGAATAACACGAGCGCCACGCAGAATGGCGCCTCCGACCGGACCGCACGCAAGCTGCGTACGGGGTTGGTCGTGAGCGATAAGATGGACAAGACGGTGGTGGTGCGCATCGACCGACGCATGCCTCACCCCCAGTATGGCAAGATGGTGACGCGGACCCGCAAGCTGAAAGCACACGACGAGGAGAACTCGGCGAAGCTCGGCGATCTGGTCCGCATCATGGAGACCCGGCCCTTGTCGAAGGACAAGCGGTGGCGCGTGGTCGAGATCGTCGAACGCGCGCGCTAAGGGGAATTAAACCATGATTCAGCAGGAATCGGTCGTGAAGGTCGCGGACAACAGTGGCGCCAAGCGTGCCCTGGTGATCCGTGTGCTGGGCGGCACGCGCCGTCGCTATGCGGGCCTGGGTGACCGGGTCATCGTGGCGGTGAAAGACGCGCTGCCGAACGGCACCGTGAAGAAGTCCGACGTGGCCAAGGCCGTGGTGGTTCGTACGGTCAAGGAAACGCGTCGCAAGGACGGCAGCTACATCCGTTTCGATGAGAATGCGGTCGTCATCATCAACGACAACGGCGAGCCAAAGGCAACCCGTATCTTCGGTCCCGTGGCGCGCGAGCTCCGCGAGAAGCGGTACATGAAGATTGTGTCGCTGGCGCCTGAGGTGATCTGAGATGCGTAAGAACGTGTACTACAAGACGGACCGTGGGCAGCGCCTCGGCGCTGGCCGCCACGCGCTGAAGGCCTCGCGCGAGGTGATCCACGTGACGAAGGGTGATACCGTCCGCGTGATGCGCGGCGACGACAAGGGGAAAGAAGGGAAGGTCCTTCTGGTATACCCCAAGACCGGCCGCATCAAGGTGGAAGGTATCAATATCGTGAAGAAGCACCGCAAGGCGCGCACGGCGGAAGAGACGAGCGGCATCATCGAGATGGCCGCGCCCTTCCACGCGTCGAACGTGATGCTGCTCGATTCGAAAACCGGCAAGCCGACGCGCATGAAGAAGCGCCTCGACACCGACGGTACGAAGGAGCGCGTCGGCGTCAAGAGCGGTGAAGTAATCCCCCGCGCGCGCTGACCGGAGCATAGCATATGGCGACCAAGGAAAAGGCCGGCGGAAAGGCCGGCGCGAAGGCAGGTGGCAAGGGTTCCGCGAAGGGCGGAGCGGGAGCCAAGGGCGGAGCGGGAGCCAAAGGTGGCGGCGCGGCCGCGAAGGGGAAGGGCGGCAAGTCGGGCAAGGCTGGACAGCCGCGCCAGGCCGTCGATTTCACCAAGCGCGACCATGCGGGTGCGGGACTGCCGGTGGCGGCGCCGCGTCTGCAGGCGCATTACGTGAACGTCGTACGCGAGGTATTAGCCACGCAGTTCGGCTTCACGAACGGACATCAGATTCCGTCGCTCTCGAAGATCGTGGTGAACTGCGGTGTCGGTGAAGCGGTGAAGCAGCCGAAGCTGCTCGACGTGGTGGTCGAGGAGCTGGCGCTGATCACGGGTCAGAAGCCGGTGCGTCGCAAGGCGAAGAAGTCGATCTCGAATTTCGGTCTGCGTGAAGGGCAGGAAATCGGTGCGTCGGTGACGCTCCGTGGCTCGAAGATGTGGGAGTTCCTCGACCGATTTGTGTCGGTGGCCTGCCCGCGTATCCGCGATTTCCGCGGCCTCGGCACGAAGTCGTTCGACGGTCGTGGCAATTACACGATCGGCATCAAGGAGCAGATGATCTTCCCGGAGATCAACTACGACATGGTGGAGCAGATTCACGGCATGGACATCACGTTCGTGACGACGGCGGAGAAAGACGCGCACGCGATGGCGCTTCTGCATCAGCTGGGTATGCCGTTCCGCGGCGACGACAAGCCGGTCATTCCCAAGGTGGCGCAGCCGGCGGCCACTGCGGCCGCCGCCTAATCCGGATATAACGACATGGCAAAGACGAGTAAGCTGGCCCGCAACGCGCAGCGCAAGGAACTGGTGGGCCGATACGCCACCAAGCGCGCTGCCCTCAAGGCCATCATCCAAAATCCGAAGAGCACGGGCGAAGAGAAGCTCGCGGCCGTGAACGCGCTGCACAAGTTGCCGCGCGATTCATCGGCGACCCGCGTGCGGAACCGCTGCAACATGAGCGGCCGTCCGCGCGGGTTTCTCCGCCAATTCGGCCTCAGTCGCATCGCCCTCCGTGATATGGCCTTGAACGGCTTTATTCCCGGTGTGCGCAAGGCGAGCTGGTAGCAGGATCTGATCAGTCGTGGTGTAGCGTCCGGGTAGTGAGTTGTGGGTGAGCCCCAACCCGCTACCTTGAACGCTGCACCCGTCGCGGCTTTTTTATTCACTTCCTACAGGTCCCCGGCGCGGCCGGCGGATACCCTAGGAGAACTCAGAGAGCATGAGCCTCAACGACCCTATTGCCGACATGCTGACGCGCATTCGCAACGCCTGTGCCTCCAAGCACCGCCGCGTGGATATGCCGTTGTCAAAGATCAAGATCGAGATTGCGCGGATCTTGAAGGAAAGCAACTTCATCCAGGATTATCGCACCGTCGAGAATGAAGACGGGAAGCATTTGCTTCGAGTGATCCTCAAGTACGCGCACGGTGGACAGTCGGTTATCCGACAGACAAAGCGCGTGTCCACGCCTGGCCTTCGCAAATACGTTGGTGCGCAGGAGATTCCGCGGGTCCGGAACGGACTCGGCATCTCGATCCTCAGCACGTCGAAGGGCATCATGTCCGACCGTGATGCGCGCTCCTCGAACACAGGGGGCGAGCTACTCGCCCTCATCTGGTAAGGAGACGCAACGATGTCACGTATCGGCAAGCGCCCCATCCCGGTTCCGGCCGGGGTCACAGTGGCGATCGATGGCAGCAAGGTGAGTGTGAAGGGTCCGAAGGGTGAGCTCACGCGGGTGCTCCCCACGGACATGATCATCTCGCAGGAAGGCAGCGAACTGCTCGTGAAGCGTCCGTCCGATGAAGAGCGCCACAAGGCGCTACATGGACTGACGCGCACGCTGGTCGCGAACATGGTGGAAGGGGTCACGACGGGCTTCAAGAAGGTTCTCGAGATCACTGGTGTCGGCTACAAGGCCGAGATGAAGCCGTACGGCGCGCTGTTGTCACTCGGCTTCTCACACCAGATCGAATACAAGGCGCCGGATGGGGTCAAGATCAGCGCGACGAATCCGACGACGGTTGTTATCGAAGGCGCCAGCAAGGAACTCGTGGGCCAGAGTGCCGCCGAAATTCGCAGCTTCCGCAAACCCGAGCCGTACAAGGGCAAGGGCGTGAAGTATCAGGGTGAAGTTGTCCGGCGTAAGGCCGGTAAGGCGGGAGGCAAGTAATGGCCAAGATCGCGATTCCGCGCACCAACGCAGAGCGGCGTAAACGCCGCCATCTGCGCGTGCGCAAGGCAGTGAGCGGGTCGGCGGAGCGTCCGCGTCTCGTGGTGTTCCGTTCGCTGAAGCACATCTACGCCCAGATCGTGGACGACGTCACGCAGCGTACGCTGATGACCGTTGGCGACGAAGGGATGAACGGCACGAAGTCGGAGCGTGCGCTCGCCGTCGGCAAGCAGGTTGCTGAGCGGGCGAAGGCGGCCGGCATCGCGAAGGTCGTCTTCGACCGTGCCGGTTACCAGTATCACGGCCGCGTCAAGGCCGTGGCAGATGGCGCCCGAGAGGGCGGCCTGGAGTTCTGATCATGGCTAACGCAGCAGGAACCGGTGGCGCGCCTGGTGGCAGCGCCCGCAGTGGTGGTGGACCTGGCGGTCGTGGCCGTGGTGGCCCGGGCGGCGGTCGCGGGGGCCCAGGTGGCGGACGTGGACGTGGCGGCCCCGGTGGCGGCCCCGGTGGCGGCGCGCCCGCCGGACGTGGTCGTGGTCCCGGTGGTGAAGGGGGACCGGGCGCGGGCCGTGATGGCCGTGGTCGCGATGGAGGCCGTGGTCCGTCACAGGACCGCGAGCAGAGCGATCTGGTCGAGAACGTGATTGCGATCAACCGCGTGGCGAAGGTCGTGAAGGGTGGTCGTCGGTTTTCGTTCAACGCGCTGGTCGCGGTGGGCGATGGACAGGGCAAGGTCGGTTTTGCCACCGGGAAGGCGAATGAAGTGTCGGAAGCGGTCCGCAAGGCCGTGGAAGCCGCCCGTCGCAAGATGGTGCAGATCCCGTTGACCGGGTCGACCATCCCGCACGAAGTCGTCGGTAAGCATGGCGCGGGTAAGGTGCTCATGAAGCCGGCGGCGCCGGGCGCTGGTGTGATTGCCGGTGGTGCTGTGCGCGCGGTGCTGGAGTGCGCGGGCATCCACGATATTCTCACGAAGTCGCTGGGTTCTACCAATCCGCATAACATGGTGCTTGCGGCGCTCGACGGCCTGACGCATCTGATCACGGTCGAACAGGCGGCCAAGGAGCGCGGTGTGGACGTGTCGCAGATCGGCTACCGGTCGCGCGCGAAGTCACGTACCGAAACGCACGATGCTCGCAAGGCGGCCGTCGTTGGCGCCTCACCTAACGCCGTAGAGGTCGCATAATGCCGCGTACATTTGTATGGCATCCGTCGAAGGGTCCGGCGAAAACGCCGAAGCTTGAGGCGCCGGGCACCGGCAAGCTTCATATCAAGCAGGTGCGCAGTGGGATCGGCCATTCGTGGCGGATGCGACGCACTCTTGAGGCGCTCGGTCTTCGTCATCATCAGGCCAGCGTCGTGCAGCAGGATTCCGCCTCGCTGCGCGGCCAGCTCAAGCAGGTTCGTCACCTGGTGTTGGTGACTCCGGTGGAGGAGTAAGACATGGCTCACAATTCAGGCGCCGAAGGCGTCGAGAAGATCGGCCTGCACAACTTGCAGCCGGCGCCGGGTTCGCACCGTGGCCGTCGTCGCGTGGGTCGCGGTCCGGGCTCTGGCCTGGGCAAGACGTCCGGTAAGGGTCACAAGGGCTCCATGGCGCGTTCTGGCCATGGCGGTCCTGGTGGCGGCAAGCCGCACTTCGAAGGCGGCCAGATGCCGATCACCCGTCGGATCCCGAAGCGCGGGTTTACGAATCCGTTCCGTGAAGAGGCGCAGGTCGTGCGCCTCAATTCGCTGACCGGCGTCGCCGGGGACGAAGTGACGGTAGAGACGCTGGTGGCGGCTGGGCTCATTCGATCGGGCCACGGCCCGGCGAAGCTGCTCAACAACGGTGAAGTGTCTCGCGCGTTCACGGTGCGCGGCGTGAAGATCAGTGCCGGTGCCAAGGCGAAGATCGAAGCGGCCGGTGGCCGCATCGACGGCTGACGGAGACAATCCAGCGCATGGCGCAGCAACCCAATCCGGCGGCGCAAGCCGTCTCGAATATCTACCGGACGCCTGAGCTCTGGTCGAAGATTACCTTCACGTTCCTGTGTATGGTGATCTATCGAATCGGTGCACACATCACGGCGCCCGGTATCGATGTCCAAGCGCTGTCAGACTACTTCGCCCGCCAGCAGGGCGGTGGCCTTCTCGGCCTCTACGACATGTTCGTGGGTGGTGGTCTTTCCCGCGCGACCGTCTTCGCGCTCGGCATCATGCCCTACATCTCGGCGAGTATCTTCGTCCAGATTGCCGGGGCCGTAATGCCGAACGTGGACAAGATGCAGAAGGACGAGGAAGGCCGGAAGAAGTTGACGCAGTACACGCGTTACCTCACGGTCGTACTGGCGCTAATTCAGGCGTACGGATTCGCGCTGTTCACCGCGTCGCTTCCGGCCGCGGTGTCGCGTCCAGGGCCGTGGTTCACGGTGCAGATGATGCTCTTCCTCACCACGGGCGCGATCTTCGTTATGTGGTTGGGCGAGCAGATCACCGAGCGTGGCCTTGGCAACGGTGCGTCGCTGATCATTTTCTTCTCGATCGTCGAACGTATGTGGCCGTCGATCTTCCAGTCGTTCAACTTCGTGACCACGGGTACGTTGCCCGTGCTCTCGCTGGTGGTGCTGGCGATTTTGATGGTCGGCGTGGTCGCTGGTGTCGTGGCGATCACGGTGGCGGCGCGTCGCATACTCATTCAGATCCCGCAGCGTACGATGGCCCGAGGACGTCAGCGGGAGGCGGCCCGAAATTTCATTCCGCTCCGCATCAACACCGCGGGCGTGATGCCAATCATCTTCGCGCAGTCGGTGATCGTGATTCCAGGCGCGATCGCGCAGTTCAGCGGTAATGCCAAGGCGCAGGAAATTGCGGAGATGTTCAATCCGCAGGGTCCGAATCCGTGGATGTATTTCGTGCTCTCCGCGGTGCTCATTCTGCTGTTCACGTACTTCTACACGTCCATCATCTTCAATCCGGTGGATCTGGCGGAGAATCTGAAGAAGCAAGGCGGCTTCGTCCCCGGGATCAAGCCTGGCGCCAAGACCGCTGAATACATCGAGCAGGTGGTGGAGCGCATTACGCTCCCCGGCGCGATTTTTCTCACGGCCATCGCGCTAATGCCGATCGTGATTGCGCGCTTGATCAACGTGCCGTTCGCCTTTGGTGGAACATCACTGCTGATCGTGGTCGGTGTGGCGCTGGATACGATGGCGCAGATGCAACAGCACTTGCTACTCCGCAAGTATGACGGCTTCATGAAGAAGGGGCGCGTGCGCTTCCGCGGCCGTCAGGCGACTCAGGGCTTCTAAGGAAGATCATGATCATTGTCCTGCTTGGACCGCCGGGCGCGGGCAAGGGGACTCAAGGCGAGCGGCTTGCCGCTCGCCTTGACGTTCCTAAGATCGCCACCGGCGACGTGCTCCGCGCCGCCGTGCGTGACGGCACTCCGCTCGGTCTCGAAGCGAAAGCCGCCATGGATCGCGGAGATCTGGTCCCCGATGAGGTCATCATGGGGATCATGAAGGAAGCACTGGCGGCTCCGTCAGCAGCAAACGGCGCCATCCTCGATGGTGTTGTTCGCACCACGCCGCAGGCAGATGGTGTGGCCGTCATGCTGTCGGATCTCGGCCGAAAGGTGGATGCGGTGTTGCTCTTCGACATCGCCGAGGATGAACTGGTGCGCCGCCTCAGCGGTCGTACCACGTGCGATGTGTGTCAACGTCCGTTTTTCGGTCGTCAGCCCGGAGAAACCTGTGAATCCGACGGAAAGGTCGGCACACTCGTGCGCCGCAAGGATGACGAGCCCGATGCCGTGCGCAAGCGCCTTCAGGTGTATCGCGACCAGACGTCTCCTGTGATCAGCTGGTACGAGGAGCACGGCCCACGCGTCGTGCGCATCGATGCGATCGGATCACTCGAAGAAGTCGAGGCTCGCGCCTTGCACGTGCTCGGGTACTGATGGCGATCGGCGGATCTGCTCCTGCCACGTTGCTCAAGTCACCGCGCGAGATCGACATCATGGCACGCGGCGGGGCGTTGCTTTACGCCACGCTGCAGCACATGAAGGCCCATGTTCGCCCGGGCGTCAGCACGGGAGAACTCGACGCGCTGTGCGAGGCGTTCATCCGCTCACACGCGGGTGCTGAGCCGGCCTTCAAGGGACTCTACGGATTTCCTGGAAGTGCCTGCATCTCGATCAACGAGGAGGTCGTGCACGGCATCCCCTCGCGGAAGCGCGTGCTGCACGATGGCGACATCGTGAAGCTCGATTTCGGCGTGAAGCTCGAGGGCATGTACACCGACTCCGCCATTACCGTGTCCGTTGGTGACATCGACGAACAGACGCAGCGCCTGCTGGACGTGACGAAGCGCTCGCTGGACGCCGGAATTGCGGCGGCCACGGCCGACAACCACGTCGGCGACATCGGTGCCGCCGTACAGGCGGTCGTCGAAGCGGCCGGCTTTTCCGTGGTGCGCGAGCTGGTGGGGCATGGCGTCGGCTTTTCGCCACACGAGGAACTGCAGATCCCGAATTACGGCAAGCCGAAACGCGGGAAGAAACTCGGCGTCGGCCTCACGATTGCCATCGAGCCGATGGTGAACGTCGGAACGGCCAAGACCAAGACGCTCAGCGACAAGTGGACGGTGGTGACCGCCGACGCTAAGCGTTCGGCGCACTTCGAGCACACGGTGGCGATCACGGAGCACGGACCGCGCATCCTCACGCAGCCGCTCGGATAGCCTCGCGGCGTTCAACGCTTCCGGGCCAGCGGTACGATCAGCGTTCGCGCGGATCCGCACTCGATGCTGGCCGATCGCTCCGCGCTGTTGAAGCCGGGCAGCGAGATTGAGAGCTGATAGCGGCCCGGACGGAGTTCGAATGTGGTGCCAAGTACGGCATTCACGCGCACCGTGGAGCGCTCGGTTTCGCTTTCAAGGCGAACGAGCGCTTCACTCGTTTCGGGAACCGGCGGCGTGGTGTTGAGCTGCAGCGTGAGGCGGCCGACCCCGTTCGATGCCGCACAGACCGAGGGCGCGGCAGCCGCTGCTTGACCGCGCGCGTGACAGGCGGAGAGCAGCAGGCCTCCCAGCAGCAGCGCGGCAGAGACGGGCGTCACGACGGCACCATCGCGCGCTCAGCGGCGGCTTCGGCCACGCGTGCGTGCACCGATACCGCGTCGACGAGGGCGCGGGCCTCGGCGGCGAGCTGTGCGCCGGTTTCCGTGCCCTGTTCATCCAGTGATGCCACGTTGATGCGCACGTTGAGCACGGCGCCCTTGCAAGCCGCTTCGGCCATGAGGGCCGCCACGCACGCGTCGGTGACGGCGTTGCTGTTGCCTTGCACGGCCACCGTGGCCGCGATGGCGGCCACCTGCATGGCCAGGTGCGCCGTTTCGAGGGGCACTCGTGAGGCGAACACCAGCGCGTCACGAATGGCATCGGCGCGCGCCGTGGCGTGCTCCGGCGCCTTCGACATCGTATAGGCCGTTCGCACCCGTTCGTACGCATCGGCGTCGCGCTGCACGAGTTCGGCGAGTTGGCGGCCCAGCGTGTGCGCATCTACGGTGAGCTGCTTCATCTGCTCGTCGACCGCGGCGTACTTCTTTTTGCCAATGGTGAGTCCCGCTACCATCTGGGCGAGTGCCGCACCAAGCGCGCCGACGTGTGCGGCCACACTGCCGCCACCTGGTGTCGGCGACGCATCGGCGATGCGAGCCATGAAGCTCTCGACCGCTTCACCGCCGGCGATGACCTCGCGCACCTTCGTCTCCAGCAGCATCGCGTTGGAGAACCCGCGCAGTTGCACGTGTCGGGC
Source organism: Gemmatimonas sp. (assembly GCF_046594945.1). Taxonomy (GTDB): domain Bacteria; phylum Gemmatimonadota; class Gemmatimonadetes; order Gemmatimonadales; family Gemmatimonadaceae; genus Gemmatimonas. The sequence continues at coordinate 44,465 of NZ_JBKJRB010000058.1, read as the reverse complement.
ACCGGCTTCGAGCAGCACGCGCTGGGGGACCAACCCGACGATCTCGCTCCACGTGGGCGACACGCCGTGCGCGGCCGCTTCCAGCTTCACGATCTCGAAGACGCGATGGAGCGGGGTCTTCTCGGTGTCGACGAGATTCATGGAGACCTGCGCCTGACCGTCGACTTCCATGCCGAGGCCCTTCACGTAGCGCAGTCCACCGGACGACCCACGAATCGCCTTCGCGACCTCTTTGGCGACGGGCAGATTCTTCGCGTCGCCGAGGTAGACGTTATACGCCACGAGAAACGGACGGGCACCGATCGCCGTGGCGCCGGCGGTGGGATGGATTTCGTTCGCTCCGAAGTCGGGTTTCCGCGCCGGATTGGTGCGGATGTCGCCCCGCAGTCCCTCGAACTCGCCACGTCGCACATCGGCAAGATTCTCGCGGGCGGGCGTGGTGGCGGCGCGCTCGTACAGATAAACGGGAATGCCCAACTCGGCCGCCGCGAGCGCGCCGAGCTCGCGGGCGAGGGCGACGCACTGCTCCATGGTCGTGCCTTCGAGCGGAATGAACGGAACGACATCGGTGGCGCCGATGCGCGGATGCTCGCCCTGATGCGTGGTGAGATCGATGCGCTCCTGCGCGACCTTCATCGCGGCGAAGGCCGCCGGGACCGCCGACTCGAGCGCGGCCACGAAGGTGATCACGGTGCGATGATGGGACGGATCGCTGGACACATCGAGCACATGCGCGCCGGGCGTGCCCGCAATGGCATCGCGAATCGCGGCGATCACGGCAGGGTCGCGACCTTCAGAGAAATTGGGGACACATTCGACGAGAGGCACGATCAGGCGGGGTTGGGGGCGGGGACGGCACCATCGGTCAGCAGGTCGAGGAACCAGTCGTGAAGGATACCGTTGCTGGCGACGATTGGTCCGCCCGTAAGGCGCGCATCGCGACCGTCGAGGTCGGTCACGCGTCCGCCGGCCTCGCGCACCAACAGGACGCCGGCGGCCAGATCCCAGGGATTCAGGAAGAGTTCCCAGAAGCCGTCGAAGCGTCCGCGGGCCACGTCGGACAGGTCGAGCGCGGCGGAGCCGGCGCGGCGCACGCCCGAGATAATCGGCATGAGGCGCCGGAGCTGACGAAGGTACAGGTCGGCCTGAGAGACATCCTTGAACGGGATTCCGGTGCCGATCAGGGCGCGGGCAGGGGTATCGGTGGTCGACACCCGTAGCCGGCTGCTGTCCACGAAGGCACCGTCACCGGTTGTGGCGTGCAGGACGCCGCCGCGGGCGACATCGTGCACGACACCCGCCTGCGCCACGCCATCGAGCGCGATACAGATCGAAACGCAGTAGTTCGGAAATCCGTGAAGGAAATTGGTGGTGCCGTCCAGCGGATCGACGATCGCGACTAGTCCGTCGTCGGGGTGCGCATCGGCGCTCAATTCTTCGCCGACGATGCGGATACCCGGCATGCGCGCCGTGAGCATGTCACGGATGCGCTCCTCGGCCCCGACATCGACCCGACTTACGAAGTCCGTCGCGCTCTTCTCCCCCCACGCCAGTGTGCGGTGCGACCTCGCTTCATGCGTGATGAACCGCGCCGCCACATCGGCGGCCGCGATCGCGGCGTCGCGCCAATCCTGACGCTTCGGGTGTGGGGACAAGGTCATTCGGAGAGATCTGCGTTGCTGGAGAAAAACAGGGTGGGTACGTTTGAAGGATGGCACGCATCTTCAGCGGCATCCAGCCTTCGGGCGAACTCCATATCGGCAATTACCTCGGCGCCGTCAAGAACTGGGTTGAGCTTCAGGAGACGCATCCTGGCGCTCTGTTCTGCGTCGTTGATTATCACGCGATCACGGGCACGTACGATCCGGCGGTCCTTCGCGCGCGGCGCTGGGGGATGGCAAAGTCCCTGCTGGCCGCCGGAATCGATCCCGCGAAGGCTGCGCTGTTCGTGCAAAGCGAGGTGCCCGAACACACCGAACTGTCGTGGATCTTCACCACACTGACCCCGCTCGGCGATCTTGAGCGGCAGACGCAGTTCAAGGACAAGTCGTCGAAGGTCGAGAGCATTCCGGCAGGACTGCTGATGTATCCCGTGCTGCAGAGTGCCGACATCCTGCTCTACCGGGCCGATTCGGTGCCGGTCGGTGAAGACCAGATCCAACATCTCGAACTGGCGCGCGATACCGCGCGCAAATGGAATGCCAAGTTCGGGCAGGAGTACTTCCCGGAGCCGAAGCCTTTGCTCACGCCGACGCGTCGCATCATGGGGCTCGACGGGCAGTCGAAGATGTCGAAGTCGCTGGGCAACACGATCGGGTTGATGGAAACCGACGACGAGATCTGGGCGAAGCTGCGTCCGGCGATGACCGATCCACAGCGTGTCCGCAAAACGGATGTCGGGCGCCCTGAGGTGTGCAACGTCTTCCAACTACACAAGGCGTTCAGCAGCGCGGAGACGGTCGTGCACGTCGATGGGCAGTGTCGTACCGCCGGGTGGGGCTGCATGGATTGCAAGAAGGTGCTGGCAGAGAGCATGGTGCAAGCGCTCACGCCAATTCGTCGTCGCGCGGAAGCGTTGGACGCCGAGCCGCAGCGCGTGCTCGATGCACTGGCCACCGGTGCCGATACGGCGCGAGGCATCGCGCGAGAAACGATGCGTGAGGTGCGCGGTTACATGGGCCTCGATGCGGTCACGATTCCCACCGACGCCACCGCGTGATAGGCGCTGGTGGCCACCGTCGATTGGTGGTGGATCTGCAGAGTACGTCGCCGCATATGCGACTGCCTCCCTGGGCGGCTGAGAGGCTCACGGCGGTCGCACCGGATGGCTGGGAAGTGATACACATCGCCTCGGCGTCGGAGTCGGTGGGGAGCGGCACGAATCTCGTGAGCGACGAAGCGATGGCGGCCATCAGACAGGCGGAAGCGTATTTCGGCTACGGGATGCCGGTGGCGTTGCTTCAGGCGGCTTCGCTGCTCCGATGGGGGCACAGTGCATCGGCGGGGGTTGGAGCGTCGGTCACGCCGGCCCTGCAGCGCTCCGGGGTGATGTTCACCAACAGCGCCGGCGTGTACGGCGAACCGATCGCGGACACGGTACTGGCCGGCGTGCTGCATTTCGTGCGCGGGCTGGACTTCGCGGTGCGGCAGCAGACGGTCTCCGCCTGGGATCAGCGCTCCTTTATTCACCGCACTACTGACGGTCCCGCCGACGTGCGTGAACTGTCGGAGCTTCGCGTTCTGGTGGTGGGGGTGGGCGGTATCGGTTCGGCGGTGGCCCGCCGGTTTTCGGCGTTGGGGTGCCGATGCGTGGGGATCCGGCGTCGGCCGGCACTGGGCGCCCCCGATGGCTTTTCGCGCGTGGTGGGAGCGGACGGCCTCGACGCGGAGTTGCCCGAGGCGGACGTGATGGTGTTGGCCGCGCCGCTGACCGATGGGAGCGCCTCGCTGTTGGATGCGCGTCGGCTGGCGTTGCTCCCCGCCGGGGCAATCGTCGTGAACGTAGCGCGGGGCGCGCTGGTGTCCGACGTGGACCTGCTGGATTCGTTAAACCGGAATCATGTTCGCGGGGCCGTGCTGGATGTGTTCAACACGGAGCCGTTACCGGCCGACAATCCATATTGGCCGCATCCGAAGGTTCTGGTGACCCCGCATGTATCCGGCGTTTCGCCGCGGCATTGGCGGCGTGGGCTCGAGCTGTTCATAGACAACTGGCGGCGTTGGCACGCGGGCACACCGCTGCGCAACGTCGTGGACCTCGATGCGGGTTATTGATCGGGGGCCGCACACCTCCCGTAGCTCTTCCAAGCAGGCATCGTGGCGATCGAGCGAATCATCAAGGCGGCAGTCGAACGGGGTGCGTCCGACGTGCACATCAAGGCGGGCGACGTCGTGCGTGCGCGCATCGACGGCCGCCTCGTGGTGCTGACCAAGCAGGCGCTCACCGCGGAACAGACGCGCGCGATCGCCTTACATTTCATGATGTCGGATACCGACCGCGCCGCGATCGATACGCTGAAGGACCATGACTGCTCGTGGCATTCGCCGGGCGTGGGACGGTTCCGCGTGAACATCATGCGGCAGCGCGCGGCCCATTCCATCGTGATGCGCGTGATTCCCGAGACTGTGCCGACGTTTCAGACGCTCAAGTTGCCGCCGGTGCTCGATCGTATCGCGCATACGGAGCGCGGCATGGTGTTGGTCACCGGCGTGACGGGTTCCGGCAAGTCGAGCACGATGGCGGCGCTGGTGAATGCGATCAACGCGTCGTACGAGAAGCACATTCTCACGCTCGAGAATCCGATCGAGTTCATTCACGCCGATCTCAAGAGCTCGGTCACGCAACGTGAAGTGGGGATCGATACCGAGAGTTTCCGCATGGGACTCCGGGCGGCGCTGCGTCAGGATCCCGACGTGATTCTGATCGGCGAAATGCGCGATCCGGAAACGATCGACACCGCGATGAAGGCGGCGGAGACGGGTCACTTGCTGATTTCGACGTTGCACACGCCCGATGCACAGAGCACCATCATGCGGATCGTGGCCATGTTCCCGCCCGACGAGCAGACCGTGGTACGCAGGCGTCTCGCCGAGTCGTTGCATGCGGTGGTGTCGCAGCGTCTGCTGCCGCGCGCGAACGGACAGGGCCGCGTGGTGGCGTGTGAAGTGATGATCGTGACGTCGACGATCCGCGATCTGATCGCCGAGGGAAACGTGGTCGAAATCCGCGACTACATCGCCGATGGCGCACAGTATGGCATGCGGACATTCGATCAACATCTCACCGAACTGGTGAACGACAATGAAGTGACGTTCGAGGTGGCGAAGGCGGCGGCGACGAACCCGGCGGACTTCGAACTCACCTTCCGCATGGGCAAGAACCGTGAGTCGCCTCCGGCGGGTGTGCGCGGCATTGCGTCGCGTCCAACGGGCAGCACGAAGTCGGTCACACAAGGCATGGGTGCCGTGGCGACGCCAAGTGGCTACGGTGCCAACCCGCTGGGCACCGGACCCACGATGCCGCCGATCGCCACCAGCCCGAGTGGCCACTCGGCGGTGTCGAGCCCGAATCCGCTGGGGAACGACGCGGTGTTCGGCAGCGGATTCGAGAGCCTGTTCGGGGGCTGAGCCGGCGAGCGTCGGACCCCGGCGGGCTGGCAGCGGATTAGATTTTCCGGATGCCGAACACTCCTCTTGGTGGGCTTATGGTGCCCGCCGTCTCCTGTTTTACCGCGACGGGTGACCTTGACCGCGCCGCGTTCCAGTCCAACATCGACGCGTACATTGGCCATGGTGTCGACGGTGTACTCGTCGCCGGTTCAAGTGGTGAATCCGCGCTCCTGGACGACGCCGATCGTCGTCAGCTGCTCACGTGGGCCCGCGAGCGGCTGTCCGGAGACCAGTGGCTGCTGGCCGGTGTCGGCAGCGAGAGCACACGTCAAACGATTTCGCGGGCGCATGATGCGCAGGCCGTGGGCGCGACGGCGGCGTTGGTGATTTCGCCGCACTACTTCCTGAAGCGGATGACGGAGCCGGCGTTGCTGGCGCATTTCCGCGCGGTTGCTGACGCGAGTCCGCTGCCGGTGCTGTTGTACAACATGCCGGCGTATGCGCATCTGGTGCTGAGCCCGGCGTTCGTGCACGAGATGGCGCAGCACGAGAATGTGATCGGCCTGAAGGACAGCGCGGGCAACATGCCGGTGTTCACGCAGTATCTCGAGTCACAGGGGCCGCACTTTCGCGTGCTGACCGGAAGCGGCGCGACGGTGGTGCCGGCGCTGGCGGCGGGCGCCGCGGGCGCCATTCTGGCCATCGCGCTGTATGCCGGTCCATTGGTGCGCCAAATGGTGGACGCCTTCCGGGCGGGCGACGTGGACGGCGCAACGGCGTTGCAGGCGCGCTTGGCGCCGCTGGCGACCGACATTGCGGGCGCCATGGGCCCCGCTGGCATCAAGGCAGCACTAGACCTGGTGGGACTGCATGGCGGTGCACCGCGGAGTCCGCTGCTGGTCGCTAGCGCCGCCGAGCAGGCGATCGTGCGGGCCCGTCTCGAAACAGCGGGGCTGCTGCCGGCGTAGTCCGGGGTATGGCAACCTTCCTGCTGCTTGGCGTCGCGCTGGCGTTCGGACTCGTGCTGATTCCGTTCGGCCTGCCCGGATTGTGGGTGATGCTGGGCGCGGCGCTGCTCCACTGGGTGCTGGTGCCGATGGGCGGCATCGGGCTCTGGACGATGGCGGGCGCGGGCGCGCTGGTGGTGGTGGCCGAGGGGCTCGAATTCACGATCTCGGCGCGTTACACCCGGAAGTATGGCGGGTCGCGCCGGGCGTCGTGGGGAGCCGTCATCGGAGGCCTGGTCGGGGCCATGGTGGGCATTCCGGTGCCGGTGGTGGGTTCACTCATCGGCGCCTTCGCCGGTGCGTTCCTGGGGGCGCTGGTGGCCGAGCTGTCGGTGTCGAAAGGAGCGCGCGGTGCGCCGGTACAGGTGGCCCGGGGTGCGTTGGTGGGACGAGTGGTCGCCGCCGCCGCGAAAGTGGGAATTGGAGTCGTCGTGGCCGTGTTGGTCATGGCGGCGGCGGTGGTCGGAAGCTAGATTTTCTCAACGCCCTGCGGATCGTCCGCGGGGCGTTTTTTGTGCGCGGCCGCAGGGCCGCCGGAGACCGACACGCATGTTCGATTCGACGACGCGCACCGTCGTAGTGGTGGGCGCGCAGTGGGGCGATGAAGGGAAGGGCAAGCTGGTGGACGTCCTGGCCGAGAAGGCCGATTGGGTTGTCCGCTATCAGGGCGGCGCCAATGCGGGTCACACCGTGCACATCGGCGATAAGTCCTTCATTCTGCACCAGATCCCCAGCGGCATTTTGCACCCCGGGGTGCGGTGTGCTATCGGGAATGGCGTGGTCATGGATCCGGAGACGTTGTTCACGGAAGTCGATGAGCTGATCGCCGACGGCGTGGACGTGGAGGGGCGGCTGTACGTGAGTGAGCGCGCTCATCTCGTCATGCCGTACCACAAGCTTGTGGACAAGGCGAGCGCGGCCAGCAAGGCCATCGGTACGACCGGTCGCGGCATTGGTCCGGCTTACGAGGACAAAGTGGCGCGACGCGGTGTGCGCGTGCTCGATCTCCGCAATCCCGCGCGGCTGCGTGAGCTCGTGACCTTGGGTGTGGAGCGGGCCAATGCGCAGCTGGAGCGTTCGGGCTCCGACCTGCGGGCGTCGGTCGACGAGACGATCATCGCGCTTGACGCGTTGTCGCCGCGCCTGCTCGGGCTGGCCGAAGATGTCGGGCTGTGCGTGCATCGCGCGATCAAGAGCGGTGCGGCGGTGCTCCTTGAAGGGGCGCAGGGGTCGATGCTCGACATCGACCACGGCACGTATCCGTTCGTGACGTCGAGCAACACGACGGTGGGTGGTGCGGCCACCGGCGTCGGCATTTCGCCGATGTCGTTGCAGTGCGCGCTCGGCGTGGTGAAGGCGTACACGACGCGCGTGGGCCACGGCCCGCTGCCGACGGAGTTTGCGGAACCGCTGCAGACCGAGGTCCGCACCCTCGGTCACGAGTTCGGTGCCACGACGGGCCGTGCCCGTCGCTGCGGTTGGTTCGACGGCGTCGTCGTGCGGTACGCGGCGCGCGTGAATGGTCTTACCGCGTTGGCGATCACCAAGCTCGACGTGCTGGATACGCTCGACGAGTTGATGGTGTGTACGGGCTATCGTATCAACGGGGAAGTGCACACCGAATTCCCGGCCGATCTCCAGTTGTTGGAGCACGCCGAGCCGGTGTACGAGACGATGCGGGGCTGGAACCAATCCACGCAAGACGCGCGGAAGCTGGAAGACCTGCCGGCGGCGGCGCGGGCGTATCTGGATCGTCTCGAGCAGTTGTGTGAAACGCCCATTGCGTATGTGAGCGTGGGCACCCGTCGCGACCAGATCATTGGAGTTCACGCGGTCGTCGCATGACGACGTTCGTGGATGTCGCGATCGTCGGAGCGGGTCCGTGCGGCTTGGCGGCGGCCGTGGCGGCGATTCGTGGCGGACTGTCGGTGGCGGTGTTCGATCGCGGCTGCCTCGTGAACGGCATCGCGAGCTACCCCACGTACATGACGTTTTTCAGCACCGCCGAGCGCATTGCGATCGGCGGTGTGCCGTTCCTGATCGCGGCGCCGAAACCGAACCGTCGTGATGCCCTGGCGTACTACCGTGGTGTGGCGTCGATGTATGATGTGCCGGTGCGGCAGTATGAAACGGTGGAATCGATGCGCCCCGTGCGATTTGATCCACCGGCCGGCGAGCCGGCCCCGGAACGGGCGGCGCAGTGGCTGTTGCGCAGCGTGAAACGCAGCGGTGAAGTGCTGGAAACGGCGGCCCATGCGGTGATCATCGCGACCGGCTACTTCGGCCGTCCGAATTTGCTGCAGGTGCCGGGTGAGTCGTTGCCGCATGTGCGCCACGGGTACGTGGAAGGGCACGAGGCGTGGCGAGAGCCGGTCGTCATCGTGGGCGGCGGTAACTCGGCGGTGGATGCGGCGCTCGATATGTACCGAGCCGGCGCGCACGTGACCATCGTGCACGTGGGTGCGACGCTCGACAACGGCGTGAAGCCGTGGGTGCGTCCCGACATCGAGGCGCGCATTCACGAGGGCAGCATTCAGGCACACTACGAGAGTCGCGTGCTCGCGATCGAGCCCGATGTCGTGGTGGTGGTCGGCCCTGACGGTGAGGCGCGCGTGCCGGCCACGCAGGTGTACACGATGACGGGGTATCTGCCGGAAATCGGACTGCTGGAGGCGGTGGGCGTACCCATCGAGCCGGTGAGTGGCATCCCGGCGCACAACCCGCTCACGATGGCAACGCCGGTCATGGGTGTCTACCTTGCGGGAGTGATCGCGTCGGGACTGTCGGCGAATCGCATTTTCATCGAAAACGGCCGCGATCACGGTGACACGATCGTGCGGCACATCCTTTCCTGACTTTTCAACTCTTCGGTTCCGATGGCTTCCCAACCCGACGTGATGGACAAGCTGGTGTCGCTCTGCAAGCGACGCGGCTTCATCTTCCAGTCCTCCGAGATCTACGGTGGCACGGGCTCGGTGTGGGACTACGGTCCGCTCGGCGTCGAACTCAAGAAGAACATCAAGGATCGCTGGTGGAACGCGATGGTGCGTTCGCGCGACGACATCGAAGGGCTCGATGCGGCGATCCTGATGCACCCCCGCACGTGGGAGGCCAGCGGCCACGTGGCCGGCTTTGTGGACCCGCTCGTCGACTGCAAGACGTGCAAGGGCCGTTTCCGCGCCGACAAACTGGAAGACGCGCGCTGCCCCCAGAAGCCGAGCAAGCAGCCGGGCCAGCATGACGCCTGTCAGCTCACGGACGCGCGCAACTTCAACCTCATGTTCAAGACGTACATGGGCGCGCTCGAGGAGAGCGCGAGCGTCGTCTATCTGCGCCCGGAAACGGCGCAGGGCATCTTCGTGAACTTTCTGAACGTACAGCAGAGCATGCGCCAGAAGGTGCCATTCGGCATCGCGCAGATCGGCAAGGCGTTCCGCAACGAGATCACGCCGGGAAATTTCATTTTCCGCACGCGCGAGTTCGAGCAGATGGAGATGCAGTTCTTCGTCGCGCCGGGCACGGACATGGAGTGGTTCGAGCAGTGGAAGCAGCTCCGCATGGAGTGGCACCTCGCACTCGGCCTCTCGCCGGAGCGTCTGAAGTTCCATCAGCACGGCGCCGGTGAGCTCGCGCATTATGCGCGCGCGGCCTTCGACGTGACGTTCGACTTCGGCGGTACACTCGGCTTTCAGGAAATCGAAGGCGTGCACAATCGTGGCGACTTCGATCTCACGCAGCACCAGCAGTTTTCGAGCAAGAAGCTCGAGTATTACGACCAGCTCAACAACAAGCGCTACGTGCCCTACGTGATCGAGACGTCGGTCGGCGCCGACCGCGTGACCCTCGCGGCGCTGGTCAACGCGTACCGTGAAGAATCGGTGGAAGGCGAGGACGAAGGCCGCGTGGTACTGGGGCTGCATCCGGCCATCGCGCCGATCAAGGCTGCGATCTTCCCGCTCACCAAGAAGGACGGTCAGCCGGAGATGGCGAAGAACCTCATGAACGACCTGCGGATGGTGTTCCCGATGGACTACGACGAGTCGGGCTCGATCGGCAAGCGCTATCGTCGTCAGGACGAAGTCGGCACGCCATTCTGCATTACGGTCGATGGGCAGAGCACCTCCGACCAGACGGTCACGGTGCGTGATCGCGATACGCTGGCGCAGGATCGCGTGGACGTGAGCCAGCTTAAGGGGTACTTAGCGGCGAAGTTGGTGGGGTGAGATCAGCCTCTCAACGTTCGTAGGATCAGACTACACAGAGAACAGGAGAAAAAGAGGATAGGAGGCTCTTGTTCTCTTGTTCTCTTGTTCTCTGTGTGATCGGTTCGACGAGGCGAGTCGAGGCGCGCTTCACCCGTGGTTCATATTGAGCTGCCTTGGCGGCGGAGTCGGCGGGGTCCCTGTTTTGTGCGACGTGTTTCTCGGAACCGATCACACAGAGAACAGGAGAAAAAGAGGATAGGAGGCTCTTGTTCTCTTGTTCTCTTGTTCTCTGTGTGATCGGTTCGACGAGGCGAGTCGAGGCGCTAATGCTCGTCGAGGTAGCCGTTCATAACGCGCTGCACGCCGTCGATGAGGCGTTCGCCTCCGAAATTGATGAGAAGGCCCACCGGCAGCCTCAAGAGCCGGAGATAGGTCAGCAGCTGTCGCTGGTGAATGGGCGCCGGGCGTTCGGTGCATTTGAGCTCAACGGGAACCCGACCTTCGACCAAGAGGTCGAGGCGGAAGCCGAAGTCAACTTTCGTGCCTTTGTACTCGAACGGGATGACGAGCTGACGCTGGACGTGCAGGCCGCGGCGTTTGAGCTCGGCGGCGAGCAGCTCCTCGTAGGCCGACTCGAAGAGGCCCGGGCCCAGGTCGGCGTGGATGTGGATCGACGCGTCGATGATGTCGGCGGTGATCTGATTGATCGGTGGCATGCGAGATCATTCGGTCGGGCCGTCACGGAGTCGTCAGCGAGTTGCCATCTCAGGACGTAGCCTGCAACGTAGGGGTGCCGTCCGCATGCGAGCGGCCCCGCGGTGCTCCGCCTCCTCATTCCCGACCATGCTGCTACTTCGACCCTTCCTATTCCTCTCGGTGCTGTCCATTCCGGCGGCGCTCATGCAGCCGCCGGCTAAGCTCCCGGCCAAGGTGACGGCCAAGGTGACGGCCAAGCCGGCGATATCCGCCGCCCGCGTGGTGCCGTTGGCGCCGGTGACGCTCGATTCCACGCTGCTCAAGTCGTTTCGGTGGCGCAATATCGGTCCTGATCGTGGCGGTCGCTCGATCGCGGCCAGTGGCGTCGTCGGTCGGAAGAACGAGGCGTATTTTGGCGCGACCGGCGGCGGCCTGTGGAAGACCACCGACGGTGGCGAGAACTGGGGGCCCGTCACAGACGGCCAGATCACGAGTGCGTCAGTCGGCGCGGTGGCGGTGAGCGAGAGCAATCCTGACATCGTGTACATCGGGATGGGCGAGTCGGCGATCCGCGGCAACATCATGCCCGGCGACGGCATCTACAAGAGCACCGACGCCGGCAAGACGTGGGCGCATATCGGCTTCAGAACGGTGGACGCGATCTCGAAGATCCGCATCCATCCTACGAACCCCGACATCGTGTACGCCGCCGTGTTCGGCAAGTACAGCGTGCCCAGCGCGGAGCGTGGCGTATTCAAGAGCACCGACGGTGGCAAGTCGTGGCGTAAGGTACTGTTCCGCGACGACAAGTCCGGCGCGATCGATATCGCGCTCGACCGCAATAATCCGCGTGTGATGTACGCGGCCATGTGGGAAGCGTACCGCAAGGAATATCAGATGTCGTCGGGCGGTCCGGGGTCGGGACTGTTCAAAAGCACCGACGGTGGTGAGACGTGGAGCGAGATCACGCGCAACAAGGGACTGCCCTCCGGTCTCGTTGGCCGGATCGGCGTCGCGCTGACCGCGGCGAACTCGAATCGCGTGTACGCGTTGATCGAGAACGACCATGGAGGCCTGTTCAAGAGCGACGATGCCGGTGCCACCTGGACGCTGGTGAACAGCGACCGCAACATCCGTCAACGCGCGTTCTACTACACGCACCTGTTCGCCGATCACAAGAACGCCGACGTGGTGTACGCGCAGAATACGTCGCTGTTTCGCTCGGCTGACGCGGGCAAGACGCTTGTGAGCATCGGCAACGGTACGCACGGCGACCACCATGACCTGTGGGTCGATCCGAACGATCCGACGCACTTGGTCGGCGCCAACGACGGCGGTGGCGCGGTGACGACGAACACCGGCGGCACGTGGACTGATCAGGAGTTCCCGACGGAGCAGTGGTATCACGTCACCACGACCAAGCACATCCCGTATCACGTATGCGGATCGCAGCAGGACAACAGCACGCTGTGCACACCGTCGCAGTGGAATGTCGGCCGGCCGAACGGTCCGCAGCAGGCGGCGGGCGGTATGGCGGTGTCGTACCAGGTGGGTGGTGGTGAGCCCGGCTACATCGCGGCTGATCCGCTCGATCCGGACATCTTCTACGCCGGGACGAACAATGGCGGCTATGTCGACAAGTTCAACAAGAAGACGGGCCTGTCGCGCGAAGTGAATCCCTATCCCTGGTTCTACTCGGGTGAGCCGTCGAAGGACATCAAGGAACGGTGGCAGTGGACATTCCCGATCCTGTACTCGCCGATCAACCCGAAGATGCTGTTCGTGTCGTCGCAGCGACTCTGGCGTACGCTCGATGGTGGCCGCACGTGGAAGGTGCTGAGCGGCGACCTCACGCGTCACGCCCCGGAAACTCAGGAGAAGTCGGGCGGACCGATCACCGGCGATATGAACGGTCCGGAGGTTTACGGCGTGATCTTCTCGGTCGGGCCGAGCAAGAAAGATGTGAACGTGATTTGGACCGGTTCCGACGACGGTCTCGTCCACATCACGCGCAACGGCGGTCTGACGTGGACGAATGTGACCCCCAAGGACATGCCGGATTTCGGTCGCGTGTCGCAGATCGACGCGTCGGCGTTCGATGCGGGCACGATGTACATGTCGGTGCGTCGTCCGTTGCTGAACGATCGCGCGCCGTACATCTTCCGCACGACCGACTTCGGCAAGACGTGGGCGAAGATCGTGAACGGACTTGGCGCCGAAGACTATGTCCACGCGGTCCGCGAAGATCCGACGCGCCGAGGACTGCTCTACGCGGCCACGCAGCACGGTGTCTACCTCTCGTACGATGACGGTGCCAACTGGCAGAGCCTCAAGCTCAACATGCCCGACACGCCGATCGCGGATCTGGTGGTGGAAGCGAACGATCTCGTGATCGCGACGCACGGCCGCGGCTTTTGGGTGCTCGACAACGTGGCGCCACTGCGTCAGGCTACGCCGGCGATGCTGACGGCTGATGCGCACCTGTTCGCGCCGCCGGTCGGCATCCGCTCGAGCGCCGGTGTGCCGATGAGCTGGATGTTCAAGGCGGCGCCGAAGCGTGCGACGTTGTCGATTCTGGATTCCACGGGCGCCGTGCTGCGTGAACTCACGGGTGATACCGCGTCGACCGCCGCGGCCGCCGGTCCAGGTCGCCGTCGTGGCACGTCGTCATCGTTCCCGCTGACCGCTGGACTGTCGCGCGTCACGTACGACATGCGTGCCACGGGTATCGAGAGTTTCCCGGGGATGATTCTCTGGGGCGCCGGTACCGCTGGCCCAGCGCTTCCGCCAGGTCGCTACACGGTGCGTTTGGCGGCCGACGGCAAGACGTTGACCGCGCCGATGACCATCACGCGCAGCCCCCTGTTGCCCGAAGTCAGCGATGCCGACCTCCGCGCGCAGTATGCATTCGGCAAGCAGGTGCGTGACAAGACGAACGAAGCGCAGAAGGCGGTAATCGAGATTCGCCGCGTGAAAGAACAGCTGGCCGACCGCCTCACGCGCAGTCAGGACGCGGCGCTGGCGGAGAAGGGTGGCGCGCTCACGACCAACGCATCGGCGGTGGAAGAGCAGGTCTATCAGGTGAAGAATCAGAGTGGCCAGGACCCGCTCAACTATCCGATCCGCGTGAACAACCGTCTCGCGAACCTGCTGTCGATGTCCGAGCGCGGTGACGGCCCGCCGGGCACGTACATGCCGGAGATCCTGGGCATCCTTACCAAGGAACTCGGTGGCTATACCACGAAACTCGAGACGGTCTGGAAGGTCGATCTCGTGGCCGTGAACGCCGAGCTGAAGCGGCTCAATTTGCCGGCGCTCGATCCGAAGTGCATGGTGGTCGCCGGATGCACAGCGACACCGTGAAGACGGGCCTGATGGTGTCGGTGCTCAGCGCCATCGCGCTGAGCACCGGGTGCGGGCCGAGCATGCGCACTCGCGTGGCGAACGCTATGCAGGGCTGACTCGCCGTGCGCCATCCGGCATTCGTGCGCGGTGAGGGCGAGCGGGCGCTGTCGATGCCATTGCCGGCTGTCGTCGATTCATTAGCCAGCGGCACCGCGTACACGTGCGGCTTGATCGTGTGTCAGGACGCCGCCGACGAAGCGAAGACTCAAGCCGAGGTGACCTGCGCCCTCCAACTGGGATCGCGGTACGAAAGCGAGGCGAGTAGTGCGGCGAGAAAGACTGCGCGGCGCATGAAACACTCGCCTGAAGACGCGTCGGCTTGACGAAGATCCGTCGATCATCAGCCGTGTCGCGACGGGTTCATCAAGGAAGACGGGCCCCGGACGGCGATGTTATGCCGGCACGGGGCCCGTCGATTTGCACTCAATGAATCATTGGCACTGCGGCAGATTCATGCCGCGTGGTACGGCCGCCGTTAGTTAGCACGGGCATAGACCGAGAGGCCGGCCAGTCGGCCGAATGCCGGCAGGCTCAAGTGGCAAAGTTTACGAGGACTCGGCCACGGAACGGCGATGGGGGGGTCGCGTGGCGGCGACGGTTTGGTCACGGTCGTGTCTTGGCGTTCCTCCGCAAGGTGGCTTTCCTGTGCGCAGTTCGTGCGTAGCTTTCGAAGATGACACCCTCTGCCAACCCCCGTCCCGTGGCGCTCATCACCGGCGCGTCGCGAGGTATCGGGCATGCCATCGCGCTCCGGCTCGCGCCAAGGCACGATCTGATTCTCGTGGCACGCGACGAGTCGCTGTTGGCGGCGGTCGCCAGTGAGTGCGAGGCACGTGGCGCGTCCGTGCAGTGCATCTCGACCGATGTGCGGAACGCGCTGGTCACGGCGCAGCGACTCACCGGACTGCACGTTGACGTGCTGGTCAACAACGCGGGTGTTGCCGTCATGAAGCCGTTTCTCGAAATGACTGCTGAGGAGTGGCATCGGCAGGTGGACGTCAATGTGAACGCGCTCTATCACGTCACACGCGCGGTGCTGCCCGGCATGGTGGCGCGTGGTCACGGCCACGTGTGCATCATCGGCAGCACGGCAGGCCGCAACACATTCGTCGGCGGCACGTGCTACACCGGCACCAAGCATTTCGTGATGGGCTTCGCGGAGTCGCTGATGCTGGAAGTCCGTGATTCCGGTGTCGGCGTGTCGGTGATCACTCCGGGCTCGGTGGATACCGACCTGTTCCCCGCCGGCACGAATCGCACGTGGATGCTCGAGCCCAGCAACGTGGCCGACGCCGTCGGATTCGCGATCGAGGCTCCCCCGCATATGCTCGTGCATCGGCTCGAGGTGCGGCCGCTCTCGCCCAAGCGCCCGCGAGCGTCTTGACGTGAGTGACGCGCGCGAATTGCTGGCGGTGCGCGAAATCGCGCACGCCTTTCTGCTGGCTGATCGTCCGAGTGACGTGCAACAGTTCGCGCTCGATCGGGTGACGCCGATTCTCGGTGCCACGTTTTCGTTGGTGATGGAACTCGGCGATGACGGCGAGTTACTGCGGCCGGTGGCGCAGCACGAATGGCCGGCGAAGCATCGTCACTGGATCGGCGCACTGCGCGTGCGCGTTGGCGACGGACCCAGTGGTGTCGCGGTCGCCGAACGACGGTTGGTGGAAGTTGCAGATCTTTTCGCCGATGAGTCGCTCGGTGTATGGCACGATGTTGCTGAAGAGCTCGGATTTCGATCGATCATCGCAGCACCGATGGAAACCGCAGACGGACCGATCGGCGCCGTCGCATTCTATTTCGCCGACGCCACGCACGTTCGCGACGAGCAGCGTGCGCTGGTGCGGGTGGTGGCCGATCAGCTGGCCGCGGCGACGGACAAATCACGTCGCACCGATGCCTTGCGCCGCGCGAACGCGGCGCTGGCCGAGGCGAATGCGCAGCTCGAGCGACAGGCGGCAGTATGGAACAACGCCGAGCGCGCGCGCGACCAGACGGTGCACGGCGTGGTGACGGCGCTACTCGCGTTGGCCTCGCCCGACGACACCAGCGACGCCGCGCTTCGGCTGTCCGCGGTGCACGCGCTGGCGGTGGCGGCCCGGGATTACGACGTGGTCACCCGCGATGATTTCACGGCAGCGGCGGCGGATGTGGACCCGCGCGAGCCGCTGCTCTCAGCGGTCGCCCTTTGGAGGGCACGTGCGCCCATGGTGCCCATCCATGTGGATGAGCCGACGGTCCTCCTGCCAATGATCCGTGGTGACCTTCACTGGCTGTCCCGTCTTCTGGAACTCGTGGTGGGGCTCGCGGTACGGTCGGCGTGTCTCGAGGGCGGGACGGTGAATACGGGGGTGCGACTGGGACGTGGCTTTATCGCCCTCCAGGTGGGGTGGCGCGACGCCTCGACGGTTGACGCTGCGGATCAACCTCCTTCGGCGACTCCACGTATACTTCAGGACATACCTCGTCGTCTGGGGCATGACCCGTTTGCGGGCGTGCGCGGGGCGGTGACGGCGCTCGATCAGCCGCTGGCCACCGTCCTCGCGGGACGTCTTGGTGGCCAGATGCGTGTCGAAGAATCGGCCAGTGGGTCCGAGGCCGAGGGCGGATGGACGTTGGTCTTTCCCGTCGAAGCAGATCTCTGACACGCGGTCGTCGTCTGTCTGTTCTCCTGTTCACTCCGGATCGCCCGTATGCACCAGCAGTCAAATCGCCAGTTGCAGGATCGTCTCACGTCGCTGCCCATCGCGGAGGTCATCGCGTTGGCGGCGCGCTATTTCACGCGCCGAAGTGGCGTGTACGCGGCGTTCATCGAAAAGCAGGGTCCCTCGCACCTCGTGCTCCGCGGGCAGGGTGGCGAAGAGCTGGTGATCGCGGCGCGCCTCACGGACGCCGGAACGGCGGTATCTGGTTCGACGTACATGTTCGATCAGCAAGTGGCGCGCTTTCTCGATTCTCTACCACCGGCGCCCGTGCTGCCAGTGCTGGTCGCCGCCGCCGCGGCGGCGTTGCCGGAGCGTGTGGCATGACGGTGAGCACGACGCACTTCGTGAATTCGCTCCGCGTACGGCCGGAGATCATCCGCCTCGCGAGTGAGCAGGCACCGGTACTGTGGACCGTGCGGGTGCAGGCGGCCGAGGTGTGGGATGCGGTGCGGGTCGAAGCAACACCGGAAACGCCGGTGCGCGATGTGAAGCAGGCCGCTATGGCACTCCTGCTCCCTGACGTCGAGCAGATCGACAGCTATG
Source organism: Gemmatimonas sp. (assembly GCF_046594945.1). Lineage (GTDB taxonomy): Bacteria > Gemmatimonadota > Gemmatimonadetes > Gemmatimonadales > Gemmatimonadaceae > Gemmatimonas. The sequence goes on along the minus strand of NZ_JBKJRB010000058.1, from coordinate 26,798 downwards.
TGGTGAAGCTGTATGGCGCCGACGTGCCGAACGAGGCGCAGTCATTGCAGTCGACGGGCGCGCGTGATGCGTCGACGTTGTTCGTCACGTCGCGTCGGCGTCGGCCGGTTCGGTGAGCGAACGGTCGCCTGAGTCGTTGATGGCGGCCGTTCAGCGGCTGCGTGGCGAGATCGCCAAGCGCATCGTAGGACAGGATGCGGTGGTCGATGAAATTCTGATGGCGCTGGTGGCCGGTGGTCACGCCCTGCTCGTTGGCGTGCCAGGGCTCGCGAAAACGCTGATGATCAAGTCGCTTTCGAACGCCATGCAGCTCGAGTTTCGCCGCATTCAGTTCACGCCCGATCTCGTGCCGAGCGACATCACGGGCACGGAAATTCTGGAAGAGAGCGGCGGCGGTTCACGCACGTTTCGGTTCGTGCACGGTCCAGTGTTTGCGAATATCGTGCTCGCCGACGAGATCAATCGCGCGCCTCCACGTACCCAAGCGGCGCTACTGGAAGCCATGCAGGAGCACAGCGTCACGGCCGCCGGCAAAACCATGAAGCTGCCGGAACCGTTCTTCGTACTCGCCACCCAGAATCCGATCGAACAGGAAGGGACGTATCCGCTGCCGGAAGCGCAGCTGGACCGGTTTTTGTTCGACATCCGTGTAGGGTATCCCACCGAGGCCGAAGAGATTGCGATTCTGCGCACGACCACCGGCAAACGAGGCGCGCCGATCGAAGCCGTGTTCTCCGCCGAGGATGCGTTGGCATTGCAGCGCCTCGTGCGTGAACTGCCATGCAGTGAGCTGGTGCTCACCTATGCGGCCAAGCTCGTGCGGGCCACGCGCCCGCAGGAGGCTACGGCTCCGGACATCGTGCGTCAGTACGTTCGATGGGGCGCCGGACCACGTGCGGGGCAGGCGCTGATTCTCGGGGCGAAGGCCTCGGCGCTCTTGGCCGGACGGGCGGTTGTTTCGCCCGCGGACATCCAGCGTGTCGCGATGCCGGTGCTGCGCCATCGTATTCTGCCGAACTTCGCGGCCGAGGCGGACGGCGTATCGGCGGAACCGATCATCGAGGCGCTGTTGTCGCACGTGGCAGCGCCAGGCAGCGCGCTGCCAGCCTGATCGCGCGGCAGCGATGACCGCCCGATGAGCGGGGATTACGGACCGCTGCTCGATGCCCTGCGCGGAGTGCGCTGGCCGGCACGCCGTGCCGTCGCGGCGGCGCCATCAGGTGCCCACCGCTCGCGACAGCGCGGAACGGCGGGGGAGTTCACGGAGTATCGACTGTACCGCCAGGGTGATGATCCGCGCGCGCTCGACTGGAAACTGCTCGCGCGCAGCGATCGCGCCTTCGTGCGGCTGAGCGACGACCGTGCGTTGCTACCCACGTGGTTCGTGCTCGACGGGAGTGCCAGCATGGACTTCCCCGAAACGGGTGGGTTGAGCAAGTGGCGGATGGCGTGCGCCGTGGCCGTCGGACTGGCCGCGGTCGCGCACGCGTCGGGTGATCCGGTCGGCGTGCTGGCGTTGCACGCCGACGGCGTGTTACGCCTGCCGCCGCGCACACGGCGTGGAACCGTGCGCGAGATCGCACGTTCGCTGGATGCGCTGCGTGCCGGTGGTACGAATGTGCTGTCGTCGCCGCTGATGCAGATGCCGGTGGCCGCGCGCTGCGTGCTGGTGACCGATTGCCTGGGCGATCACGAGACGACGATCAGGACTGCCTCGGCGCTGGCGGCTGGCGGCGCGATGCTCGAATGCGTGCACATCGTGGCGCGCGAGGAGCTCGCGCTACCTGAGGGGATCTTTCGGGCGCAGGATCCGGAAGATATCGCCGTGTGGCGAGTCACCAGCACCGATGTGCGGAGCGCCTACGCCACACGCTTCGAGGCATTCCGGGCGCAGGTGCGCGATCAATGGCGCGCGCTCGGCGCGGGCTACACGGAGGTGTCGACCGACGTGGCGCCGGCGCGCGCCGTGCGTGCCATCGTAGCGGGGCTCGGACTCTCGTGAGTCTCTGCAGGATCACGTCATGATCGGGTTCGCGATTCCGTGGATCTTTGGCGTCGCGGTGGCCGCCGCGCTGGCGATCACCGCACTGCACTTTCTTTCGGTGCGACAGCCGCGCATCCTGCTGTTGCCCACAGCACGATTTGTTCCGGAGCGCGATGCGCGCGCCGTTGCGCGTCAGGCGAAGCCGAGTGACGTTCCGTTGCTGGTCTTACGCGTGATCGCGTTGCTGGCGGCCGGCGGCGCACTGGCGGGTGCGCGATGCGTTCAGTCAGGCGCCACGCACTCGTCGATCATCGTACTCGATGAGACGCTCCGTGCGGACTCTATCGCAGTGGTCGCGCGCGCGGTGAGGGCGAGCGCGGCGACCGACGTCGCGGATGTTTCCGATGCAGCGCCGCCGACCGTGCTGTGGGTGAATGGCGTCGCGACTGATCCGGGGGTCGCGATCGTGGCGGCGATCCGTGAATCGGCGCACCAAGTGAAGGCGAATCGGAGATTGGCCGCACTGTCACTCGCGGTGGCAATGCCGGAGTTCGTGCGTTCACGCGAAGGCTGGGATGCATGGCGTGGCCAGTGGCCGGCGAGTATTCGCATGTTGCCGTATGGGCACGCCACCGCGTCCGATACGCGCGCGGTGCTGCCGACGGCTCCGGGGATGGTCCGGGTGGTTGGTGCTCGTCCGGTGATAGGACCGTCAAGCGGACTGGACGCAGTGGAAGCCGCGTTCGCGTTGCGCGGCGCGATCGCGCCACGAGGCTCCACAATCGACGGTGCCGTCGTCGTACAGCGCGGTGGCGCCGGCGGTGTGGAACGTGCGGGTGTCGTCGTGCACTGGCCGGTGAGTGGAGTGCCCATTGGCTGGCAGGCGGCGACGGTGATGGACTCCGTTGGTGCCGTGACCGCCGCCGGAGTCGCGTTGGTGGCACCCTGGGCGCGCACCGCATTGCCGCCTGTGCTCTCGGACAGCGTGCGGGCGATTGCGTGGTGGAGCGATGGCGTGGCGGCCGCGGTCGAGCGAACGCGCGGTTCGTCGTGTGTGCGCGAGGTCGCGCTCGCCGTGGCGGAGGGCAGTGACCTGTTGCTCTCGCCGGCAGCTGATGGGCTGCTGCGCGCGCTGCGAGCCCCGTGCGGTGAGCGCGGTATTCCAGCACCGCGCGAGAACGCAACCGCAGCGATGCGGCGGCCGGATGTCGTCGCACGAGGTTCGAATGCGAATGGGTATGCATCGGCCAGTCATTTTCGCGAGGCCGGCGCGCTGTCGCGCGCCACGCGACCCCAGTGGTTGGCGACGGTGCTGCTGGTACTCGCACTGGTGGCGCTGCTGGCGGAGCAACTCGTTCGACGTGAGTCGGCAGCGACGGGCGCGTCGGCAGGCGCGACGACATCATGAACGATTCGATGCTCCTCGATGCGGTGTCCGGCGTTCGCCGTGCGCTCGCGCGATTGGTGTATGCGCGGGCGACGTTGCTCGCATGTGGCGTGGCGCTGTCGGCCTGGCTGGTGGTTGACGTTGTACGGTTGGCGCGAGGTCGTGAGCCGTTCGCGGCAGGACGTAGTGTCGGTATCGCGCTTGGAATCGTTCTCTTTGGGCTGCTTCTGGTGGCTTGGCTGCTGGCGCGACGCCGCACGCGTGACATCAACGATGTTCGCGCGGCGCTGTGGATTGAAGAACGCGATGCCGACGGGCGTCTCGCAAGCTTCGCGTTGGTGACACTGATCGAGGCGCTCGTCGGACTGCGATCTTCCAGTGTCGCTGCGTCGTCGGCCGATGCGTCCACCGCCAACCCGTCGGTGCTCGCGATGGCGCCGAGTCCGCAGTGGCGGGCCTCGGCGAGTTCGGTACTGTCGCGCACGGATGTGCCCCGTGCGTTGCGGCGTTCGGCAAGGAATCAGTTGCTCGGGCCCGCGCTATTCGCCGCGGGCGCGCTCGCTGTGCTGGTGGTCGGCGCGCTCGTACGCTCCAGCGCCAACAGCCAGGCAGTCCGCGTATTTCGCGTCATGAATGGCGGCAGCGCCATCGCCACGCCCATCCCGCCCCTCGGCGCGTGGCACGTGCGCGTTGAAGCACCGACATATATGCGTCGGGCTCCGCAGCTGTTCGGGGACGTACAAAGCATCGCGGCTGTGAGTGGCAGCTCGGTACAGCTGCACGGTACCGGGCCGGTTCCCGACCAGGTGATCGAGCGTATCGTTGGTGACGCCGCCGACGCGCTGCCGACGGCACGTCGCGCGCGCGCCCTGCGCTCCACGGCGACGGGCGATGATTGGCAGGTGCAGACCGTGGCGACGGCCGGTCCGGTCACCATTCAGCTCACCCGCGGCGGTCGCGCACGGTTGCTGGTTATCGAAGGGCGTGCCGACTCGATACCGGCCGTGGTGCTACGGCGGCCGGCTCGCGACAGCGTCTTCCGTCGGCCCGAGGGGGCGCTTGCGTTAGTGGCCGACGTACGCGACGATATCGGACTCGCGAATGCGCGCTTCGAGCTTATCGTGAGCTCGGGCGAGGGTGAGCGCTTCACGGCGCGCACGGTGCAGCTGGGTGCCGGTACCTTTGCCGGCGACAGGGCGGGAACGATTCGCGCCACGATGGATATCGCCGCGCTCAAGCTGGTCTCAGGTGACATCGTCCATCTACGCGCGATCGCGCGCGATGCGCATCCGTCGTCGAACCGTGAGTACGGCAGTAGTGAGACGCGTTCGTTCCGTATCGCGCGTGCCGCCGAGTACGACTCGGTGGCGGTCGAGCCCGCGCCGCCACCCGATGTCGATAACTCGTTGCTCAGTCAGCGCATGCTGTTGCTGTTGACCGAAAAGCTCGAAAAGCAGCGACCTATGCTGGAGCGCACGACGCTGATGAACGAGTCGAGCAAGATCGGGCGCGATCAGGCGCGATTGCGGCAGGCAGTTGGCGATGTCGTGTTTCAGCGATTGAGCGGTGACGTGAGTGGCGAGCACTCGCACACGGTGGGCGACGGGCACGATCACGGCGTGGAGCAGCAACAGGGCAAGCTGGCGCTGTCTGGGGGGAATGCCGGCGGCGTGCTCGCGGAAGGCGACGATTCGCCGATCATCGCGATCAATCAACCGCTGTTGGAAGCGTACAACGCCATGTGGGACGCTGGTCGTGAGCTCGAGCAGGGCGTTCCGAAGGCGGCCATTCCGCACATGCGCCTCGCCTTGGCGGCCATAGAACGGGCGCGTTCGGCCGAACGGCTGTATCTGCGCGGTAAACCGCCCACGGTGATTGTCGACCTTGCCAAGGTGCGACTTGCCGGCAAGGACACCGGTACCACGAACCCTCGTCGCGAGCGCGAGGCGCTGCCGCCGCGTGCGGCGCGGCGCGCGGCCCGCTTGGTTGTTGCCGCGCAGTTGGTGGTGGGCAACCTGTTGGCCGCTCGCGATTCGCTCGCCGTGCTGCGCGTGGAGGCGCTCGGTGATTCGCCGGCCTTTGCCGCGGCCGTCGGTGCGGTACTTGATGCGCTGGGCCGCGATGGGGACGCCACTGAGCCTTTCATGCGTGCCCGTCGAGTGCTGGGCGGTGTTGTTCGCACCGATGCTGGCCCGTGGTCACGCGGTGTACCGCGATGAACGCGGCGATGAACGACGTCACGCGCACGGAGCCGTTCGTGTTTGCGACGGCGCAGTACGCGTCGGGTGACTGGGATTCGGCGCCGATGCTTCCCGCCAACGTGATCGATTCAATTGCGCGCTATACGTCGCTGCCGGTGCGGCCGCAGGGCGTGACCGTGCCGGTGTCGTCGGAGGCCGTATTCGCGTATCCGTTGCTCTTTCTCACGGGCCATCTTCCGGTGCGCTTCACGACGCGTGAGGCCGCTGTTCTACGCCAGTATCTCGTGCGCGGTGGATTGCTTTTCGTGGACGATCACAACCACGATGTGGATGGCGCTTTTCACAAGACGGTGGGTGAAGAGATCCGGCGGGTGGCCGGTCCACTGGTGCTGCTGCCGAATACGCACGAGCTCTATCGAAGCTTCTTCGTCTTCGAGAACGGGCCGCCCACCACGTCGCACGAGATGAACGGGTGGGGTGACAACCTCGTGCACGAGCAGCTCCACGCGGTGTTGCGCAATGGCCGCATTTCCGTGTTGTACAGCAGCAAAGACTACAGCTCGGAGTGGAGCTTCCACCCCGACAACAAACGCTTTCTGTCCGTCGACAATACCAAGTTTGCAGTGAATCTGGTGGTCTACGCACTCACCCGATGACGGCGACGACAGCGAACCGCGTGCGGTCGATGCTCGAACGCGCGCTGCGAACCGTCGCGCTGCTCGGCCTGGCGGCGGCGCTCTATCTCGCCAGCCGATCGGCCGCGCCGCGCGACCGACCGGCCACCCTGCTGCGATGGACGGTGCGCGAACTTGCCGACAGCACCGCGACGGCCATGACAACGACACTTGTACGCGAACTCGTTGCCGCGGCCGTCGACTCGCTGCCTCGCGGCGTGAGTGTCGAGATGATTGCCGTGCCCAGCCAGCGCGGCCGTGCCATGCTTGGCGCCGTGAAGGGCGCCGACGTGGTCGTGCGCTGGATCGATCGTACACAGGCGTCCGGTCTTGCACTCTCGGCGACGGCCGTTGCCGGTCCTTCCGGCGCCGTCGATGTCCGCGTGGCCGGCGCTCCGGCGGCCGAACGCGCGATGGCATCGCTGGTCCTGCGCGATGCCGGTGGTACGCTCGATTCGATCCCGAACACGCGTCGGGCGGCCTGGCGGCTGGCCAGTGTGTCGACGCCACTGCGGGCGTCGCTTGGCGCATCGGAGGCGCGCGTCCCCATTCGAGCGCCGGGGTTCACGCGACGGGTGATGCTCATCGCGCAACCGGGATGGGAATCAAAATTTGTCACGGCGGCCCTCGAGGAATCGGGGTGGCACGTGGACGGTCGCTATCGCGTCTCGCCGCACACATCGATTATCGTGGGCTCGCCGGAGCGTCTCGACACCGCGCGCTACGCCGTGGTCGTCGTGCTCGACAGCATGGCGGTTGACGCCGCGACACTTCGTCGCTTCGTGCAGCAGGGTGGAGGATTGGTGCTCGGCGGCGATGCGCTTCGCATTCCAGTGTTGGCACCGATCAGCCCCGCGCGCGCGACGACGGTTCGTGGTGGGGTCGCTGGTGCACTGCTGACCGATACTCCGCAGCGCGGTCTCGAGGCCTGGGAGCTCGTGGCGAATCGCGGTGCGACGGTAATGCGGTCGGACGGCTCGGGCCACGCACACGAGGAGCCGGTGCTGGTCGCGCGGCGGCTCGGCGCCGGGCGGGTGGTGGCTAGCGCGTATCGCAACAGTTGGCGCTGGCGCATGGAAGGGACCGATGACGGTGTCGCTGCGCATCGTGGCTGGTGGAGCAGCGTGCTGACGCTGGCGGCCGGTGTGCCGACCACGGCGGGCGATCCCCTCAGCGACGACCACGCTGACGCCTATCCTGGCAATGCTGCCCCGTATGCCGACCTGGTCGCCCGCGCCGGTCTGCCGGTGTCGTTCGATCGCACCACCGCACCGCCGGCGAGCGGGCGCTCGGCGTTCGACCAGCTGCTGGATCGACTGCGCCTGACTCCCGGCCTATTGTTCACGTTGATCGTTTTGGCGCTGCTGGGTGAGTGGGCCTCGCGACGCCTGCGCGGCAATCGATGAGTTTTCTCACGTCCGGATGCACGGCATGAAGCAACAGGTCGCGTTCCTCTCGCACTCCGATTGTGGACGCCACGATACGGGGTGGGATCACCCCGAGCATGTGGGGCGACTGCGCGCCATTCCGCGGGCACTGCGCTACGATCAGGCGCTGTTCGAGGCGCTGCAGCATCACGAGGGACGGCACGCCACGGAGGACGAACTCGCGCTGGCGCACGACCGTGACTACATCGCGAAGGTGCGCGACATGGCGCAGTTGGGTGGGGGCCGCCTCGATCCGGATACGGTGGTGAGTGAAGGGTCGTGGGACGCCGCGACCGCCGGCACCGGCTGTGTGCTCGACGGCGTGGACATGGCGTTCGATGGCCGCGCACCGCGCAGCTTTTCGGCCGTGCGTCCGCCCGGCCATCACGCCCTGCGCGATCGCGCAATGGGATTCTGCCTGTTCGGTAACGTGGCGATTGCGGCGCACTACGCGCTGGCGACCAAGTCGTGCGAGCGGGTGTTGATCGTGGATTGGGATGTCCATCACGGGAACGGCACGCAGGCGCTGGTGGAGCACGAGCCGCGGATTCACTTCGTGTCGATGCATCAGTGGCCTTGGTATCCCGGCACCGGCGCGGCCGACGACTGTGGACCGCATGGCACGGTGTGGAACGTGCCGATGGCCCCGTCGCTGCCGTCAGCGCGGTACGTGGAGGCGCTGTTCCGCGCCGTGGATGCGGCCGCCGAAGGGTTCATTCCCGACCTAATGCTGCTGAGTGCCGGATTCGACTGTCTCGACGGCGATCCGCTGGGCGCCTTCACCCTCACGCTCGACGATATCGGCACACTCACGCGCGGGCTCGTGAAACGCGCCGAACGCTGGTGCGGCGGTCGGCTGGTGAGCGCCATGGAGGGGGGGTACGCCCCCGATTCGGTGGCACAGGCCGTACTCGTCCACTTGGCAGCGCTGGCCTGACGGCTCGCTTCCCACCATGATTCGCTGCTCATGACCAAACTACCCGCCGTCCTCCCCTCCATCGACCAGCCTCACGATCCGCCGCCGCGCACCATTTACCGGTCGTTGTCGGGTGAGGACGTCATGGATTGTCATCCGCGTGATGTGGCGCAGTTGCTGGCCGAGGGTGGCCCGCTGTGGGTCGACATCGATTCGACCGTGCGCTCGCAACATGCGATGCTGGAGAAGGTGTTTCGCTTCCATCCGTTGGCGGTGGAGGATACGCTCAACCCGAACTCGCGCGTCAAGCTCGAGGAGTACGAGGGCTTCTTGTTCGTGATCATCCGTGGGGTCGCGCTGGCGGCCGACACCGACGATCCGTACGATCTGGAAACGAAGGACCTGTACTGCTTTCTTGGTCCACACTATCTGGTCACGGTGCACGCCGGACCGATGGCGTCGATCGATCGCGTGTCGGAGCAGCTTCGCCGATCGCCTGATCTGCTGTCGCGTGGCGTTGAGCGCGCGCTGCACGCGATTCTCGACGACACGATCGACAGCTATTTCCCGATCCTGCAGCAGATCGACGAATTCATCGACGGACTCGAGGAACGCGTGTTCGTGACCTTCGACGAGACGGCGCTGCGCGATCTCTTCCATGTGAAGCGGCTGGTACTGTCATTGCGACGGTATCTGCAGCCGTCGCGCGAAGTGATGAACGTGCTCACGAACCGCCCGAGCTCACTGCTGACGGTCGATGTACAGCTGTACTTCCGGGACATTTACGATCACGTGCTGCGTATCAACGATTCGCTTGACACGTATCGTGATCTGCTCAGCAGCACGATGGACTCGTATCTCACGCAGGTGTCGAATCGATTGGGCGCGACGACCAAGGCGTTGTCGGTGGTAGCCACGATGTCACTGCCCTTCGTGGTCGTGAGCGGCATGTGGGGCATGAATTTTTCAACGATTCCGATGTCGGGGTGGCCACACGGCTTCTGGGTGCTGCTGGTCGTGCAGCTCGGGTTGGGCGGCTTGCTACTTTTGTATCTGAGGCGCCGCGGGCTGATCTAACGCGCCCGCTCGCCTGCCTGGCTTCCACTCTCTCTCCCCTCGCCAGATGTTCTGCCCTGAATGCGGGACTTGGAACCGGGCCGCGGCCGCGCGATGCACGCGCTGCGGCGTGCCGCTTCCGGACGTCTCGGCCCCGCCGATCGATATCCCCGATGACGAGCTGCGTGAATTGCGCGTTGCCACGGGTAATCGCTACACGGTCATGAAGCGGCTGGGGAGCGGCGGTATGGCGCACGTGTATCTTGCGAAGCATGCCGTGCTGGCGCGGCCCTTGGTCATCAAGGTGCTGCACCGGACGCTGGCGCAGGAGCCGGAAATGCGCGAGCGTTTCCGACGAGAGGCCGAAGCCGCGGCGCGACTGATTCATCCGTACATCTGCGCAATCGCCGACATGGGTACCGCGGGTGACATCGAATATCTCGCGATGCCGTACTACGCGGGCGGTTCGCTGGCCGATATGTTGTCGCGGCGCAAGACCGTGTCGGCCAGCTCGGCGGCCTCGATCGCAGTGCAGGTCGCCTGCGCGCTCGACTACGCACATCGGCATGGCGTGGTGCATCGTGACATCAAGCCGGACAACATTCTGTTTGACGAAGACGGCAACGTGGCGCTCACCGACTTCGGGATCGCGACCGCGCGTTTCCACGGCCGTCTCACCGCCAGCGGCCGCGCGATGGGGACGCCCCATTACATGTCTCCTGAACAGGCGATGGGCAAACTGGTGGACGGCCGCAGTGACTTGTACGCGGTGGGGCTGCTGCTGTACGAGATGCTGCTGGGCCATCCGCCATTCGACGGCGAAGACTCGTACGCGGTGGGCTACAAACACGTACACGAGGTGCCGGTGGCACCGGATCAGGTGGATACGCGCGTCCCGGCTGCATTGAGCGCGATCACCATGAAGTGTTTGTCCAAGCAGGCCGTCGATCGGTACGACCGCGGCTTCGAGCTGGCCGACGCGCTGATTGCGTTTCTGGGGCAGGCACCGGGAGCTGAGTTGCGCGCTGCGCGTTCGTCACGTCCGTCGGGACTCACGCCATTCTGATCTCCACCACCGACACTGCTTGCGCTATGCAACTACACGCCGAAATCCTGACGGTCCACACGACGCACCCGTTCATCATTGCGCGTGGTGGTTTCAGCGAATATCGCGTGGTGTGGGTGCGACTCCGTGATGCCGACGGCGCGGAAGGCTGGGGTGAAGCCGCGCCAAGCCGCTTCTACGGGGAGACCGCGGACAGCGTGATGGCGGCGATGGCGCAGTTCGCTCCGGTGCTGGAGCGCGCCAACGGCTGGTCGATCGACGCCATCGAGCGCGAGCTCGAGAAGACACTGCGCTGGAACGCCGCGGCACGCTGCGCGATCAGTTCGGCGCTGCATGATCTGGCCGCCAAGCGGCTGGGCGTGCCGCTTTGGAAGCTGTGGGGGCTCGATGCCAAAGCGGCGCCGCGTTCCACGTTCACCATCGGAATCGCCCCCGATGCCGAAACGTTGCGGGCCCGCGTGCGCGAGGCGGCGGCGTATCCTATTCTGAAGATCAAGCTGGGCTCGAGTTGGGACCGCGAGGTGTTGCGCATTGTGCGCGAGGAAGCGCCGCATGCCACGCTACGCGTGGACGCCAACGCGGCCTGGACGCCGAAGCAGGCGCTGGCCATGCTGCAGCCGCTCACCGACGTGGGTGTGGACATGCTGGAGCAGCCGCTGGCACCGCACGATATCGAAGGGCTTCGCTTCGTGCGTGAGCGCTCGCCGATTCCGGTGGTGGCCGACGAGTCGTGCATCGTGGCCACAGATATTCCGAAACTCGTGGGCGCGGTAGACGGCGTCAACATCAAGCTGGCCAAGTGCGGCTCGCTCCGCGAAGCGATGCGCATGATCGCTGTGGCGCGCGCTCATGGCATGCGAGTGATGTGCGGCTGCATGATCGAAACGACACTCGGGATCGCCGCGGCCGCGCACCTTTCACCGCTGCTCGACGACGCCGACCTCGACGGGGCCGCGTTGCTGTCCGACGATCCCTTCACCGGTCCGTCCATACCAAACGGACAGATCACGCTCAGCGACGCGCCGGGGCTCGGCGTGCAGCGCCGCTGACCACGCCGCTGACCACGCCGCTGACCACGCCGCTGACCACGCCGCTGATCACGCCGCTGATCACGCCGCTGATCACGCCGCTGGCCATGTCGCCGCCGCCGGCGTCCGCGATTGCTTCCCGCTGTATCGAGGTGGCCCTAGCGGCGCCGCTCTTCCGCACGTTCACGTATCACGTGCCTGATGGCATTGCGATGCCAGTCGCGCCCGGCACCCGGGTGCTGGTGTCGTTTCGCAATCGGCCGGAAATCGGGATCTGTCTCGGCGCCGCCGTGCCACCCGAGGGCATCACGCTGAAGCCGATTCAGGCCGTTGTCGACGATGTACCGTCGCTGCCGTCCTCGTTACTTCACACCGGCAAGTGGATTGCCGCCTGGTATGCCGCCCCGCTCGGACTGACGCTGCGCGCCATGCTTCCCACGGCGCTCACATCGGCCAAGGCGCCGGCGCCGGCATCGCGTACGCAGCGCCTGGTGCGCATCGCCATGGATTTGCCGTCATTGCTTCAGCGTGAACAGACGTTCGCGCGTGCCAAGCAGCAACGCGTGGTGTACGACCTGCTCGAAGCCCAGGGCGGCACGGCACCGCTCGAGTCGCTGCGCATCCAAGCCCATTGCAGTGCCGGGGTGTTCACGGCCATGGCCAAGCGCGGCTTGGTGGAAATCCGCGACGAAGCGCATCAGCGCGATCCGTTCGCCGATCGCGCGGGCACGTTGCCGCCACCCAATCCGAGCGACGCGCAAAAGGATGCAGTGCGCGCCATTCTCGCCGGTGATCCGGGGCAGGTATTCCTGCTGCACGGCGTAACCGGTAGCGGCAAGACGCTGGTGTACATCGAAGTGCTTCGCGCCATCCTCGAGCAACGAGAGCAGACGGCCATTGTGTTGGTGCCGGAAATCGCGCTCACGTCGCAGACCGTTGATCGCTTCCGTGGTGCGTTCGGCAACGATGTGGCCGTGCTGCACTCGGGGTTGAGCGACGGCGAGCGACTCGACGCATGGCAGTCGCTGCGTCGCGGTGAACGGCGTATCGCCGTCGGTGCGCGCTCGGCGTTGTTCGCGCCACTCGAGCGTGTGGGCGTCGTGATCGTGGACGAAGAACACGAGAGCAGCTACAAGCAGTCGGAAACGCCACGCTACCACGCGCGTGAAGCGGCGATCGTACGCGCCCGGGCCGAGGGCGCGGTGGTGGTCCTCGGCAGCGCCACACCGAGTCTGGAAACGTGGGAGCGCGCCGATCGCGGTCAGGCCATCCGCCTCACGCTGCCCGATCGTGCCGCCGGCGCGCAGCTGCCGCCGGTCACCGTCGTGGACATGCGCGTGGAGCTGAAACAGGCCGTGAAGGAGCGCAACCCCAACGCGCCTTTCGACGAAACGCTGGGCGTGTTCAGTAAGTCGCTGCTGGTGGCCCTCGAGCAGCGGCTTGTGCGCGGCGAGCAAAGCTTGCTACTGCTCAATCGCCGTGGCTATTCGTCGTTCATGCAGTGCAACGCCTGCGGTACCGTGCCGGTGTGTCCGCATTGCAGCATCTCGCTCACCTACCATCGTGTGCCCGAGATTCTCGTGTGTCACTATTGTCAGCATCAGCAGCCGGTGCCGGCCGTCTGCCCGCAGTGTGCGGCCGAGACGATGCGCCGACGTGGGCTCGGTACGCAGCAGGTGGAACGCGTACTTTCTGAGCGCTTTCCAGAGGCGCGGATCGCGCGGATGGATGTCGATACCACGAGTGGCAAGTGGGCTCACACGCAGATCCTCGATCGTGTGGGACGTGGTGAGGTCGACATCCTTCTTGGTACGCAGATGATTGCCAAGGGACTCGACTTCCCCAACGTCACGCTCGTCGGCGTCGTCGATGCGGACACCGGGCTCAATCTTCCCGATTTTCGCGCGTCCGAACGAACGTTTCAACTGGTGAGTCAGGTAGCGGGTCGCGCGGGGCGCGGGCCGAAAGGCGGCGACGTGATTATTCAGACGCGCATGCCCGGCAGTCACGCGATCCGTCATGCGATCACGCATGACGTCACCGGCTTCGTGCAAGAGGAGCTCGGGGCGCGCAGAATGCCGGCCTATCCCCCATTTGTGAGCATTGCCAACGTGATGGTGAGTGGCCTCGATCAGGCCGCGACGGCCGCGACGGCGATGGCGGCGGCCAGTTGGGTTCAGCGCCTCGTCGAGCGGCAGGGGCTGCGTGACCTGGTGTTTGTCGGCCCCGCGCCGTGCCCGATCGATCGTATCAAGGACCGCTGGCGCTGGCACTTTCTGCTCAAGTCGTCGCAGCCGAGGCTGATGACGCGCGTGGCGCGCTACATCGCCGAACGGTGTCCCGTGCCCAAGCTACACGAGCTGCGGCTCACGGTCGACCGTGATCCGGTGTCACTGCTTTAGACTGCTCCCTCGGCGGCCACTCGTTAGCTTACCGGTATGTCGCTCAACAGCCTCGCGGCGATTCCGCCGTACGTGTTCTACGAACTCGATGCGCGTCGCAATCGGCAGCGCGCCGCCGGTAAGTCCCTGATCGATGTCGGGATCGGCAGCCCCGATGGGCCGATCCCCGACGTCGTGATCGACGCGATGCAGCGCACGGCGGCGGATCGCGCATTGAGCGGCTATCCATACTTCCGTGCGCATCCCGCGTATACCGCCGCCGTGGCGGCCTACTTGGATACGCGTTTCGGCGTGACGGTCGATCCGGTGGCGGAGGTGCTGGCACTGGCTGGTTCGAAGGAAGGCATCGCGGAGCTGATTCTTTCGCACACGAATCCCGGCGACGTGGTACTGGTACCCGAGGTGTATTACCCCGTGTACGCACGCGCGACGCTGTTGGCGGGTGCTGTTCCGGTGTTCGTGCCGTTGCTGGCCGACGGCCGTCTCGATCTGGATGCCGTGGCACCAGCCGACGTCGTACGCGCGCGGGTGCTCATCGTGAACTATCCCGGCAATCCCACGACGTCCACGATCACGCTCGACGACTTCGCGTCGCTCGTGTCGTACGCTGAGCAACACCAGCTGCTGTTGATCAGTGACCTCGCCTACAGTGAACTGTCGTTCGACGGCTATCGCGTGCCGAGTGTGCTGCAGGTGCCGGGCGCGTCGCGCGTGGCCGTCGAGATGCATACGTGCAGCAAGAGCTTCAACATGGCCGGTGTGCGCATCGCATTCGTGGCCGGGAAACGTGAAGCGATCGCTCAGCTTGATGCGTACCGCTCGAACATCGGCTATGGCGTGAGCACCATGGCCCAGATGGCCGGGGCGGCCGCCTTCACGCATCACGAGTCGATCGTGCCGCCGATCGTGGCTGAGTACCGGGCGCGACGTGACGCGTTGGTGAGCGCCATGCAGGCCGGTGGATGGGACGTGCACGCGCCGAAGGCCACGATGTATCTCTGGCTCCCCGTACCTGCCGGCTACGACGACTGGGGCTGGGTGGACGCACTTCTGGACGGGCCGGGCGTGGTCGTCACGCCTGGCATCGCGTTCGGCGAGGCGGGACGTGGGCGCTTTCGTGTGTCATTGGTGCAGCCGGCACGCGTGCTGACGAAAGCGGCCGCTGCAATCACGGTGATCGCAGCGGCCATGGCTTCGTCGTAAAGTGGGTGCTACTTGGCCGGCGCGGGCTTGGGCTCGCTGATGGCCATGTCCCACTGGACCTGCACTTCATTTTCGATCGGGTTGATCGACGAGTCGTACGCCACGCCGTAGTCCTTGCGGTTGATGGCGAATTGGCCGCGGAAGCGACCGGCGCCCTTTTCGTAGAACACCGCGGTGGCCGGCACGACGATGCGCCTGGTGACGCCACGGATCGTGAGATCTCCGATAATGTTGAGCTTGCCGTCGGCAACCTGCGCCACGCTGACCGACTTAAACGTGATCGTCGGAAACTTGACGACGTCGAAGAACTCAGGGCTACGGAGGTGATTGTCACGCATGTCCACGCGGGTGCTCAGGCTGGTCGCGTCGATTGAAATGGCGACGGTGGACGCCGACCAGTTGGTCGCATCCAGCGCGATATCGGCGTCCCATTTTCCGAAGAAGCCGTGGGCGCTCAGAAGGCGCGAATCGGCGACGAAGTTGATCTGGCTGTGGGCCTTGTCGACGACGTGCGGCTTGGTTTCGACGAAGGGCCGCGCAGCCATCATCGCCGGCAAAAGCGCGGCGACGGCGAGGAACCGTGAAGCTTTTATCATACGCTGTCTCTCAGGTTTGCGGTAACCGGGCATCTCTATGGCTGTGTACTATGTTTGGCTAAGCAATAGTATAGTAATAAGATAAATGATCTCACGGAGAAGGCAAGTAGCTCAATCCGCTTTTTAGCTTGTTCGGCGGTGCCGCGCCCAATGATCTTTCACGCGTGACTCGCTTCCGACCGCCTGCTTTCGACGCGGCGCCGCTTTCCACGGCGCCGGACGCCCGGTTTGTGCCTGCCCCAGCCGACGGCGTGCTCCCCGACGGTTTTTTTTCGACGACGAATCTTCCCACGTACGTGAAGGTCGGCGGTGCGTGGCGGCTGCCGCTGGAGCCGCGGATGGACTCGGCTATCGTGCTCGGCACGGACGGCGTACTCCGGATCCGCGAGGGACGTCGGGTAGCGGAGGGCGACCTCGTGGTGGTCGGTGATGCCGAGGAGGGCAGCGAAGGCGTGTTCGTGCACGCGCACGCGTTCGTGGCGCCCGATGACGGCGGCGAGTTCCGCTTCATGACTAGTGAAGTGTCGCGTGAAAAGCCGATTGACTACCGCCAGATGGCGGTGCTGTTACTCGAGCAGCGTGACGCCGGTGGCTATATCGCCTGGGTGGCGGGGCCGGCCCTCGTGCACTCGCGCGCGCGCGCCGACATGACGTGGTTTGTGGATCACGGGTTCGTGCAGGTGTTGCTCGCTGGCAACGCGGTGGCGGTGCATGACATCGAAGCGTCGATGTTCGGCACGACGCTCGGCATGACCGGTACCGGACAGGCGAGCACGGGCGGACACGGCCTGCATATGCGCGCGATCAATGCGGTGCGCGGCGCGGGGTCGATCGCGGCCGCCGTGGAGCAAGGGATCGTGAGAGACGGCATCATGCACGCGCTGGTGACGCGTGGAGTGCCGTTCGTGCTCTGCGGCTCGATTCGCGATGACGGTCCGTTGCCTGACGTCATCACCGATGCGATCGACGCACAGGATGCCATGCGCGCGCACGCGACGAAGGCGACGATGGCCATCATGATCGCCACCGCGCTGCATGCGATCGCCACCGGCAATATGCTGCCGTCGTTCACGATGGACTGCGACGGCGTGCTGCACGAGCTCCCCACGATCTGCGTCGACACGTCGGAGTTTGTCGTGAGTAAACTCAAGGACCGCGGCACGCGCCAGGCGTTCGGCGTGGTCACCAACGCGCAGGATTTCCTGCACATCCTGCGACTCTTCATTGCGCGCGAGATGGATGCGCGCGATCGCAATCCGATCAACCGTGATCACGCGCCGCGTGCCGGTAAGTCGCCCTATCCGTTCCTTCCGATCACTTGATTCACCTGATGACGCTTTCCATCGACACGACGATTCCAGATGACGACGCACTGCAGGCCGAGTCGATCGAGCAGACGACCGCGGCCGGCATCCTCGCCCCGGAAAAGGCTGCGCTCGGAGTGCCCGATCGCGCCGACGCGCCGGTGTCCGAGATCACGGAGCGATTTCTCAAGGTTGTGATCGCGCACGTGCCGCTCGATCGCATCGAGGAATTGCATCTATTTACGCCGCTGCGGCAGGGTGGTGTGGAAACCGGTATCGCCGTGATCGCGGCGCGGGTGCCGCTGGCAGTCGTCGAACAGTCGGCCGCCCCGGAGCTGCCGTTCGACGACGCGATTACTCCGGTCGAGGTAACGGCGGAGGATGTCGAGGCGGGGGACGCGGTAGCCGACGACGAGATCGCGATCGACCCAGCGGACGATGCGCTCGACGTTGCGGTGATCCCGGACCATTCCTCCGATGACGAGCTCGTCGAAGGCGAGCTGTTGACCGATACCGACGACGAGACTGTCATCGTGATTACTCCGGTGTTGCGAATTCGGCATACGGTCTACACGGCGCGCTACCGGCTCGTGCAGAAGGGTCCGGACCGTGGCAAGTGGGAAGCCGACGTGGTGGCGGAAGCCGAAGCGCCGCTGATCACCGTCGATCTGGTGGTGCGTGGGGTGCAGCGCCGCGCCGGTGAAGAATCGGAGATCGTGCGATACTCGGCGCCGCAGTTGGCGCGAGCACTTCGCGTTCCGTATCCTGCGGTCTGATTCTCACCGTGAGCGCGTTCGCATGAGCGATTCGCACGATGCAACCACCAGTGCCGCGGCCATTGCGGCGGACCGGGAAGCCTTTCGCGCGTATCTGCGCGATCATAATCTCCCGGCCACGGCGCAACGATTGGCCATCGCCGACGTGGTGCTGGGTACCGACCGGCATCTGTCGGCCGAAGACGTGGCGCGCGAGCTGCGCGAACAGGGCGCCAGCGCCGGCACCGCGACCGTGTATCGCACCCTCGAAGTGCTCGTGCGGAGCGGACTGGTGGTTGAACGCGACTTCGGGGAAGGCTTCAAGCGATACGAGGCCTCACGTGGCATACCGCATCACGAGCATCTGTTGTGTACCGTGTGCGGGAAGGTTACCGAGTTTCGCGACGAACGGTTGGAACGCATGACGACCCTGTTGGCCGAGGCGCATGACTTCTCGCGGCAGCGTCACCGGCTCGTGATCTATGGTCTGTGCGGCACCTGTCGTCGCGGACTTCCCTCCAGCTCTGCGAGGACGCATCGTGGCTCCTGATTCACTGACTGTCCTAGTTGCCTTCACGGCGGGGTTGCTGAGCTTTCTCAGTCCCTGCGTGCTGCCTCTGGTGCCGAGCTATATCACGTTCATCACCGGGATGGGGCTCGACGATGTGTCGCGCTCCCGCCGTGCCGCGCTCACGCACGCGGTACTATTCGTTCTTGGTTTTTCTTTCATTTTCGTGGCGCTCGGCGCGGGTGCGACGGCGTTCGGCCAATTGATGCTCGCCTACCGAGTGTGGATCGCGCGTGTGGGTGGTGCGCTGATGGTGCTGATGGGGCTCTGGATGATCGGTGTGCTCAACATCGGTGCCCTGCAGCAGGAACGCCGCGTGCATCTCAGCGACAAGCCGATCGGCTTTTTGGGCACGGTGCTAGTCGGCATCGCTTTCGGCGCGGGCTGGACACCTTGTCTCGGTCCCACCCTTGGCGCGATTCTGTTGCTGGCGGCCAACGAGTCGGAGCTGGGCAAAGGGATCACGCTGCTCTCGTTCTACTCGCTCGGTTTGGCGGTGCCGTTCCTGGTGAGCGCGCTTGCGTTGGAGCATTTCCTTGGCTTCTTCCAGAAGTTCAAGAAGAATCTGGGACTCGTCAATCGCATTGCCGGCGTGCTTCTCATCATCGTCGGTGTGCTGATGTTCACCGGCTGGTTTGAGCGACTGGCCGCCATTCTGCAGCCGCTCACACCCGCCTTTCTGGTGGAGCGGCTTTGATGTGTTGTGCCGCGAAGACTACGCCAGGAACGGCGTCACGATCGCGGTGACTTCGGCCTTCGTAAGCGGCTCGTCGAAGGCTTCCGTGCCAGCCGTCGAGCCGCCGTTGGCGCTGTAGCCGGGCAAGGTGGACAGCATGACGCCGCCCTGCGACTCGTTCGCTTCGCCGGCATAGATGCCCTGCGTGAACGCGGGCAGATCGTCACGGCTCGACCCGCTGATCCACGCCTTCTTGCCCCGCAGGCGGCGAATTTCCGCCGCGTGACGAGCTTCGACGGAGTGAATGGACAGCGCGGCGTTGAGGGCTGCCTTATCGCCCATCAAGCGCGGTGCCTGACCCTTGTACGCGCGCACGCCGGTATCTTCGAATGCCATCGCGAGCACCTTGAACGTTTCGTACTGACCGGCCGAAAAGTTGAACCCGGCCACATTGCCCTTCGCCGTGAAGTCGAAGGCGGGTTTTGCGATCGGTGTGGCACCCTTCGCCGTGATGAGCGACTGTAGCGCCGTCACGTGAATGGTTTCATGTCCGCTGATGGTCGTGAAAATCGTGCGGTCGGCCGCATCGATCAGTCCTGATGCGGCCACGCCGCGCTGATAGAACTCGGCCTCGAGATACTCGAGCAACAGCGCAAACTGCAGCACGTCGAGCACGTCGCTCGGCGTCTGGGCATACGCGTCTTTCGCAAGCGCGCCGAGGGCAATGGGGATCGAGCCAAGTGCCAGCAGGGCAGCGGTGCTGCTGCTCATGCTGGCGCCCTGCGCGATTTCGTTTTCGCGGGCGGCGAGCGTGTCGAGGATCTCGGGATCGATCGACTCGAGGATTGGACGCTGTTCGATGATCATATCGTTCCTCAACCGTTGTTGTTCGGGCCCTGCACAAACGTGCTGGGCGCGTTGGCGAAACCGAGCTTGTTCACGATGAAGCCTTGGGCAGCGGTAGCGACCATCGACGGCCGGAATACATCATCAAATGCCTTCGGAGCAAAGGCCGACGTCTTCGGACTCAGGAGGTCGCTGATGGCTGAGGCGTGACGCGCTTCAACACTCACGATCTTACCGGCGAGCGTGAGATTCACTGCCGAGGTGATGTACTGAGCCGCACCGTTGTAAGCAGCGACCCCGAGATCCTCGAAGGTCTTCGCGGCCGTGAGCACGGAGGTTCGATCGTTGAAGTTCACGCTTGGATACGTCGCGACGACGGTGAAGTCATTGGTCGGGCCAAGCGCCGCCTTCAAGAATTCGCGATGCAGCACTTCGTGGTACTTGATGTCCTGCAGCACCGCCTTCTCGGCTGCCGTGAGATTGGAGCTGCCGAAGGCATTGACGGCTTTGGTATAGAAATCCGCTTCCAGCTGCTCGAGCGCGTACGCGAACTGCAGCACCGCGATATCGCCCTTGGCGAAATCGATCGTCAGCGCCGAGCCCGAGTTGGGCAGCGGCTGCGTCGGCGGCTTGACGCCATTGTCGTCGGAGCAGGCGGCGAGCGCTGCGGGTAGGAGCACCAAGGTGCCACCAACGGCAATGAGCTTTAGAATGTCTCGGCGCGTGCGAGGCGTGGCGAGCATCCCGGCGTCGGGAATCGTGACGTTCGGTCGTTGAGACATGCAAACTCCTCGAGAAGAGCAAACCGATATCGCGCCTGTGCGCGAGTTGGCGGATGGGCTACGCCGCCCATGCGACAGTCAGATTGCAAATCAGGAGCCAGAGGCGAACACAGTCGACTTCGCTAGGCCGCTTCGATCGCTTCAAGTAGCTGCTGGCGTTGCAGCAGCTGCGTGTATCGTCCACTGGCACGCACGAGGTCTTCGTGCGTCCCCTGCTCGACGATGCGACCATCCTCGAGTACGAGAATATGATCGGCATCGCGAACCGCACTCACGCGATGCGAGGTAATCAGCGCGGTGCGACCACGCATCGCCGTGCGAAGCTTGAAGAGAATGGCAGCTTCCGTCTGCGTGTCGACCGCGGACAGCGCGTCATCAAGCAGCACGACACGCGGCGCGCGTGCCAGCGCACGCGCCAAGGCCGTCCGCTGCTTCTGTCCACCCGACAGGTTGATTCCGCGTTCGCCGAGACGTGTGTCGAATCCGTTGGATAGGCCGGCAATCGTCTCACGCAACTGCGCGATACCGGCGGCGTGCTCGAGGCGCGCGCGATCGGGTGCTTCGAGTCCATAGCCGATGTTCTCGCCGACCGTCTCGCTGAAGAGGAGGGCTTCCTGCGGCACGTAGCCCAACTCGGCGCGAAGCGCGCCGATGGGCAGTTCACGAATGTCCACGCCGTCGAGCAGTATTTGCCCTTCCTGCGGATCGTAGAAGCGCGGGATGAGATCCATGAGCGCGCTTTTGCCCGAGCCCGTGGCTCCAACGATGGCCAAGGTGCCGCCTGCCCGGATGCGGAACGAGAGATCGTGCAGGATCCAACGCGCATCGGCAGGGGCCTCGCCGTCGGGCGTCTGCTCGTAGTTCGCATCGCGCGCGGCGCCGTCTTCGCTCACGATCACCGGGCGCGGATACCGGAATGACACGTGACGGAATTCTACCGTGCGTCCACCCTGCTGCGCGCCGGGGTCACCGCCGGGGTCACCGCCGGGGTCACCGCCGGGGTCACCGAAGGGGTCACCGAAGGGGTCACCGATGGCGCTCGGGAGGGTCGCGGTGCCCGTATCGTGCACCGACAACGGCACGGCGTCGAGCAGCTCCAGCACGCGGGTCATCGACGCGGCGGCGCGCTGAAAGAGGTTGGTGGTCCAGCCGAGCGCAATCAGCGGCCATGTGAGCTGCGCGAGATAGATGCCGAAGGCGACGTAGCCGCCCACCGTGACCTGTCCCTGAATCAGCAGGCGTCCACCGACACCGATCGTGACTGCGCTGCCCAGACCGGCCAATAGACCGAAGCCGGGATTCATGAGGCCATTCAGCTTGGCGAGTCGCATGTTGGCGGTGAGGTATTTGTCGCCGAGGGTCACGAAGCGCGCCGTTTCCGCCGCCTCCTGCCGATACGCCCGGACGACGCGCACGCCGGACAAGTTCTCTTGGGCGCGGGTGGTGAGCTGGCTGAACTGCGACTGCACCGCTTCGAACCGGTCGTGCACGAGGCGTCCAAGACGCAGCATCAGCACGGGCAGGCCGATCATGGGGAGCAGTGCCACTAGCGTAAGCAACGGGCTGATGCGGGCCATCATGATCATCGCGAACAGTCCACCGAAGATGGTGTTCACGAGGTACATGACGGCCGGCCCTGCCGCCATGCGAACGGCCCCAAGATCGTTGGAGAGCCGGGCCATGAGATCCCCGGTGCGCCAGCGGGCGTACCAACTGGCATCGAGGGTGCTGAGGCGAGCGAACACGTCGCGGCGGAGGTCGGTCTCGATGCGGCGGCTGATCCCATTGAGCAGCAAGCGCATGGTGAAGCGTAGCACGCCACTTGCAATGGCTGTGATCAACATCACACCGCCAAGACGAACGACCGCGTTAACCTCTACGCCGGAGCGAATGTCATCCACTCCTCGTTGCAACAGGGACGGAATGACACTGGCGAGGAACGCGGCGACGACCACGGCCGCCAGCCCGCACGCAACTTGCCAGCGGTACGGGTGGTAGTAGGGGAGCAGGCGTCGCAGGGCGCGTCGCGCTGGCCTCGGCGGCTGTTCGCGTGTATTTCCGTTCATCGCACTCCGAATTTCGCACGGCGACGCGTTCAACTTATCTTCATCTCGCGGGAGTGTCCCGCGTCCCTTTCTCAGGAGTTTCTCTATGCGTGAATATATTCGCTCGTCACGTCCCACGATGATTCTGGCGACGATGTCGCTGGTCGCGCTCGCGGCCTGCGGCGATAAGGGTGCTGACAATGCGTCCTTGAATGCCGACAGCACGCTGGGCCGCGATCTGGCCATGGCGACCGACTCGGTGCAGCCGAAGCTGGAGGACGTTCCAGTTACGCCGCCGCCTGCTCCGGCCGCCGCGGCGCCGGCCCCGGCGCCGCGGCCAGCGGCCCCGAGGCCTCGTCCGACCACGACCGCTCCCAGGCCGTCGACACCGAAGGCTACGCCGGCCGCCGTTACGGGTGTCGTGGCATCGGGTACGTCGTTCCGCTTTGCCGCGAACAACAAGGTGTGCAGCAACACGGTAACCGCCGGTGAGAAGTTCACCGCGTCGCTGGAGCAGTCGGTGACCGCCACGAACGGCGTGGTGATTCCGGAGGGGGCCACGGGCACGTTCGAAGTGATCGAAGCAAGGACCGCGAAGAACTCGAACGATCAGACGTCGCTCACGGTGAAGTTGGTGTCGGTGACGTACGGTGGCCGCACCTATCCGCTGGAAGCGACGGTGCAGTCGGCGACGGCCGAGCGCGTGCGCAGCGCGTCGAAGGGCACGGATGCGAAGAAGGTCGCCGGTGGCGCGATCCTTGGAGCGATCGCCGGTCAGATCATCGGGAAGAACACGAAGGGCACCGTGATCGGTGCCGCCGCCGGTGCTGCCGCCGGTACGGCGGCCGCTGCTGCCACGGCGAACTTCGACACGTGTATCAACGCGGGCGCGGGCATCAGTGCGACACTGGACGCGCCGGTGACGGTGCGGCCGACCGCGACGCCGTAGGCGGCGCTAGGAACGAGGGGCGCTTAGGAACGAGGGGCGCTTAGGAACGAGGGGCGCTAGGAATGAGGGGCGCTAGGAATGAGGGGCGCTAAGAACTGAGAAGCGATTTTAGTTCTCAGGAGACCGCTAAGGAACGAGCGCCTCGTGACCCAAGGTCACGGGGCGCTCGCACATTCCGATGCCGTTTCCACGCCGTCTATTACTGGCGCCCTTTATTCCTAGCGCCCCTTATTCCTAGCGCCCCTTATTCCTGGCGCCCCTCATCCGTTCAATACCCAACCACGCCTCCACTCCGCCGAGGCTCCGGTACTCCTTCCCATCCTCCTTTTACGCGCATGATTGCGTTGATGTTCACCAGGGCGCGAAGCTTTCGCATGGAGTATCCCATGGTCCTGAGCGAGTCGAGCACCGCCGGACGAATGCCGCCCTCTTCATACGTGAGCGAATCAGGAAGCGCCTGATGGTGCACGCGCGGCGCGCGCATGGCATCGGCGAGTGACATGTGATGGTCGATCACGTTCAGGATCACTTGCGTCGTGCCGGTGATGATCGTGGGGCCGCCGGCGGCGCCGACCACCAGCAACACCTGCCCCGACTTGTCGAGCACGATCGTCGGTGACATCGCGCTCAACATGCGCTTGCCGGGCTGAATCGCGTTCGCTTCGCCCTGTACCAGACCGTACATGTTGGCGGTTCCCGGCTGCACGGCGAAGTCGTCCATCTCGTCGTTCAACATGAAGCCAGCGCCGCGCACCCACACGCCCGATCCCCACGAGTTGTTGAGCGTGGTCGTGGTGGACACGGCGTTGCCCTTCGCATCAACCACGGAATAGTGCGTGGTGTGCTCCGGCTCGCGTACGGGTTGCTGCATCAGTGGCTCGAGCGACTTCGTGCTCGTGACGCGCGACTCGTTGATGGTGGCGGCGAGCGACTTCGCGTAGGCTTTGCTCGTGAGCTGCTCCATGGGCACCTTCACGAACGCGGGGTCGCCCAGCTTGCTGTTGCGATCGATGAACGCGCGTTGAAACGCGCTGCCGACCAGATGAAACCAGCGCGTGCTGCCATACGCCGGAACGGTGCTGTACTGCTCGAGAATGTTGAGGGCTTCCGTCATCGTCACGCCGCCCGATGACGAGGGCGGCATGGCCAGCAAACGATAGCCGCGATACGCGCTGGCGATCGCATTGCGCGACACCGGCGTGTACGCCTTGAGATCGGCGCGCGTGATGACACCGCCACCGCGCTTCTGCTCGGCGACCAGTGAGTCGGCGATCCATCCCTCGTAGAACGCCTTCGCACCGTTGTCGGCGATCGCTTGCAGCGTGCGCGCGAGGTCCGGCTGCACTAGCCGTGCGCCCGCGGGAAGCGCCTTACCATTCGGGAAATACGGCGTGACCGGGCTGTTGCGCGACACCATTGTGGCAGCGCGAGCCATTGAACCGGCCAACGCCGTGTCGATCACGAAGCCCTCGCGCGCCAGCGTGATGGCGGGTTGCATCACGCGTGACAACGGCATCGTGCCGTACTGCTCCAACAGCATCTTCAGCCCGGCGACGGCTCCTGGAACGCCACTCGCGAGATGACCCTCGATGCTGCGGTCGGTGACCTTGCCGTTTGCGTCGAGATACATGTTGCGGGTGGCGGCCAGCGGCGCGACTTCGCGATAGTCGATGGCCGCTGAACGACCGTCAGCCATATGTACGATGGAATATCCGCCGCCGCCGATGTTGCCGGCCTCCGGCCAGGTGACGGCCAACGCAAAGCTGAGTGCGACGGCCGCATCGACCGCGTTGCCCCCGGCCTTCATGATGTCCGCGGCCGCGCCGCTCGCATGTGGACTGTTGCTGACCGCCATCGCGTGCGACGCGAACGTTGCCGGCGTACCGGCGGGGAGGCGCCACCCGTCGGGGAACTGCGCGGACTGTCGGGCGGGTTCCGCGCTGGTGTTGGCGTTCGCCATCGCGGCCGGCGTCGTGTTTTGTGCGCACGCGCCAATGCCTGCACCGAACAGGGCGAGTGCCACGGGGAGCGAGACGACTCTCGAAATGGTCATGACGGTCATGCGGGCATGGTGAAGTGACATGGTGTAACGGCGAATGCGTCAGCGATGTGATCCGAATCCGAAGCGCAGGGAGGCGCGCGTGGTGCGCACGCGCCATGTGCGACCGACCCCATCGGGGAGATCGGACTTGGCGTGCCAGCCAATGCCGAACTCCTGCACGAGCGCAAGGTGCAGATTGCTGGACAGCCCGTAGCCGAAGCCGGCGCCGAGTGTACCGGAAATGTCGTACTGGCCCTTCTTGGGTCCGAGGGCGACGCCGGCAACACCGGCGCTGTCGGCACGTACGCGCAGACCACGAAAGCCCGTCATGCCGCCGGCCGCTTCAAACAACGTGTGAAAGCCGCCGCTGCCGCCGCTGCGGAATTGACCCATGAGGGTCCACAACTGCGTCTGCGCGTCACAGCCGATCGCGCACTGCGTCGGTAACTCGGGCGACGTGGGTGGCGTGGCGGCGGTGTAGATCAATGGCGAGAGCGTGAGGTCGACCACACCGTAGCCAGCCGAAAGGCCGATCGTGGTAGCCTCGTCGAGCGCCTTCTCGAGCGTGCCACGCATCTGCCACAGCGGATCGCTACCGAACTTCCAGGTGGAACGCGTCGCGCCATCGCTGATGTCGTTCAGAATCACGGCCGCGGCACCGCCTGAGAACCACCAGCCGGCATCGGGAGCTCGCGCCGCCGGGCGTCCGCGGATCTGCGCCGCGAGCGTGGTCGCGCAGAGACTCGTGGCGATCGCGGCCGCGCAAACGGTACGCGCGAACCGACGCCGACCATCGTGCCGTGCACCATCGTGCCGTGCACCATCGTGCCGTGCACCATCGTGCCGTGCACCATCGTGCCGTGCACCATCGTGCCGTGCACCATCGTGCCGT
>NZ_JBKJRB010000027.1:0-23165 GCF_046594945.1 Gemmatimonas sp. | reverse complement strand
AAGAACGACTGCGGAAGCCGAATCAGATGTTGGTAATATGCGGTAATTAGCGCCGCGTCAATCTTCTGACCAGTGCGAAGTCCAATTAGAGTTTTGCCAGCACCGATAACAACTTGGGCTCTTCAGGAAATAGAGTGGGTACGTAGCTTCTGGCCAGACCTTTAGGCCGGGAGGCGAGAGGATGGACGACCGCGCGTTGTATCAGACGATTCTGGGATTGCAGACCCCGTGGCACGTCGAGCGGGTGGAGCTGCGGACCGATCCGCAGGAAGTAGATGTGTGGGTCGAGGCGGTGTCTGGTACGGCGTTCGCGTGTCCGAAGTGCGGTGCGGCGTCGCCCATCTATGATCACGTGGAGCGCCGCTGGCGACACTTGGATACCTGTCAGTTTCGCACGCTGTTGTGCGCGAAGATCCCGCGGGTCTCCTGCGCCACGCACGGCGTCACGACGGTGGTGGTGCCGTGGGCGGAAGCGGGCTCGCGCTTTACGCTGTTGTTCGAGCGACTGGCGATTGCGTGGCTGCGGGAGGCGACTCCGACCGCGGTGGGCCGACGCTTGGGCCTGTCGTGGGATGAGGCGCGCGGCATCATGGAGCGCGCGGTGCGCCGCGGCCTCGCGCGGCGACAGCCGGTGGTGGTCCCGTATCTCGGAATCGACGAGAAGAGCTTCTTGAAGCGACATCAGTACGTCAGTGTCGTCGTGGATCTCAATGCGCGGCGCATCCTGCACGTCGCCGACGACCGCAAGGCCACGAGTCTCACCGGCTACTTCACCACGCTCACCGAGTCACAGCGCGACGGCATTTCCGCCATCGCGATGGACATGTGGGAGCCTTATCGAAACACCATTCGCGCGCATGTGCCGGACGCCGACCGCAAGATCGTCTTCGACAAGTTTCATGTGCTCCAGCATGTCGGCGCGGCGGTCGATCACGTGCGCAAGCAGGAACATCGGGCGTTGATGGCCGAAGGCGATACCCGGTTAACGCGGACGAAATACGCCTGGCTGAAGAATCCGGCCAACTTCACCGTCAAAGCCTGGCGCGAGTTCGCCGCGCTGCGGAATAGCACGTTGCAATCGGCTCGCGCCTGGGCGATGAAGGAAAGCCTGCGACGCCTGTGGGACTACACCTACGTCGGCGCGGCCCGCACCTTCTTTCGCGCGTGGTACGGCTGGGCGATGCGATCACGCCTTGCACCGATGAAGGCGGTCGCGCGCATGCTGAAGGCCCACCTCGAGAACATCCTCACCTATCTCACGCATCGCATCACGAACGCCGTCACGGAAGGACTCAACGCGAAGATCCAGTGGATCAAGTACAGTGCCCGCGGCTACCGAAACCGCGATGCCTTCAAAATGGCGATTTACTTTCACTGCGGCGGTCTCGACCTCGAACCTCGACTTTCGTGAGAGCTACCCACTCGAAAGCCGGAAGAGCCACTTTTGTTTGCTGTTCTTCGCGTCTCTTCGCGACGGCACGCGAAGAACAGCAACGGCATGAGCGGTATCGCGTCTACGACATCCGACGGATCTTGCGTGTGGCCCGCTTCGAGCACGTCCCGATCAGTCAACCACGGACGCCACCACCGCGCAATGCAGATCGAGATTTCGAGACCATTCAGTTCGTTCTCCTCGGAATAATGCTGGAACGCGACTGACAGCAACTGCAAGATTTGAAGGTGTCGCGCTGCTGGCAGACGTGTCGGCTCGCGACGGACTAACCGTGTGTTGTTCGCGCAAGTCCGTGGTGAAGCAGTTCTCGGTGAACCATCGAATGGCCGCGAACCCGCGAATGCACCGCGCGCCCGGCGATGATCGCCGGGCGCGCGGTATTTGTAATGGGGCGTGTTGCCGAACTATCCGAAGACCGAACCGCCGACTACATCAACGGCCGCGAATCGACGGCGGCAAAGTGGCTTCGAGAATCGTCGCGGAACCGAGGCGACCCTCGATGCCCGCCTTGGGCTGCAGATTCACGCGCACGAATCCATAATTCTTCCACGCCGGTGAACCCTTCGCGTCAGGGATCGAATCGGCATCGAGTCGCGACGCCATCGCGAAGATCACGCGCGGGCTGTCGAACACGACGGTCGGATCCGGGTTCGACTTGTCGGCTTCATACAGCGAAATCGCACGATTCGGATATGGCGAGGTGCGGCGTCCGAGGTATGTGGTGTCGTTGAACCTGCCGGTGGTGTCGAGCTTGATGCCGTACGCATTGTAGTAGTAACCAACCGGCGGGCGGAGATAATTCGAGTCGTTCAGGATCATGATGTTGCCACGCACTTCCACTCGACCACGCGGTACGATGGTCATCGCGCCGTTGGTGGCGACCACGAACTCCTGGTTGGCAGCCGGGCTGCCCGCTTGCGCGGGAATCCCACGAGCGAAAGTACCAAATCGCAAACCGGCAACTCGGCTCGCGTTTGCCTGACTGCGACGCGCCCACAACGGACGCACTTCCCCCGGCGCGGCTCCTGCCGCACCCGGCTCGATGCTGATCAACACGGTATTGAGCGAGTCCGCCGCCACGAGCGTCGGCGCGGAGACGCGAGACACCGCGACCCGCAGCGCGATGTTCGCGCCACCGGACTTGAAGCTGGCGCCGGTGGTGGTGAACGCCGTGTTCGTGAACACCGGGTCGCCCGCCGCGTTGAGCGTGGAGTCGCGACGGGTGGCCACGATGTTGAGCGCCGTGGCCGGCGCGAACTTGGTGGCGGAGTCGTTGGTGAACCACACCGTGTAGCTGCCGGTGGTCAGTGTGTCGAGTCCGGCCAGCGTGATGATCACCGAATCGTTCGCCGGTGTCGCTGACGCAACGATGCCAACGGGGAAGGTGACCGTTCCACGCGGAAGGTTCGTCGAGGTGCGGAGAAAATTCGTACCGAAGCCGAGGGCACCAACAGGCTCAGTCGTAATCGACCGTTCATTGCCACAGGCCGATGAAACGGCCACCGCGATCACGCCGGCGGCGAGGAAGAAAGGACGCATAGTGCGCATCGGTTAATTACCTCCGCCAATGCCGCCGGGGATGTACCGGAAGCCCAGCGTGAACATGGTGTTCAACGCGGTCTTCTTCGCCGCAGGAGGCGTCGGGAAGTCTTCCGGGAACGGTTGAATGAGTTCGGTACGGTCGCGCGCCGGATTCAAGAAATTCCGATCGTAGCCCTGATACTGCACCGCGCGGACGTCGAACTGGAGACCGGAGCGCTCACTGAGCTTGATCCAGACGCCGGCGCCACCGGTATAGGAGATGTCGTTGTTACGCGTTTCCTTGCCGTTGACCTGCGCGTCGAGAATCATGACGTACGTGCCAACGCCGCCCATCACGAACGGTGCCACCTTCTTTCCCGGATAGCGCATCGTCGCGGCAAGACCGAGGTTGACGGTGTTTACGGGCTGACCGACGTACTGGTAGCGAATGGAATCTCCCCCGGCCACGGCGGCCTGACCGAAACGAAGCCGCGTGAGAAAGTCCTTCCTCGTCGTATTGCCACGCGAGACGTCGACGGTGGTACCGATGCCGAAATACTTCGACAGCGCGTATTCCGCATCGAGACCGATGAGTGCCGCCGGATCGAGACTCGCGGCCCGTTCGGCTTGGAGAATGCCGAGACGTGTGGTAACCGTGAACTGCTTCGGCGCGACCTGCGCGCCGACGCTGACTGCGGTGAGCGCCAATGCGGCGAGAATGCCTGCAGCGCGGTTCATCGACCCACCTCGAACGAGAAGATCTGAATATTCTGAAGCGCGCCGGCCGACTCGAAGGAGTAGTCGAAGCGAACGTTACGACCCTTCGCCGGAAGGCGGAGACCGAAACCGCCGGCCAGTCCCACCGGCGTGTCGGTCCCCCGATCGCGCTCGTCGTTGTACACGCGCTTGCCGCCGCGCACGAACAGAATGTTGCGGTAGCCGTACTCGAGACCGATGGCGTACTGCGTCGTGAAGTCCGTCGATTCGTTGACCGCGACTTCGGCGTTCAGCGTGTTGTTCCCGCTGCCCTTGCCCAGCAACGAATTGGCCGAACCGAGCAAATCGGATGCGAGCGATAGGCGGAATTCGACCGGCAGTTCTACCTGCGACGTGTAGAGCGACACGCGACGGTTGTCGCTGAAGGTACCGCGATCAGCCGTACTGATCACGCGCGTTATCAACGCGCCCGAAGCACGCGCCGTGGGACCGACGTTCGAAACGGAGCCACCGATCGTGAGCCCGTAGAGCCCGGTGTTGAACTGGGTACCGATGTCACCGGCGATCCACTTCGTGCCGGCATCGGGGATGCCTTCGCTGATGTACTTGACTTGCGCGCCGAACTGAAGGCGGTCGGTGAGGCGCTTGGCGTACCCGATGCCAACCACCGTGGAGGTCCACTGGAAGAAGTTGCCACCCAGTCGATCGCCAAACGGGTTGGTCTCCGTAGTGCGCTTAATATCGCCAGAGCTCAGCGTGTTGAAGTGCACGCCGATGTTGCCGCCCAGCGCGGGGATGGAGAGCGCGGCGTACGTCTGACCGAGCCCAAGATCGCCGTACAGGCTCTGACGTCCGGCGACCGCCGAGAACGACTCGGAGCTGCCGGCGCCAGCGGGATTGGAGAACCAGGCCAACGGACCGCTGACTGACGCGGCGGTGGCGTTGGCCATTGCGCCGCTGCGCGCCCCGACGCCGATGTGGAGGAAGTTGGCGCCACGCGTACCCTGACGATTCGGGCTATCCGCTGGCGTAGGAAGAAGCCCACCGGGTCCCTGGGCACGAACGGTCGTGCCCAGAAGCACGGTGGCGGCGCCGAAGGCGCCGATGAGTCGGGTGATTTGCATCGCTGCTCCCTTAGCGGATGATCACGAACTTGCCGCGCTGCACCTGGTTCTTTCCAGCCGAGCCGGTCGCAGTGAGCACGTAGATGTAGAGACCCGACGTCATGTCAGTACCTTCGCGCGTGCGAAGGTTGAACGGCAGGTCCCCTGAGGTCGAGTTGTTACCCGCGTAGGTCAGGTCGCTCTTCGTCCACGTCAGCTCCTGGAGGAACTGTCCGGACACCGAGTAGACACGAAGCAGGCCTTGTTCCGGCACGTTGGTGAAGTAGATGCGCGGAACCGAGAGTCGCGTACCGTCAATACCATCGACATCCGACCGCACGATGTAGGGATTCGGTACCACCGAAACCTTGGCCAAATCCGCCTTGGTGAGTTCGGTCTTGATACTGAACGGTGTGGCCACGAGCTGAATGCTCGAACGCGGATCGAACGTGCGCGTGAGTTCGAAGGTCTGCTTCCAGGTCGGCTCGATCGGCAGATAACCGCCGGCCGTGGTCGCGCCGCGCGTGTCGATCGCGAGCGGGTTACAGCTGTTCTGGTCAACCGAGGCGGCCGGACGAACTCCTGTCCCGTTCACACCGCCGGTGCATGCCACGAGGAACTTGTTCAAACCGATCGAGTCGGCAAGCACAGGGATCGTCCGGAAGCCGTTAGCTCCGTCAGCCTGCACCACGACGATACGCGTGGTACCGACCAGCACCGTGCTGTCCTTCTCAACCTTCTGCAGCACGATCAGGGTGTCACCCGGCATCCAAAGGGAATCGGGGACGGCCACACGAACGGTGTCGTTGCCAGAGCCCAACAGACGCGTGTTGCCGACACCACCCTGCGCGAACGTCTGGCGGGCGAGCATGGCAAACTTGACCGTCTCTTCACGGCCGCCGACTGGGTCGGTGAACTTCATCGTGAACGGCACTCGAACCTTGATGAGCGGACGAGCAGACGTCGCGCCGACAAGCGTAGCCACCGCGGCCGACGTTTCCGTAGTCGTTGTAGCTTTGGAAGCCACTTCGACCAACGCGGCCGTGATGGCCGACTGCAGACCGGCGACGGGATCGAGCTTGAACGCCTTGCCTCCCCACGGATCGCTGAGCCACGTGAGCTCGTAGCGGCCACCCTTGATCCGCTTGTTATTCAGCAATGCGCCCGCCGTCGCGGTGGTGAACGTACCCTGCACTTGCGGCACGAACTGACGGGCATTGCCGGAGAGCGTATCGCCGTCCTTGCGAATCACAAAGTTGCGATCACGCGATGCGTTACCAACCAGACGTTCTGTACGGAAGCCGT
This sequence comes from Gemmatimonas sp., assembly GCF_046594945.1. Taxonomy (GTDB): domain Bacteria; phylum Gemmatimonadota; class Gemmatimonadetes; order Gemmatimonadales; family Gemmatimonadaceae; genus Gemmatimonas. The sequence continues at coordinate 17,066 of NZ_JBKJRB010000027.1, read as the reverse complement.
TGGCCGTGTTGGACGAGTCGTCGGGCTGGGCGGTAAAGCCCGGGTACAGCGGCGATCCAACTTGGTCGCGGACCTGGTTTCCGCCGTTGGTGCCGTACGGGTCGTTGATCGCGAAGATCGGCTTGTTGTCGCCGGTCACCCAGACGTAACCAGGGTATCCCGGTGGCGAGGTGAGGGTGTCTACGAACACGCGTGAGGCGCCAGTGACGCCACGCGCGGTGCCCGTCAGCAAGGTGGTACCCAACCGCACCGGGATGTCGCCACTAGTGGTGAACGTCTGCTCCTTCGCCACGAAGTTGGCTGTTGCCGGAGCCGTGGGCGACGTGGTCGCGTTCGGAATGATCCAGCGGACACTGATGGTGGTTGAGACCGCGCGGGTGACGGTGTCCTGCACCTTGCGCACGATGAACTGGTTACCGAACACGAGTCGTGACGTACCGCTCACGCTGTTCGACACCGCCTGCACGAGCACCGGCTGCGTGGAGTTACCCACTACCGTGGACGTGTCGACGCGGGCGAACTGGCGGCCCGCCGCATTGGTGATCGGCGCGTATACCGTGAGCGAGGCCGGACCAGAGGTCGCGAACGCTGAGTTGATCGTGTCGCGGGGGAAGCCGAAGGCATCCTGCGCGCTTGTAATAAACAAACCGCGACCAGGCAGCGAGTCGACGACGCGGAAGTAATCGTCGGAGAAGCCCCGCGTGCGGGTCACGAACACATAGTTGTACGTGCGACCGCCCTGCAGGTTTTCGGCGTAGTTCGCAGTCTGCGGTACACCCTTCACGTAGTTCACTGTGGCGACCGGGCGCCACGCGAATGCCTGGAGACCGGCATCGATGGAGCGCGTGGGCGCCGACGTGCAGGTAGCCGCGTTTCCCGTGGTGTTGGTGAACGTCGTTCCACCGTCGCACGACTTGAACAGATACACCGAACTTAGATTGTCATTTGCCCGCGCTCTGAGCGAATCGAGCAGCGTAGGATTGAGTCGTAGAATTCGGCGCGTGGCGACGTCACCAGCGAGTGAGTCGGCACGAAGCTTCGCGACCAGGCCCAGCATGAAGGGATCGGCCGGATTGATGTTCGGGTAACGAATCACGATCTGCGACCCGATCGACGTCGCGGCGCCGAAGGTGAGCGAGTCAACCAGCTCAGCCGAGTTGATGGTGTAGGACAAGCCCGCTTTCACTTCCGGGTACGCGATGGGCTGCGGTCCGGCGTAGTTCGTGAGATAGGCGTCGGTAAGTCCTTCGATCGCCCTGCGGGTGGTGACCGAGTCGGCGTTCCACGAGAACGCCCACAGGAACTGCGTGGTATCGCCGGCCTTCAACTTGAACGGGCCAGCCGTAATGGTGCCGAGGATGTTGCCGTACTCGGAACGATATCCACCGACGATGGTGTCGGAGTAGATCCCGTGGCAACCGAGCGAACCACAACCCGGTACCGAGATCGTGTCCTGCACACCGTCGTTGTTGTAGTCCCATTTACCGTATGGGCGCCCGGTGACGGGGTTGTTCGTCGCACCCGGTACGAACTTCGGGAATTTCACACCTTCCGGCGTGGCGGGAAGCGAGCCACTCCACTCTTCCGGCGTGACCATGCCGGTAAAGTTGTTGATCGTGAAATCCGACGGATTCCGGCCGTCGAGGAAATCATCTTCCTTCGAAGCGATGTAGCCGAAGCCGGCGCGCGTGGAGCGCGTCATGGCCTGACTCGCACGGCCGACCGAACCGGCGTGCGAGTGATTGAACGTAATGGTGTCGTCGGCGAACGGGCTGTTCGGGTTGTAGTACGGGTCAGCCGGGTTGCGCGTGAAGCGCTTGTTGCGCACGTCACCCAACGGCGACTTCAGCCACGTCATCGTCCACACGCCGGCGACGAAGGCGTCGTTGCTTGGGCAGCCGCCGAGCGTGGAATTCAGGTAGCGCTTCGGGTAGGACGTGCTGCAGTTGCCGCTGGTATTCCCTTTCGTGGCCAGTACTGTATTGGTGTTGTAATCGAAGTACAGCGAAGCGTACTGGCCACCAATGCCGCCGTAAAGGAAGCCGGGCGTGGTGCCGAAGTACAACGAGTCATAGTCGACGCCCGTGCCGTACACGTCGGCCGACTTGTTGACCATCTGTACCTGATAGTACTGCGTGTTGCGGGTCGCGGGCGAGGCGAACTGGTAACTATCCGCGCGCAGTTCGAGACCGAGCGGATAACCACCGTCGAGTGGCGTGCCCGATCCGCCGCGAACGATGCCGCCGTAACGGAGCTTCTGCTCGCGCGAGTAATCGGAGATAAATCCGTACACGCTCTGCGTGCCGAGAAACTGCGTGGCGTCGAGCCGGTCGCGCGGGATGCGCCAGTCGTCCCAGCGAAACGCGCTCTTGTTCGCGTTGAACGTGTTGAGCCACACCGAGTCTTGCACCACCAGCTTGCCCCGGAAGCCTTCGGAGCCCCAGGTGTCTGGGCAATCCTTCTGGGCCAGCAGTGAAAACCCAACATCAGTGTAGACGTTACCGTCGGCGCGACACGACGAACCGTCCTGCGCGGTTACACCGGCAAAGCTCTTGCCGAACTGGCCGTCCGCCGCGCCCCATTTACGGCTGCTCGACACCAGCGTCTCCCACGTGATCGTGGTGTAGCCGAGCGTTCCGGTCATATTGTTGATGCCCGGAAAAACGGTGCGAATCTTTCGGAATTCCGTCGGCGGCGCGGCGACGACAAAACCCATCTGGAAGAAAATGTGGAAGCCGCCGATCGTCGGACTGACCGCACGAGCCCCAAAGGCAAGCGTGCCTTGGTTCTGCGCGACCGGGCCACCCTGGTTGGGAAGGGCCGAACGATACGTGCCGCTCATGCGGAGCGTTCCGAACGCCACATCTTCGGCGGCGAACAAGTCAAAGCCGTTGGTGGCCGCGATCGGGATCTGACGCTTCGTGCCGTCGGGCAACATCTCTTCGAGATAGTTGACCTTGGGCTGTGAGGCGCGCTGCGCCTCCGCCACACCGGATGCGATGGTCGAGAGGCCGGCCAGCACAACCAGGGTGCCCAAGACGCGCGCAACTCCGCGCGCCCCGAGACCCTGTGGCTGTCGGTGGGAAGTAGTGGTAGTGAAACCCATGAGGTTTACGCCGTCCATGCTCAGAAGTTGACCGACAGGCCGGTGGAGATGCTGCGACGCGCCCCGATGAACTCGGGCTGGTCGAATGCGGTCGAGGTGTTGTCGCCGGCGTTGCCGATGCGACGGTTGGCGAAGTCGCGCAGACCGGCGTCGCAGGTGCCGGTATTGTTGAACACCTGCACGCAGTTCTTGCGATCGAACAGGTTGTTCACGCGCAGGAAGCCCGAGTAGCGGAGATTGCCGATGCGGAACGCCTTGTCGAGCAGTAGACCCACATCCTGCGTGGACGGCTGACGCGCCGAGTTGACTTCACCCTGATCGAGCGTGCCGATGGTACCGGCCGCACTGCCGCGCAGCGGTGTATACGGGATACCCGACGTGATGTTGTACGTGAGCGAGCCACTGAAGTTCTTGAGCAGCTTGCCGGCGTTGAGCGGCAGGCTCGGCGCGTCGTTGCCGACGCGGTAGAACAACTGCACGTTGAGGCGCTGCGGCTGATCGACGTCGGTGAGCGTTTCGACGTTCTGCGCACGGAGCAATTCGTCGGTGCGCGCCACTTCGTTGGCGCGATCGGGCGGGCGCGCGTTGGTGGTAGAGCGCGAGAGGCCGTAGTTGATGTCGTAGCCCCAGCGATCGGCCAGGCGACGACGGAATTGCACTTCGACACCGCGGGACGACAGGAAGTCGCCGTTCACGATGATGTTGTAGGTGGGGAACGCGCCGGCATACGTGCTGCCGATGTCCTGGGCGGCGCGGCTACTGCGAATACCGGTGAGGCCGGTTTCCGAGCGGCTGAACACCGCCACCTGGATGGAATAGCCCTTGCCGATCTCGCCCGAGTAACCGACTTCAAACTGCTTGGCCTGCTCGAGGCGAAGGCTCGGATTGCCCACGAACGACGGATTGTCCGGCTGCAGGTTCGGGGTGCATTCGCGGGTGCCCGGCTTCACCTGCCCCGTCGCACAATAGTTGTCACCCGCGCCAGCCGTGGTGCCGATACCGGTGTTGCGGTAGGTGTTGCCGTACAACGGCACCATCGTGTAGCGACCACCATTGAAAAACACCTGCGACCGCTCCGTGAGCGGGAAGGCCACACCAACGCGCGGGCTGAAGGCCGTGCGGGCGGGCGACTCGCGGAAGTCGTCGAGCTGGGCGATCGCGCTCGCCGTATCGAGCAACCGCGCGCGCTGCGTTTTGGGATCGACGGGGGAAGCGGCACACCCGGCAAGACCGTACGGCTGACCGGCGGCGTTGAGCAGTTGCTTGCCGCCCACCGAGGCGCCGGCGCACACCTCACGCGCCGTGGTACCATTCGACGGATCGAACGGATTGGCCAGTGACTGTCCGCGCGCACGGTTGTAGTCGAACCGGCCGCCAAGCTTGATCGTGATGAAATCGTATTCGATCACGCTCTGTATATAGGCCGCCGCTTCGATGGGCTTCCCACGGTACACCTGATACACGTTGTTCTTGATACCCGAGGTCGTGCTGGCATCCTGCTGCACATCGCGGTACACGAAGTCGTGATTCACGAACTGGGCGCCGACCTGAATGTTATTGTGGTCGGTGACCTGAGACTGGAGGTCGGCCTTGATCGTGCGCGTGGTGTACTTCTCACCACCATAAATGCCCGACGCGACGCCAGAGTACGGGACCCGATCGCAACCGGTAAACGTGCCACAGATCGACAGGAACGACTGGTCGAAGTTGCCGTAAGCAAAGGGGCCCGGGATACAGGTGCCGAGAAAAACGGCGCAGGTGGTGCGCTCGAAATCCGTCTGCGCCACCCGTATCGTGAGGTTGGAACGTCCGAAACGTTGTTCAAGCGAGCCAATGATGAGCTTGCCTTGGTCTCTCACCGACGGCTGAATCAGGTCGCGCGACGCGCGGTTGTCGCCGCCCGTGAGCGCAAAGAGTGAGTCGGTGCGGTTGTTCACGAGCGAGAGTGGATCGCCACGATAGGCGAAGAAATAGCGACGGTCGTAGCCACGGTTCTGCCGCTCGGAGCCAAGCGCGGTGACCTTGATCGTGGTGTTGTCGAACGGCAGGAAGGTGAGCTTACCGACCACCGAGGAGTTCTGCGTGCCGCCGAACGCCTGGAAGCCTGGCACGAGATCCTTGGTGGACACGCCCAGAATGTCGCCCAGCACGAGCGGCGCATTGGCCGTATACACGTCCTTGTCGAACTCCAGCACGCGCTGGGCTTGGCTCTGCACCTGACCCGACACCGAGTAGCGCAGCTTGCTCTTGGTGCCTGGCACCGGGCCGGACAGGTAGCCTCGGAGCAGGTTCAATCCGAGCAGCTTGTCTTGCTGGGTGTTGAACACGCTGCCGGGCAGCGTCGAATTCTGGAAGTCGATGGCACCAGACACTTCCGAGCCGCCTTCACGCACGACCTGGTTGAGCACGCCGGCCAGCGCATTGCCGTACTGCGGCTCCATGCCGCCACGCTGGAAATCGAGCTGCTGCACGGCCAACGCACTCAGGCTCACGGCGTCGTTGCCGAAGAGCGGGTTGTTGATGGCGATGCCGTCGATCATGGACAGCGTGGCACCGCCGCGGCTGCCACGGACGCGGAGCGCGGGCGTGGTGCTACGCTGTTCTTCCGCCAGCGACACGACCGAGGTGTTCTGCGGGACTTCCGTGAAGCCCTGCTGCAGCGCGAGCACGCCGGCGATGCTGGTGACCGGCAGCGACGTGATCTGCTCCGCCGTGATCGAGGTGCGGGAGCCAACCTGACCGCGCTCTACGAGCGGGGCGACGTCGGCCTGCACGGTGATAGCCGCCAGCGTCTGGTTGGACGAGCGCAGCTTGAAGTTCTGTTCACGCGTCGCGTCGATGGTCATCGACACGTTCGTGGCCGTGACGCTCTGGAAGCCGAGGCGACGGGCCTGCACTGAGTAGGATCCGGGAGGAACCTGAATGATGAAATAGCGGCCGCTGGCGTTCGTGTTCGAACCCAGCGTCGTCCCTTGAATGACCACCGCAACGCCCTCAATGGGCTTGCCTGATTCCGCGTCGGTCACCACACCGGTCAATTTGCCGGTCTGTGCCTGGGCGGCGGTGATCGGCGCGGCAAGTGCCACGCCCAGGACCGTCGCGATAAACCACATACGACGTCCGAAAGCCCTCATCTGCTCCTCCGGGAAGCGAGTACTGCGGGACAACGTTCCGGCCGGTGGGACCGCGCCGAAAACGTCTGCAACGTCATGCCGACCACCGCCAGGCAACCTTTCGGCAGGCCAACGGGACCAACAGGACACTGGAAAACGCCGGCGCAGGGGCGCGGCGGCGGGGGAAACACGTGGGGAGGCTACAACGTAGTGGCTGCGACACACAATTCGGCTCATTACTGAGCAGCTGAGTGTGACGTAACCGTGACGGCAAGCTAGCGGTGAGCACCGGACTGTCAATCGCCAGTGCGTGGAACAATTAACCGGTGTCGGCAGGGTCGTGCGTGTTCAGCCGCGTGCTCACGCCTCCCCCTGACCTCTTCTCGTACAAATCGGCTATCGATCGGTACAACAGCGCTGGGATGACCGACGTCACCATGTGATTTCGCCCCGACGCTAAGGGACTGAAGTGGGGCAAGGCGTGCTGGGAGGTGCTCGAATGGAGAACGCTCTCGCGATCCGGTCGATACGGCGCGCGCGTGGTCGGCCCGACCTTGCGAACTACCCCCTGAACACGCACGAGGCCGCCTGAATTCAGGCGGCCTCGTTCGTGGGAAAACTTTTTGGGACAAACGGCGCCGATCAGCGCACGCGAGACCGGTAGGTCCTCGACAGCCGCAGCGTGGAACCGTTGCCGAGCATGAGCAGCCCATCGCCGCCAGGCAGCGGGGACATCTCCCGCACGCGATCCATGTTGACCACCACGCGACGGTGAATCCGGACGAACTGGCGCGGGTCCAGTGCCGTTTCGATCGCCGTGATGGTGCCACGGGTGCGGTACTTCTCACCGGCCGCGTGCACGAGGATGTAATTGCCATCCGCCTCGAACCAGTCGACATCCGACAGCGGCACGAAGCGCGTCCGACGGCCTTCGCGCACCAACACCCGCAACGGCCGGGCATCCCCATGGCTTGACGACGTACGACCGCCGTCGTCCTGGGTGAGGTCGAGCACCGGCTCTTCGGCCTCATCGCGCGTGAACCGTGCGAGCGAATGTTCGGTGCTGCGCGCGGCCCGCCACGGCGTGGACGGAATCAACGTTCCGGTGGACGGTCCGCTCGCCCGCTTGCGTCGACGCCCATCGCCGCCGACTTCATGCTCCAGCGTGACGGCGTGACCGTTGCCGTTCGCGTGTCCAGCGCTGGTACCGGAGGCACGCGAGAACAGCGCACCAAGCTCGGTATTTCCTGATGCGTTCGCTTCGCCAATTAAACGCTGCAATTCGTCGGCCGTGCGCAGCAGCGCCACCTGCAACACGTGCTGGCGTGCACGCGCGAGCGCATCGCGCAGCCGCACGGCCACCACCGGCATCGGCACGAAATCGGTGGCCTGCAGTTCGAACGCCTGCACCGCATCTTCTTCACGCGCCGACGCAAACACGATGGCGGTGGGACGCTCAGCTGGCGTCAGCGATTGCACGAACGCAAAGCCGGACATGTCGGTCAGCTCTGCACTCACGAGCGCGATATCGGGAACGGGGGAGAGCGCGGCATGCGCCGAGGTGGAATCGGCGTGATACCCGAGTACCGACACGTCGAGCGAGGCCGGTAGGTGGGCCAGCTGTTCGGGCAGCGAAGCCGGAACCTGGCCGAGAACTACGACACGGAGAGCCATGAGTGTTGGTGAAAACGCGAGCAGACATGCTGCGATCACGACCACGGCATCGCGACCTGCCAGACGACAGTGCACACCGGGGGCGCCACAGAGTGTACGGACCAGCGCGCCCAGACGTTGCGTCCAACTCACGGGAATTTCGGCCTGGCCCTCCGGCACCGATGCCGAACGGCGCCCGACCGCACCAAACGCAACACGCGGCACATGATGGAACCCATGTGCCGCGTGTGAGGTCCGGCTCAATCGTTTCGCTACGTCACCCGGCTACGTCACCCGGCTACGTCACCCGGCTACGCCGCCGCGATCGCGGTGGCGTGCTCGGTCACGATGCGCACCTGATCGTCGATGATCTGCAGGAAGCCGCCCTCGACGCCGAAGCGTTTCTCGCCGTCAGCAGTATCGAGACGGAGCGTGCCCTTGCCGAGCAGTGTCATGAGCGGCGCATGCATCGGCAGAATTCCCATCTCGCCGTCGAACGCCGGCGCGATAACGCCCCGTGCGCTGCCCTCGAAGAGCACGCGCTCGGGGGAAATCACCGACACCTGAAGTGAGTCGCTCACGCTATCAGCCCTGGAACTTCTTCGCGTTGGCGACCACGTCGTCCACGCCACCGGCCATGAAGAACGCCTGCTCAGGCAGGTTGTCGAACTCACCAGCACAGATGCGCTCGAACGACGAGATCGTTTCTTCGAGCTTCACATACTTGCCGGGGATACCCGTGAACTGCTCGGCCACCGCGAACGGCTGCGACATGAAACGCTGCAGTCGACGCGCACGTCCCACGATCTTCTTGTCGTCTTCGGACAGTTCGTCCATGCCAAGGATCGCGATGATGTCCTGCAGCTCCTTGTAACGCTGCAGGATGCGCTGCGTGGTCGTGGCCGCAGTATAATGGCGCTCGCCGATGTACTGCGCGTCGAGAATGCGCGACGTGGAGTCGAGTGGATCCACGGCGGGATAGATACCCAGCTCGGTGATCTTGCGATTCAGCACGACCGTGGCGTCCAAGTGCGCGAACGCCGTAGCGGGCGCGGGGTCGGTCAAGTCGTCGGCCGGCACGTAAATGGCCTGCACCGACGTGATCGAGCCGTTGCGGGTGGAGGTGATGCGCTCCTGCAGTTCGCCCATCTCCGTAGCGAGCGTGGGCTGGTAGCCCACGGCGCTCGGCATACGGCCCAGCAGTGCCGACACTTCCGAACCGGCCTGCGTGAAACGGAAGATGTTGTCAACGAACACCAGCACGTCGGAGTTCTCGACGTCGCGGAAATACTCGGCGACGGTGAGACCGGCAAGCGCCACGCGGAGACGGGCTCCCGGCGGCTCGTTCATCTGTCCGTAGATCAACGCCACCTTGTCGAGAATGCCAGCTTCCTGGAATTCGAGATAGAGATCGTTGCCTTCTCGCGTGCGCTCGCCGACACCGCAGAACACGGACTTCCCACCGTGTCCCTTCGCGACATTGTTGATGAGCTCCTGAATGATGACCGTCTTGCCGACACCGGCGCCGCCGAACAATCCGATCTTGCCACCCTTCACGAACGGGGCGACGAGGTCGACGACCTTGATGCCGGTCTCGAACACTTCCGTCTTCGGCTCGAGATCGACGAAGTCGGGGCGCTTGCGGTGAATCGGCCAACGCAGCGCGTCTTTCGGGATCGGCGCGCCTTCGTCCACCGGCTCACCGAGCACATTCAAAATGCGGCCAAGCGCCGGGGCGCCGACGGGCACGGTGATCGCGCCACCCGTGTCGATGACGTCCATGCCGCGCGTGACGCCGTCGGTGCTCGACATGGCGACAGCACGAACCTGATTACGGCCAATGTGCTGCTGCACTTCGGCGGTCACGGAGAGCACCTGACCATCAGGCGCCGTGCCTTCAACCCGCACCGCGTTGTACAGCTCGGGCAGGTGATCGTTTTCGAAGGCCACGTCGATGACGGGACCGATGACCTGAATGATCTTGCCGACGGTGGTCGGCGCGGCAGTGGTAGCCATGGGACTCTATGTGGAGATAGGGAAATCAGCCCTGCAGTGCCGATGCGCCGCCGACGATTTCGGCGATTTCCTGCGTAATCTGCGCCTGCCGTGCGGAGTTGTACGTGCGCTTGAGCAATTGCAGAATCTCGGTCGCGTTGTCGGTGGCATTCTTCATCGCCGTCCGACGCGCGCCCTGTTCACCCGCCGCCGTTTCGACCAAGGCGCGATACACGGTGTTGCGCACGTACAGCGGCAACAGCGCTTCGAGCAGCTCGTCGGCCGAGGGCGAGAGAATGAAATCTCTCGCGACACCGGTTCCGGCGGTCGCCGGTGCGACCACCGGCAATACTTGTTCGGTGGCCGGCGGGGTAGAGAGCGCCGACTTGTACTTGGCATACGTGAGATGCACGGCGTCGATCTCGCCGGTCGCAAAGCGCGTCATCAACGATTCGATCAGCGACGCGGCGTCGGCGGCGGTCGGCTTATCGCTGATGTCGGCGCGCTGTTCGGCGAGCGCACGGCCCAGGTATTTGAAGTAGCCGATACCCTTCTTGCCGACCACATGCAGTTCGACCGTCGCGCCCTGCTTCTCGAGCTCGGCCAGACGCGTACGCGCCTCGCGCAGCAGGTTGGTGTTGAAGCCGCCGCAGAGACCGCGGTTGGCGGTCAGTACGACCAGTGCCACCCGCTTGGCCTGCGCCGGACGACGGAGCAACGGAAAACGCTCCGCCAACTCCGGCGTATAAACGTGCGACAGCACCTCACCCAACGCCAACGCGTACGGACGCGCAGACGCTACGCGATCTGCCGCGCGCTTCATTTTGGAGGTAGCCACCATTTCCATCGTGCGCGTAATCTTGCGCGTGTTTTCGACGGACTTGATGCGCCCCTTGAGTTCGCGGCCTTTCGCCATTTACAGGCTCTTGGCGTACTGCTCGATGCCGCGCTTCAGCTCCGCTTCCATTTCCTTCGAAAGCGCCTTGCTGGTGCGCACCGTGTCAGCGACTTGCGGGAACTGCGCGCGCATGAACTCGAGGAAGCCCTTCTCCCACGCGCGGATCTTACCCGTGTCGATCGTATCAAGGAGACCGTTGGTCACGGCGTAAATCACCATCACCTGCTCCTCGAACGGCATGGGCTGGTACTGCCCTTGCTTGAGAATTTCCACGGTACGCGCACCGCGATCGAGCTGACGCTTGGTGGCCGGATCGAGGTCCGACGCGAACGCGGCGAACGCTTCGAGTTCGCGGAATTGCGCGAGGTCGAGGCGGAGACGGCCAGCCACGCTCTTCATCGCCTTCGTTTGCGCCGATCCACCGACACGCGACACCGAGATCCCGACGTTCACGGCCGGGCGAATACCGGCGTTGAAGAGGTCGGTTTCCAGAAAGATTTGCCCGTCTGTGATCGAAATGACGTTGGTCGGGATGTACGCCGAGACGTCGCCGGCCTGGGTTTCGATGATTGGGAGCGCGGTCAGCGAGCCACCCGGCTTCAGAATCGTCTTGCCATCGACCACGCCGTCGTCTTCGCGCAGCTTGGCCGCGCGCTCGAGGAGACGGCTGTGGAGATAGAACACGTCTCCGGGATAGGCTTCACGGCCCGGCGGACGACGGAGAATCAGCGACAGCTGACGATACGCCGCGGCCTGCTTCGACAGGTCGTCGTACACACACAACGTGGGCTTGCCCTCGTTGTACATGAAGTACTCGGCCATCGCGCAGCCCGAGTAGGGCGCGATGTAGAGCATCGGGGCCGGATCGGACGCGGAGGCGGCGACGACGATGGTGTACTCGAGCGCGCCGGCCTGACGAAGCCGCTCGACGACGGAGGCGATCGTGGACGCCTTCTGGCCGATGGCGACATACACGCAGATGACGCCCTGGCCCTTCTGGTTGATGATCGTGTCGACGGCCACGGCGGTCTTGCCCGTGGAGCGGTCACCGATGATGAGCTCGCGTTGTCCGCGGCCGATCGGGATCATGGAGTCGATCGCCTTGATGCCCGTCTGCATGGGCTCCTTGACCGGCTGACGCACGATGATGCCAGGCGCCGGCGACTCGACACGACGGAATGTGGTGCTTCGGATCTCGCCGAGGCCGTCGATGGGACGGCCCAGGGGATCGACGACGCGACCGATCAGTTCCGGCCCAACGGGTACTTCCAGCACGCGGGCGGTCGAACGGACTTCGTCGCCTTCCTTGAGCTGGAGGTAGTCACCAAGAATAACGGCCCCGATGTTGTCCTCTTCGAGGTTCAACGCCATGCCGGTGATCACGGCCTTCGTATCCGAGGCCGTGAACTCGAGCATCTCGCCGGCCATGACCTTACCGAGGCCATAGACACGGGCAATGCCGTCCTTCACTTCAAGGATGGAACCGACTTCCTCGACATTGAGATCGGCGAGATCCGCCGCTTCGATTTCGCGGAGGAGGATGTCTTTGATTTCGCCGGGGCGCAGGGCGGTTTGGGTAGCCATGAGGCAGGGGCTTTTATATGCGTGGTAACGATTCGGGGACAGCTTGTGAAAATTATCACAAGGGTGGAGTGGGGGCAAGCGTGAGCTAAATCAACTGCGAACGGCCAACTGCCTAGGGAGCAGGACGGAGGGTTTGGGGAAGGAGGAGGCAATGCAACGGCGCGCTTCTCCTGCTTCCTCCTCCCTGAAACCCTCCGTCCGGCTCCCTAGGCAGTTGGCCGTTGAGCCCCTAGCCCTGCGCCTGCGACAGTCAAAGCCAAAGCCAAAGCCAAAGCCAAAGCCAAAGCCAAAGCCAAAGCCAAAGCCAAAGCCAAAGCAGGAACACGGAGACCACGGATTACACCGTAACAACACGGATAAGACCGACTTCGGACGGCGTGGATCCTCTGGCAGAGATCGCTTTTGATGTTTGAAAAGCGCGGGGCCGCGTCGTTGATACGGGACAGATCCGTGTTGTTACGGTGTAATCCGTGGTCTCCGTGTTCCAGCTGTTGCCGTAGCTGTTGCCGTTGCCGTAGCTGTTGCCGTAGCTGTTGCTGTTGCCGTAGCTGTTGCTGTTGCCGTAGCTGTTGCTGTTGCCGTTGCTGTTCTCGCGACCGACCCGACGTCAGCCGGCCGTCGGATCGCCGAAGGCGGCTTGACTGAACCGTTCCAGTAAGTCGACGGCTCGGAGGCGGGACAGGCTGGAGGCACGGGCGCCGACGAGGCGCTGGGTAGTGCTGGAGAGGTGGGATGAGCTGGCAAACCCTAGGACCTGCGCCACGTCGCGCACGTCGAATCCGGCGTTCTTGGACAGCTCGGCGGCAGCCAGCACCCGCACCAGGTCGATCACACGCTTCAGGGTGGGCGCTTGGCCCACGGCGAAGGTACGGGACAAGTGCTCGCGTGAGACGCTGAGTTCCTTGGCCAGCTGATCGGTGCGCACGGGTCGGCCGGCGCGACGCACGACGCTCTGCCAGACCGCGATCTGCAGGGGAGTTTCGAGGTGCAGCATCGCCGGCGGTTGGGCGAGCGCGCGCTCGAAGCGGCTCGAGAAGGCGCGACGGAGCACGAGTTCGCGCGCCACGCTATCGTCGACGCCTTCCACGAGCACATCGGTGACACCGGCATCGGCCGCTCGGGCGACGAGCGGCGCATCAGCCGGCAGCAGCGTAGTGATCAGGACAAAGGGGAGACTCGGGAACTCTTCGGCCCGCGAAAGAAGCCGCTGCGCGTCTTCACCGGCGCCGGCGTCGATGATGACGACGTCGACGAGCTCCTTGATGAGATAGTCCTCGACATCGGCCGCGCTCTTGGCAGCGTGCACGTGCGCCCGACGCCGCGGGAACGCGGAACGCACCAACACGCGCGCACGCTCACGCTTGAGCAACGCGACGACGCACATTTGCGGTGCGGCACTGTCAGCGCTGCTGCGGGCCGAGGCCATCAGCGGGAGGGCTCGGTGTGCACGCCCGCGCGCGGCGTCGGCGCTTGCGCGGGATCGCCGGCTGGATCTTCTCCTCGCACCATCGCATTGGCGCGCATCAGCACGTCACGCGCGTTGGCGTATGACACCAGCGTCGTGGCTTCCTGAAACGTGGCCCACCGACAGGCAGTGATCCCCTCGGCACGCTGGGGTGTGGTGGTCGACGCGTCGCTACGCATGAGGTAGAAATGGCACACCTTGTGCACCAAGCGGCCACGAAAGCGGAAGAACCAGTCGATAGTGTCGATCGCCCCGTCGAGCGCGACGTCGTCGAGTCCGGTTTCTTCTCGCACTTCCCGCAGCGCGGCGGCGTCGGGCGGCTCGTCGGTCTCAAGATGTCCTTTGGGAAATCCCCAGTTTTGATAGCTGTCGCGAATGAGCAGGAACATCGGCTCGCCGTTCTGCACGCGATACACGATCCCACCGGCCGAGGTCTCGAGCGTGGCGCGCCCGGAGCGTTTCTGCGGATCGCGCGACGTCGTCACGGTGATGCTACTTCGCAACGCCGATCAACGGCGCGCTACCTTCGAGCGTGGCGCGCCCTTCGATGAACTGCCGTACCAGCGGATCGGCGCTCTGCTGAATTTCGTCCACGGTTCCGACGGCGCGCACCTGCCCTTCGTACAGCATGGCGATGCGCGTGCCCACGGTGTACGCGCTGCGCATATCGTGCGTGATCACGATGCCGGTGACGCCGAGCTGCTCGCGCATGCGAACCATGAGCGCGTCGATCGTGGCCGAGGTGACCGGATCGAGCCCGGTGGTGGGTTCGTCGTACAGGATGTACTTGGGGCGCAGGGCGATCGCTCGGGCGATGCCGACGCGCTTGCGCATACCACCCGACAGTTCAGCCGGCATCCGACTCTTCACATCGGGCAGGTCGACGAGGGAGAGCGCTTCGTCGACGCGCGTGGTGATTTCCGACTCGCTGAGTTCGCCCTGCTTGCGCAGGCCCATCGCGACGTTTTCGCCAATGGTCATTGAGTCGAAAAGCGCCGCGAACTGAAACACGTAACCGATGCGTCCCCGCAGCGCGTACAAGTCTTTGCGCGCAAGTTGATCAACGCGGAGGCCATCGACCCAGACCTCGCCCTCATCGGGTTCGAGGAGGCCGACAATGTGCTTGATCGCCACTGACTTACCGGTTCCGGAATAGCCGATGATGACCATGGTCTCGCCTTCGTTGACTTGAAGGGAGAATCCGCGGAGCACCTGCTTGGGCCCGAAAGCCTTGTGGACGTCCTTGAACTCGATCATGAGATCACAAAGGTACCGCCAAAGTTCGGCGAAGGTAGGCATCGGGCGCCATGCACCGCGCAGAAGGGGCGCCCGATAGTCGGACGCCCCCCAAATCTGCGTGCCCCGATGCGCCGACTTCGCCTGTTAGGCGGCGAAGCTGGAGAGGGCACGGCCCACATCGCCTTCGCGGAGGCGCTTGAGGGCTCGGTCGCGCAGCTGTCGCACACGTTCGCGGGTGACACCGAGCATGCTGCCGATCTCTTCGAGCGTATGCTCGCGGCCGCCTTCGAGGCCGAAGTAGAGACGGAGCACCTTGGCATCGCGCGGCGGCAACGTGGAGAGCGCCTGTTCGATTTCGTCGGTGAGGAAGCGGTTCATCGCTTCTTCTTCCGTGTCCGGCATTTCGTCGGCGACGAACCGTTCGATGAGCGAACGATCGCCGTCGGGGTCCATTGGGGCATCGAGACGCACGTCGCCGGTATTCAAGGCGGCGAGCGACTGCACCACGTCGACCGAGAGGCCAGTGACCTGCGCCAGCTCTTCGGGCGACGGCTCCCGACGCAGTTTCTGTCGAAGGATTTCCGACGCCTTGATGATGCGCGAGAGGTCGGCGGTGCGATTGAGCGGCACGCGCACGGTACGTCCCTGACGCGCGAGCGACGAGAGAATCGCCTGACGGATCCACCACACGGCGTACGAGATGAACTTCACGCCTTGGTCGGGATCGAACTTTCGCGCCGCAGTGAGCAAACCGACGTTGCCTTCACCGATCAAGTCGATAAGCGGCAGACCGCGATTCTGATACTTCTTGGCCACAGAAATGACAAAGCGGAGGTTGCGCTTAACGAGTTCCTGCAGCGCGTCCTGGTCACCGGTACGAATCTTTTTGGCGAGCTCGATCTCTTCGGCCCCTTTCAGGAGCGGATACGTGCTGACTTCGTAGAGATACTGGTCGAGGATATCGCGCTCGGGTTCACTGGGCGCGATGCCCGCGGGTGCCGCACGACGGCGCTTCCGCTTGACTTCAGTCATGGCGTTCTATGAGACCTTGGGATGAGACATCACCCCTGAAGGAGGAAACGAAATGGAAACGGCTAGCCAACTAACGGCGCCGACGACCCACAGGATCCCAGCCGGCAGCGACTGGGCAATGACGGGGGTAGCCATGCAAGATACGCCAACGGGAGTCTTTCGCCAGTGTAATCTGAGGAACTCTGCTTGACGCCAGACATACACCTCACTAGACTGCGCGTTCCTGATGCCCTCGCCGGCACGATGCCGCTTAACGGGGGCACGGAACGGCAGCAGCGCAGAAAGCCAGTACCGGGGGCGTAGCTCAGTTGGGAGAGCGCTTGAATGGCATTCAAGAGGTCAGCGGTTCGATCCCGCTCGTCTCCACTCCGGTTAGCCAAGGTTGGTCACGGGTTTGTCAGTTGGTCTGCGGGAATAGCTCAGTTGGTAGAGCACAACCTTGCCAAGGTTGGGGTCGCGGGTTCGAGTCCCGTTTCCCGCTTGTAGTGCAACGGTGTCTTGGGTCGTTAGCTCAGTTGGTTAGAGCGCCACGTTGACATCGTGGAGGTCACAAGTTCGAGTCTTGTACGACCCATACTGCTGGTCTGTTGGTGTTGGTGTTGGTGTTGGTGTTGGTGTTGGAAAACCTGGCGCATGCTCGTCAGTAGCGTGGGCATGCACGATCCACTAGGTTCCGGGACTCTCCGCAAGGAGAGGCTGTACGTCAATCGTGGTGCATCGGAGTTCTGCGCCTATAGCTCAATTGGATAGAGCATCTGACTACGGATCAGAAGGTTGGAGGTTCGAGTCCTTCTAGGCGCGTGGGGTAATCCGGGTGGGAGCACGTCGTTCGGATTCTGGGAGAGGGACAGTCAACGGGGCGTAGCTTAGCCCGGTAGAGCGCGTGCTTCGGGAGCACGAGGTCGCAGGTTCGAATCCTGTCGCCCCGACTGATGATAGAAGGCAACGAACCCCGCAACGACCTTGGTCGCTGCGGGGTTC
>NZ_JBKJRB010000081.1:0-5811 GCF_046594945.1 Gemmatimonas sp. | reverse complement strand
CCCGCAGATTCGAAAGCTGCGGGTGCCGACGCGTCGCATCCAGACTGCCACACCGTACGTCCTCACCTCGGCGCAGCGCAACTGGCCCGATGCACTCGCGAAGAACACCTTCGTGTCGAAGTATCCCACGGAAGTGGGCGGTGAGATCAAGTACGGCGTCACGCCCGCGCTCACGCTCGACCTCACCGCCAACACCGACTTCGCGCAGGTCGAAGTCGACGATCAGCGCGTGAATCTCACCCGCTTTCCAATATTCTTTCCGGAAAAGCGACCGTTCTTCCTCGAGAACGCCGGCGTGTTTTCAGCAGGCACGCCACAGGCCGTCGACCTGTTTTTCACCCGCCGCATCGGGATCTCCAACGACGGGACGCCGCAGTCGATCCTCGGCGGCGGTCGCTTGTCAGGACGCGTGGGCGGTACCACGGTGGGCCTCCTGCAGATGATCACGGACGCGCCCGATGCGCAGAACGCGGGGCAGTCGTTCACTGTTGGACGAGCCACACGCGAACTGTCGGCGCGGTCACGCCTTGGCGCGATGGTGGTACAGCGTATGGCCACCGACGACGGCGGTGATGTGAACCGCACGTTCGCGGTAGACAGCCGCATCGGACTCGGACAGCGCTGGACGAGCGACCTGTGGGCGGCGCGCACGACGACGCGGGATCGCGATGGCGATGCCAACGCTTTTAGCGGACGGATCGCGTATCAGACAAACGTGTGGAATCACAACGCGCGCATCGCGCAGATCGGCGAAGACTTCAATCCGGAAGTGGGCTTCATGAGCCGCCCGGGCGGTTACCGCGCGTACGATGTCTCCGTCATGCGACTGGTGCGCAAACCGGAGTGGGCGTGGTTCCGGCAGTGGAATCCGCACGTGAGCTATCGCAGCGCGTATGGTCTCAACGACGGGTTCTATCAGTCGGGGTACTGGCACATCGACCTCACCGAGATCGAGCTGGCGAACAGCACGAAGTTCGGTCCCGAATACAACATCTCACACGAGGGGCTGCAGGCGCCGTTCACGATCGCGCCCGGCGTGGTGATACCGGCTGGTCAGTACGATTGGGGCACCTTGGGCTGGGACTACACCACCGATCCGAGTGAGAACCTGTCGGCCACGGGTCGCTTCGACGTGGGTCAATTCTGGACCGGTCGCCGCAGCGGCGGCAGCGGCACGGTCACGCTGCGACGTGGCGCCACATTCTCCGGCTCGTTCACCGCCGACTACAACGACGTGCGCCTTCCGGAAGGTAATTTCATTCGTTCACTTCAAGCGGTGCGCCTGAACTACTTCTTCTCACCGCGCATCTTCGTACAGACGCTCACGCAATACAACAATCAGGCAGCGATCTTTTCGTCGAACGTGCGCTTCGGTTGGCTCAACACCGCCGGCACGGGCTTGTTCATCGTGCTCAACGATGGTCGGGCCGCAACGAGCTTCTTCGACCTGGGCGCGCCGCAGCAACGTTCGGTGTTCCTGAAGTTTACGCGTCAGTTCGGCACGGGCGGCTGATACGTAACGCGTGGCCCTCCGTGTATCGGCTCTTGCGTGGCACCGTACACGCGAAGTCGCTGGCTCCGTACCTACTATCCGAAGTGCTTGCGCGGGTTTCGATCCCGTGCGAGCCTTCGACATGCCTGACCGATTCACCTCATGCCCCACCGCGCAGTGTGAACGCGCCGAGCCGCGAGACGTATGGCGGCGGCGCCGCGTTCTGCACGGTCGCCTATCGCGATTGGCGCGTGAGGTCGTGCTGCCAGCGGCCCTGTGCCTTTTGCAAGCCACCAGAGTACTGGCGCAGTCCGCGTCGACCAAGGCGCCTCCGCCTCCGCTTCCCAAGGTCGTGGTGGCGCGGGTCGTGGGCACTGTCTACGACAGTCTGGCCCAGCTACCGCTCACGGCCTCCGTCGTGCAATTGGTGGAAGCTGGCGATTCGAGACGCATACGCCTCGTTCGCTCGGATGCGAATGGGGCCTTTGTGTTCGATTCCGTGCCTACAGGCGTGTATCTGCTGGGTTTCCTGCATCCGCGACTGGACATGCTGGGCATGGACAGCCCGCTTTTGCGAGTCGAAGTCGTAGACGGGAGTGACGTGCGTACGCCGCTCGCGTTGCCGTCGGTGGGTACCCTTCGGATCCGCTTCTGCAGCCCCAACGACCGACTGACGGCGGACGGATTGTTCATGGGGGTGGTGCGGCGCGCCGACCTTACACCACTCGACACGGCTGGCCGCGTGCGTGCGCAGTGGACAGAATTGCAGGTCGCGGGAACCTCGGTGGATCGTAAAAGCTTGTCGCGGTACGGTGTCACGTCGGAGATTGGCGGCTTCGCCATGTGCGTGCCGTCGGGAGTGGTCCTGACGACACGGGCATTCGTGGGGGCCGACTCCAGCGGTTTCGTGGACCTGCCGATGCCACTTGGCGGGTTCCTGCTGCACGACCTGTATGTGGGGGCGGCGACCCGAGCGATCGTGGCGGGTCGTTCCGTGCTGGTGTTGCAGGGCGCGGGACGTATCCGCGGTACGGTGCGAGACGGCGGGGGTAAGCCGGTGACCAGTGCTCGCGTGGAGCTACGAGGCGTGGGCGTAGGAGAAACCACCAGTGTGAGCGGTCAGTTCGCGCTCGCCAAGCTGCCCACCGGGTCGTACACCCTCGATGCGCGGGCCATTGGGTACCAGCCCACGCAGGTCACGGTGAATATTTTAGCCACCGCCGAGACCACAGTTGACGTGACCATGGCGGCGGCGGTCGCTACCGTGGACACGCTTCGCGTGCGGGCCAACGCCAACCGCGGCGCCTTCTCGCTCGAGGATTTCGAGCGGCGTCGCAAGAACGGCTTCGGCCACTTTCTGGACGAGGCGCAACTCATTGCGCGGGCCCCCAAATATGCCGCCGACATCTTTCGTTCGACGCCGGGTATGCAGGTCATGTCCGGGGTCGGTGCGGCCGATCGTGTGCTGATGCGCGCATCGGGAATGTCCGGCACCTGCGTGCCGGCCATTTTTCTGAACAGCCTCCTCATCCCGATCACCGACGGCGTGCTGGATGGCATCATCGATCCCAATGATGTGCGAGCGGTCGAGATCTACTCGCGCACCGCCAGCATGCCGTTGCAGTTCCAGACGCGCAACGGCTGTGGATCGATCGTGATTTGGAGCGGATCGCGCCGCCACCCCGACGGCCGCAAGTAGCCGGTGCCGGTGCGCCTTCGCCACCTTCTGCTGGGGCTCGGCGCTCTGGTGTCGATTGGCCGTGTGTTACCGGCGCAGGCACTCACGCCGTTCCAGCGGCAGAAAGCGGAGCGCATGTTGCGAGAGCAGCTCGGTTGTCTGGGCTGTCACCAGCTCGGTGGGCAAGGCGGAAAGCTCGCGCCCCCGCTGGACAACGTGCGCGCGCGCCGAGACCCCGGCTATATCGCGGCGATCATCACCAACCCTGGTCGGGTACGCCCGGGTGCCGTCATGCCGCGGCTCGTCATGCCGGATCGCGATCGTGCGCTCATCATTCGCTACCTCGGCGGTGATCCGACCGCCGTCACTGTGCCGCCAAGCCCGCTCCCGGTCGCCGTGCCCTCGGACACGAGCGCGTCGCGACTCTATGCTTCGTGGTGCGCCGGTTGCCATGGCGCCAAGGGGAAGGGTGACGGCCCCAATGCGACATCGCTGCCGGTGCCGCCCGCCCGTCACGCCGACGCCGCGACGACCTCCCTGCGCAGCGACGACTCCCTGTTCGACACCATCGCCGGTGGCGGTGCCATCATGAACCGGAGCGCGCGCATGCCAGCCTTTGGAGGGTCGCTGTCGCCGACGGAGATTCGGGGGCTGGTGCGCTACATCCGAACTCTCTGCCAATGCCAGGGACCGTTGTGGTCCCGTGGGGGAGCCGGATGAACGGCCCGAAACTGGGTGCGCTGCTGGCCGCAGCCCTGATGGCGACGGCCGTGATGGCGACGGCCGCCATGGTGGCATGTGGCGGAGGCGACACCACCAACGCGGGCACGGCGGCCAGCGATATCGTCCTGGCCTCCGCCAGCATCCCCGCACCTCCGCCGGCACCGACAGCCGGGGACTTCGCCGGGTCGGCGACCTGCGCTTCCTGTCACACCGAGCAGTTCACGGCGTGGCGAGGCTCCACGCACGGCCAGGCGGGGGGAAGACCAGGCGCTGGCCCCGATGGCGTCCGGGTCATCGCGCCATTCAACGGGTCGTCGCTTCGGTTCAAGGACGCCGTCGTGACGCCGCAGCAGCGCAACGGGGTGTTCTCGTTTCTCGTGCGGCGCCCGGGAGAACGGGACACGACGCTGGTGGTCGCCGCCGTGATCGGCGGCGGTCATATGGAGGGGGGAGGGACTCAGGGGTTCGTCACCGCCTGGCCCGACGGCACCCTGCGCTTCCTGCCGTTCGACTGGAGTCGCCAGTCGCGGACGTGGTTTTGCAACACGGGCACGCGCGCCAACCACGGGTGGCAGCCGATCACGTCCGCGATGCGGCTTGCCGACTGCGGTGACTGGCCACCGACACGCGTGCTCGGCGACGAGCCGCGTTTCAGCAACTGCCAGTCGTGCCACGGCAGTCAGATCAACCTTGGGTTCGACAGCGCGGCTGGCCGCTGGAACACGCAGCACAACGGATTCGCCATCAACTGCGAGTCGTGCCACGGTCCGGCCAAGCGCCACGTGACGCTGATGCAGCGCGGCCCGGCGCCCACGGCCGATATCGGACTGCCCGCGCTCGCCACGCTCGACAAGGACGCTTCACTCGCCACGTGCTTGGGCTGCCACGCGCTGAAGGACCGCTTGGCGTCCAATTGGCGACCGGGGGTGTCGCTTGCCGAGTACTATGCCGTGCGGTTGGCGCAGCTCGGGGATACGCCGTATACGCCGGATGGCAGAACACGGACCTTCGCGTATCAGGAAGGCCACTTGGCCAGCGATTGCTACCGCAACGGTGGAATGACCTGCGCGTCGTGTCATGATCCACATTCGCAAGGCTACCGCACGGTAAACGGCACCCCGATTCCGGGACGCACCGACGACCGGCAGTGCACGAGTTGTCACGCCAGCAAGGCCGAGAACCCCACCGCGCACACCAAACACCCCGCGACCTCGGTGGGCAGCCGCTGCATCTCGTGCCACATGCCGTATCAGCAGGAGCACGAGCTTGGCAAGGCCATTCCGTACGCACGGTCGGATCATACGATCGCCATTCCGCGGCCGTCGTTAGACGCGAGCCTCGGCATCACTAGCTCGTGCCGTACCTGTCACGCGTCAACGAGCGAAGCGGCGCACGCGGCGCAGGTGACGGCGTGGTGGGGCGAGCTCAAGCCCCATGAGACGGCGGTGGCGGGAGTGTTGGCGGCACGATCGGAGGCCGACATGGAGCGGGCCACGCCGCTGCTGCTGCATCCGGCGTCGCGGAACGCGACCGCGCAGGTTGCCGGTCTCGCCGCGTGGCTCGAGCGGTTTGGTGGGCCCGACATGTCATCGGTGCCGACATCGCTGGAGAAGCGGCTGCGGGCACTGTCGGCCACCAGTGATCCCGATGTGCGGGCGCTTTCGCTGGCCGTCCTGCATTACACCCGCGGGCAGGATCGCGCGGTGCGTCGCTTTCTCGCCGCCCAGCGGCAGTCCTCCACGCCAAACGCGTTTGCGGTGGCGCGACGCTGGGCGATGGTGCTGGGCGGCATCGGCGACGTGGAGCGCGCCAGCGGCAATGCGTCGCGGGCGGTGCTGGCCTATCGCAAGGCACTGGAAGTGGCCCCCGGCGACGCCGCACTGCTGCTGAACCTGGGGCTCGCGCTGGCGGAATCCGG
>NZ_JBKJRB010000145.1:0-10028 GCF_046594945.1 Gemmatimonas sp. | reverse complement strand
TGACGGGGCGCGATCCTCTCCCGGGCGCACGCCCCGCGGCGACACCGGCGAGCGCGGGTTCACGCGCGCCCGTCGTGCCGGAGGGGGGGAGCGGTAGTGTCGACCTGCAGCCCGACGTCGAACGGCTGCACCGTGCCGTGCGACGCGAGCCCAGCGACCCTGTCGAGGGACGCGAATCACCACCCTGGTTCTTTGTTGCGGCAATCGCCGTTGTGCTCTTTTGGGGGGGGTGGTACCTCGGCCGGTACGGCGGTGAGTTCGGGCTCGCCACACACGTAGCATTCGCGGGTCGTGAGCCCGGGATCACGGCCAGCGCGAACGCGCAGGCCGCCGCCGCCGTGTCGAATCCCATTGAGGCGGGTGGGCGTGTGTACCAGAAGAACTGCACGGCGTGCCATCAGCCAACCGGCAAGGGAATTCCTGGTGCATTCCCACCCCTCGTGGGCTCCGAGTGGGTGACCGGTGCACCTGAAACGCTTGTGCGCATTCTATTGCACGGTTTGCAAGGACCGGTGGAAGTCGCTGGCGCGACGTACAACGGCGCGATGCCGGCGTGGAAAGACGTTCTCAAGGACGAGGAGATCGCGGCGCTCGCGACGTATATCCGGCAATTGGCGCCCAATGCTGCGGCAGCGGTCGATGCCGACGCGGTGGCTGCGCAGCGAAACGCACATGCCGATCGCGCCGCTGCGTGGACCGCAGCGGAGCTTCGCGCGGCGCAGCCTGCGAGCGCTCCACAGCCACCGGCGCCACCACGGAGTGGATCATGACGGAACGTGCAACGACGCCGTCGGATCGCGCGGCCACCCACGGCGAAGTAGTCGCGGTGGGGATTGCCAGCGGTCAGCAGATGGGCGAGCCGCTCACGCTGACGGCGCTGTTCGACGATCCTGCCACCGTCGAGCGCGCGCTCGATGCGCTGTACAGCGCCGGCACCCCGCGCGACCTCGTGGAAGTGGTGGTGTCACGGGAGTCGGCGAAGCTCTATTCCAGTGCCGGGCGTACGCCGCGCGGTCCCGGCCGCGAAACGTTTCGCTATGCCGGTATCGGCGGGTTGATCGGCTTTGTGTTGGGCGTGCTGGTGGGCGTGGTGCTGGTGGCGATGCCGGGCATCGAGAGCGCTGGGGGCATGGCACCAGTACAGCTCCTTGGCCCCAACATGGCCACAATCGGCGGCGCAGCGATCGGAGCGGTTGTCGGATACTTCCGTAAGCAGCGGCCGGATGCGCGGTTTGCGCGCGCCGCCGAGGCAGCCGGCGCGATCGTGCTCGCCGTGTCAACGCGCAGCGAGCGCGAGGCATCGCTGCTTGGCGATCTGCTGGTCTCGCACGGGGCACGCGATATCCAGATCGAGGAGCGAGGCGGACGGGCTGGATGAGGGCCTGCGTTTCCCCAGCGAATCGGATCAACGTGGCAGCGCGGTGACTGTTCGCCACTACTCACCGCGATGCACCGGGCTAGGGTGCGATGCAGTGTGTTCCGACCCAGAGATCGGTGATCGGTGCTTTCGTGGCGCTCGATACGAGCATGCCCGACAGCCCGCCCGCGGAGAACTGCATGCCGATGCTACTGGTCGCGACCTGCGTGGCATAGGCGGCATCGAGCTCCGCGCGCGTCGAGGCGAGCCCGGTGCGGTCATCCTTCCACCACGAATTCGCGCCGCGGCTGCACCACACGCGCCGATCTCGGTCGCCTCAGCGAGCCCGTGACGGTCGCAGCGCCGAGCGCGATGCCGTCGTCACCAATCACAAGGCAGCGTAGACCGGAATCTGTTGGCTCCGCTTGGCGCTGCGCCGAATCCGTAAAAGGCGATCGTCGCACTGGGCGCGTATCGTCGTGCTCGTTCATACAGCGCGCAGTGCGTGACTCGCCGAGCGCATCAGTTCTCAAACCTTTGGTAGTAGCTTCCAAGTGTTCGGAGCGGCTCGTCGTGCGCGCGGACGCTCACCACGAAATCCAGGACCCTACGATGACCGACCACTCCCTCTCGCCCGTTGCCGCGAAAAATAGCGGGCTGGCAAAATGTCCGACCGGCGTCAAAGGCTTTGACGAAATCACCGAAGGTGGTATTCCGCGAAACCGTATCACGTTGCTCAGCGGCGGCACCGGGACCGGGAAAACGTTGCTCGGCATCGACTTTCTGATTGGCGGAGCGACAAAGTACGATGAGCCGGGCGTCTTCATGTCGTTCGAAGAAAGCGACGATGAACTGTTCGCCGATGTCGCCTCACTCAACTTTGATTTGCAGCGTCTCGTCGCCGACAAGAAGATTCTGCTCGATTATGTGGTGCTGGAACGACGCGATATGCAGTCCGACGGCGAGTTCAATCTGGAAGGGCTCTTCGTGCGCCTCGAGTTGGCCATCGACTCCATCGGTGCCAAACGCGTCGTGATGGATTCCATTGATTCACTGTTTGCCGGCGTGACCGATGTCGGGATACTCCGCTTGGAAATCAAGCGCCTTTTCCGATGGCTCAAGAACAAAAACGTGACCACGCTCATTACCGGCGAGACCACGCAGGGTACGTATACCCGGCATGGACTGGAAGCGTATATCTCGGATTGCATCATCTTCGTGGACAATCGGGTTCAAGATCAGATCTCCACCCGTCGCATGCGTGTCATCAAGTACCGCGGTTCGAATCACGGGACCAATGAGTATCCGTTCGTCATCGATAAAAACGGGCTCTCGGTCATTCCCATTACCTCGGCGGGACTCGACCACCCCGGATCATCCGAACGGCTGTCGACTGGTATCCCATCGTTGAGTGCCCTGTTCAACGGCGGCGGATATACCAGAGGCAGTACGGTACTCGTGTCCGGGACCGCGGGCACGGGGAAGACGAGTTTGGCGGCGGCATTTGCGGTAGAAAGCTGCAACCGCGGGGAACGGTGTGTGTTCTTGTCGTACGAGGAGTCCCCGGGGCAACTCATCGAGAACATGCGTTCGATCGGATTCGATTTAGCGCCGCTGATCAAGAATGGGCTGCTGTTGATCGTGTCAACGAGGCCGTCGTTTTTCGGCCTGGAAATGCATTTGCTGGATCTGTACAAGATGCTCGACGAATTCAAGCCGCAGGCAGTGATTATCGATCCGCTGACCAGTCTGATTGCCCAAGGCAACGAGCTGGAAGTTCAATCCATGCTGACACGTATGATTGATGCGCTCAAATCTCAAGGTATCACGGGATTCTTTACCAGCCTCGTTTCGTCCACCAAACCGAATGACACCAGCGGCGAAATCGGCGTCTCCTCGCTGATCGACACTTGGATCGTGGCACGAGAACTGGAGGAGAGTGAGGGACGCAAGCGCATTCGGGGACTGTACATCGTCAAGTCGCGTGGCATGGGGCATTCCAGTGATGTGCACAAGCTCGTGATGAGTGATAGCGGAATAACGTTGATTCCGATGGATGCCGACGCCACAGCGGGCGCGAAGCAAAAGAGCAAGATCGGCAAGGCGTCCGCCAATCCGGAGGCGTAAACCCGTGCCCGACGCCGTCCCCACCCCGCTTCTAAACGCACCGCGCTCATGAACCTGACACGCCCAAGTTATATAGTGGGGGTCGGCGGCTCTGCCGGTGCGCTCAACGCCTACAAGGCGCTGTTGGAATCGTTGACGATCGATACCGGCATGGCATTTGTCATCATCTCCCACATCACTCCAGATGCGCACAGTCAGCTTGCGCTGATTTTGTCACGGTGCTCGACGATGCCAACCATGGTGGCGGTTTCGGGAATGCCAGTACGAGCCAATCATGTGTATGTGATACCGGCCAATGCCGATCTCGAAATTGAGCAGTTCACATTCAAAGTGATCTCGCCGCGCAGCCGACGAAATGCGCAGATCGACATATTTTTTTCCTCGGTGGCAACGGCGATGGGTGAGTACGCCATCGGTATCGTCCTCTCTGGGTATGATGGCGACGGTACTCTTGGCGTTCAGTATATCAAGGAGAAGGGGGGCACGACGTTTGCGCAGGACGATTCGGCGGAAGTGGACGGTATGCCGACCAGTGCACAAGCGTCGACGTATATCGACTTCGTGCTGGCGCCTGAAAAGATGGGCGAGGCGCTCATGCAGATTGGAGCACGCTTCGTTCGTTCCGATTGACGTCTGGCCAGCTTTCCAACCCCACGTGCGCCCGCCACAGACCCATTGGGCGGACCTCCGCGTAGGTAGGCGTTCTACTTCGTGGGGTGGCTGAGGCGGACCCGAGGCGCTCCGCACGACGCAATCGCGTGCTCCGACGCGGTGCTCGGATAAGCGTTCGAATGTTGGTCGGCAGCGGCATCACGTAGCGGCTGTGCCGACGCATCTCCGAGGAGTTGTGTCTGTGGAACGCGAACGAAACACGTCTGGCGCGCATCGGATATGGTCAGAAACGCGAACTCCAGTGCGTTTCAGACGTGTCTCATGCAGAGATTGCGGATCGCATAGCACCGCCCCAGAAACGTCGCGGCGCGGCGCACTGAGAGGCCGTAATGGGCACGCGTATTGCGACGCTTCTCTACATACACGCATTTCCGGAGTCTGCCATGACACTCGTACGCGCGCGCTCGTTGGCGGCGAAGTCACCCCAAGTGCGCCAAGTGCTCATGGCCGAGCACACGAAGACAATGCATGGGCGGCATGAAGGGCGAGGCCGCTACCCGTCTTCAGATGATGGGAAAGCGCATCGACATGATGTAGTCCATGATGAGGCTGATGATGGACCGTATGCCGGCCGCTGCGCTGAGTACTCAGCATGAAGAGAGGATGACGCCATGAGTTGTTGCGGCGATGTCATGAAACCGATCGAGGCGGCGGGATGCTTCGGCCCGAAAGACACTGCGGCAGACGCCGCCAAGGCATCCGAGGTAGGCGTGGCGGAGATCATGCGCTACCTGGCGCGCACGTATACCACTGCATCGGCACTCGATCAATCGACTCCGCCATGACCATCGACGCACTGACAGAACGGTTTCCGTTATCCAACGAAGATGTTGGCCGCATCAACGCCTATTGGCGCGCGGCCAATTACTTGTCGGCCGGGCAGATCTACCTCGTCGAGAACCCACTCCTGCGCGAACCGCTTGCACTATCGCACGTCAAGTCGCGCCTGCTCGGCCACTGGGGCACCACACCCGGGCTGAACTTTATCTATGTCCACCTCAACCGTGTCATTCGGCAGCACGATGTGAGCGTGCTCTACGTGACCGGACCGGGACACGGTGGCCCTGGCGTGGTCGCCAACACGTACCTCGAGGGGAGCTACACCGAGCACTACCCCGAGATCACGCAGGACGCCGAGGGGATGCGAAAGCTTTTCCGACAGTTCTCATTTCCCGGTGGCATCCCGAGCCACACCTCGCCCGAAACGCCCGGCTCGATCAACGAGGGCGGTGAGCTCGGCTACTCGCTCGCCCACGCCTACGGTGCGGTGTTCGACAACCCCGACCTGCTCGCCTGCTGCGTCGTCGGCGACGGCGAGGCCGAGACGGGTGCGCTCGCGGCGTCCTGGCACTCAAACAAATTTCTCAACCCCGCCCGCGACGGGGCCGTCCTTCCGGTCCTCCACCTGAACGGCTACAAGATCGCCGGGCCGACTGTGCTTGGCCGGATGCCCGACGACGAGATCTTGAGCCTGTTTGTAGGCTACGGCTACGCGCCAGTCGTTGTGGAGGGGGACGAGCCCGAGGCGATGCACCAACGAATGGCGGCGGCATTCGACAATGCCATTGCTGCTATCCAGCGCATCCAGCAGGACGCGAGAGAACACGGCGTCACCGCGCGCCCGCGGTGGCCAATGATCGTGCTGCGATCGCCGAAGGGGTGGACCGGGCCCGACGTCGTGGACGACCTTCAGGTCGAGGGCACATTCCGCTCGCACCAGGTGCCACTGGCGGAGCTGGCCGAGCAACCGGAGCATCTGGCGATGTTGGAGACTTGGATGCGAAGCTACCGACCCGAAGAGCTCTTCGACAAAAACGGGAGGCTTGTGGCCGAGCTGGCCGCGCTGGCGCCCCTTGGCGAGCGCCGCATGGGCTCAAACCCCCACGCCAACGGCGGCATCCTGCTCAAAGACCTCCGTATGCCCGACTGGCGCAACTACGCCGTTGAGGTGCCGACGCCGGCGACGGTCACGGCCGAGGCAACGCGGGTCATGGGCCAGTTCCTCCGCGACGTCATGGTGATGAACCCCGAGACGTTCCGCGTGGTTGGGCCGGACGAGACAGCCTCGAATCGGCTTACCGCGCTCTTCGAGGTCACAAACCGCGCCTGGATGGAGCCCATCCTCGACAGCGACGACCATCTCGCACCCGACGGCCGCGTGATGGAAGTCCTGAGCGAGCAGCTCTGTCAGGGCTGGCTCGAGGGCTACCTCCTTACCGGTCGCCACGGCCTCTTCTCATGCTACGAGGCCTTCATCCACATCGTCGGCTCGATGTTCAACCAGCACGCGAAATGGCTCGATGTCACGCGCGACATTTCGTGGCGTCGGCCGATCGCGTCGCTCAACTACCTCCTCACCTCGCACGTCTGGCGGCAAGACCACAACGGGTTCAGCCATCAAGATCCCGGCTTTATCGATTTCGTGATCAACAAAAAGGCTGAGGTCGTCCGGGTGTACCTTCCGCCCGACGCCAACACGCTCCTCTCGGTCACTGACCACTGCCTGCGGAGCAGGCATTACGTCAACGTCATCGTCGCCGGCAAGCAGCCCGAGCTCCAGTACCTCGACCTCGACGCGGCCATCAAGCATACCGCCGCCGGGATCGGGATGTGGGAGTGGGCCGGCAACGACCAGCACGTCGAGCCGGACGTGGTGATGGCCTGCGCCGGCGACGTCCCAACGCTCGAAACGCTGGCCGCCGTGGACCTGCTCCGACAGCACCTCCCCGAGCTTCGCGTCCGCGTTGTCAACGTGGTAGACCTGATGCGTCTGCAGTCTGAGCGCACCCACCCGCACGGCCTATCAGACCACGCCTTCGACGCCCTTTTTACGCCGGACAAGCCGGTCATCTTCGCCTACCACGGCTACCCGTGGCTCATTCATCGACTCACCTACAGCCGCACAAACCACCGGAACATGCACGTGCGCGGGTTCATCGAGGAAGGCACCACGACGACCCCGTTCGACATGACGGTACGCAACGGCCTCGACCGCTTCCATCTCGTCATGGACGTGACCGAACGGGTGCCGACAGTCGGGCCACACGGCCCTCACGTGCACCAAACAATGCGCGACCGGCTGGTGGAGCACCACGAGTACATCACGCGACACGGGCAGGATCTCCCGGAGATCCGTAACTGGGCTTGGCCATACGGCCCCGCGACGGACACCTGATTCGTGACGATCGCTGGCGCATTTACCGCGCCGATTCCTCAGCAGCAATCGCGATGACTGATCCAAGGTGCGACGACTATCCGCCGCACAAACGAAGCGCGTCGTACCTCGCCCCAACGAACGTGTTTTGCACCGGAAACGCCGCACCCGAATCGCGATTGCCGATCCGGAAGATGGCGATATCGAGCTGCTACCCAGGCAGCTTCGAGGCGAGGACGTCTGCGGTAAGCAGCCGTGGCGGGCTGGCCAACAACTCGTCGGCCGAGGCCATCAGCGCGGCGGCAATGGGACCATCCAGGTGCGCCTGACGCCCGGCAGCCGTCGGGAAGGCATCGACGATCCAGAACGTCGTAGGGCTGGTACGCATCGCGAACCACGCAATCGTTGCCGGCTCGGCCTGAGCGAGCGGTAGCGCCGACGTGAGGAATGCGGCAAGCTGTTCTGATTTGTCGGCTTTCGCCTCGAGCTCAACAACGAGACCAACGGTGACCATGGAAGACTCCGGTAAAGGGTGTTGCGTCGAGGTCATATCTTCGACACTACTGCATAAACGGCACCAAAAGGTCGGTCCGTTCCAATGTCGATGAACCGGCGGACGCGACATCGAGAGCACGGCCTCGCGTTACGCTCGGCGACCGACGGGTTTCGGCCACGATAGGGGTGGCCATGTGGCGAACCTTTCTTCCGCCGCCGGTCGTCGCGGCACATACTTACGCGACCCCGCTTGACCGTCGCGTCTCCCATCAGACTCTCATGCCCCACCTGCGTAGCGCCGCTCTCCTGCTCGCGATCTCTCTCCAAGCGGGTTGCGCCACCGCGGCGCGCACGTCGACCGTGGCGGTCAGCCGCACCGGTGACGCCACGCTTGCGCAGGTGTATTTCTGGCGCGCCAAGCCAAACAAGTTCGCGGAGTACACCCGATACATTCGCGATGTCGCGGAACCGATCGACCGTGAAGCGCAACGCGCCGGCGCATTCCTGGACGTCAGGACGTACGCCGTGCAGGATACGACACTTCCGTGGACCCATATGCGCGTATTCCTGTTGCGCGATTCCACGCAGCTCGCCGGGCTGAGTCCCGCGCTGAGTGCCGCCGGAGTGCGCTTGCAGCCGGACAGCGCTCGGCGAAGGGCGCAAGGCGAGTACTCGGCATCCCTACGCGATCGTGTGGGGGCGACCGTCACGAACTTGGTGAAGTAATCTCGCTCGGTCGCCCCGAGTCTGCTGAAACTTCCCCGCAGCGCGCGTTTACGTTTCCCCGTGTCCGGTATAGACAACGCGCCAGATCCATCCGCCCTCGTCGGCAGTGCCGTATCCAATCGTGATCCGTGGAAGGCGATGAAGAGCCCTCCTTCGTACTGTTCGGGGAATTGTGTTTCTGTGTAGAACAGCATCGACAACGGGGCCCAATGGGCTGGATATTCGACAATCGGGAGCGCGCGCGTGCCGCAACGTCCGACGATTTTCCCGTCACCTCCGTAGTCGGATGCCAACGCATTCATATTGCGCAGTTCCGTCGCAAAACGACTGCCACTCGTGCGTTGCCCGATGACCCGATGTTCACGAACATGCCGCCACGATTGTCGAGCACCACCGTCTTGCGATGATGACTCCGGACGATGGTAGGGCCGATACGACCACCACTGGCGGCCCCAAGGGCAGCAACGCACCATGCGCCACGTCATAACGAATCACGCGGTCGTCGGGCGCGAAATACAAATAGCGATCCACGCAACGCAATGCCGTTGCCGCCAACGGGTCCAAATCGCACCTGCACGTCGGCTCGACCATCGCCATCGGTATCGCGAAGCCCGAGAATGCCCCCAGTAACGCTGCCATCGGGCGCATTGTCCAATGCGACATGCAGATCGCCATTGGTGTTCACCACCAAATGACGGGCACGGCCCACATCCTTCGCCACCACCACAGCGCAGAATCCCGAGGGAAGCTCCAACCCGCCGTTGTCGGCATCACAAACGAGTGAAGAAGGGTTGTCCGCTTTGCGATCGAGAGACGTGGAGAGAAGGTTTGGCGCACTCGGCGCGACCTTCGTGCTCGCGCACGCGCCAAGCGCAGTGAGCAGACAACTGATTGCTACCCTACGTGAATGTCGAAAGGTGGGCGAAACGTACTGGAACAGATCGTCAGAGACATTCTTCATGATACGCTCTCCGAAGTGCGTCCGCGCAGATCTTCGTTCCTGCGCTGCGTTGACGGCACCGGATGTCGTGGTAGAGCACGCGCGTGACCCTGATAGGTGTGCTCGACCGTCGCGTAGGCTTACGCGGTACGGCCCGTTCTGGACGAAACCGACGAGAAGCCGACTCGACCGCACACCCCATCTCCACGGCACATCAAGCCGCTCGCGAAGGATGCAGCGTGCCTTCACTTGCGACAGCGTACGCATGCTGCAAAGAGCGATCCGACATATCGCTTACTGTCGAGTCGACGCCTAAGCCGAATACAGGCCGGTTCGTACAACGGGTGGTTCGCGACGGAAGCGAGCGAGCGAGCGCGCGCTTATCCCGCGCACAGAATTGGCTTTGCACTGTATCACACACGGCGCAGATATTGCCCTGGGCATTGGCCCGCGGCGGCGTGCCGCGATTCATCGTTAGAATGCGCGAGGCGCAGGAGTATGCATATGGACGAGATGCGAAACGGCACCACGGAAATGGGCGCTGGTACGGAGCAGCA
>NZ_JBKJRB010000094.1:0-26603 GCF_046594945.1 Gemmatimonas sp. | reverse complement strand
CCCGTCCTCGTCACGCTTCGCGCCGTCACCCGGGAAGTAGAGGTCGGGACGACCCGGCCACTTCGTGAAATACGTCTCCACGTAGCGCGCGTCGTCGCCCCAGATCGTGCGCAGCATGCTCGGCCACGGGTGCGTGATCGCCAGCAAGCCACCGCCTACGCCGATCTCGTTGCCGGCGGTGTCGAGCAACGCCGTCTTGATGCCCGGGAACGGCGTGGTGGCGGAGCCGGGCTTCGTGACAGTGACCCCAGGCAGCGGTGTGATCATGATCGCGCCGGTTTCCGTCTGCCACCACGTGTCCACGATCGGACAACGCTCCTGACCGATGTGCTTGTGATACCACATCCACGCTTCCGGATTGATCGGCTCTCCCACCGATCCGAGCAAACGCAATTGCGAGAGATCATGCTTCTCGACGTACGACGAGCCCCACTTCATGAAGGCGCGGACGGCCGTGGGCGCGGTGTAGAAAATCGACACGCCGTAGCGCTCGCAGATCTGCCAGAAGCGATCCTTGTCAGGCCAGTCGGGCGCCCCTTCGTACACGACCTGCGTGGCACCGTTCGCGAGCGGTCCGTACACCAGATACGAGTGGCCGGTGATCCATCCGATGTCGGCCGTGCACCAGAACACGTCTTCTTCTTTCAAGTCGAACACGTACTTGGTGGTGCTCGCCACGCCGGTGAGATAACCACCAGTGGTGTGTACGATGCCCTTGGGCTTTCCCGTGGTGCCCGACGTGTAAAGAATGAACAGCAGATCTTCCGCGTCCATCACTTCGGGTTCGCAGTACTTCGGCACTAGTCGCTTCAGGCGGTGCCACCAGTGGTCGCGTCCCTCCTGCATCTCAGCGAAGGTCTCATCGCCCACGCCGCTCCGACGACGCATTACGACGAGTACATGCTCGATGGTCGGGCATCCCGTGATCGCGTCGTCGGCATTGCGCTTGAGCGGCACAACCTGTCCGCGACGATAGCCGCCGTCGGCCGTGATCAACACCTTGCAGCCGCAATCGTTGATACGGTCACGAAGCGAGTCCGGCGAGAAGCCGCCAAACACCACCGTGTGGACGGCGCCGATACGTGCGCACGCCAGCATCGCGATGATCGCTTCGGGAATCATCGGGAGGTAGATCGCCACGCGATCGCCCTTCACCACGCCGAGCTTCTTGAGCATGTTCGCGGCGAGATTCACTTCGCGGTACAGGTCCCAATAGGTGTACGTGCGACGGTCACCCGGTTCGCCTTCCCAGATGATCGCGGCCTTGTTGCGACGCGGGCCGCTGATGTGGCGATCGACACAGTTGACCGAGGCATTGAGCTGTCCGCCCTGGAACCACTTCGCATGCGGCGGCGTCCACTCGAGCACCGAATCCCATGGCTTGCTCCAGGTCAATTCGCCGGCTTCGCGCGCCCAGAAACTCAGCGGGTCGATCGCGGCGTCGTCTGCCAAGCGCGAATCGTGAACACGGGCCGTGGCGCGGAAGGCGCTGGGCGAGGGGAAGGAGCGCGTTTCCTGCAGGAGGACGTCGATATCGCTCATGGAGACCTGGTGTCCGGTACAAACCGGCGCTGTGGGGTGTCCGACGGGGATGTGCGCCGATCGCGAGCGGTCGCGTGTCGCGAGCAACCGCGTGTCCTGCTAATGTAGAGCGATGCAGTCACCCCACAAAACCGGTGCGACCGGTGCCGCGTCCGCCCTGGCGGCGGACCCGGCTCTCACGGCTGAGGCGCTGGTGCGTGCCTTTGGTGGTCGGCGCGCCGTGAACGGGGTATCGATCGCGCTGCATGAAGGGGCTTGTTTGGCGCTCTTCGGTCCGAATGGCGCCGGCAAGACCACGCTGCTGCGTTTGCTGGGCGGGTTGCTCAAACCAACTGCCGGGACCACCCGTTTGCATGGACAGCCGCTCCCAGGTGATGCCGAGACGCGACGGATGGTCGGATTGATTTCGCACCATGCCATGCTCTACCCGGCGTTGTCGGTGCGAGAGAACGTGCGCTTCGCCGCCGAGTGTCAAGGCGTGATACACGCCGACGAGGCCACCACGCGGGTGCTCACGCAACTGCGCATACTCGATCGTGCCGACACGGCCGTGCGCTATCTGAGTCGCGGATTGCAACAGCGCGTATCGATTGCGCGCGCGCTGGTGCACGGCCCGCAGCTCGTGCTGCTCGACGAGCCGTATACGGGGCTCGACGAAACCGGCGCGCAAGCGCTGACCGACGCCTTGGGAGCGCTGAAGGCGGATGGCGCCACGCTCGTGCTGGTTACGCACAACCTGAGTGAGGGGCTCGCGCTCGCCACGCACTCGGCCATCATGCAGCACGGGAAGTTTGTCGACGAGCAGCCGGTCTCGCCGTCCGGCTTCGACGTGCCGGGGTATCAGGCGAAGTATCGAGCCCTCGTGCATGAGGGGCTGGCGTGAGCGATGTCCCCGCAGGCGCCACTCATCGGGCGCCGTCGTATCTGGCCGACGCCTGGCGGATTGCCCGGAAAGACCTGCTCATCGAGTTCCGGACTCGGAGTGCGTTTCTGGCGGCCACGGTATTTG
Organism: Gemmatimonas sp.; assembly: GCF_046594945.1. Taxonomy (GTDB): domain Bacteria; phylum Gemmatimonadota; class Gemmatimonadetes; order Gemmatimonadales; family Gemmatimonadaceae; genus Gemmatimonas. Next base: position 24,052 of record NZ_JBKJRB010000094.1, on the reverse strand, counting down.
CCGTGCTCGCGGTCGTGATCTTCCGTTTCACGTGGGATCCCACGGCGATTCCGGCCATGGATCTCGCTCCCGGCGTGCTGTGGGTGATCTTCACCTTTTCCGGTCTGCTGGGGCTCAACCGCTCCTTCGGACTGGAGCTGGCCGAACGCGCGTACGACGGGTTGCTCGCGTCGCAGGTGTCCCGTGAGGCCATTTTTACGGGCAAGGTGATCGCGAACCTCGTGTTCGTGCTGTGCGTTCAAGCATTGGCGCTTCCCGCTGTGGCGCTCTTCTTCGATCTTCCAGTCGGCCCGTCGTGGGGAATCATCGTGGGGATCGTGCTTCTCGCCTCGATCGGACTGTCGGCGGTCGGCACGCTCTTCGCGGCGATCGCCTCGAACACGCGATTGGCCGAGCTCTTGTTGCCGATGATGACGCTGCCGTTTTTTGTGCCGCTGGTGATTCCGGCGGCGCAGGCCACAGCGGTCGTGTTGCGTGGTCAGCCGATCGCCGATGGCATGGCGTGGCTCAAGGTGTTGCTCGCGTTCGATCTCGTCTTCGTATCGGCGTGTATCGTGGTGTTTCCGTTCACCATCGAGGAGTAGGTATGTCGTCGGTGTCGTCTGCTGCCCCGCGTCCGGCCACGTTGCCGGCGCCGAAGGGATTCGATGCGTTCCTCGCCGTCGCGATCATCGCGGTAATCGCGGCATGCACGCGCGCGCTGTTCTACACGCCCATCGATGCGATGCTTGGCGCGGCGCAGAAGATTTTCTATGTGCACGTGCCGGCGGCGATCATCGGGCTCTACATCGCCTGCGGCCTGCTGTTCGTCAGCAGCATCATGTATCTGTGGATCAAGGACGAGCGCCTCGATCGCCTCGCCGAGTCGTCGGCCGAAGTGGGACTGGTGTTCATGGGCATCGTGCTGATCACCGGACCGGTGTGGGCGCGCACCAGCTGGGGCACCTGGTGGGTGTGGGAGGCGCGCATTACCAGCACGCTGTTCCTCTGGTTGCTGGTGGTCGGGTATCTGGTGCTGCGCAGTGGCGTGGAGTCAGCGGAGGTGCGCGCGCGGCTGTCGGCGGTGATGGGATCGCTGGCGGCGTTGCTGGTACCGTTCATTCACCTCACGGTGAAGCTGTTTCGCGGGATGCATCCCGAGGCCGTGGTGCTGGCGCCGGAAAAGCCCAAGATGCCGCCCGAGATGCTGCTGTCCTTCGGGCTGTCGATGGTGGCGTTCTTGCTGCTCTTCTTCGCGTTGTTGCGTCTGCGTTTTCGTTGGGCCACGCTGCGCGACGCGCGTGCGGCCATGGAGGCGGCGTGATCGTGCATGTCAGTGCGCTCGTGGCGGCCGGGCCGATGCTGACTGTCGCCACCGTGCAGGACACCGCCGGCAAAGTGGCATATGTGCCAAAGGCGGGTGGGCCGCCCGATAGTAGTAGCTACATGTGGGCCGGCTACGCGATCACGTTCGCCGCCTACGGCGGGTACACCGTGCTCTTGCTGCGTCGCCTGGCGCGGGCGAAGCGCACCCGTTGATCCGTTGCTCATGACGTCGATGCCGGTCCGCCCCGCGGAGTCGCGACCATTACACGGCGTACGAATCGCCGTTACACGCGCCGGTGAGCGTGGCTCGCCGTTGGCCGACGCCCTGCGCGCCAAGGGCGCGACGGTCTACGAGGTCCCGCTCACGCGCATCGAGACGCTCGACCTCGCGCCGCTGCACGACGCCGTGCGTCGTCTCGTCGAGTTCGACTGGATCCTGCTCACCAGCGTCAACGCCGTCGATCATCTGGCGCGCGTAGTGACGGAACGCGGGGCCGAGGCGGCCATGGCCACGCGTCGACTGGCCGTGGTGGGCGCCGCCACCGCGGTCGCCGCCGAACGAGGTGGCTGGCGAGCGCCCACGGTGCAGCCGGAAAATGCGCAGGTGGTGGGGATGCTCGATGCCATGGCGTCTCGATCGGATATCGAGGGCACACGCATGCTCTACCCGTGCGCGGCCGCTGCCCGAGACGTGCTCCCTGACGGGCTGCGTGCGCTGGGGGCGGTAGTGGAGAGCGTGCCCGCCTATCGCAGCGCTCCGGACCCCGGTGGCCAAGCCCGCATTCGCGCACTGGTGCACGCGGGGGAAATCGATCTGGTCACGGTGGCCGCGCCGAGTGCGGTCGATGCGCTGCTTGACGCCCTGCCGGCCGAGCATGCCGGTCGCCTACCGGTGGCCTGTATCGGGCCGGTCACGGCACGGGCCGCAAAAGTGGCCGGATTCCCGGTGAAAGTCGAATCCGGGGCCGCGACGATGGAAGGGTGGGTAATCAGCATCGTAAAAGCCTGCGGACGCTGATCGGCGCGCGGGAGACGTCAGGGACTAACTGAACTTGCGGTCGCCCCAATATGTTGAAGGATGACTGATCTTGTCGTCCGCATCGGAACCCGTTCCTCAGAGTTGGCGCTACGTCAGGCGCGCCAGGTTGCTGCCGCGCTGGCCGAACGCGGCATTGCGAGTGAGCTCGTGGAATACACGACCATTGGCGATCGCATTCTTGATCGCCCACTCAACGCCATCGGTGAGAAAGGGTTGTTCACCGCCGAACTCGAAGCCGACCTGATCACTGGTCGGACCGACTGTGCGGTGCATTCGCTGAAAGATTTGCCCACCGCCGATCCCGACGGGCTCACGATCGTGGCGCTGCTCGAGCGCGAAGATCCGCGCGATGCGCTGGTGGTCGGTCCGCATACGACGGCGCGCACGCTGCTGGAGTTGCCGAAGGGTGCGAAGGTCGGCACCTCGTCGCTGCGTCGTCGGGCTCAGTTGCGCGCCCTGCGGCCTGACATCGATGTGCGCGAGCTCCGCGGGAATGTGGGAACGCGTCTCAGAAAAATCGACGCGGGTGAAGTCGATGCCGCCCTGCTTGCGGCGGCCGGGTTGCGTCGATTGGGACTCGGTGACCGCATCGTCGCGTTCATGGATCCGCCCGACTGGATCTCGGCCCCTGGTCAAGGGGCGATCGCCGTGCAGGCTCGCGTCAACGACGAGCGCCTGACGGCGATTCTGGTTACGCTCGATCACGCGCACACACGCGCCGCGGTCACGGCTGAACGGGCGCTCCTGGCCGCGCTCGAAGGTGGCTGTCAAGTCCCGATCGGTGCGTGCACGACGTACGAAGCGAAGTATGGACCGATGCTGCACGGTATCATCGCGTCCCTCGACGGCGTGTCGGTGGTGCGTGGCGGATTGCCGATCAACGCGGCGGATCCGGCGTCGAGCGGTCGTGAACTCGCACGACAGCTGCACGCGGCCGGCGGCGCCGGCATTTTGCAAGAGCTGCGTGAAGAGCTGGCGGACGCCGCCGCTGCCAAGGCTGCCGAACTGGCCGATGAGACGGGCGTCGCGCAGGGAGTCGAGTAATGCCGATGCGTATGCGTCGTTTGCGGCGCACGGAGGCACTTCGTCGCATGGTGCGCGAGACGCGTCTGGATCCCGCCCAGTTCATCTGGCCGTTGTTCGTGCGCTCGGGGAAGGGTCTGCGCGCACCGATTGGTTCGATGCCGGGTGTCTCGCAGACGTCAGTGGACGAACTGTTGCGTGACGCCGAGAAGGCGGTAGCGGCGCAGATCGGCGGTATTCTGTTGTTCGGCATTCCTGACACGAAGGACGCCACCGGTTCATCGGCGTGGGATCCTCGCGGACCCGTACCGGAAGCCGTACGCGCCGTGAAGCGCGAGTTCCCGCACCTGGTGGTCGTGACCGATGTGTGCATGTGCGAGTACACCGAGCACGGGCACTGCGGGTTGCTCACGCCGTCGGGCGAAGTGGACAACGACGCCACGCTCGAGTTGCTGTCGCGTGAAGCATTGGCGCACGCCGAGGCCGGCGCTGATATCGTCGCCCCCAGTGACATGATGGACCTGCGAATCGGCCACATGCGTCGCGCGCTCGATATGGCCGGTTTCACGCAAACACCGATCATGAGCTATGCCGCCAAGTATGCCTCGGCCTTCTACGGCCCGTTCCGGGAAGCCGCCGAATCCACGCCGACGTTCGGCGATCGTCGCAGCTACCAGATGGACCCCGCCAACGGCGGTGAGGCACTCCGCGAAGTGCGGCTCGATGTGGAAGAGGGCGCTGACATTCTGATGGTGAAGCCGGCGGGTGCGTACCTCGACATTATCGCCGCCGTGAAGCGCGACACGCAGATGCCGCTCGCGGCGTATCAGGTGAGCGGTGAGTACTCGATGATCAAGGCCGCAGCGGAACGCGGCTGGATCGATGGCGATCGCGCGATGATGGAGTCACTGGTCGCCATCGCGCGCGCCGGTGCCGACATGACGATCACGTACTTCGCTTTAGAAGCAGCCGCTGCTCTGCGGAACCGCTGACCTCTTTTCTCTCGACACCAGCCACCCCTATGCACAATCCCTGGCGCGATATGTCCCCCGGTCCTCACGCGCCGGAGCTGGTCACCGCGATCATCGAAATTCCGGCAGGCTCGCGCAACAAGTACGAGCTCGATAAGGATTCCGGTCAGTTCAAGCTTGATCGCGTGCTGTATTCGGCGGTGCACTATCCCGGCGACTACGGCTTCATTCCGCGCACGCTGCACGAGGACAACGATCCCCTCGACATACTCGTGCGCATCAACGAGCCGACGTTCCCGGGCTGCCAGATCACGTGCCGCCCAATCGGCGTGCTGAAGATGCTGGACAAAGGTGAACCCGACGAGAAGATCCTCGCGGTGCCGAGCGACGATCCGTATCACAACGACATTTACGACATCGCCGACATGCCGGCGCATTATCTGAAGGAGATCGAACACTTTTTCGGGATCTACAAGGACCTCGAGGGCAAACGCGTCGAGATTCAGGGATGGGAGAAGAGTGAAGCCGCGTTCAAGGTGATTCAGCGGAGCATCGAGCGGTACGCGGAAGTCTACTTGAAGGGTGCGTAAGCGCGATCCGAAACTGCCAACGGCTGAGGGGGCAGGGAGGTGGGTGTCCAGGGGGAGGAGGCAGGTGAACCGCGACGAGCGGCCTGCTTCCTCCCCCCTGTGACATCTCCTCCCTGCTTGCTAAGCCGCTGGCTTGTTAAGCAGTTGGGTTTTTGAGTACCAACGCCGCATTGATCCCACCAAAGCCAAAGCTGTTCGACAGCACTACCTGTGGGCGCATCTCTCGTCCGTGTTGCGGCACGTAGTCCAGATCACACCCCACGTCGGGCGTTTCGAGGTTCAACGTAGGTGGTACCCAGCCACGAGCAATCGTGAGTGCGCTGATGGCGGCTTCGAAGGCGCCCGACGCGCCGAGCGCGTGGCCGTAATATCCCTTGGTACTCGATACCGGAATGCGGTACGCGTGGTCGCCGAACACCTGCTTGATCGCCATCGTTTCGGTCGGATCGTTCAGCGGGGTGCTGCTGCCGTGGGCGTTGATGTAGTCGATCTGTTCCACGCTTACCGATGCGTCACGTAGGGCGTTGCGCATGCATCGCGCGGCCTGTGCACCGTCGGGGCGCGGGGCGGTCATGTGGTGCGCGTCGTTGGTGGTGCCGTAACCGCTCAGCTCCGCGTAAATGCGGGCACCACGGGCTACCGCGTGCGACCACTCCTCCAGGAGCAAGACGGCGCCGCCTTCGCCCATCACGAACCCGTCGCGATCTTTGTCGAAGGGACGTGACGCGTGTGCCGGATCATCATTGCGCGTCGACATCGCGCGGATGAGGGCGAACGCGCCGAAGCACAGCGTCGCCAGCGGCGCTTCCGATCCGCCCGCCAGCATCACGTCGGCGTAGCCATCTCGGATCTGTCGAAACGCTTCGCCAATCGCCATTGACCCCGACGCGCAGCTCATTGCGTTGGTGGAGTTGGGGCCCGACACGCCGAACTCGATCGCCATGTTGCAACTCGCCGAGCCGCCGAACACCGCCAAGGCCAATGTGGCATCGACCGCCCGCAAGCCGCCGTGCAGAAAGCGCGCCGCCTGCTCTTCAGCGTAGCCCACGCCGCCCAAGGCGGTGCCCATCATCGCACCCACGCGCTCGCGGTCTTCGTGGGCCAGATCGAGCTTGCCATCTTCAAGGGCGAGGATCGAACTCACCACCGCGAACTCGCTGAAACGGTCGAGGCGTTTCACGCGCTTGGCGTCGATCCAGTTGGTCGGCTCGAAGCCATCGATCTGAGCGGCACACTGCGAGCGGTAAATCGATGCATCAAAACGCGTGGCGGGCACCACCGCCGACCGTTCGGCGCGCAGTCCCTGCCACAGCGCCTCCACGCCGGTGCCGATCGGCGTCACGCACCCGATGCCGGTGATCGCGACCCGACGGCGTGAGGGCGAGGATTCTGGAGTCGACGGCGTGTGCGGCGCGTTGGTCATGAAGGAGTCCGTTCAGCGACGGCGGCCAAGCCCGCCAAAGTGCGCGACGCGATGCCGTGCACGAATACCGGTGCGATCACCTGCGTGGCCGCGAACCGTCCGATCACCGGCCACAACGGGCCGTTCCACACATGCACGATGCGCGTGAGCGTGCCGCCAGGTACCGACGTGAAGCTCCATTCCACATCCATGCGCGTGGTCACGCCACCAACATGCTTGAAGCGCACCCACGGCACGTCGTGATTCACGGCCATTTCCGACAGCCACCACGTGGGCCAATTGAACAGGCCGAACGGGCGGTTGGCCGCCATCTCGACCATGCCACCACCATCGGGCGTGCGATGGCGGAAGCGCACGAACCGATAGTGCGGTAGATACGCCGGCCAGTGTTCGACTTCACGCGCGATGTCGAAAATGCGCGCGACGGGTGCGTGCACGAGCCGCTCGTCGATCTGTGTCACCAGCCGATCCGCCGGTGGCGGACCCAATTCGTAGTTCGCGTGCATGAGCGCCGCTGAGGAAGAAGGCGAGGACATCACGACCGCGCGCCCGCACGCGGGAACGGCGACCATACCGCGACCACCCGGAATCCGGGAGCACGGCGGGCGCGCACTGCGCATCCGGTCGCATGCTCCACGAGCGCCTGCAGTTCGTCGCGCGTGAAGCCCCGCAGAATCGACACGATGCCGTCGTGTCGGCTCACGGAATGGAATCCTAGCAGGAACGAGGCCGCCCAAAGCCCGGCCACTGCCAACCAGCTGCGACGGAGATCGCTGATGATCACGGCCGTGCGGGCCACGCGGGTGCATTCCTGAAGCAGGCGATCAGCGTCGGGCCCGTCGAAATGGTGCAGCACCTGCGAGCAGGTCACGATATCGATGCTGCCGTCGGCGAACGGCAGCGACATGGCATCGGCGGCGAGCCCATGCGTGCACGACGCGCTGGCCGCGCGCGCGAGTGCCGGAACGAGCTCCATGCCGATCGTGGTCAGTGAACGCGAATTCGCCGCCACCATGCGTTGCGCCGCGCGCGGGATGTCGCCCAGTCCTGTGCCGATGTCGAGCAATAGGACCGGTGTCTGCAGGTCTCGTGTTGACGACCGCTCACGCGGCATGCGCAGCAGCTGGCGTACTTCGGCCAGCACGGCGCGGCGACCGCCGAAGAATCGATTCGCCAGCGCCACATCGCGCAGCGAGCGCAACGCAAGCGCGGGATCCGCACCGGGATCGTCGAGGATCTCGATGCCGCGTTGGCGCGCCGGTGTGAGCATGGAAGCGAGGCGCGCGTCTATCGTTCCAACTGCGCGTAGCCACCGCGATAGTAGAGCAGCGGCTTCGCATCACGCGCCGACGCCTGCTCGACATGGCCAACGACCACTACATGATCGCCCGCGGGATGGCGTGCGACAATGCGGCACTGCATCGAGGCCAGTACATCGTCGAGCACCGCGTCGCCAAGGTCGCCATCCACGTAGCCCACGCCCGCAAAGCGGTCGTCCACGTTGCCAGCGAACCGTCGCGAGATCGCTTCCTGTGCATCGGTGAGCACATTCACCGCGAAACTGGTAGCGTGCGCCATTACCGGTGCCATCGTGGCGTCGTTGCCGATACACACCAGCACGAGCGGCGGCTCGAGACTGAGCGAAGAAAAGGCGCTCACCGTCATACCGTGCGGCGTGCCATTGGCGTCGTGCGTCGTGATCACGGTGATGCCGGAAGCAAAACGGCCGAGCACGGAGCGAAACAAGTCTTGATCGTTCATCAGGAAAGGAAACGGAGCAGGGTGCTCGGACGCAGGACCGCCGATGGCGGGACGAAGTCGCCCGTGACCCCGATCAACAGGTCAGCGAGATCGCGATCGCGTGTGAGCACGCGCGCGGCATAATTCAACAACGGTGGAAAGGCCACGGCGGCTCCGATCAGCTTCTCGACCCGCCATTTTCCGGCGAACGTGTGCTTCCGCGCCTGGTCGTAGCCTCGAAGTGCCCGCCGCATGTCGCGCGCGTTGTCCTGTTCGCGCGCGTGCACGGCGTCCACCGCAAACGGGGCCAATAATTCCCCGCCACGGAGCGCGGCATAAATGCCTTCGCCGGTGAACGGATCGTAGAAGTCGGCGGCGTCGCCGGTCAGCATCGCGCCCGGCGCCCATGCGCGCGTGGCGTGTGACGCGAACGGCCCCGTCGCGCGCACGGGCGTCTCGCGAATCGCATCGCGAAAACGCGGGTGCAGCGTGGGCTGTGCGGCGATCCATGCGTCGAGAAACGCCGTGGGATTGCCCGCCATGCCCTGCGCGACGCGACGCGACACCACCAACGCCACGTTGGTCAGTCCACCCGACACGGCGGCGAGTCCCACGTAGCCGTTGCTGGCGACATGCATCTCGCCGAGCGTGCCGATGCCGCTCACGCCGCGATAGTGCGCCACCAGCGCCACGCGACGCGGCCACCGCGATTGGTGGGCGAGTTTCAGTCGGCGCGAGACGATGGAGCGCAATCCGTCAGCGCCGATCACGAGCGACGCGCGCATCGTGCGCACCCCCTCGGGTGCGCGCACCTCGACGCCGCACGCCGCGCCGCTTGCGTCGAGCGCGACCCCTTCGACCTTGGTGTCTTCGAGCACGCACACCCCGGCGGCGCGCGCCCGCTCGATGAGCAACGTGTCGAGTATTTCCCGCCGCACCCCAAGTCCGCGATCGCGAAAGCCGCGAAAACCGTGACGGGCCACGAATTCGCCGTGAATGCGGTCGCCCGACGGCGCGTGCACCACCATGCCGGTCAATGATGCCGCGCCTCCCTGCTCGAGCGGTGCCAGCGCCCCCATGGCGTCAAGAATGCGGCTCGCTTCAGGACTCACGTACTCGGCGCACGGTTTGGCCCGCGGAAAACGCGCCCGATCGAGTAAACACACGTCGAGCCCTGCCGTGGCGAGATGCCACGCCGCCGAACTGCCGGCGGGACCACCGCCCACGACGATCACCTGCCAGGCGCGCGAGTAGTCAGACATGGGGCTCGGAAAAGGACGATCACACGGTGGCGGACTCCTGAAAAACTAACGCCTCGCGACGGCACACAGATCCCAAGTGCAAGCGAGAAGCCGACGCCGCTCGCTTGCCGCGATGCTGCTGGTTTCTCCGGTAGGCTTAGGCCACGAGCCACGCTAGCGCCGCCGCCGACGCCGTGCAGACGAGATTGACCGCATCGTTGCCGAGCCAGCGCCAGCCGGCGCGATGCCGCGTGTCGGTGCCACAGTTGTGCTGCCACTGCTCAGTGGCGGTGGCGCAGGACGGGCACCAGCGTTGCTCCTGGGCCAGGGCGCCGACCACGGTGTCGACCACGGCGCCGAACACCGCCGCCAAGGCCACAACCCACCAGCGAGCCGCCGGCACAAGCCCGAACGCGACGGCGACGGCCGTGAGCACAAGCGCGCTGCCGAACATGGCCGCGCTTCCGGCTACACTCACCGCGCCCGAGGTGCCGGTGGGCACTTCTCGCCACGTACCCACCGAGCGCGGGGGTCTGCCCACCCAAGTCCCGATCTCCGTGGCCATCGTGTCGGCGCCCGCCGCTGCGAGGGCCGCTGCGCCCCACAGTGCCGTGTTGGAGGCCGCATCGCCCGTGGTCACGACCATGGCCGCCGCGAGCGCGAACACGCCGCCGTTGGCCACCACCTGGCTCGCGTCGCGCTGCGCACCCTTCGCGACCACGCCGGCGGTGCGCGCGTCCTTGCGTGCGCGGCCCAGTCGCGAGCCGAGCGTCGCCCAGGCAAACCAAAAGATCAGGTATCCGCCCCACGACCAGCCGGCACGGAGCGCAAGCGTGCCGACTACGGTAGCAGCAATGGCGCCGCTCAGGCGTAAGCTCCCGTGACGCCACGCGGCGGCGGCGATGACAAGCGCGAACCCGACCGCCAACGGCGTCGACGGACCCGACGCGCTCCACCACGCGGTCGCGACCGCGGTCGCGGACGACGCACCGAACACGAGGGCGATCAGCGCGACGACAGGATCTGCTCGGCGCGATGACGTAGCGCGTCGCTGGCCCGTACCGTCGTCTGCTCGCGCTGACCGACGGCTCGCACTGCCGCCCGCAGCGCTTCCGTCTGCCGCGCCACACGGGCACAGGGCGCGCACCAGCGCAGATGCGCGCCCACGATCGGGGCGAGCTCGCGATCGTGCTCGTCGAACGCCGTCAGTTCACCGTCGACATAGGCGTCGAGATGCGACTGAACGAGCGAGCAATCGGCGAGGGACGCCGATGGGGCGTCGGGCGGGAGGTGCTGAGCCATCACCGCCAACGGTGTATGACCAACCGCGAATACGCAAGCCAGCGAGCCGGACCGTACGGTGCGCGCCGCCGCCGGTTCGATGTCCGATTCCGCTAGTTCTCGCGGCGCTCCGCTTGTATACGTGACCGGGAACACGTTAGCATCCTCCGAGTGTCCTCTCTGATTGACGGCCGGCTTGCCCGCGCCCCTGTTCCTGCCGAACCGACGCTCTCGCTGTCCGGTCGTCCGATCGACGCGCGGCTCCCCCTGGCGCTGCTCGAGGCCGTCAAGGCGATCGATACGCCCGAGGCGGAGCTCGACGCCGAATTGGTGCACGAGCTCCGCAACAAGCGGCTCGGCCTGAGTGAAACGGTCTACCAACAGATCCGCCGCTACAGCGAAGCCGTTCGTAGTCGGCATCGTGTTGGCTTCGACGAAGTGCTGGCGTTGGCGCGACTTATCGGCCGTCGCCCCGATGCCGATCTGGCCTTTCGCGAAGCGGGACGTCGGTGGGCCCGCTCGTATGTCGGCACGGTAAGCGGACTGCAGCGCAGTGCGGCGCGCTCGCTACCCTCGCTCCTCGGCCGCCCGATCGCGCTCCGACTGCTTCGCCAAATGTCGCGTCGCTACATGGGTGGCGTGCTCGTGCGTCAAGGCAGCACCCTGTTGCTCGACGTGGAGTCGCCCGTGTCTGCCGACGCGGCACCGCGCGCGGTGGGCTGCGGTCTGTACGAGGCGGCCTTCAGGGAAGCATTGTTGCTGCTCGCCGACGCCGATGGTGCAATCGAGCACGTGATGTGCCGCACGCGCGGTGATCGCCACTGTCAGTGGCGCGCCGAGTGGCGTCGACGCTGATTTGTTGACAGGCCCCGCCGAAGCGTCGGCGGTGCGTAGCTCCTGACATCCCGCTTGCCATGCTGACCCCTGAAATGCTGCCGCGTCTGCAGCAGTTGCTTGCCGAGGCCGATCTCGACGGATGGTTGTTGTATGACTTCCGTGGCACGAATGCCATCGCGTCGGGGCTGTTGGGCTTCGACGGCCTCGTGTCGCGTCGTGTGTTCGCGCTCATTCCGCGAGCAGGCCTCCCGATCGGTATTGCGCACGCGATTGAGCCCGGACCGTGGGCGCAGTGGCCGACAGCGTGGCCGCTCCGTACGTACAGCGGTTGGCGCGCGCTCGAGGCGGAGGTGGCGTCGCTGGTGCAGGGCAAGCGCGTCGCGATGGAATACTCGCCGGGTGACGCGATTCCGTATCTCGATCGCATACCGGCGGGCGTGCTCGAGATGGTGCGCGCGGCCGGCGCCACGGTGGTCTGCTCGGGCGATCTCGTGTCCCAGATCTACGCGACGTGGACGCCGGCGCAGCTACTGTCACACGAGCGGGCGGCCGAACGCATTAGGCACATTGCGCACGGCGCGATAGCGTACGCCGGTGAAATGGTGGCGCTGGGCACACCGGTGGCCGAGCATGAGCTGCAGGCGCGCATTTTGGAGGCGTTCGAACGCGCCGGTCTCGAGACGCATCATGGCCCCGACGTGGCAGCCAGCGAGAATGCCGCCAATCCGCACTACATGCCGTCGGCGTCATCACCGCGTCTCATTCGGCGCGGCGACACGCTGCTGATCGACTTGTGGGCGCGCGAGAAGAACGGCGGCGTGTACGCCGACCAGACGTGGATGGCCTCACTGGGTGCGCCGAGTGAACGGGTGGTCACGGTGTGGGAAGCGGTGCGCGACGCGCGCGATGCGGCGCTCTCGCTGTTACAGAACCGAATTTCGGCTGGCGTGCCGGTTCGCGGTGGCGAGGCCGATGATGCAGCGCGCGCCGTGATCGAGGCGCGCGGTTTCGGTCGGCAGTTCTGGCATCGCACAGGGCACAGCATCGATTCGCGTGAACTGCATGGCTCGGGGCCGCAAATCGACAACCTCGAATCGCGTGACGATCGACTGCTCATTCCGGGCGTCGGCTTTTCGATCGAGCCGGGCATTTACCTGCCGGGTGAACTCGGCGTGCGTTCCGAGGTGAACGCGTACGTGGCCGAGGAGTCGTTACTGATCACGCCCGGCGACGTTCAGCGCGACCTGATCGTAGTTTGACAGCTGACGTGTGCGTCCGCGTGCGCGGCCGTTGGAGTGTGGTGCTATTGGCGGCACTGGTGGCGTGCGGAGAGACGCGGGCCTCGAACGAGGCGAACGGGCGTATTGCTGATGTCTCGGCCACGCCGGGCACCGATCACGCAAGTGCGGTTTCGCGCGACAGTGGAGTCGTGTCGCTGGCCCGCGCCGCCGGCGGTGCCGATGGTCGGCAGTATACGGTGTCGGCGCAGGCGACCAGCGGCTACATCGTGGGCAAGATCGGCGGCGGCGAGCCGCGTGATACGAGCATCGCCCCTACGCACGATCTGTCGGTGTGCCGTCCCTTCACGCAATCGCTGGTGCCAAGTCGCGACGGTGGCGTCGGCAACAGCGTGGTGTGGCTGGTGGGTGTGGCTACCGGACCGCGTGACGATGCGCCGCGTCGGGTGCGTGTCATGCTCGATGGGTGTCGTCTCGATCCGCGCGTGCAATTGGTGGCGGCCGGCGGTACGGTCATGATCACGTCTCGTGATGCGATGATGACGCGTCTGCAATTCATCGAGGTCGGCGGCGTAGCCGCCACACGTGGCACGGTGCTCTTCAACGACGCGGGGCAGGTGGTGCCCACCAGCGACGCGGCCAAGCTGCCAGGGCTCGTGCAGATCCGCGACGATCTGCATCCGTGGGTGCGCGCCTATCTCGCCGTCACGCCGCACCCGTTCGTCGCCGTCACCGCCGCCGACGGCGCGTTCCGCTTCGACAACGTCCCGCCGGGGAGTTATACCCTCGTCGTGTGGCACGAGCGCTTCGGCACCAAACAGCAGCGCGTACGGGTCGACGCCCATGTCGAAACGCGCGTCGAGCTGACCTACTGAACGCGGTTGTTGAGCCATTGTCTCCGCATCTCTTTCCCTCGGTGTCATCAGTTCCGCCCCACCAGTGCTGACCTGATCACGCAAAGGCGCAGCGCACGCAGAGGCGCCGAGAACACTCCACGCTGCGTCTCTGCGAACCCTGCGTGATCAGTGCGGCCTGACCATCGATGAACCGATCACACAGAGAAAAAGAGGAAAAGAGGAAAGCAGGATGAACGGACGGGGTGCTCCTTTTCTCCGCATCTCTTTCCCTCGGTGTCATCAGTTCCGCCCCACCAGTGCTGACCTGATCACGCAAAGGCGAAGCGCACGCAGAGGCGCCGAGAACACCCCACGCTGCGTCTCTGCGAACCCTGCGTGATCAGTGCAGCGAACCACCCACCGCACGCCGGAGGTCAGCTCAGCTGATGCAACCGTGCGAAGAGACCGTCTTCGAGCCCTAAGAGTTCGTCGTGGCTGCCGGTTTCCACGATACGGCCCTGATCGAGTACGACCACGCGATCGGCGCGACGCACGGTGCTGAGGCGATGCGCGATCAGGAGGGTGGTGCGCCCCTGAAGCAGCTGCTCGAGCGCCTGCTCCACGTAGCGTTCGCTCTCCGTGTCGAGACTCGACGTGGCCTCGTCGAGGATCACCACCGCAGGATCCTTCAAAAACACCCGCGCGATCGCCATGCGTTGACGCTGGCCGCCGGACAGCTTCACACCGCGCTCGCCGACGCGCGTGCTCCATTGCTCGGGCAGGCGCTCGATGAACTCCCACGCGTGCGCGGCCTGCGCCGCCCGCAGCACGTCGGCGTCGCTAGCGTCGGGGCGCGCATACGCGATGTTCTCGCGGATCGTGCCGCTGAACAACACCGGCTCCTGCGGTACGATTCCAATGGCGCCGCGGAGTGTGTCGAGCGACAGGTCGCGGATGTCGATGCCGTCCAGCGTAATTCGACCCGACGTGACATCCCAGAAGCGCGGTAGCAGGCTCGCTATTGTGGTCTTGCCGGCGCCTGACCGACCGACCAGCGCGACCACCTCGCCCGGGGCGATGTCGAGCGAAATGTCGTGCACCACGTCGGCCAGCTCCGGCTGATAGCGGAATCCCACCGAGTCCAGCGACACCGCCCCGCGCACGGGCGCCTCGAACGCGTACGGACGCTCTGGATCCCGTACCGTGGGCTCGGAGTCGAGCAGCTCGAACACCCGCGTTGCCGCGCCGACGGCTTCCTGGAAGTTGCCGAACAGCGAGGCGAGCGATCCCAGCGCCGCGGCCACGAACAAGGCGTAGAACAGGAACGCCACCAGTGTGCCGGCGGTGAGCTTGCCGTCAACGACCTGAGCGCCACCCTGCCACAACACCGCCGCGATTGCACCGAACGCCGCAAAACCGACCACGCTGAAGAACAGCGCGCGCGTGCGGGCCCGAAGCACGGCGACACCCACCAAATCGCGCAGTAGGGCACCGAAGCGCTCCGTCTCGATGCCTTCGCGCGTGAAGCTCTGCACCGTGCGAATGGAGCCGAACGATTCATCGGCCATGCCCATCGCCTCACCGATCCGGTCCTGCACGCCAGTGCTGGCTTTGCGGAGTGCACGCCCGAACGTCAGTGCCGCACCCACTACCAACGGCACCACCGCGAGTGTAGTCAGCGTAAGGCGCGGGTTCGTTACGAACATCATCGCAATACCGCCGATCAGGAACAGTGACTGTCGCGAGAGTTCGGAAATCCACGTACTGAGCAGCGATTGCAGCAAAGCAAGATCGCTGCTCAGTCGGCTGGTCAGTTCACCGGTGCGGCGCTCCGTGAAGAACGCCGGCGACAACCGGATGAGATGCGCAAACGTTTGCTCGCGCAGCGTCGCGATGATCCGCTCAGTCGAGGCGCTGAGCAGAAAGACCTGCACGAAGTTCGCAATCGCCTGTACCGCGAACACGCCGAGCAGGCCAAGCGCGATCCGGTCGAGCGCGCGACGGTCCTTCAGTTCGAAGGCGGCATCGAGCAGATAACGCAAGACGGCGGGAAACACGAGCCCAGCCGCTGCCGCGACCACCAGAAACAGAAAGGCTATGACCAGTCGCGACGTGTACGGTCGCACGAGTGGTGCCAACCGCGCCAGCGGGCGTGGCGACACGGTACGGCTCACCGCGTGATCGCCCGATCGACCGCCATCGCGAGGAAGAGCAGGGCGAGATAGAGCAGCGAATACTTGTAGACCCACCACGCCGGACCAGTCCACGGCTTCGCCGCGCGCGCCGCGAAGAGCATCTTGAGCACACCACCCATGAGCAGCGCGTTCAAGACGAGGGCCGACAGCAGATACAACGTGCCGAAGGCACCGAACAGCACGGGCAACAGCGTGAGCGCGATCAAAATCACCGTGTACCACACCATCTGGTGCATCGTTTCGCGTTCACCCCACACCAACGGAGCCATCGGCACCTTGGCGCGCCCGTAGTCCACCTGCTTGAGTAGGGCGAGTGCCCAGAAATGCGGTGGCGTCCAGTAGAACACGATCAGGAACATACACAACGCCGAAACGTCGAGCGTACCCGTGACCGCCGCCCATCCTACCAGCGGCGGAAAGGCGCCGGCGGCGCCGCCGATCACGATGTTCTGCGGCGATGACCGCTTGAGCCATCGCGTGTAGATGAACACGTAGAAGTAAAATCCGGCCAGCGCGAGTCCGGCCGATAGCACGTTCACGAATTGCGCCAGCATCCATGTCGCGAAGGCGGCGCACGCCACACCGAAGGCGAGGACCTGAATCGGCGACATGCGCCCACTCGGAATCGGACGCAGGCGCGTGCGCGCCATGACATCGTCGATGTCGCGATCGAGATACATGTTCACGGCGTTTGCACCGCCGGCCATGAGGTAGCCGCCGATGGTAACCAGCAGCACCGTCAGCAACGTCGGCGAACCCGCGGCGTACATCGGCGCGACCGTCGTGACCAGCAGCAGCGAAATGATGCGCGGCTTGGTCAGCGCGATCAGATCGCGCGAGAGCGGCGTCGGGGCCTTGTCGTGGTCCAGCGCCACTCCGGTCATGATACCGATGGGACTGCACGAGCTGACACCGGAGCGGTGCCTGCCCCCTTCGCCTGCGCTGCCACGACCGTACGACCGGCCGCGATGCGGGCGAGGTACACCATGGCGAAGGTAGTTACCCAGATCAGAATGCCCGTGGCCTGATGCAGCGAGCGGACCACGCCCGGGAATCCGCCCATCACCATCCAGCCCGCCCACACGATCTGCAGCACACCGAGCGTGAGTCCGATCCAGGCTGCGCGCAACACGGCCAGCGGTTCACCGCGCTGGCGAAAAATCACCGGCAGTGCGATCAGGTGGAGCACCAGCAGGTACGCGAGAATGCGATGCGTGAGCTGTACATGCTGCGCGCCACCCCCGAGCGAGCCGTCGCCGCACAGCGGGAAGCCGGCACAGGCCACGGCCGCGCCAGGGATCTTCGCGGTGAGTCCGCCCAGCAGCACCACAAGGAGCGCCAGCACCGCCGCTCCAGTCGCACCGCCTACCGCTTTCGCGGTGCCTTGCGCGGTGAGTATCGAGGTGCCACCGAGGCCGCCAGCGCGAATCGTGGCTACCGTGAGAACGGCCAACAGCGAGGCGGCGAGCAGCTTGTGCACGACCGTCGCCCACGCCGGATTACCGGTGAACACCGTGACCGCACCGAACAGCGCCGGCGCAAACCACAAGCCGAGCGCCACGCGCGAAGCGTTCCACACGCCGCCAGATCCACCAACCGATGGATGGCGACGGTACTGCCAAGCACTGGCGGCCAGCACGGCAATACTCACGAACAGCGCGATGGCCAGATACCGGTGGAACACTTCGATGATGAGGTCCATCCGCTCGAGCGGCGGGAACCAGTAGCCATAGCACTTCGGCCAGTTGTCGCCGCATCCCATGCCGGAACCGGAGATGCGCACGATCGCGCCGAACATGATGTGCACCAGCGAGACGAACAGCGCGGCGTACGCCGAACGACGCACTGAGGCCGGCGGAAGGGAGAGGGACGCGTTCATAGTGGCAGGGCGCGATACGCGCCAATGAAGACGGCGATCAGTCCACCCACCGGCAAGACCACCCACAGGATCTCCGTCAAGCGATGCGGAGTCGGAACCTGAGACGAGGACGGCAGGATGGGCAGGGTACGAAACACCGCACGCAAGATGAAGAGTTGCGCGATCACGCAGACCACGACAGCGCTCCAGAACAGCGCGGTCACGACAGCCGGCGGAAGGGATATAGTAAGAACGGAAGTCATAGCCCCTGAAAAGTAGACGACGTCACCCCGTGCGGTACTGTGCGCGGCGTACTACCATAGCGTCATGACCTCAGCTCCTGTTTCCTCGAAAAGTGGTAGCACCAGTTCGGACTCCGGCACCGCAACCGAACTACCGCGGCGTTTGGGTCTCTGGAGCGCCATTGCCGTCCTCGTGGGCACCACCATCGGATCGGGCATTTTCCGGTCCCCGGCCGGTATCGCCGACAAGCTCCCCGGTCCGCTGCCGATGCTGGCCGTCTGGGCAACCGGCGGCATCTTCGCGCTCTGCGGCGCCCTCACTCTGGCCGAACTGGCGGGTGCCATGCCGCGCACCGGCGGCTACTTCGTGTACATCCGCGAAGCATGGGGTCGCTTGCCCGCGTTCTTATATGGCTGGTCCGAGCTCACCCTCATCCGTGCCGCCGCCCTCGGCGGTATCTCGACTACCTTTGCCGAGTACTTGTTGCGGGGGCTCGGCTACAACCCGTCGATGGCCCCGTACGACACCTACGCCCACTGGATCGCCGCGGCCACGGTAGCCCTGATGGCGGTGATCAATGTGGTGGGGCTCAAATGGGGCGCCCTGGTGCAGAACTTCACCACGGTCGCCAAATACGGTGGTTTGATGCTGATCATCTTGTTGGCGCTGATTTTGGGCCTGCCACAAACGGGTGGTCACTTCACGCCCGCCGCGCCGCCGGGCAGTTTCTCGGTGTCGGCCTTCGGGTTGGCGCTCGTGTCCGTGCTCTGGGCCTTCGACGGCTGGGGCGACCTGTCCAAGGTGGCGGGCGAGGTGAAGGATCCCGAGAAGACGCTCCCCAAGGCGATCGTTCTGGGTACCCTCAGCATCATTTTCATCTATATGCTGGCGAACATCGCCTATCTGTCGGTGCTGTCGGTCGACGAGATCCGGGGCGCTCGATTGGTCGCCGCCGATGTCGCCGAACGTTTGATCGGCCCGATCGGCGTCACGTTCGTCGCGATCACGGTGCTGCTGTCCACCTTCGGTTCGGTGAACGGCTCGTTGCTCACCGGCCCGCGCATCTTCTTCGCGATGGCCGACGACGGCCTGTTCTTCAAGAAGGTGGCCGCGGTACATCCGACCTTCAAGACGCCGTATGTGGCCATCCTACTCACCGCCACGATCGCGATCGCGTTCGTGCTGGTCCGCACCTTCGAGCAACTGGCCGACATTTTTGTGACCGCCTCGCTCGTGTTCTACATCCTCAGTATTGGCGCCATTTTCAAACTCCGCCGCCGCCCCGACTGGAATCCCCCGGTGCGCACGCCGTGGTATCCGCTGGTCCCGGCCTTGTTCTGCCTCGCCACGCTGTTCCTGCTGGTGAACGCGCTGATGGACGACGCCCAGCGCGTGCCGACCCTGGGTGTGTTCGGTGTAATTCTGCTTGGGGTGCCGGTGTACTTCTTGACGGTCGGGCGGAGGTCGGCGACGCGATGAGCGCCGAACGGCTCACAGTCAGTTGCCCCCATGATGCCCCCCGATCCAGAACGTGTCGGTGGAGGTGGTCGGCCGCACGAGGAGCGAAGGCGACACAGATGCGCTGGTTCGACGCCACACGTTGCAGAGTTGCGACCAAGCTCGCGCTTTACAAGGCTGTAAGTTGGCTAGACTTTGACTTATCCGAGGCGGAGTGCGCCCGCGAACGTACCAATTTTTGGAGACATGCGAGATGAAGCGCCGGCTACCACGGTATCTAACGATGTTCCTGGCTGTCACAGTCGGGGTTCTGGGGCTTCCCGCCGTCGGCTCCACACTATCGGCGCAGGTCACCACTGGCTCGATGAACGGCAGCGTGAGGGGGCCGAATGGTGTCGTCGCGAGCGCGCGGATCGTCGCCGTGCACCAGCCGTCGGGAACCACCTATCAGGCTATTTCGCGTGCCGACGGCCGCTTCCTTATTCCGGCCATGCGCGTGGGTGGGCCGTATACCGTCACGGCCATTTCCATCGGCCTCGAGCGTAATAGCCAGCAGGGGCTTGAAATCACACTCGGCAGCGCGACCGATGTCACGTTCGACCTGAAGCAGACGGCGGTGACGCTGTCCGGCGTGCAAGTCACGGCTACCGGTGGCGCATTGAGCTCGCGCGTGACTGGCGCGTCGACCACGATCCCCAAGGAAGCGCTAGCCGCCTTCCCGACCATCGGTCGTACGATCACCGACTTCACGCGCCTTGTGCCGCAGTCGTCGGGATCGTCGTTTGCCGGTCAGGATAACCGCCTCAACAACTTCACGCTTGACGGCTCGGCCTTCAACAACTCATTCGGTCTCTCCGGTCAGCCGGGCGGCCGTACAGGTGTGTCGCCGATTCCGATTGACGCCATCGAGCAGCTGCAGGTCAACGTCGCGCCGTTCGACGTACGTCAGGGCGGCTTTACTGGCGCCGGCGTGAACGCCGTGACCAAGTCGGGCACCAACGAGTTCAAGGGTTCGCTGTACTACACCACGCGTAATCAAGGGCTGGTGGGCGACAGCACCGCGGGCGTGTTCTACAACAAGGGCAAATTCAAGTTCACGCAGCCGGGTGGCTGGGTCAGTGGTCCGATCATCAAGAACAAGTTGTTCTTCTTCTTCAACTACGACACCGACGAGAATGCGCTGCCCGCCACCAGCTTCCAGGCGAATAAGGGCGGCGAGACGATTGGCGGTAACACCACGCGTGTGTTGCAGTCCGATATCGACCAGCTGAGCACATTCCTCAAGGACAAGTTCAACTATGTCACCGGCCCGTCCTCCGGGTTTAACCTGGTGACGCCGTCCACGCGTTACATCGCCAAGTTCGATTTGAACGTGAACGATCGGAACAAGTTCAGCTTCCGCTATAGTCAGTTGACGTCGCAGTCGGACAATCCGGTGTCGAATTCCAATGCACTTGGCACGCTCGGCAATCGCCGTGACAACCTGAACTCGATGAGCTTCCAGAACTCGGGATATGCCATCAAGGAAAACATCAACTCGTACATCGGTGAGTTGAACTCACAGCTCGGTTCGAACATGTCGAACCAGATCATCGCCGGCTACACCAAGAACGACGAAAGCCGTGTGTCCAAGGGCACGCTCTTTCCGTTGGTGGATATCAACAACAACAACAGCACGTATCTCTCCTTCGGCTTCGAACCGTTCACGCCGAACAACATTCTCAAGTACAGCACGTGGCAGTTCCAGGACAATTTCTCGATTTACCTGGATAAGCACGACATTACGGTGGGCGTGACGGCGCAGCGCTACCAGTCTGACAACGGCTTCTCGCCTGGCCTGCAGAGCTCCTACGTGTACAACTCGCTCGCCGACTTCTACACCGACGCGAACGATTTCTTGGCGAACAAGGGACGCACCACGGCACCCGTCGCCCTGAGCCGCTTTCAGGTTCGCTACAACAACATTCCGGGTCTCGACGCGCCGATTCAACCGTTGCGCGTGAACACATACGGCGCGTATCTGCAAGACGAGTGGCGTGCGACGCGGAACCTCAAGCTGACGATCGGCGCGCGCTTCGACCTGCCGGTGTTCGAGAATACGGCGTTCAACAACCCGATCGCCAACCAGCTGAACTTCCGCGATGAGACCGGCGCGACCGTGAAGTACAACACGGGCAAGCTACCGAACGCCAACATTCAGTTCTCACCGCGTGTCGGCTTCAACTGGGATGTCACGGGAGATCGCCGCACGGTGCTCCGCGGTGGAACCGGCGTGTTCAGCGGCACGCCGCCGTACGTGTGGATCTCGAACCAACTCGGCAACACGGGCGTGCTCACGGGCTTTATCCAGTCCGACAACACGCGGAACTTCCCGTTCAACCCCGATCCTGAGACGTACAAGCCCAAGACGATCACGGGCGCGCCCGCTGCAGCGTACGAGCTCAACGTGACATCGCCGGACTACACGTTCTCCCAAGTGTGGCGGACCAACGTCGCAGTCGATCGTCGCCTGCCGTGGGGCTTCGTCGGTACGGTGGAAGGGCTCTACAGCACGGAATTGAATGGCCCGTACTACATAAACGCCAACCTGCCGGCGTCGACGTTGAAGTTCAGCGGGGCCGACCAGCGTCCTCGCTGGCTGACGGCGAACAGCGCCAACCGCATCAATAGCAACATCAACGCGAACTACGTCATCAGCAATGTGACGACGGGGTATTCCTACAATCTGTCGGCGTCGCTGCAGAAGCAGTTCACGAACGGATTCTTCGCGAAGGCGGCGTACGCGCAAGGCGTCACGCGGAACTCGTACGATCCGGGATCCACGGCGGCCACCAACTGGACGACTAACGCCCAAGCGGGCGACCCGAACAACCCCGGCGTCCAGTTCTCCAACAACTCGCCGGGCAAGCGCTTGTTCCTCGCGCTGTCGTATCGTAAGGAGTACTTCAAGTTCGGCGCGACCAGCCTGTCGATCTTCACGGAAGGCCGCACGCTTGGCAACACGAGCTACACGTTCAGCGCTGATGCCAACGGCGACGGAGCGGCGCAGAACGATCTGATTTACGTGCCGCGCAACACAAGCGAGATGAACTTCCAGCAGTACTGCGTCAGCGCCACTGGGGCGCCCGTGACCAACTGCGCTACCGCCGTCCGCACCTTCACCGTCGCTGAGCAGACGGCGGCGTGGGAGGCGTATATCAATCAGGATTCGTACCTGAAGGACAAGCGTGGTTCATACGCCGAGCGCGGGGCGGTTTTCCTGCCCGTCAACTTCCGCACGGACGTGGGGCTCACGCAGGAGATCTTTCAGAACGTCGGCGGGAAGCGTAACACGCTCTCGATCCGCTTCGACGTGCTGAACATCGACAACCTGCTGAATAACAAGTGGGGCGCAGGCCGGCGGCTCGTGTCGAACCAGCCGCTGCTGCCGCAGGGTGCGGACGTAAACGGTGCGTTGCTCTATCGCCTGCGCAACTTCGGTCCGAACCTGCTGAATACGTCGTACCAGTCCACCGCCGGTATCGCCGACGTGTGGCGCATGCAACTCGGTGCCCGCTACACGTTCAACTGAGTGTATCAGTTGATCAGGTGAGGGGGGTGGGGGAAGACACGGCCGCTGCGGAACCCTGCAGCGGCCTTTGTCTCTGCCGGCGAGCTCATCAGTAAAAGCCACTAACCACCGTGCCGTTCACCTGCTTCGTAGTTCCCGACAGCCTCCCTCCTGCACCCTGAGCTGTTGGCCGCCCCCCCGTGACCGACCGGTTACACCCGTTGGTTGTCCGATTGTAACGACGACCCTAGCTTTCGCCATCTCGGTGGCCGGTCTGGTCTGTCCAGCGCCGAGGGACGTCTCCTCCACATACGGACAAACTGCATATATGCGTATCCAACGTTGGCTTAGCCTGGCTGTCGCGGTCGTGGCTCTCGCCGTTGGTCCCACCAAGCCGCTCGCGGCTCAGGGAACCACGACGGGCGCGATCACCGGCCTGGTGACGGACGAGAAGAATGCCCCGGTCCCGAACGTGTCGGTCGAAGTGGTCAACCGCTCCAACGGGGCGAAGGCCAGCCAGATCACGCGGGACAACGGTCGCTTCTTCATCCCGAATCTTGAAGTCGGCACCTATTCGGTCACCGCGCGTCGGATCGGCTTCTCGCCGCAGACGCGCGCCGATATCGTCGTCAGTCTCACGCAGGCCACGCGCCTCGACTTCCAGCTGAAGGAACAGGCGACGCAGCTGGCCGCGGTTCGCACGGAAGCGGTGACCACGACCTCCGACTTCTCGGCCACCCGTCAGGGCGTGCAGACGGTCCTTACCGATACGCTCGTGCGTCGCCTGCCGACGCTCAATCGCGACGTGACCGACCTGATCCGCAACTCGCCGCAGGTCAGCGTGTCGCAGGACGGACGTATTTCGGCCGCCGGCCAGAACAACCGCTTCAACAATATTCAGATCGACGGCGTCTCGCTCGCGAACCGCTTCGGTCTTGGCAACTCGCCGACCGTTGGCGCGCAGGTCGGTGGCCGCGCGCTGCCGCTCGACGCCATCAAGGAATTTCAGGTGCTCATTTCGCCGTACGACGTGCGACAGGGCAACTTCACCGGCGCGCTGGTGAATGCGGTGACGCAGTCGGGCACGAACGAGTTCAAGGGGTCGGCCTTCGTCTACTATCGCGACCAACAGATGGGTCGTGACACGGCGTTTCTGCGCACCTCGCCGTTCGTGCGTCGCCAGCTCGGCTTCTCGATGGGCGGCCCGATCATCAAGAACAAACT
>NZ_JBKJRB010000084.1:0-26734 GCF_046594945.1 Gemmatimonas sp. | reverse complement strand
GCAGAAGCTCGACTTCATCGGCGCGCATGCGGCGCTGAGCGGCATGGCCGGCGCCCCCGTTGTACTGGCGATTGCGCTCTTCCTGTTCATCGGCTGCGCCGGCAAGAGCGCGCAGCTGCCGCTCTACATCTGGCTGCCCGACGCCATGGCCGGTCCGACACCGGTGTCGGCGCTGATTCATGCTGCGACCATGGTCACCGCCGGCGTCTATCTCGTGGCGCGCGCCGCGCCGATCTTTTCAGGTGCGCCCGAAGCCTCATTGGTGATCACCGCCGTTGGCGCGCTCACGGCGCTGTTCGCCGCCACGATCGCGCTACGGCAGTGGGACATTAAAAAGGTGCTGGCGTACTCCACGGTTTCGCAGCTGGGCTACATGTTCGTGGGCGTGGGAAGCGGCGCATATACCGCCGGGGTGTTCCATCTTGTCACGCATGCGTTTTTCAAGGCGCTCCTGTTTCTCGGCGCCGGCTCGGTGATTCATGCGATGCACCACGCCTATCACCACACGCACCGAGACGACGATCCACAGGATCTTCGCAACATGGGTGGACTAGCCAGGTACATGCCGGCGACGGCGGCGGCGATGACGTTGGCCACGCTGGCGATCGCGGGTATTCCGCCGCTGGCCGGCTTCTTCTCGAAGGACGAGATTCTCGCGTCGGTCTTTGCGCGCGCGCACGGCAGTCCCCTCGCAAGCGCGTCGCTCCTCGGCATTCCGGGAAGCACGGTGTTGTACGGCGCATACGCACTCGGCGTGCTCACGGCGCTGCTGACGGCCATCTACATGACGCGGATGCTGCTGCTCACGTTCTACGGGCGAAACCGTACCGGTGAGACAGCGCAGGAGCTGCTTCACGAGGCGCCCGCCATCATGACCGCGCCGGTGCTGGTGCTCGGCGCCCTGACGGTTGTCGGTGGTTGGCTCAACCTGCCGGCGCTCATCCCGCTCGGACCGGTCGGTCTTCTCGAGCATTGGCTTGAGCCCGTCACGGGCAGCAGCGCCGTTCGACTGGCGGGTACGGGGCACCTCGATCATAGGACAGAGATCAAGTTGGTGGCCGTAGCCACGACGGTCGCCGTGATGGGCATCCTGATTGCGCTGCTTCGCTATCGCAAGCCGATCGCCGATAAGGCGCACTCGCCGGTTGATGAGAGTGTGCTCGCGCGCGCGTATAACGTGGATGGACTGGTGGACGCGATCATCGTGCGACCCGTCTCGGCGTTCGCCAACGTCGTATTGACCCGCGGTGTGGAAACGGGCGTCGATCGTGCCTTCAGCGCGGGCGGGTCGATGCTGTCGCGGACCGCAGCCCTCGTGGGCAGCAAGCTGCAGGATGGAGACGTGGGCAAATACGCCTGGCTGTTGACAGCCGGTGCGCTCGCGCTTCTGGCTGCCCTCACCCTGAGCTGATCGATGCGCGATTTCCTACTTTCACTCGGCGCCGCGCAGTGGGTACTGCCGGCCATGCTGCTCTGGCCGATGGCGGCGGCGTTGCTGGTCCGCTTCGGCGGGCGCGACATGTCACGCAACGAGGACGGCCGGGAGGCGCCGAGTGGCGGGCCGGATGCGCGCACCCTCACGCTCGCCGCATTGTCCATTGAGGCGCTGTTGAGCTTCGCGCTCTGGTCGATCTATGACCCTGCGACGTCGGGTTGGCAGGCGCGCGTCGATCTGCCGTGGCTCACCGACATCGGGGCCACCATAAGTCTTGGTGTGGATGGCTTGTCGCTTCCCATGGTGGTCATGACCGCCGTGGTGTTGCCGTTGGCATTGCTTGGCTCCTGGAACAACGTGCGGGTGCGCACGCCGGCGTTCGGCGCCCTCGCGCTGATGCTGACCACCGGGTTGATCGGTGTATTCGTGACGCTCGACTTGCTGGCGTTCTATGTAGCGTGGGAGCTTATGCTGATTCCCACCTACTTCCTGATCGGCGTGTGGGGTGCGGCGGGACAGTCTCGCGCCGGCCTGCGCTATGTGCTGTTCACGCTCGTCGGTTCTCTGCTGATGTTGGTGGCGATTCTCGCGCTGTGGACGATGGGTGGCGGCACGTCGTTCCATCTCGATCAGTTGATGGCACTCGCGCTCACGCCGCGCGCCCAGCTCTGGATGTTCGGCGCGTTTTTCCTGGCATTCGCCGTAAAGTCGGCGCTGGTGCCGTTTCACACGTGGCTTCCTGATGCGCAAGGGGCAGCACCGACGTTCGCGGCCGTCACCCTTGGCCTCAAGGTCGGCGCCTACGCGATTTTGCGCTTCGCCATCCCGCTCTTTCCGGCTGCCGCGATGGAGCCGACGGTGCGGAGTACGATCCTGGTGCTGTCGGTGATCGCTATCGTGTACGGCGCGCTGCTCGCCATGTCACAGCGCGATATGAAGCGCATGGTGTCGTACAGCTCCATCAGCCACCTCGGATTCATCATGCTCGGCTGCTTCGCGCTGACGCAGCAGGCGGTGCAGGGGGCTGTGATCTCGATCGTAAACAGCGGGATCTCCACGTCGGCGCTCTTTCTGCTGGTGGGCATGCTGGAAGATCGGCGTGGCACAACCGACATGACCGGCTTCGGTGGCATCGCGCGCGTGGTACCGATGTTCAGCGTCATGCTGACACTCGTGATGTTGTCGACGATCGGCCTACCTGGCACGAACGGTTTTGTTGGTGAATTCCTCGTGCTCATCGGCACCTATGCTGAACGACCCGTGCTGGCGGTGATCGCGACCAGTGGCGTGATATTCGCGGCAGCCTACGGACTTCGCGCCCTGCAGCGCATTCTGTTCGAACGGATCGATACTGCGAAGAACGGGTTGCTCACTGATTTGACGGCACGAGAACGTGTGGTGATGGGTGCGTTCGCCGTCGCCATCATTTACCTCGGTGTTTCGCCGCAGCCGATGCTCCAGCGCATCGAGCGTGCCTCACAGAACATCATCGAGTCGGTGCGCTTCGGTCCGAATGCCGCGACTTCGCTCCCCAACGTCTCCGTGGTCCGCTGATGGGCGCTACACTTTCGGCCGGCGCGCTTTTTCGCGCCCTAGCTCCTGAACTCCTGTTGTGCGCCGGTGCGATGGTCATGCTGCTGGCGACGGTGTGGAGTCCGCAGGGCAACGACGCCACCATGGCGGAAGGCGCCGAGAAGACGAGTGCGCTGACGCGCTTTGGCATCGTACTCTGTCTCCTCGTCGGACTGGTCGTGATGATTGCGTGGGGCGACGGCGTGAACGGGACGCCCGATCAGCGCATTGCCGGTGACGGGTTCCGGTGGGCCATCGATCTCGTGATCCTGCTGGGCACGGTCCTCTCGCTCATTCTGCTCGACGCCGAACATCACCGAAGCGCCGCCTTCAGTCCTGAAGTGCCAGTGCTCATGCTGCTGGCGGCGACCGGCATGATGGTGCTGGCGGCGGCGCGCGATCTCATGTTCGTGTTCCTCGGCATCGAACTGATGTCACTCGCGATCTACGTGCTCGCCGGTGTGAATCGCCGGAGTGCGCGCGGGGCGGAAGCTGCCGTGAAGTACTTCCTGCTGGGTTCCGTGTCGTCGGGCTTCCTGCTGTACGGCATCGCGCTCATCTACGGTGCAACGGGCAGTACACGCTTGGTCGATATTGCGCAGTGGGTGGCAACGCAGCAGCGCCTCGGTCCGATGTTCATCGTCGGCACAGGCCTCCTGCTGGTCGGTTTCGGTTTCAAAGTCGCGGCGGCACCGTTCCATCTGTGGACGCCAGACGTGTACGACGGCGCGCCACTGCCGATCACGGCGTTCATGTCCGCCTGCGTCAAGACAGCGGCGTTTGCGGTGTTCGCGCGCGTCATGCTCGAAGCTATGCCGGGGGCCGCTGCTCGCTGGCACTCTGCGATGTGGTGGCTCGCCGTCGTCACGATGGTTGCTGGCAACGTGCTGGCACTCTCGCAGACGAACCTGGTGCGGCTCTTGGCCTATTCCAGCATTGCCCATGCTGGCTATCTGCTTGTTGCCATTGTGGTCGCGTCGACGGCGGGCACGACGGCGTTGGTGTTTTACGCGGTGTCGTACACGCTGGCAACGATGGGCGCCTTTGGCGTGTTGATCGCAATCAATGGTGGACGCGACCGTTCGCCCACGCTCGATGATATCGCGGGGCTGTGGCTGGTCCGTCCGTGGCTCGCAGTGTCCATGTCGGTGTTCTTGCTGGCCTTCATGGGCATGCCCATCGTCGGGGGCATGGGATTCTTCGCCAAATGGTACCTGCTGCAGGCTGCACTGCAGGCCACGACGCCACAGACGATCCTGGCCGTTATCGTGGTACTCAGTAGCGCGGTATCGGCGGCGTACTACCTGTCCGTGATCTCGGCGATGTTCATGCGCCCGCGTCCGGAAGGCCATCCAGTGCCATCGGCGGTGCCGATGGCGCAGTCCCTTATTACGGTCACATGCGTGGTGTTGCTGGTACTGGGCGTCTATCCTACGCCGATGATCGAGTTCGCCCGTCGCGCACTTCCCGGCAGCGCAGCGTCCGCGGGGGCGCCGACGTCGAATGGTGCGCCGCGACTTCGAGCCGCCAGCTTTTTCCGTTGATGGTGTACGCCGTGCGTCGTGCGATCTCAGTTTCGACTTTCGTCCTTCTCCAATAATGTCCATCAGTCAGACGATCTTCCGGCAGTACGACGTCCGCGGCATCGTAGGCACCGACCTCACCGAGGACGTGGCCTACGGTCTCGGACGCGGGTACGCCGCATATCTCGACACGAACGGAATCACCGGCGCCGTCGCCGTCGGTCGTGACAACCGACCTAGTGGTGACGCGTTGCGCGATGCGCTCGTACGCGGGCTCACCGAATGCGGCGTCGATGTCGTCGACGTCGGCATTGTTCCCACGCCGTTGTTGTACTGGACGCTGCATCACGAGCCGGTTGTTGGCGGGATTCAAATCACGGGATCGCACAATCCGCCTGAGTACAACGGGTTCAAGCTGTGCGTCGGTACGGGATCGCTGCATGGTGAAGAGATTCAAGTGCTCTATCGGCTCATCGTAGGCGGCGCGTTTCCGTCCGGTAGCGGCACCGTGCGCCATGTGTCGGTCATCGATCGCTACGTCACGGACATCGCGGCCCGCGTGGGGCGAATTACCCGTCCCGACGGCGCTTCGCTCAAAGTTGTGTACGACTGCGGTAACGGTGCGGCGGCCTTGGTCGCCCCGCAGCTGATGACGGCGCTTGGGATCGACGGCGTCGGCCTCTTCACCGAAAGTGATGGCACGTTTCCCAATCATCACCCTGATCCGACGGTCCCGGAGAATCTCGAGGACTGCATCTCGGCCGTGAAAGCCAGTGGCGCGGAGATCGGTGTCGCCTTCGATGGTGACGCCGATCGTATCGGAGTAGTGGATCGCGACGGCCGTATCATCTGGGGTGACCACATTCTCATTCTGTATGCGCGCGATGTCCTCGCTCGTACCGGGACCGGTCAGCCGATCATCTTCGATGTGAAGTGCTCGCAGGCGCTGACGGACGGCATTGAACAGGCGGGCGGCGTGCCGGTGATGTGGAAGACGGGGCATTCCCTCATCAAGGACAAGATGAAGGAGATGCACGCGCCGATTGCCGGTGAGATGTCGGGGCATATGTTTTTCACGGAGGGTTTTTACGGCCACGACGACGCGTTGTACGCGGCGGCGCGGCTGCTGCGCATCATTGCCGATTCCGGGAAGCGCATCGACGAGTTGCTCGCCGATGTGCCCCCCTTTGTGTCTACGCCCGAGTTGCGTATTGATACCGATGAAGCGTCAAAGTTCGCGATCGTTGCCCGTGCCGCCGCGCACTTCAAGGCCACGCACGATGTGATCGAGGTGGATGGCGTGCGCGTGCTGTTTGGAGACGGCTGGGGACTGCTGCGCGCGTCGAATACGCAGCCGGTGATTGTCGCTCGCTTCGAGGCCAGTTCAGCCGCGCGCTTGGCGGACATTCGCGGGGTGATGGAAGGTTGGCTGCACACCCAGGGTGTTTCGCTCTGATCGCGCGAACGGATCGCTGAGATGGGCGCACGCGGCGGGCTGATTCTTGGTCTGGCTTTCGCTGCCGCGTTGCTCCTGCTGGGGCGCGCGGTGACGGCGCTGTTTGTCGATCACGCCTGGTTTACGGCGATGGGCCAGCCCGCGCTCTTCTGGGAGCAGGTCATCGACGCGGCGATTCTTCAAGGCGGTGCTTGGGGACTCGGCGCGCTCTTTGCTTTCGCCAATCTGCACGCCGTCCGCCGTACGATCGTGGCGGTGGCCGTGCCGTCACGCGTGGCCAATCTCGAACTGGTCGCGATGATCTCGGGGCAACGGCTCATGGCCGTCACCGTGGTCCTTGCGCTCGCGGTGGGCGGTGTGCTCGCGCTTCCACTCACCAACTGGGTGGATCTCGCGCTGCTACGGCATGGGTTACCGTTCGAAGAGATCGAGGGCGTGCTTGGGCGCGATCTCGGCTTCTACCTGTACTGGCTACCGGTCGAGGAGACGCTGTATCTCTGGTCACTGGTGAGCGTGGTGTCGATGACCGCGCTGGTCGTCGTGCTCTACGCGCTTACGCGCAGCTTGCGCATGGAAGGTCGCCGCGTTGCCGCGTCCACGCACGTGCGACGGCACCTCAGTGTCCTCGGGGCGATCGTCCTGCTGCTGTTGGCCTGGAGCTACCGGCTTGACGCGTTCGACTTGTTGCGACAGGGCAGCGGGCCGGATGGCCTGTTTCTCAAGGTCGATCATCGGGTCACGCTGCGGATGGACTCCCTGCTGTCGTTCGGCAGTGCGCTCGCCGCGCTGGTGGTGTTTCGAACCGGCTGGGTTGGCCAGCTTCGCGCGGCCTTTCTCGCGCTCACCATCGTCCTCGTCGCGGCGCTGGGCCTGCGGCATGTCGCCCCGGCGGTACTCGCCCGCACGAGCCTTCTCGGCGAGCCAGCTACGCGCGATCTCGACTACCTCGCGTCCCGCGCACTCTACAGCCGACGCGCCTTCGATGTTGAAGGCATGCGGGTCGTGCATCGGGATAGCGGTGCCGCTGCGCTCACGCGAATGGAGCGCACCGCGCTCCCGTCGCGCCTCAGCCTCTGGGATCGCGGCACAATGGGGGACGCGCTAGCCGCCACCCGCACGCCTGAGAGTGAACCTCGCGACAAGACGCCGGCCGGTCAGTCTCTACGCGACGTGGCGCCCATCGGGTGGACGGTCGTCGGCGACCGAATCACCGCGCTCGTCGTCCGCCGAGCCGTGGGAGGCGCGCAAGGCTGGCAAGTGTCGGCCCTCGATGCCACGCGGCCGACGCTGCGTGATAGCCAAGTCGAGTTTGCACCAATCTCGGACGACTATGCCGGCGACGAGCCGCTTGTCGGACCAGGACTGCACGGCGTCCGCCTGATCGATGCTGAGCATGCCCGTGGTGTTCGCGGCGTCTCGCTGACGTCGTTACGGGCGCGCATCGCGCATGCGTGGGCACTCCGAGACCTGTCGCTGCTCGAGGCGGACACGACGGCCGTCGAACCGCTGCTCGTGACACATCGCGATGTGCGCGAACGCGTGGAGCGCCTGGCACCGATCTTCGTGCAGGGCAACGAGGTGCTGCCACTCGTGCACGACGGTCGATTGTATTGGACGTTGCAGCTGTATAGCGCCTCCGATCGCTATCCGCTGAGTCAGCACTGGCAGCTGGCGACAGGCGTCTACAGCTACTTTCGGCTGGCCGCTACCGCCGTCGTCGAAGCGTCCACTGGACAGGTGCGACTGGTGGCGGCGCCGCGCCCCGATGCACCGACGCGTACGTGGATGACCCGTTTGCCGACGCTGTTTGCGGCCCCCGGTGAATTACCCCCGCTACTCGTGTCGCAGCTGCCGCCGGCGAATGAAAGTGCCGTCGCGCAGATCAAGTCGTTCGCCCGGTATGGCTCGCGACTGGAGGGCTCGGTCGTTCGGCAATTGCCGGACAGCGCCCTGGTCGGCGGCGCACCGCCGCCGCACTGGATCGGAATCGATCGCGAGCGTCTGGTGGCGTGGAGCGTGCCGCTGCTCGACGATGGTGATCAGATTGGCGGTATCGTGACTGTAGGCGGTGGCCTCGCCCGCCAAACGTGGTGGGACTCGACCACGATTCCGCGTCAGCGTTGGCGTATCATGACTGCGCGGATGCAGGCCGCGCTCGATAGCGCACGGGGCACGATGCCCGACGGTTCCCGACGCGAACCGCGCAGCCGAGCCGGACGGGTTACGACGCTGATGAGCACAACCGGTCCCTTGCTGGTGCAGCCGCTGTTCTCGAATCGCGCTGAAGGCGCCGCCGCCGTCGCGCGTGTCGTGGCGTCGGACGGCGTCCGACTGGGAGTTGGGGCGACGCTGGTCGAGGCCTTGGGACGGATGGGTGATATCCCGATGCCAGCGGTGCCCGTGGCAGGCTTAGACGAGGAGGGCCCGTCGTCGGGTGCAGCCCGACGCTGGTATGCCGCGATGCGGGAGGCCCTCCGGCGCGGCGATTGGGCGAAGTTGGGTGCAGCGTTTGATAGTCTGGGCCGCGTATTGGAACGACCGCCGCAATGAACGCGGCCGTGTTCGGCATCGCCGGTTCACGGTGCCGAACTCGTACGGGCGCGCTGTGCACGACAGGCCGTTTGCTGTCGTCTCGCACGACCACCTAGCATTGAACCGATGACATTCCTCGATTCGGAGAACGCGTGAACCTACACGAGTATCAGGCGAAAGAGCTGTTGCGGGCGGCCGGTGTGCCGATCCCGCCTGGCGAGATCGCGACGACGCCGGAACAGGCGGAAGCCATTGCCCAGCGCTACGGCGTGGCAGTGATGGTGAAGGCGCAGGTGCATGCTGGCGGACGCGGCAAGGCCGGTGGCGTGAAGTTCTGCCCGACGCCTGCAGCAGCCAAGGAGAAGGCGACCGCCATTCTCGGCATGTCGATCAAGGATCTCACGGTGGAGAAGGTGCTGGTGACCGTCGCCGCCGACATCGGTTCCGAAGCGTACGTCGGCATCATCGTCGATCGTGCGACCAAGAAGCCGGTGTTCATGGTGAGCGCGGCTGGCGGCATCGACATCGAAGAAGTCGCCGCGAGCACGCCGGAACTGATTCTGTATCATCCGGTCGACACGCGGTATGGATTGCTGTCGTTCGAAGCCATGCGTATGGGCTTCTTCCTGTTCAAGGACGTCAAGCTCGCGCGTCAGGCCGCGAAGATCATGCAACAGCTGTACGCTGCGTTCATGAATGCCGGCTGTTCGCTCGCGGAAATCAATCCGCTGGTGCTCACCCCGACGGGTGAACTGATCGCGGTCGACGGCAAGATGGTGATCGACGACAACGAACTCGATCGCCGCCCCGAGATCGCCGCGTTGCGCGATGAGTCGTCGGAAGCGCCGAGCGAAGTCGACGCGCGCAATTCGAACCTCACGTTCATCAAGCTCGACGGCAACGTCGGCTGCGTCGTGAACGGCGCTGGCCTCGCCATGGCCACCATGGACCTCGTGAAGTACTACGGGGGCGATCCGGCCAACTTCCTCGACATTGGCGGTTCGTCGAATCCGGAGAAGGTCGTGAACGCGTTGCGCATCATCACGTCCGATCCGAACGTGAAGTGCATCCTGTTCAACATCTTCGGCGGCATTACGCGCACCGATGACGTGGCCAATGGCATCGTCACGGCGACCAAGGCGAACCCGCTCAAGGTGCCTATCGTAATCCGTCTCACCGGCACCAACGAGGAGATTGCCTTGAAGATCCTGCAGGACAACGGCTTCTCGGCGTCGAACGACATGGATGCGGCCGTGCAGCGCGCCGTCGAACTCGCGACGAAGGGAGGTGCCGCGTGAGCATCTTCATCGACCACGGCACCAAACTGATCGTGCAGGGCATCACGGGCCGCGACGGCTCGTTCCATGCCAAGCAGATGATGGAGTACGGCACGCAAGTCGTGGCCGGCGTGACGCCGGGGAAGGGCGGCCAGAAGTTCGAAGGCACCGTACCAATTTTTGACACCGTGTACGACGCCGTGCAGGCCACGGGCGCGAATACGTCCGTCATCTACGTGCCGCCAATGTTCGCGGCCGATGCGATGATGGAAGCGGCGGCGGCGGGCGTGAAGCTCATCGTCTGCATCACCGAAGGCGTGCCCGTACTGGACATGACCAAGGTGTACCCGTACGTGAAGGACCATGGCGCGCGTCTGATCGGCCCGAACTGCCCGGGGCTCATCACGCCAGGCCAGTCGAAGGTCGGCATCATTCCGGGTCGTATCTGCATGCCCGGTCACGTCGGGGTCGTCAGCCGTTCCGGCACGCTCACGTACGAGATCGTCAACCAGCTCACGCAGGCCGGCATCGGCCAGAGCTCGTGCGTCGGCATCGGTGGTGATCCGATCAACGGCACGAACTTCATCGATTGCCTCGCGGCCTTCGAGGCGGATCCCCAGACGAAGGCCATCGCGATGATGGGCGAGATCGGCGGAACCGACGAGCAGGAAGCGGCGGCGTTCATCAAGGCGCACATGAAGAAGCCGGTGGTCGGCTTCATCGCCGGTCAGACCGCTCCGCCGGGCCGCCGTATGGGCCACGCCGGTGCGATCATCTCCGGCTCGGAAGGCACGGCCGCCGAGAAGATCGAGTCGTTCCTGGCTGCCGGCATGGGCGTCGCACAGCGCCCGGTGGACTTCGTCGACCTGATCAAGGCGCGGTTGGCGTAAACGCGCGGTTGCACGGGTCTGGTAGTGGGGCGGATCACGACGGTCGTGATCCGCCCCACTTTCTTGTGCACGACCTATGGGTCGCGTGCCCAGGAGCGCGCAGATTCCGTGTATGCCCACCACGCCGCAACGTCTCGCCGATCTGCTCGTCGCCTCGCGCATCGTCATGCCGCTGATGGCCGGAACCGTCGCCGATGCGGCCGAAGCGCTCTGCGTATCACTCGATCAAAGCGGGGCGCTGTCCAATGCCGACCTGCTCCGCGAGCGCATTGAAGAGGCGCGGAGCGAGGACATCGTGGGACTCGCTGACCGGGCGTTCGTGCTGCACTACCGCACCGATGCGGTGCGGGACCTCGTCGTCGCGATCGGGGTCGCGCCCCACGACGTCGTGCGCGTGCTCGACGACGACGAGCTCCAGCGGGCGCGTCTGGTAGTGCTCGTGTGCGCGCCCCCGCGCCAGATGGCCCGGCATCTTCAGGTGGTCAGTGCCCTCGTCCGCGTGCTTTCCACGCCAGCGAGTGTGGCGGCGGCGCTGGCGGTCGCGACCCCGGCCCAGCTGCTCGCGTTGCCGCAGTTCACGGGGAAAGAGCTGCCGGCGCAGCTCACCGTCCGCGAACTGATGTCGGAGCGTCCGCGCACCGTCGGCCCCGAGGCGCCGTTGCGGAGCGCCGTGCTGGAGATGCTGCGGGCCGGACTCGGCGGACTCCCGGTCGTGGACGAATCGAACCGGGTGATCGGCATGCTGAGTGAGCGTGAGCTCTTGCGGGATCTCCTAAGCCATTATCTTCCGCGCGCCGGGGGTGTGAACGCACTCCAGCCGCCAGCCGCGGCGCGGCGCACGGTGCGCGACATCATGACCCGTCAGGTTCTGTGTGTGGCGCCCGAGCAGCCGCTCGCCGAGGTGGCGTCCCTGATGCTCAACAAGGACGTCGACCGGGTGCCTGTCGTGAAGGATGACCGATTGGTCGGCTTTCTCACGCGCGGGGACATCGTTCGCAAATTGATCGGATCCTGACTCATGGCTGGTCGTCGCACTCTTACCATCGTCAAGCCGGACGCCTTCGCCAATGGCAAGGCCGGCCTCATCATCGCGCTGCTCGAATCGTCGGGCTTCACCATCAAGGCGGCGCGCGTCATGCACCTCTCCACCGCGCAGGCCGGGGAGTTCTATGGCGTCCATCGGGAGCGCGGGTTTTTCGGCGAGCTCGTTGAATTCATGACCAGCGGCCCGTGCATGCCGCTCGTGCTCGAGCGCGACGACGCCGTGGCGACGCTGCGCACCGTGATCGGCGCGACGGACCCGTCCGAAGCCGCCGAGGGCACGGTGCGGAAGCTGTACGCCGAGTCAAAGGGACGGAACGCGATTCACGCCTCCGATTCCGACGACAATGCGGCGCTCGAGGCGGCGTTCTTCTTCGCCGGCACGGACGTCCTCGCCCGCTGAGCGGCCGGATCGGCTAACTCTCGGTCGGTGCGTTACTTGGACGTGCCGAGCGGTGGAGAGGATGGGAGCGTCAGCCCTTGTGTCGGAGGGGCGTTCGTTCTACATTACACGGCTATGCTGTGCTTTGACATCCGGAGTCTGGAAGCGCGTGCGGAGAGCGTGGACGGAGTGCTCGACATATCGGATCCGGTGTGGGAGTCGGACGATACGCGCCCGGCTGGTGCCGGTGTGTACGTCACTGGCCGGCTCTCTGCTGCAGGTCACGGTCGCTTTTATCTGAGCGGCCGGCTGGAAGGGGCGGCGGTCACGGACTGCAGGCGTTGCCTGTGCGAAGTGACGGTCGCTGTATCGGAAGACGTGCATATGCTGTTCGCAGAGTCAGGTCTCGACGACGCGGACGAGCAGGACGTATTTCCGATCCCCGCTGGGGCGCGAGAGCTTGATATCCGTCCGGCGGTGCGAGAGGAATGGCTTCTGGCCGTTCCGGCATTCGCGCTCTGCCGAGAAGATTGTCAAGGCTTCTGCGCGACCTGTGGCGCCGATCGCAATAGTGGAGCATGCGCGTGTGCTCCTTCAACTGATCCCCGTTGGGCCGGTCTGCGCGATCTGCGTGGTTCCGACGCCTAAACGGTTCTTCTCGTCTCGAACGTTCAGGTCAGAGTCCCATGGCCGTACCGAAGCGCCGTACATCGAAGCGGCGGAAGCGCGCCCGCAACACCCACAAGGTCGCGCCCGCCATTGTTATTCAGTCGTGTCCGCAGTGCGGCACGATGAAACGCCCGCACCGCGTGTGCAACGAGTGTGGGTTCTATGCGGGTGAGCAGCGGGTAACTGCGCAGGAAGCGTAAGTTTGGCGCGCATCGCCGTGGATGCCATGGGGGGTGACCTTGCCCCCCGGGCCCCCATCGCTGGCGCACTCCAAGCGCTTGGAGCGCTGCCGCCGCAGCATCACATAGAACTCGTAGGACAGACCTCGGTCATCGAGGCGGAGCTCGACGCGCTGCTGCGCGGCGACTTCGCCGATTTGACGCGCGTCCGTGATCGACTCTCCATCGTCGACGCGCCTGAGGTGATCGCCATGACCGATCGGCCGACTGTCGCCCTCCGGGGAAAGACCAACAGTTCCATGGTTGTGGGCATTAAGCGCGTGGCCGATGGACTCGCCCACGGCTTCGTCTCCGCCGGCAACACCGGCGCGCAAATGGCCGCCTCGCTCGTGCACCTCAAACTGCACCCGGGCCTCACGCGCCCCGCCATCGGCACCATTTTCCCGACCGCGAAGGACCCCATCCTGGTGCTCGATTCCGGCGCCAACATGGACTGTTCCCCTGAGGAGCTGGTGCAGTTTGCGCGTATCGGTACCGTCTACGCTCGAGCCTTGCTCGGACGAGCAAATCCGGCGGTCGGCCTCCTCTCCGTCGGTGAAGAACCCGAGAAGGGCAACGTGGCGGTGAAGGACGCTCATCAGCGGCTGCTCGTCGCGGGATTGAACTTCCTCGGCAACGTCGAGGGGCGCGATATTCCGAACGGCTGCTGCGATCGCGGCGTGATCGACGTTGTAGTCTGTGACGGCTTCACCGGAAACGTCCTGCTCAAGTTCTACGAAAGCATCGGGCCCATGCTGATCGGGATGGTCGCGAAGGTCGCCGGGCTCGATGCCCGCGCCATTGCCCGCTCCCTCACGCAGCTCGATGTCGACGAACAGGGTGGGGCACCGCTGCTCGGGGTCCGGGGAGTCAGCATCATCTCGCATGGGAAGAGTTCGCCGCGCGCCATGGAGAACGCCATCATGGTGGCGTTGCGCGCGTACGAGTCCGGCATGACCGACGAGATCGGCCGTCGGCTCTCGGAATCCATGCCAACCACGTCCGGAAACGCCGCATGAAGCGACCGATCGCCTACATCGCCGGCACGGGTCACGCCGTGCCAAAAAACATCATGACCAACGCGGACATTGCCGCGATGGGGCTCGAAACGAATGATGAGTGGATCGTCGATCGCACCGGTATCAAGCAGCGTCATATCGCGAAAGACGGCGAGACGCTGACGTCGCTCTCGGCCGAGGCGTCGCGCATGGCCATGGCGCGCGCCGGCGTGCAGCCGGGCGAGATCGATGTCATCATTCTCGGTACCGCGTCACCCGATCACTTGCTCCCTGCCACGGCGGTGGAGATTCAGACGGCACTGGGATGCACGCGTGCCGCGGCCTTCGACCTTTCGGCGGCCTGCTCGGGTTGGCTGTACAGCGCGATCATGGGCGAGTCGCTCATCGCGAGTGGTTCGGCCGACACGGTGCTCGTGATCGGGGCCGAGAAGCTCAGCACGATCGTCGACTGGACCGATCGAAATACCTGCATCCTGTTTGCGGATGGCGCCGGTGCGACCGTGCTGCGTCGCAACAAGGAGCGGGGCGGCACCAAGGGTGTGCTCTCGTCGTTCATGCGCTCGGATGGCGCACTCGCCGAACTACTGTGGCGTCCGGCCGGTGGCGGCGTGGAACCGTTCTCGCCCGAGGTGTTCGAGCAGAAGCGCCACTATGTGCGCATGGCCGGTCGCGAAGTGTTCAAGCACGCGGTGCGATCGATGGCGGAAGCGACCGATCGGGCGCTCGACAGCGCGCGTCTCACGGCGGCGGATGTCGATCTGCTCATTCCGCATCAGGCCAACGTGCGAATCATCGAGGCAACGGCGAAGCATGTCGGCATCTCGATGGACAAAGTGTTCGTCAACGTCGATCGCTTCGGCAACACCTCGGCGGCCTCGATCCCGATCGCCCTCAGCGATGCGGTTGAGCAAGGGCGCGTGAAGGACGGATCGACCGTGCTGTTCGCCGCCTTCGGCGCCGGCTTTACATGGGGATCCCTGGTCGCTCGCTTCTGATCGCCAGCCACTCCGAACCAGACATCCGGAACGACATGGAATACGTGCTGCTGCTGCCTGGTCAGGGGGCGCAGAAGGTGGGCATGGGCAAGGATCTCTCCGATGCCTTTCCGGCCGCTCGCGCGGTGTTTCAAGCGGTCGACGACGCCGTCGGTGCGTCGATCTCGACGCTCGCATTCGAAGGGCCGTCCGATGAGCTCACGCGCACCCTGAACGCACAGCCGGCGTTGCTGGCGCACAGCGCCGCGGTCTGGGCGGTCGTGCAGAGCGCGATCGGTCCGCAGGTGCGCGCCGCCGCCGGCCACTCGCTCGGTGAGTTTTCGGCGTATCACGTGGCCGGCGCGATCGACGTCGCGGCCGCCGCCCGCATCGTGCGCCGTCGTGGCACGCTGATGTACGAGCAGGGCGTGACCCGGCCAGGCGCGATGGCCGCGATCCTTGGCGTGCTTACGTCATCCATCGACGAGATGTGCGCGCAGGCCACGGCTGAGCGTGGACTCGTCGTGCCGGCGAACTATAACAGCGACGAACAGGTCGTTATTTCCGGAGAAGTGGCTGGGGTCGAGCGCGCCATGGACCTAGCCAAGGCCGCCGGCGCCAAGCGCTGTCTCCCGCTGCCGGTCAGTGGCGCGTTCCACTCGCCGCTCATGGAACCGGCGATGGCAGGCCTCCGCGACGCACTGCGCGCGGAAGCGTGGAGCGATCCGCGCGTGCCCGTGGTCGCCAACGTAAATGCGACGCCGGTCACCTCGGCCAGCGTCGCGTGCGATCTGCTCGTGCAGCAGCTCACGGCGCCGGTCCAGTGGACTCGCGTCAGCCGCCTGCTGGTCGAGCAGTACCCCGATGCGACCTTCGTCGAGATCGGCAGCGGCGCTGTGCTGATCGGCCTGTTGCGACGCCTCGCTCCGTCGGTAAAAACTCTTTCGTGCGGGACCGTCGCTGAAGTCGAGACGTTGCTTAGGCTCGCCGGCGACCTCGCCCGACGTTGACGACTTCGAATCCTACCACTGCCTTATGAGCGGACTTCACATCGACCTGACCGGTCGCGTGGCGCTGGTGACCGGATCGACCCGCGGCATCGGACGTGCCATCGCCGGTACCTTGGCGACGGCCGGCGCGCGCGTGGCCGTCACCGGGCGCGATCAGGCGCGCGCTGATGCCGCCGCGCAGGAGATCGCAGCGCAGACGGGCGTCGAGACGCGGGGCTACGCCGCCGACGTCTCCGAGACGGCGCAGGCCATCGCGCTGGTCGACGCCGTCGAAAAGGATTTTGGTCAGCTGGATATTCTGGTCAACAACGCCGGCTTGACCCGCGACAACCTGCTCGTCCGCCTCAAGGACGACGACTGGGACGCGGTCATCAATGCGAACCTGCGCGGGGCGTTTGCGACCTGTCGTGCCGCGTCGCGGGGCATGATGAAGCGCCGCTACGGCCGCATCATCAACGTAGCCAGCGTGGTCGGGCTGATCGGCAATAAGGGGCAGGCGAACTACGCCGCGAGCAAGGCGGGACTGATCGGCCTGACCAAGTCGATCGCCAAGGAGCTCGCGTCACGGAATATCTTGGCCAACGTGGTGGCCCCCGGATTCATCGATACCGACATGACGGCGGCGATGACTCCGGAGGCGCGCAGTGCGCTCAGTGCGGGAATTCCGCTTGAGCGCCTCGGCCGCGCCGAGGACATCGCAAGCATGGTGGCTGTGCTTGCTTCAGACCTGACCAGTTA
Organism: Gemmatimonas sp.; assembly: GCF_046594945.1. Taxonomy (GTDB): domain Bacteria; phylum Gemmatimonadota; class Gemmatimonadetes; order Gemmatimonadales; family Gemmatimonadaceae; genus Gemmatimonas. Next base: position 9,998 of record NZ_JBKJRB010000084.1, on the reverse strand, counting down.
TGTGACCGGTCAGGTGTTCGTGGTGGACGGCGGTATGGTCATGTAGTTCGCCGGCGGCGAGGGCGGACTTTGCGGTTCTTGTCGTCAAGCCCTCCCTGCGACGCCCTTGCATGGCTAAGTTCCCCACTCTCAACTTCTCCAACAGCCCAGAGGATCGTTCCTATGTCGGATCACGCGTCGAAGATCAAGGATATCATCGAAAAGGAGCTCGGTGTGGAGCGCGAGAAGCTCACGCCCGAGGCGAGCTTCATCGAAGACCTCGGCGCCGACTCGCTCGACATCGTCGAACTGGTCATGGAGTTCGAGAAAGAATTCAACATCGACATCCCCGACGAGGATGCTGAGAAGCTCCGCACGGTCGGCGATGCGGTGGCCTACCTTGAGGCCAAGGTCGCGGGCTAATGCGGCGGCGGGTCGTCGTTACGGGGCTTGGTGCCGTTACGCCTGTCGGCAACGACGTAGCGACGACCTGGCGGTCCTTGCTCTCGGGTGTGTCCGGGGGCGCTGACATCACGAAGTTCGATGCGTCGAAGTATTCCGTGCGGTTCGCCTGCGAGGTCAAGCAGTTCGACCCGCTGGCGTACATGGACCGCAAGGAAGCGAAGCGCGCCGACGTGTATGCGCAGTACGCCGTCGCGGCGTCGGTGCAGGCGGCGGCCGACGCCGGCATCGTTCCGGGTGCCATCGACCCGGAAACGATGGGTGTCATCATCGGCAGTGGCATTGGCGGTATTCGCAGCTTCGAAGACCAGCACGATGTCTATCGCACGCTCGGGCCGAGCAAGATTTCGCCGTTCTTCATCCCGATGTTCATCGGTGACATCGCCGCCGGCATCGTCTCCATGCGACTGCAGGCGAAGGGGCCGAACTATGCCACTGTCTCCGCCTGTGCATCCAGCGCGCATGCGATCGGCGACGCGTTCCGGATCATCCAGTACGGCGACGCCGATGTGATGTTCGCCGGAGGCGCCGAGGCAGCCGTCACGCCGATGTCGATCGGCGGCTTTGCAAACATGGGCGCCCTCTCCACGCGCAACGAATCGCCCGCCACCGCCTCGCGTCCATTCGACAAGGATCGCGACGGTTTCGTCATGGGCGAGGGATCCGGTGTCGTCGTGCTCGAGGAACTCGAACATGCACGCCGTCGCGGCGCGCGTATTTACGGCGAGATCGTAGGCTACCGCGCCACGGGTGATGCCTATCACCTCACGGGGCAGCCGGAAGCGCACGAAGGGCTCCAGCGGGCCATGCGCGGCGCGCTCAAGGACGGCGGCCTCGCTCCCACGGACGTCGACTACATCAACGCCCACGGCACGTCCACGCCGCTCAACGATCCCAACGAGTCGAAAGGAATTCAGGCGGTGTTCGGCGATCACGCGAGCGTGCTGTCGGTCAGCTCGACCAAGTCCGCCACCGGCCATATGCTCGGCGCGGCTGGCTCCGTAGAGTTTATCGCCTGCGCGTTGGCGATGCGCGACAACATGGTTCCACCCACGATCAACTACACGACTCCCGATCCCGAGTGCCTTCTCGACTACACGCCGAACACGCCGCGGGAGCGGGCGGTGAACGTCGCGATCTCGAACAGCTCCGGCTTCGGTGGTCACAACGTCTCGATCGCTCTCCGACGGTGGCACGACTAGGCCCGTCGGGGCGTTCATCGAGGTGAAGATCTGCGCGAATGGTTCGCGCACTTGCCCGAGTACGCCCTGATGCCTGTGTCTCTTCCGTTTGATCTCGAGCGACTCCGTGATCCCGCGCTGCGCCCCATCGGGGAAAAGCTGCGCGCGGGTGAGCGCCTGTCCCTCGACGATGGTGCCACCCTCTTCCGCTCGCCGGATCTGCTCGGCGTTGGCGCCATGGCCGATGCGGCCAACCGTGCCCGTCACGGTGACCGCGTGACCTTTGCGTCCAATCAGCACATCAATCCCACGAACGTCTGCGTGCTGCGCACGACGTGCGTGTTCTGCGGGTTTGCGCGATTGCCGAAGGAAGCGGGCGCCTACCGCTATACCATCGATCAGGTGCTGGCGGAGTCTGATCGGGCCGACGGCACGATCACCCGGGAGTTCCACATCGTCGGCGGCCTCGATATGCAGGCTGGCCTCGAGTACTACCAGACGATGTTCCGCGCACTCAAGGCGCGGCATCCGCAGGTACATATCAAGGCGCTCACGGCCGTCGAGATCGCGCACATTGCACGTATCGAGAAGATGAGCCGTGCCGCGGTGCTGATTGCCCTTCGAGAGGCGGGCCTCGACACGCTCCCCGGCGGCGGCGCCGAAACGTTCAGCGCTGCGGTGCGCGACGTCATCGCTGACAAGAAGCTCGGCGGCGCCGATTACATCGATGTACATCGTACCGCGCACACGCTCGGCATCCGCTCGAACTGCACGATGTTGTACGGGCACGTCGAAACGATCGAGGATCGCATGCAGCATTTGAACATGCTGCGCGAGCTGCAGGACGAGACGGGTGGCTTCCTCGCCTACATCCCGCTGGCGTATCACCCCGACGACAACGAACTCGGAAAGACGCTCGGACGCGAGGGCACCGCCACAACCGGCTTCGACGATCTGCGCAACCTTGCCGTCGGCCGACTGTTTCTCGACAACTTCGAGCACATCAAGTCGCACTGGATCATGGTGTCCACGCCGGTGTCACAGATTTCGCTCCATTTCGGCGTGAACGACATCGAAGGCACCGTCGTGCGCGAAAAAATCTACCACGCCGTCGGCGCGCACACACCGCAGGGCCTGACGTTGCCGCAGCTGCTCGGACTTATCCGCGGCGCCGGCAAGGTGCCGGCGGAGCGCGATTCGTTCTATCGCATCCTGCGGGAGTTCGGGCCCGACGAGACCGGTGTGATCGACGAGGCGGTCGCGCCGCTCGCCGGCACATCGGGCTGAACGATATGCTGCGCGTGGGGCGCATCCCGTATATCAACTGCTTTCCCGTTTACGGCGCGATCGATCGTGGGATCGTGCCGCTCAACGGGAGATTGATCACGGGGATCCCCACCGTGCTCAACCGATTGATGGCCGACGGTGCGCTGGACGTCAGCGTCGTGTCGGCGGTCGAGTACGCGCGTGATGCCACGCGCTATTTGTTGTTGCCGGAGCTCGGGATCACGAGCGACGGCCCCGTGCGAAGCGTCATGCTGTTCAGTAAATATCCGCCGTCGGCACTCGGCGGACGCAAGGTGATCGTGAGCCGCAGCTCCATGACGTCGGTTGCGTTGCTGGAACTGCTGTTCGAGAACGTGTGGCGCTGCCGTCCAGAGTTTGTGCTGGGCGACGCCGAACTCGCTGACGTCGAACGCTTCGAAGATGAACCGCATGAGGCGCGGCTGGTGATTGGGGATGCCGCGCTCAAGCTCTTCGATCAGGCGACTCGCGGCGGAGCCTGGGCCGATCGCTATCCGCATCGCGAGGACCTCGGTGGCGCCTGGAAATCGTGGACGGGATTGCCGTTCGTGTTCGCGGTGTGGGTCGCACAGCGTCGGGCGCCGGTTCACGACGCCTTGTCGGCACACGCCTCGCTGATCGCCTCGCGTGACTGGGGGCTGGCCCATATCGATCAGTTGTCCGCTCAGGCGGCGTTGGCCACCGGTGTATCGCGTGAAGCGTGTGCCGAGTACTTCTCAGGATTGGACTATCGTCTGTCGTACCCGCATCTCGCGGGGCTCACCGAATTCTTTCGTCGACTCGTTCTGGCAGGGCGCGTGCCTGATGGCACCCTCGCGTTCCTGCCGGCCGCGTGATCGACTTCCCGTGTGCTGCCGGTAGCAAGAGAAACATCCATGCGTGACCTTCTCGATTTGTACACCAACGCGCCGCTGCTCGAACTCGGCATGCAAGCCGATCGCGTGCGACAGGCGAAGCACCCTCATGGAGTCGTCACCTACATCGTCGACCGCAACATCAATTACACGAATGTCTGCGTCGCGGATTGCGGTTTCTGCGCCTTCTATCGCCGTCCGAAGCATGGGGAAGGGTACACGCTGTCCTTCGAGCAGATCGGTGACAAAATCGAGGAGACGAAGGCGATGGGCGGCGTGCAGATCCTGATTCAGGGTGGGCACAACCCGTACATTCCGTTCGAGTGGTATCTGGATCTGATGCGCTACATCAAGCAGTATCATCCGATCCACATTCACGGGTTCTCGCCAAGCGAAGTCGACTTCTTCGCCACACGTTTCCGCATGGAGGCGCGCGACGTGATCCGCGAGCTGAAGGCAGCCGGTCTTGATTCGATCCCCGGCGGCGGCGGTGAAATCCTCGTGCAGCGCGTGCGTGATATCGTGGCGCCCAAAAAGGCCGGCGCCGATCGCTGGCTCGAGATCATGGAGCTCGCGCACAATGAGGGCATGAAAACCTCGGTCACGATGATGTACGGCATCGGTGAGTCGCTGGCCGAACGCATTGAGCATCTTCAGCGCGTTCGCGATCTCCAGGCGCGAACCGGCGGGTTCACGGCGTTCATCACGTGGCCGCTCCAGCCGGAGAACACGCCGTCCATGTCGCACATGCCGAAAACGGATGCGATCACGTATCTGCGCACGGTCGCGATTTCGCGCATCGTGCTCGACAACGTGCCGAATCTGCAGTCGAGCTGGGTGACGATGGGCATGAAGGTCGGGCAGATGGCGCTCAACTACGGCTGCAACGATTTCGGATCCTTGATGATCGAAGAGAACGTCGTGTCGGCGGCGAACACCACGCACCGCACGACGGTCGATGAACTCGATCGACTGATCCGCGACGCGGGATTCACGCCGGCGCGGCGGCGACAGGATTACTCGATCATCTCGGGTGGTTCGACGGCGCACAAGGCACACGAGACGGTGGCGGCGTGAGCGCGGCGCTGCCACTACGCGTCGGTATCGGGTACGACTCGCATCGGTTCGAAGTCGGCGGGCCAATGCGACTGGGCGGCATCGACATCCCGGCCGATATGCACTGCGCGGGGCACTCCGATGGCGATGCGATCTGTCATGCCGTCACCGATGCGCTCCTGGGAGCGGCGGCGCTTGGCGATATCGGCGAGATGTTTCCCGACGCCGATGCCGCCAATAGGGGCAAGGATTCTACAGTCATGCTGTCAGCCGCCGTGGCGCGACTACACCACGCCGGCTGGCGCGTGGGGAACGTCGATATCACGGTGGTCACCCAACGCCCCAAGATCGGTCCACATCGCGCGGCGATCCGGGCACGGCTCGCGGAGCTCCTCGCCGTCACCGATATCGACGTCTTCGTGAAGGGCAAGACGAACGAGTCGATGGGATGGATCGGCCGGGAGGAAGGGCTGGCGGTCATGGCCACCGCCACTGTCCTGCCGCTCCCCTGATCCGCGGCGCGCCCGCGGCATCGCCCATGCATCGGAAGGGTGCGTGACCGACATCCTCGCCTGGCTTTCGTCGCTGCCGGATCCGCTGCTGTACGGTGCGCTCGTACTCGCCGCGTTCGCGGAGAACGTCTTTCCGCCGCTGCCGGCGGATACCGTCATCGCGCTCGGTGCCTTTGTGGCGGCCCGCGGTAACGGGAGCGTGATCGGTGTCTGGACCGCAACGATGATCGGGAATATCGGGGGGGCCATGATGATGTACGGCCTGGGGCATCGCTTCGGATTGCCGTGGCTCACGCATCGCTTCCCCTCGCTATTTCCCGCCGGCGTCACCGAACGGATCGCGGAGCGCTTTAAAACGCAGGGATTGTTCGCCGTCATTGTGAGCCGTTTCCTCCCCGGTGTACGAGCCGTGGTGCCCCCCCTGGCGGGTGCAATGGGCATCGGCGCCCTGCGAGCCCTGATCTCCATGTCGGTGGCCTCAGGCGCCTGGTACGGACTGGTCTGCGTGCTGGCCTTCCGGGCAGGCGCGAATGCCGACGTCCTGCTGGCGCAGGTGGCCGGACAACAACGAACGGTTGGCCTCGTGGCAGTCGCCATCGTGGTCGCAGCCGTGTGCGTGTTCTGGTGGCGTCGGCAGCGAAAACAGCCGTGACCGCCCCTGTGCCGGACCCGTCACCGACTGAGCAACTCCTTCGCCGAGGATTCCACCTCGTGGCGTTCGAGGACGCGCTCGGGCTCGAGGAGGGCGCCTCGCCGCGCACCATCGAGGCCTACCGTCGGGATGTCATTCGTTGCGCGGTATTCATGCGCGCGCAAGGCATCGCGAAGGCGACGGAGATTACGCCCGGTGCGCTCCGCGAGTTTGTGTATCACTTGAAAGATCTTGGCCTTGCCGGAACCTCTATACGTCGGAACATCTCGGCCCTGCGCACGTGGTTCCGCATCATGTTGGCCGAGGGCTTGGTGGCTCACGATCCCACCGAGCGACTCGACACGCCGGCTCGATTCCGCACGCTGCCTGAGGTGCTCAGCGTCGAGGACGTACTGAAACTGCTGGCCGCCCCCGGTCTCGACGAACGCCTCGCCTTCCGCGATCGCGCCATGCTGGAGTTGGCCTACGGCGCCGGCCTGCGCGTTTCGGAGTGGATCGGACTGGCGCTGAAGGACGTCCTGCTTGACGAGGGGCTGGTACGTGTCCTCGGCAAAGGCAACAAGGAGCGTCTCGTTCCTATCGGCCGCAACGCGATTGGCGCGGTCGCGGTGTACGTTCGGGAGTTGCGCCCCATGCTCGAGCGCGGCGAAGGGAAGGGGATCCTGTTCCTGAATGGGCAGGGGAGGCCGCTCACGCGGATGGGGGCTTGGAAAATCCTGCGGAAGTATGTGATCATGGCCGGCATCGAAAAACCCGTCTCGCCGCACACACTTCGCCATTCCTTCGCGACCCACCTGCTGGAAGGCGGCGCCGACCTCCGTGCGGTCCAGGAGATGCTTGGTCATGCCGACATCGCCACGACGCAGATCTACACCCATGTGGATCGCGAGTATCTTCGAAGTGTGCATCGCCAGTTTCACCCGCGTCCCTGACCTCGACGTTTATGCTGCTTGTCATCGACAACTACGACTCGTTCACGTACAACCTCGTGCAGTATTTCGGTGAGCTTGGCGAAACGCTCGAGGTCCATCGGAACGACGCGCTCACCGTGGAGCAGGTGGGGGACATGGCTCCGGAGGCTATCGTCGTGTCGCCGGGCCCGTGCTCGCCGCGAGAAGCGGGTATTTCCGTCGACGTGATTCGTCACTACGGCCGCGAGATTCCGCTGCTCGGGGTCTGCCTTGGACATCAGGCCATCGGCGAGGCATACGGCGGTGTGGTCACGCGGGCCGATCGGGTCATGCATGGCAAGATGTCGCAGCTGCTTCATGACGGAACCGGCCTCTTTGCAGGAATTCCGTCGCCGTTCGGTGTCATGCGCTATCACTCGCTGATCGTCGAGCGTGCCACGCTGCCCGCCGAGCTGCAGGTGACCGCCGTGGCGGTCGATGACACGAACGAGATTCACGCGCTGCAGCACCGCACGCATCCGGTGTGGGGCGTACAGTTTCATCCGGAGTCAATTCTCACGGAGCACGGGCGCGACCTACTGGTAAATTTCTTGGCGATGTCGCGCGCCTTTCGTGCCGCGTCGGTCTAACCCGCCGCGCTGACGTCCGTGTCGCCGCTTCCAGACTCAGTCGTTTCCTTCGGCTTGATCACCAGCGACAACAGCACGCTGCCGACGAGCAACGTTCCCACGACGGCCAATGACAGACCGATGCCGAGCGGCCAGATCTCCGACAGGAGCATCTTCATGCCGACGAACGCGAGAACCAATGCCAAGCCGTATTTGAGCAGGTGAAATTTGCCGATCACGCCCGCGAGCACGAAGTACATCGAGCGCAGGCCGAGGATGGCGAACACATTCGACGTGTACACGAGAAACGGATTCCGCGTCACGCCGAAGATGGCTGGAATCGAATCGACGGCGAAGACCACGTCGGTGGTTTCCACGAGCGCAAGCACCACGAACAGCGGCGTGGCCACCAACTTCGCCGCCTTGCCGTCGATGATCTCACGCACGAAGAAGTGTTCGCCGTGGAATTTCGCGGTGATCGGCAGGAATCTTCGAACGAGTCGGATCACGGGGTTCGACTCCGGCTCTATGTTACTCTCGCCGCCAACGGCCATCTTGGCCCCGGTGAAGACCAGGAATGCGCCGAAGACGTAGATGATCCAGTGGAATTGGGCGATGAGGACGGCGCCCGCGCCGATCATCGCGCCGCGCATGAAGAGCGCGCCGATGATGCCCCAGAACAGCACGCGGTGCTGAAGCTCCGGGGGAATGCGGAAATAGCCGAAGATCAGGATGAACACGAACAGGTTGTCAACCGACAGCGCCTGCTCGACCAGGTATCCGGCGTAAAACTCGAGCATCGACTGGCGCCCCATGGACGAGCCGATCCAGAGCCCAAAGCCAATGGCCAAGGAAATCCAGACGGCGCTCCACCCCAGCGCTTCGCGGACCGTCACCGCGTGGGCCTTCCGGTTGAACACGCCAAGGTCGATCGCGAGCAGGGCGAGCACCATTGCGTTGAACGCGATCCACCACCAGGTCGTCGGCATGCAGGGAGCGAAAGGGTGAAAGGGCAACCTGTTTGCCTTCAGGTGCCAAGCTTCGTATCTTAACTGGCGTGAAATTTGCTGCAACCACGCCACGTCCAACGGGACAATGTCAATACTCGCGGTGATCCCGGCGCGCCTCGGCGCGACCCGCCTTCCCCGCAAGCCGCTTCGCCTCCTTGCCGGCGAGCCGCTTATCGTCCGGGTGTATCAGCGTGTGCTAGCGCTCGCCATCGCCGACTACGTGGTCGTGGCGACCGACCATCCCGAGGTGTTCTCGGCCTGCGAGTGTCGAGGTATTCCGGTCGTTCTCACCCGAGAAGACCACCCGAGTGGCACGGACCGCGTGGCCGAAGTCGCCGAGCGTTCGGAATTCTCCCACTTCGCGGTCATCCTGAACGTACAAGGCGACGAACCCTTTGTATCCCACGAAGCGCTGGCAGGTGCCGTCGCGATCGTCACCGGTGGGCAGGCGCCGATCGGGACCGCGGCCGTCCCCGTTCCCGTTGCGGCACTGTCCAAGCCGGACATCGTGAAAGTCGTGCGTGGCGAGGACGGCTGTGCCCTCTATTTTTCGCGAGCACCCATTCCGTTTTTACGGGACCCGACCGATGCCGGTTCGCAGCAGGCGCTCGTGCGCCAGCATGTGGGGGTGTACGCGTATACCCGCGATGCCCTGCGGGCGTGGGTCGGTTGGGCGCCCCATCCGCTGGAACGTGTCGAACGCCTCGAACAGCTACGTCCGATGGCACACGGTCTCGCGATCGGTGTGGCCGATGTGCCGACTGCCGAAGGCGGTATTGATACGGAAGACGATCTGGAACGCGCAAACCTGCGCTGGCACACCGTGAATCCGAATACACTGTCGTGACGCACCTGACGCGACCGTTCCCTTGTCCCACCTGCGCGAGAACCCGCTGATGACCACCAAGAATCCGAACACGAACCAGACGACCACTCCGAAGTACATCTTCGTGACCGGTGGCGTCGTGTCGTCGCTGGGGAAGGGCATCGCTGCCGCGTCGCTTGGACGGTTGCTGGTCGAACGCGGTTTCCGCGTCACCATGATGAAACTCGACCCGTATCTGAACGTCGATCCGGGCACCATGTCGCCGTTCCAGCACGGCGAAGTGTTCGTGACGGACGACGGTGCCGAGACGGACCTCGACCTCGGACACTACGAGCGCTTTCTCGACCGGCCGCTCTCGCAGGCCAACAACATCACGACGGGACGCATCTACTCGAACGTGATTACGAAGGAACGTCGTGGTGAGTACCTGGGCTCCACCGTTCAGGTGATTCCGCACATCACCGACGAGATCAAGCGCTGCATCGCCGAGGCCACCGACGGTTACGACGTGGCCCTGGTCGAGATCGGCGGCACCGTCGGCGATATCGAGTCGCTGCCATTTCTCGAAGCAATCCGCCAGATCCGCACCGAGCGTGGCCCGGAGATGGCGTTGTTCATGCATCTGACGTTGGTCCCGTTCAT
>NZ_JBKJRB010000170.1:0-44137 GCF_046594945.1 Gemmatimonas sp. | reverse complement strand
GCCTGCATCGGCAGTCCCGCCTCGATGAGCGCGGCACGGCGGCGGTCGCGCTGCGCCTCGTACCACCCCATCAGCTTTTCGGTCTCCTCGCTCGACAGGTATGCTCCCTGAAGACGCGCAGGTTCGCTCTTGCCCGGCGGAATGAACAACATGTCACCGTTGCCCAGGAGCATCTCCGCCCCGCCGCCGTCGATGATCGTCCGGCTGTCGATCTGGCTCGCCACGCGGAAGGCGGTCCGGCTCGGGAAGTTCGCCTTGATGAGGCCCGTGATGACGTTCACCGACGGCCTTTGCGTTGCAAGGATGAGATGTATTCCAATGGCACGCGCCTTCTGCGCGAGCATCGCGATGGGCGTCTCCACCTCGCCCTGCACCGTCATCATCAAGTCCGCCATCTCGTCGATGATCACGACGATGTACGGGAGGATGTCGCCGCGGTAGACGTTGTCCTCGAAGGCGACGTCCGGCCGCCGGGGCAGCTTGAGCGGCGTGCTCTCCTCAACGCGCTTGTTGAAGTCCTGCACGTTGCGGCAGCCGTTCGCCGCCAACAGCTCGTAGCGCTCCTGCATCTCCATCACGGCCCACTTCAGCACCGCCGCCGCATCGCGATTGTCCGTGATCACCTTGTGGCGCATGTGCGGCAGGGTGTTGTACACCGACAGCTCGACCATCTTTGGATCCACCATCAGGAAGCGCAGCTTTCGCGGCGGATGGCGGTAGATGAGGCTGGTGATGATCGTGTTGACGCACACCGATTTTCCCGAGCCGGTGGAGCCCGCGATCAGCAGGTGCGGCATCTTCGCCAGGTCGGCGATTACGGCGCGCCCTTCGAGATCCTTACCCAGCGCGATCGGCAGCGCCGCGCGCATCTGCCGGAATTCTGCCGACTCGAGCACTTCGCGCAGCACCACCATTTCCGGCGTCGGATTGGGGACTTCAACGCCAACCGCGCCACGACCCGGAATCGGCGCCACGATGCGAATACTCGTCGCCCGCATTGCCAGGGCAAGATCATCGGCCAGTGCCGCGATCTGTCGCACCTTGACGCCGGGAGCCGGCTCGATCTCGAACTGCGTGACGGTCGGTCCCGTTGTGCGCCCGACCAACTCGCCGTCCACTTTGAACGTGCGGAGCGTGGTCATCAGCTTCTCACCGGCCAGGTCCAACTCGCGCTTGCCCACGTCAACGTTCCGCGCCGGCGCGGCCGTGAGCAAGTCGGTTGGTGGCAAGTCGTCGCTGAACGGCGACGGTTCCGACGAGGCATCGAGCGCCGCTTCTACGGCCGCGGCGACAGGGCGCGCCGCGTCCTTGGAACCTTTCTTTGCCTTCGCACTGTCGCGCCCCGCGTCCGGCGCGTAACGCGCGTCGGGCTTGTCGAGGGCCAATACATCACGCGCCAGTACCGGGTCGATGGCCGGCAGTTCGTTCGGCTCCGGCTCGAGCTGCTGTGCCAGCGTGGGCCGACGACGGCTGCTTACGACGGCCCGCGCACCAGCCTGGCTACCGTCCCCGCGATCGCCGTCGGCCTTTCGCGCACCGGGGCCCAGCAGCACACGGATCGGATTCCAGCGCAGCGTGGCGACGGTTAGGGCACTCGAGGCCAACAGGAAGAACACCCAGGCCCCGGCGGATCCGAGTCCTTTGCGCAGGTAGTGTGCGGCGAAGCTACCCCACAGACCGGAGCTGTCCGACGCCGACGGTTCGCCGCCTAGCGCCAGACCGATCGCCACCGGCGCCAACGTCACGGTCCCCGCGAACAGCACGCCCCAATCGCTGGCGTCGTCGGCACGCGCAATCCGGCCGAACAGCGTAAGGGCAACGACCAGACATCCCATCGCGACGATGGCCGCACCGGGTATGCCGACCGTGCTCACCAGGGCACAACGCGCCCAGGTGCCCGCGGGACCGAATACGCCGGTGGCCTCAAGACACAGCTGGCCGGCATCCGGTGCGTTGAAGAAGAGCGCACCGGTGAGGAACACCGCGAGCAGGGTCAGCGCGATCGCCGAAAGCTCCCGGCGCAGCACGGCGGGTTCCATGACTTAGTGTTCCGTGCGAGTCGCAGGCTCGAGCTGAAGTTGGCGATCGTGGTATCGCACGGCGCGTGCGTAGCGATCGAGCGTGAGACAGAGCTCAACGTCGTGCGCGAAGCCGGCCGCGATCAGCGACTTCGCGTGGCCGGCTTCGAGCGCCACGGAGGCAATCCCACCCTGGAACGGTCGCTCGGCCATTTCCGCCACGCGCGCACCATCCCCCCGCGTGACGCCCTCCAGCCCCGCGGTAATGCCCCGTACCAACCGCCCGGCACACACGACATCCTCCAGGGCCAGATGCCGCTCGTGGCCCGCACAGATGATCGTCACGTCTCCACTGTGCGTGATGGCAGACCGCACCGATGCCACCGTGGCGGCCGCGTTCACGAACGCCGCGAAGTAGCACACCCGTGCCCCATGCGCGGCGGCCAGTGCCGTGGTGCCGTTGGTTGTGGTGTAGAGAATCGTCCGTCCTTCTACCGACGCCGGTGTGTACTCGGCGGGAGAATTACCAAGGTCAAAGCCATCGATCCTCACCATCCGCCGTTCGCCGGCGAGTTGGACTTCTCCCCGGGCATACGCTTTCGCTCGTGACGCCGTTTCGTCGACGGTCTCGAACGGGATCACGGCGCGGGCGCCCGCCTCGAGCGCGGCCGCGACGGTGGTCGCCGCGCGCAGCACGTCGATTACCACGACCACTCGATCCGCTACATCGGCGGGCGCAACCTGCGCCTCGCCGAGCAGCACATCGATGCGCACTATGTCGGTTCCTTGAGCAGATCCGTCAACTCGACCTCAAGCCACTTGGTGTGCACCTTGCCCGCCTTGAAGTCGGGGTGCTGCATGACGCGAGCAAGGAACGGCACTGTGGTTTTCACGCCCTCGATCACGAAGCTCTCGAGCGCGATCTGCATGCGCTTGAGCGCCTCTTCGCGGGTGTTGCCCTGTACGATGAGCTTGGCGATCATCGAATCGTAGTACGGCGGCACCGTGTAGCCCGCGTATGCGTGGGTATCGACGCGCACGCCGGGTCCACCGGGCTGATGAAAGACTTCTAGCTTGCCCGGAGACGGCTGGAAATTGCGCGCCGGATCTTCGGCGTTCACGCGGCACTCGATCACGTGACCGCGGAAGGCGGGCGTCGACAACACCGACAGCGGAAGGCCGGAGGCCACCCGGATCTGCTCCTTCACGAGATCGACGCCGGTCAACATTTCGGTGACCGGATGCTCGACCTGAATACGCGTGTTCATCTCCATGAAGAAGAACGACCCGTCTTCGTCGAGGAGCATTTCCACCGTGCCGGCGCCGATATAGTTGATCGCCTTGGCTCCACGCACCGCTGCCTCACCCATCTTCTCGCGCAGTTCCGGCGTCATCACCGGGCAGGGGGCCTCTTCGATCAGCTTCTGGTGACGACGCTGCACCGAGCAATCGCGCTCACCGAGGTGAATCACGTTGCCGTGCATGTCACCCATGACCTGGAATTCCACGTGGCGCGGACGCTCGAGGAACTTTTCGACGTACACATCGCCATTGCCGAAGGCCGAGAGCGCCTCGGAGCGCGCGAGTTGGAAGGAGCGCAGGAAGTCATCGGGATCACGGGCGACGCGCATGCCCTTGCCACCACCGCCGGCCGAAGCCTTGATGATCACGGGGAAGCCGATGCCGCGGGCGAACTCCAGCGCCTCTTCCGGGTCGTCCACCGGGCCCGGCGAACCAGGTACGATTGGCACCCCACACTCGGCCATCGCCCGACGGGCGGATGCCTTGTCGCCCATGACGCGGATCTGTTCCGGGGTAGGGCCGATGAAGGCAATCCCCGACGCGCGGCAAGTTTCGGCGAACTCCGCGTTCTCCGCAAGGAAACCGTAGCCCGGATGGATCGCGTCGGCGCCGGTAATTTCGGCCGCCGCGATCAGTCGCGGGATCTTGAGGTACGAATCGCGACCCGGCGCGGGCCCGATACAGACGTCATCGTCGGCGAAGCGCACATGCAGCGACTCGCGGTCAGCCTCGGAATACACGGCGACCGTTTGTATATCGAGTTCACGGCAAGCGCGAATGACGCGGAGAGCGATCTCACCGCGGTTGGCGATCAGGACCTTTTTGAACATGCCGTATGGTGGCAGGGGCACAGCCCTGCCGCCAGTCCCGCCACCACCAATCAGGTGGCGGCGCTTCCCTGCCGGAACCCGTCCCAGTTGGTATCACTCGTACCGTCAACCCCCTGGATGCGGAGCGCGAACTCGGCGGGGTTGGTGGCGTAGAAGAGCGCATTCTCGTAGGAAATCACCCCACGCGAGTACCAGTTCATCAGCGACTGGTCGAAGCTCTGCATGCCGTACGCCATACTCCCCTCCTTGATCAGGTCCGGGATGTTTAGCGTGGCCGACAGGTCGCGAATCTGGTCGCGGACCGCCTCGGTGTTCACCAGCACTTCGCACGCGGGGACGCGACCCGGACGATCGGCCCGGGGCACCAGGCGAAGCGAAACGACCGACGAGAGCGCATTCGCGAGCGCGAAGCGCACTTCGTTCTGCTGGTGCGGCGGATAGAACGACAGGATGCGATTGATCGTGAGGGTCGCATCAGTGGTGTGCAGTGTCGAGAACACGAGGTGCCCGGTACCGGCGGCCTTGAGCGCGACATCAAGCGTCTCGAGATCGCGAATCTCGCCGATCATAATGACGTCGGGATCCTGACGCAGCACACGTCGCAGTGCCTGCGAGAACGACGCGGTGTCCGTTCCCACCTCACGCTGATTGATGTGACTCTGCACATCGCGGTGCACGAACTCGATCGGATCTTCGATCGTGATGATGTTTGCGCTGCGTCGCTCGTTGATATGATGCACCATGGCAGCCAGCGCGGTGCTTTTGCCGGATCCGGTCACGCCCGTGACCAGCACCAATCCGCGCGGCTTAAGCGCCAACTGTTCGAGCACCGGCGGCAGGTTCAGATCGCGAATCGATGCGGCGGCATGGGCGATCGCGCGCATCGCAAAGGCAACGGTGCCCTTCTGCTGATACACGTTGACGCGAAAGCGCCCGATACCCGGAACGTTGATCGCGAAGTCCGACTCGCGCATCTCCACGAACTCGCGCAACTGCGCAGGGGGCAGCAGATGCTCGGCGAGCGACCGGAGTTCCTCCGGTCGCATCGGCGGCATGTCCAGCGGGACGAGGTCCGAGTGCAATCGCAGCGTGGGTGGCCGTCCCACTTTGAGGTGCAAGTCGGACGCGCCCTCACGCACCATGCGCTGCAGTGCGGCCTTCAGATCAAGGCCCGAGCCAGGTGCCGTCGCCGTGACGGTAACTGGAGCGGCACCGGAGACCATCGTCATGTCATCGCGTCTCAGCCGGTCGGATCGATGCGGTAGAGCACTTGTCCGTATTCGACCGCGTGCGTCTCGGTGACGTTCACCTCGCGCACCACGCCGTCGAACTCGGACTCGAGCTCATTCATGATCTTCATCGCTTCGATGATGCAGACAATCTGACCCTTGCTGATGCGATCGCCGACGTTGACATACGGCTTCGCACCGGGCTCGGGGGCAGCATAGTACGTGCCCACCATCGGCGACTTGATCTCGAGGAGTGCAACCTTCGGAGCCTCGGCCTTCGGCGCCGCCGCCACACCCTCTCCGGCAGGACGCTCCGAACCAGCAGCGGGCAACACCGGGGCCATCGCGACGGGAGCGGCCATTTGAGGTGCGACCGTCATGGCCGCTACGCGCTGTTGGGAGCTCTTCGAGATTCGGAGCTTCATCCCCTTGTCAGAGGAGATCTCGATGGAATCCACCGTGGAGCCGTCGAGCATCTCGATCAGCTTCTTCACGTAGCGCAGGTCGATCATGGTGGGGGAGTCAAGGGGGATCATCGGCGCGGACTGCGTCGAGCGTACAAAAATCAGGAGAGTTCGTGCAGCTCCCGAGGGAATCCGGTGAGGACTCTCGGACCTGCGTCTGACAAGAACACGTCATCCTCGATTCTCACCCCACCCCATCCCGCCCGATAGATCCCGGGCTCAATCGTCACCACTGTTCCGGCAGCGAGGGGAGACTCGACGATACGGGCCAAGCGAGGTGCTTCGTGCACTTCCAGCCCGATCCCATGACCGAGCGAATGTCCGAACGCCTCACCAAATCCGCGAGCGGCAATGTAGTCTCTCGCGACCGCATCTGCAGCCATCCCCGTCATTCCGACCCGAAGCGAACCCGAAGCGCGTACGTTCGCTTCACGAACGATGTCGTAGACCTCTCGCTGCTCGTCAGACGCGCGCCCAAGGACGAAGGTGCGCGTGATATCGGAGCAGTAGCCCGCTGTCACGGCGCCGAAGTCGATCAGCACGAAATCGCCGCTTTCGAGCACCCGATTGCTGGCGCGCGCGTGCGGTAGTGCCGAACGCGGACCTGACGCCACGATACTGGGAAACGGATACTCCTCACTTCCTGCGTCGCGCAGGTGACGCTCGAGCATACCCGCCACCGACGTTTCCGTGAGCCCGGCGCGCAGCATCGGCACCGTCTGCCGCAATGCGATTTCCGCCATCGCAACGGCGCACTCAATGTGCGCCAGTTCACCGGCGTCCTTCACCGCGCGCCGCGATTCGACGAGATCGGTCGTTGGGCGCCAGGACCAGCGCGCGCCCTGCTCCAAAAGCCTCGCAAAATCGCGGTGCAATAGGTGCATGGACTCGAAGCCGATCCGCTCAACGCCACTCAGCGTCGCGAGCTGGGCCCACAGCCCGGTCCAGAGGTTCGTGCTCTCAATCCGCACGCTGGTCGACGACCCCAGCTCCGCCTCCACCTGCGTCGCGTACCGGAAGTCGGTGAGCAGGACGCAGTCCTTGGCCGTGACCACCAGCAGCGCATTGCTGCCGGAGAATCCCGTGAGATAGCGGACGTTCGGCCGCGACGTGACCAGCACGGCGTCGAGATCAGCCCTGGCCAACGCATCGCGAAGCGCCGCGAGACGCGCGGGCCGGGTGTCGCTTCCGATCGAATCGCCCCCCGCGCTCACGGGCGTCGACGCAGGGTCGCGACCAGACCGCGCAATGCGAACTCGTATCCGTCCGCACCAAGGCCTGTGACCGAACCGATCGCGGCGCTGGCGAGCATACTATGGTGCCGCTCCTGTTCACGCGCGTACACATTGGAGAGGTGGATCTCCACGAACGGGATCGACGTCGCCGTAAATGCATCGCGGAGTGCGAGGCTGGTGTGCGTATACGCACCGGCGTTCACCACCACGCCCTGCACCACGCCACGCCACGCGTGCAGGATATCGATCATCGTACCCTCGACATTCGACTGCGCGGTCTGCAGCTCGACGTCCAGTTCAGAGGCGACGCGCGTCAGGCCGGCGTTGATGTCATCGAGCGTGGCGGAGCCGTAAATCTGTGGCTCGCGCGTGCCCAACAAGTTGAGATTCGGTCCGTTCAGAATCCCGATGATCACGTATTGCCGAGCCCTTTGAGCCACGCGGAAAACTGCGCGAGATCGTCGCTCACCGTCGGCGTCGCGCCGTCACGAGCCGGATTCGCGGCCGGCGTGGGGCTGGGCAACGGCGCGTGATGTGGCGGCTCGGAAGTGGCAGGATCGGGGAAAAACCGATCGAAGGAAAAGGGTCCGACGGTCGCGTCAGTAACGGCCGACGTGGCAATCGGCGTCGCCGCTCGCATCGGCGTCAGAGCGCGGGGAGCGCCGCCGAGCATGGCTTCTTCAAACGGGAGTTCTCCACCGAAGTGCGTGCTCTCATCGATCGGCGCGAACGCATCGGCGAGCGCACGAGCCGCGAGATCATCGTGCATCGGCGCGTTTCCACCGAATAACGATGCCAGTCCATCGGCCGGTGTCTCTAGGGCGACTGAGGCGCGCGGCGGGGTCCGTCGCGGCACGCGCCGAGACGCGAGCTGCGCGAATCGCTCGCGCGCCGTGACCCGTTCGAGTGGCGGCTCGGCATCGGCCGAGGCCTCGAAGACCGGAGACGATATCGGCGTGAGCGACATCGGTGTGAACGACACGGGTGTCGCGAATGGTGGCGTCACGCGCGCCACAAACGCCGCAGCTCCCATCGCCGGCGTGACGACGGATGGCGATGCGTAGCCTGGGGTGGCAAAACGCGGGGTCGTGACGGCCGGCGTCGGGAATGCCGGCGCAACTGGCGCCAGTTCCGCAGCCAGCTGCTCCTGCAATTCGGCGCGCCGCGAGGAAAGCACGGGGTCGTAGGGACGACGGCGCACGAGTTCCTCGTACACCGACACCGCCCGCGCCGTGAATCCTTGCGACACGAGGAGTTCCCCCATCGTCTCGGTCACAAACGCGGGATTGTACTCCTCAGGCATCACGTCGGCGAAGCTCGCTTCTCGGGGCGCGGTTTCGGGATCCGCGTCGATCGCGGCGGACGCCTCGTCCGCGTAGCCAGCCTCGTCCGCCGGTTCGACCTCCGCGCCCGCGACGGGCTCGACGTCGCGCTCTGGCTCGGGCGCCGCGGCGAGCCACGGAAGCTCGCCCTCGACCGCTGATGTCGACACCGGTGCCGCGGCGACGATCCATTCAGGCTCTGCCTCGTCGATCTCGTCGAACGCTTCCTCGTCGGCCGCGGCTGGATCATCGACCTCCGCGTCCGCCACTACGACGACATCCTCCGCCTCGCGCGTGACGGCCATCTCGGACGGCGGCGCGTCCGACGGTGTGAACGGCGCGTCGATATCAGCGAACAGCGCGTCCTCATCGAACGCGGGCGTCGGGAGCGGATCGCCCGGCTCACTGCCGAAGGCGGCAACAGCGTCCGGTGTTATCGCCGCAACGACCGCGGGCGTCATGCTGCGTGGCGTCGCCATCCGCGCCACCAGTTCCGATGTGTCGGGCCAATCCGGCGCGATGAGCCCTTCCTCGAACGGCACCTCGTCGGTAGCCGCCGCGGTGAAGCCAAACGGATCGTCCTCTCCTGCATTTACCGTTTCCTGTTCGGCCTCAGCCGAGACAAGCGTTTCGGCCACGCGAGCGTCAGTGATCGCCGTCGCGGCACGTTCTGGCGCGACGGCCGCTTCCACAGCCGAAGCCGCCATCTCGTGGTGGGCTTCGATTCCGGCCGCTTCGATGGCGTCGAGGTCGAGCAGGTCAGGCTCGCGAACCTCGGAAGCATCGACCGACGGCATGGGCGCGTCCACATGCTCCGGCGGCGGCGCGTCAGGCTCACGCAGTCGCGCATTGATCTCATCGAAGTCGACGGCGCGCAGTGCGGCGTCCGGCGTCGGGATGGCGCCGAGTCCAATCGGCGCTACGGAAAACGCCGGCGTGAAGGACGGCGCTGCGGTGGGCAGGGAAAGCGTGGGCGGAACGAAGAACGCAGATGGCGTAGGCGCCTCAGGCTCGGGCTCGAACACGACCGGCATGACATACACCGGTGTGACCAACGTCATCAACTGCGCGGCGATGTCATCGTTGCGCGGGTCCGCCTCAAGCACACGCTCGTACCAGCGGCGCGCACCCGCGGAGTCCCCTTCCCACTTGGCGATGTCGCCTAGGTGGCGGAGCGCCTTCAGATTTTCCGGGTCGAGGGCCAAGGCTTGCTCGAACACAATGCGCGCCTGGGACAGATCGCCCGACTCGTACAGTGCCTGACCAAACACGATGTACCCGCTCATGTGCTCGGGCTGCTTGGGCAGGAACTCGCGGCAGAGGGCAATAGCCTCCGACAGGTTCCCTGCTTTTCGCAGCTCGTTCGCCAACGGGGCGAAGTAGCGACGCGGGTTTTCCTCGAACTTTTTCCGGAGCTCGTCGATCCGGGCAGCAGTGCTCATCCGTCCAGTGCCCTCAGGGTGATGTGTCCCGGCCCGATGCGAGGTGCCCGTTCCGTCAGTGTGACGGGACCCAAGCAACAACTTATTCGCAGTGGCCGTTCCGGGAAGTCATTCGTGGTGAGTTGGTGCATCGGTCCCGCTCGTCTTGCTATTCGCGACTCGCGGCGGCTAGCTTGAGAGACTCTGCGGCATACGCCACTCCCATGGAGGTGCGTATGCCTTTCTGTTTATCCAGCTTTTCCGTCCCAAGGAGTCTCGCCCCGTGCTGCAATCGATGCGGAGCGCCGCGAAATACATCTGGATCGTGCTGATCGTGGCATTCGTCGGCAGTTTCCTTTTGTATGAGACCTCAGGTCTCGCAGGCCGCTCGCCCGTGACGACCTCCACCGCCATTGCGACGGTGAACGGCGAAGATATTTTGCTCACGTCGTGGCAAAATGCCGTGACGTCCCTCGAGCAACAGCAGCAACAGCAGCTCGGTCGGGGAATCACGCTCGACGAGCGGAAGACGCTCGAAGATCGTGCGTACGACGAGTTGGTCACGGAGCTGCTGCTCCAACAGGAATATAAGCGTCGCGGGATCACGGTTACTGACGACGAAATCCTCGAAGCGGCACGACTCGCCCCGCCGCCGCAGGCCATGCAATCGCCGGACCTGCAAACCGACGGCCGTTTCGACCTCTCGAAGTATCAGCGTCTCCTCGCTAGCCCGATGGCGCGGCAGTCTGGAATGCTGGCCGGTCTCGAAGCCTACTACCGCAACGAAATACCCAAGCAGAAGCTGTTTGATCAGATCGCGTCCGACGCGTACGTCTCCGACGAGCGCCTCTGGCAGGTCTATCGCGATCGTCACGATAGCGCACAAGTCAGTTACGTGCTCGTGGGCCAGAGTGCTCTCACGGACACGGCCGTGACTATCACCGACGCAGAAATCTCGCAGTTCTTCGATCGGAACAAGAAGCGTTTTACCCGTCCTGGCCGTGCCGTCGTTTCGCTGCTGACGGTGCCGCGAACGGTCACCTCGGCCGATTCGGCCGACGCCAAGGCTCGCATCGAAAAGCTGCGTGCCGAGATTGTCGCCGGCGCGAAGTTTGAAGACGTCGCCAAGCGCGAATCGACCGACAGCGTCTCAGGGGCCAATGGCGGTTCCCTTGGAAAGGGCGGCCGTGGTCGCTTCGCGGCAGACTTCGAGACGGCGATGTACAGCCTCAAGCCGGGCGATCTCTCGCAGCCCGTGCGGACGCCGTTCGGCTGGCACCTGATCCGCGTCGATTCGAAGTCCGGTGACACGCTCGATGTGCGCCACATCCTCGTGTCGATCGGCCAGAGTGACTCCAGCGCCACACGCACCGATCGTCGCGCCGACTCGCTGGCCAGCAAGGCCGGAAGCCAAGAAGATCCGGAGGCGTTCGACGCGGCCGCCAAGGCACTCGGTCTTTCGCCAGCCTCGGTCGTGGCGTTTGAGAAGGAGCCGCTGACGTACGCCGGCCGCTACGTGCCGAGCGTGAGCGCTTGGGCGTTTTCCGGTGTGCGGGCTGGTGAAACGAGCGATCTCTTTGACTCGCCCGATGCGTACTTCTTGGCGCGCGTCGACTCGCTGACGCTCGGTGGACCGCAACCGTTGTCCGACGTGAAGGAGGACATTCGTCGTCGTCTCGCCAAGGACAAGCGTATTGAGAAATTGCGGCCGATTGCCGAGCAGATCGCCGTCGCCGCTCGTACATCGACGCTCGAAGCCGCGGCGGCACAGCGCAGCCTACAGGTTGGGAAATCCCCGGCGTTCTCACGTGTTGACGCGGTGCCCGGTATGGGTCAGTTCGAGCCGGCGATCGGTGCTTCGTTCACCGTGCCGGTCGGTCAGATTGGTGGCCCGTTCAAGGCGGTCGACGGCATGGTCGTCCTTCGCGTCGACAGCCGCACCGATGCGAGCCGTCCGGCGTTCGAAGTCGACAAGGCAACACAGCGCAAGCAGTTGTTGCAGTCGCTGCGTCAGCAGCGCGTTGACGAATTTCTGACGAACCTGCGCGAGAGCGTGACGGTGGTCGACAAGCGTTCGAACGTGATGGTGACCCTGCGTCGCCAGTCCGGCGTCTGATCGACGACGCCGCAATCAAAAAGCCCCCGCGATGCCAGGCATCGCGGGGGCTTTTTGATTGCGCATACATTGCTCAGTTGAGCAGTCGTTTGGGCTCGGGAGACTCGTCGTCAGCCGTGGTCTGTTCCGCCGCTCCGCCGCCGACGCGGTCGTTGCGCGGGGCCGGCTCGGTAATCTGGCGCTGGGCATCACTCAGATTGCGCTTGAATTCGTTGATACCTTTGCCGAACGAACCGGCGATCTCCGGAATGCGCTTGGCTCCGAACAGGAGGAGCACAATCACGAGGATGATCATGATCTCCATGAAACCGAAATTCTGTAAACCCATAGGAAACTCCTAGAAGAGGGACCGCGCGATCAGGTAGGCGATCAATACTCCCAGGAGGCTCAAGAGCGAGACATCCAGGGCGACAGGTCCGACAGCAAACTTTAATATAATCAGATCGATCGGGAGCGGCCCGATAGCTGGCGTGACGCCGGTCGTCAGGAACTCCTTCACGGCACCCGCCGGCAGAAACCGTCGCGCGACCTGCGTGACCAGTCCCCCAGCCACGAAGCCTGACGCGAGCACCAGAACGTGAAACACCGGACGGTGCTTGGATGGTCCACGAGCCATCACCAGCGCCGCTCCACGACGTACGCGATGGCGTCCGTCAATGCTGTACGTGCGGCGCCGTCCGGCAGATCGGCCAATGCGTCCTCGGCTTCACGCGAAAACTGATCGGCGCGGCGACGCGCG
The DNA here is from genome assembly GCF_046594945.1 of Gemmatimonas sp. Lineage (GTDB taxonomy): Bacteria > Gemmatimonadota > Gemmatimonadetes > Gemmatimonadales > Gemmatimonadaceae > Gemmatimonas. The sequence continues at coordinate 31,461 of NZ_JBKJRB010000170.1, read as the reverse complement.
TACTCGAGGCCGCCATAGTCGCGAACGATCTCCACCACCTCGGCGATCGCGTCGTCCTCCGGCTCGGGAGCGACGAACAGGGCCTCGACGCGCGCACGGGCCGATGAAGGCATTTCTCGTAAAGCCGCAATCAAGGGGAGCGTAACCTTATGCTCCTTCAGGTCCAGCCCGCTTGGCTTGCCCGTCATCTCCTGCCCTTCCGTATAGTCGAGCAAGTCGTCGGCAACCTGGAACGCCATACCGAGCCGCTCGCCGAATTGCGCGAGGGATTCACGATGCTGTGGCGCTCCGCAGAGCGCACCGACTTCACAGGATGCCATGAAGAGCGACCCGGTCTTGGCGCGAATCAGTGTCTCGTAATCCCGCTCGGAAAACGCCAGCGCGTCGTATGCCGCAAGCTGCCGAATTTCGCCGAGGGTCATTTCGTTGGACGCGTTCGTGACCGCCTTCATCGCTTCGAGATCACCGAGCGTCACGAGTTCGCGAAGCGCCCGCAGGTACAGAAAGTCGCCCATGATCACCGAGACCTGGTGGCTGAACAGCGAGTTCACCGTGGGCATGCCGCGCCGCAACGCCGAGTGATCGACCGCGTCATCGTGAACGAGCGTCGCGAGGTGAATGAGCTCGATGATCGCGGCGAAGGTGATAGCGCGAGCCGGCGGCTCATGTTCGACACTACTGGATAGCAGCAACAAGGTGGGCCGGAAGAGTTTCCCCTTCATGCCCATCAGATGTTGCTGCACCTCGGTTACTAGTGGCACGTCTGCGGACACAATGCGCCACAGCTCCTGAGACACCTTGAGCAATTCGTCCTGCACGGGCGCCTGAATGTCACGCAGGGCCGCCGCCAACGCCGTTGGCGTCCGCGTGGAAAGCGTCATCGCGCTACCTGGTCGAGCGCCGCCAGTCTGGCGGCAGCGTCACGGAAATGGATGTCGGTCGCATATACGCGCTGATAATAGCTCCGAGCCTCGTCCCAGCGCTGCAGGGCTTCGCACGAATACGCGAGAAGATAGAGGACACCCACTCTCTGCTCGTCATCCAACCCCGGCTCGTGAAGGGCTCGGGACAGTACCGTTGCTGCCACCTGGTGCCGTCCCTGCTCCACGAAACATTGCCCCAAGGCCTCGTAGGCGGGAAGCCGGTGTGACCGACTTCTCAGCGCCTTCTGGAATTCCTCGATGGCGTCATCGAGCAGACCCATTTCCTTGTAGGCGACGCCGAGATCGTAATGGCTCTCATGGTCATCCTCACCGAGTGAACGCGCGACCCCCTCCTTGAAGTGCCTGAGCAGCGCATCAAAATCCGCCTGTTCGTCACCACTGATGACCGGCTCCCGCATCCGCATGCGGGTCGAGGCGGGGGCATCGTCGTCGCGAAGCCAGTCCGCGAGGTCGACAAAGTTGGCGTCACTTCCCGGTTTGGGCGGCGGTGGCGGCGCGGCGCTGCCGAGGGCGGCGCGGGCGCGGTCATCGTACGGATCGATCTCGAGGACGCGCGCGTAGACGGCGCGGGCACGGCTTTCCTCACCAATACGCACCAACGCGTCGGCCAGGTCCAGGTAGGCGACCCGGAGACGTCCCTGATCCTGAACGCGGACCGACAGTTCGACGCGTTTCTGATGGAACGCCACGCGTTCGGGCGCCACCTGCACTAGCGAATCGGCAATGTCGGCACCGGCGTGCAAGTCGCCCTGGGCGACGAGGCCCAGTTGGGCCGCCTCGAGTTCGGCGAGTCCCGCATCGCGCTCTCCCGCCTCGAAGAGCGCCTCTGCCAACCGGCGACGAAGTAACCAGTCTTGCGGCAGCCTGGCCACGGCCGCCCGCAGTGCGTCGCGGCGGGATGACGCCACCAGCGTCGCCTCCGCGGCCACCGCCGCGATCGGCAACGACGGTGTGACCATGACCGGCCGGACAGCTTCGCTGAGCGCCTTGTCCGGCGTCCGCTCGTCGCTCGATGGGACCTCGCCCGCGGATGCCTGCGTCGCGAAGGACTCCGGAAGCAGCGTCGCTCGGCTGGCCGAGACCTCGGTGACGTCGGCGGGCGTGGCGCGGGTCGAGTCCACAACGGGCGAGTCTATGTCCGCCTCGAAGTCCGTATCCACCTCACCAACCAGATGATCGCGCTCGAGGTCGGCGAGTCCAGCCTCGACGAGTTCGTCATCGAGCAGGAGCGGAGGCAGTTCTCCGGGCAGAATGAAATCGTGCGGATCGATCCGAAACGGCGCACGCGGCACGGCAGCGGGCTCATCGACGAAGTGCGTCGGGGCCTCGGTGACCTGTATCGGCTCGTCGTCCCTCAATTCGAAGGCGTCTGCATTCGAATCGGCGTCCGCCTCAGCGACACGCTGTGCGCCGGGGGCGATCGCCGCGTCCAGCTCCGGAACAGTCGTGAAGTCGATTGTCTCGACGTCATCCTCGCCCGTCAGGAGACCGGCGCGATGCTCGGTCTCGCTCCAGTCGAGGGCTGGCGAATACATTGGCGTCTCGGAGCGGATGATGCTTTCCACACCGGGATCATCGGCTGCGTGTGCAAAATCTTCCGACAGGAGTTCGGGCAGGTTCTGGTGCGGGTCGGGGATCGTCGACTGTTCGCCCGTGGGCTCGAAGCCCCGCTCCGTGTGTACCCCGGCGATTCCGTTCTCGTCGGCAAGCCACGTCACATCCCTCGGGTGTACCGTGGGATCGACCACGGCCTCCGGCGATTCCGACTCGTCGACCGTCAGTCCTTCGAGCGGAGCTGCGTCAACATCAGCGAAGTCGCTCGATGCCTCGAGTCCGACCACGCGTTCCACCATCGACACTTCGACCGGTAGGTCATCCGCCACGACAGGAGGAACCGCATCCGGAATGCTGATCGGTCCCAACGTCCTCACGACGGGCTCGTCGGTCGTCATCGCCGGATCGAAGATCAAGATCGTCTCAAGTGCCGGACCGATCGACGCCTCTAGCCCGGGCGCGACCGCGAGCGTTGGTCTCGATGCCGCCCCTTCGACGGGTGCCTCGACGGTGAAAGCCGACACGAGTGCCAGCGGTGGTGGCGTCGGCATCCGCGTTAAGCGGGCTGGCGTACGGCGCGACACGGGCGCCCCATAGTCCACCTCGAGAAAGATCAAATCCTGCGATTTGTCCCAGCTTGTCGCGGTGGCGCTCTCCTCGCTGAGTGCCAGCGAGGCGCTCGACGGCGTACGACGGCGTGGGAGCACGATCCCGGCCCGATCGGCATGCTCGTCTACCAGACGCCGGACTTCGGTGAGCTCGGGCATCAAATCGGCGACTTCGGCGAGCGCGCGCATGCCCTCGTCCACGCGCCCTTCCTGCTGCATGCGGGTCGCGTACTCGAGGAAATTCCGGGTGGCGTCGCCCCGCAATCCTTTCCGTGCGCAGATCCGTCCCAGCGTGAAGTACACGTTGGCGCGGCCAGGCGCGTTACGTAGGATTTTGTTACAGAGAGCGATGGCGTTGTTGAACAGGCCGGAGTTTGCATAGTGCTCGACGGCCCGCTCGTAATACGTGATCGCGTCGGGAACGCGCCCTTGTCGCAGCGCGAGGTCGCCGACCTTGTTCAGCAGCGCGACATCGACGTCCTCGCCGGCCAGCTCGCTCTCCTCGATCGCTCTCACGTACGAGGCTATCGCGCGGTCGATCTGTCTCAGCTGCTCGAACTCAGCCGCCTTTTTCCGGTGTTTCGCGGCGTTAGACATGAGTTCGAGAATGACTCCGAGTAGCTGGACGAACGGCCCGCTGACGGGCTCGCGTGCGGGACGTAATCACGTCGGGGATGACGCTGCGGAAGCTAGGGTTCACACGGACACGTGACAAGCACGCCCGCCCGCCCACGCCACCCGACAAAGACGCTCGCCAAACCAGTAAGGCAACGCCCGGAAATCATCGGCGGCATGCACCGCGACATCGGCGCGGAATCCTTCGCGCAACTGGCCGGTGATTCCAGCCAATCCCAGTGCTGCCGCGCCGTTGACGGTGCCGGCAATCCAGGCCTCCGACGCCGATAACCGCAGCTGGCTCACGGCCAACGTGAGCACCAGCGGGAATGACTGCAGCGGCGATGTGCCTGGGTTTAGGTCCGTGGCGACGGCGACCGCTGCGCCGGCCTCGATCAACGCGCGGGCCGGCGCCTGTCGTCCGGTTCCGAGAAAGAGCATGGTGGCCGGCAACAGGGTCGCCACCGTGGACGACGCGGCCAGCGCGGCGATCCCCTCGGGTGAGATGGCGGCCAAGTGATCGGCACTGGTCGCGCCCAGCTGTGCGGCCAGTACCGCCGCCCCGCCGTCGTGCAGTTCATCAGCGTGCAGCTTGGGGAGCATGCCGTGCTTGCGGGCCGCTTCGAGTAACTGTCGCGTCTCCGAGACGGTAAATACGCCAGGCTCACAGAACACATCGGCGAAGCGAGCCAAGTGCTCGGCGGCCACGGCCGGGTAGAGCTCGTGCGTGAGGCAGTCGATCCACCTCGCGCGTCCATCGGGACGTTCGCGGTACTCCAGCGGCACTTCGTGCGCGCCGAGGCAGGTGGCCACGATGTTGAGCGGACCGGTCGCCGCGAGTCGCGCCACCACGCGCAGTGTCCGTAGCTCGTCGTGCACGCTGAGACCGTAGCCGGACTTGATTTCGACGGTGGTCACACCGCCAGCGGCAAGCGCCTGAAGTCTCGGCACCGCCAGCAAGAACAGTTCGTCGTCGCTCCGAGAGCGCAGGTCCCGCACCGACGCATGAATGCCGCCGCCCCGCTTGGCGATTTCGAGATAGGGTACGCCGGTCGCGCGCAGTTCGTGCTCCTCGTAGCGCGCGCGCCCGAAGACCGTGTGCGTATGCGAATCCACGAAGCCGGGAGCAAGCACCCCACGATCGCAGTCGACCTCGGCGGCGCTCGGGAAACGCCGGCGTAGCGCGTCATCCTCGTCCACCGCGACAATGCGATCACCCTGCACCGCGACGCCGACGCCGACCTGTATGCCGGCATCCTGCATCTCGGCGCCGCATCGCGCACGGGCCGGTCCGGCACAGGTCACGGTCTGCGCGGCATTCACGAACAGCGTCACGGTGTCGCCGGGCTTCGGTTTTCCCACGATCATGCCATCACGTCCCGCACGCGCGACATCAACCGCAGCGGCGCCTGTGCTTCGCCCCGACAGGCATAGAAGCATGCATTGCAATTGATCGGCGCGTACCCCTTGTAGTCCTGCCACCGCCCGTCCGGCTTGAAGTCCGGGCAGCGACGCACCATGCCCTGCGGATCGATGTGAATGGTGGTGGAACCACTGCGACACGGCTCGGTCATCTCACCGCGGACGTATCGCGGAATCTGCTCGAGATAGTAATCGGAGTTCGTGATCACGCCGCGCTTGCGCTGCTTGTAGGCGAGCAGCTGCTTCACGACGTGCTCGAGCTCGCGCTGCTGGGTATCACGAAGCAGATAGTCGCCGTTCCCGTTCTTGAAATCGGTGTACAGCGAGAAGTTCACGCCGCCGCCGAGCGCCGCGGCGCGCTCAACGATCGGCACGATCTGATCAAGATTGTCGTTCTTGATCACCGTGTTGAAACGTACACTGCCGATGCCCGCGTCCTTCATGCGCGGCACCAGATCGAGAATCTTCGTCGACAGTCCAGGAATGCCGCGCGCGGCATCGTGTCGCTCGTCGAGGTAGTCGAGCGAGATGTTGAACTGGTCGACGCCAGCGTTCCACAGCGATTTTGCGCGATCGAGCGACAGCATCGCGCCGTGCGTGATCATCTGGACGTAGGTGTACCGCACGGCCGTCCGTACCGATGCGACGATCTCTTCGAGATCCCTTCTCAGCGTCGGCTCGCCACCGGTGAACGTGACCAGCATCGGCGAGAAGCGTCGCGCGATCTCGGCGAAATCGCTCATCTCGCGGTGCTTCGCTTCAGCCGGCGTTTTCCAGTAGTCACAGAAGCCGCACTTGGCATTGCAACGCATCGTGACTTCGAAGTTCAGCAGGACCGGTCGATTTCGTGCACGCAGCCACGCGTACTTCCCGAGGAAGATCGGCACGTGCCATGGGCGATAGCGACTCGACAGCATCAGCCTTCCCGCATGGGAATACGAATGCCTTCTCGGGTGGCCGTCGCGATGGCGATGTCGTAGCCCGCATCGGCATGACGAGCGACGCCGATGCCAGGATCGTTGGTGAGGACACGTTCAAGGCGGCGGCGCATGCGCTCACTCCCGTCGGCCACGATCACCTGTCCGGCATGCAGCGAGTTGCCGATACCGACCCCACCGCCATGGTGAAATGATACCCACGATGCACCACTGGCCACGTTGAGCAGGGCATTCAGGATGGCCCAGTCGGCGATCGCATCGCTGCCGTCACGCATGGCTTCTGTTTCGCGGAAGGGCGACGCCACGCTACCGGTGTCGAGATGATCGCGCCCGATGACGATCGGTGCCGATACCTCACCACGCGCCACGAGGTCGTTCAGTGCCAGCGCGAATCGCGCGCGCTCCCCTTGGCCCAGCCAGCAGATGCGAGCGGGAAGTCCTTGAAAGGCAATGCGCTCACGAGCGAGTTCGATCCAGCGACGCAGCTGCGCATCATGCGGAAAGAGCTCGAGCACCAATTCGTCGGTGCGTGCGATGTCGGCGGGGTCGCCGGACAGCGCAACCCAACGGAACGGACCCTTCCCTTCGCAGAACAGCGGGCGCACATACTCCGGAACGAACCCGGGAATCCGGAACGCGTCGTCCATCCCGGCATCGAACGCGACCGTACGAATGTTGTTGCCGTAGTCAAAAGCGACGGCGCCGCGGTCCTGCATGCTCCGCATGGCCCGCACATGCTCCATGACCGACGCCGTCGAACGCGCGATGTACGCGGCAGGATCCGACGCACGCAAGGCGGCCGCCTCGTCCAGCGAGAGACCGGAGGGAACGTAGCCCACCAGCAGGTCGTGGGCACTCGTCTGGTCGGTCACGACGTCGGGGACGACTCCCCGTCGGACGAGTTCAGGCAGTACGTCAGCGGCATTCCCGATCAAACCCACCGAAAGGCCACGCCGTTCCATCTGCGCCGTGGCCAGCCAGGCAAGCGCCTCGTCGAGCGAGGTCGTCATGCGATCGCAGTAGCGCGTTTCTATGCGCTTCACGATGCGCGAGGCATCCACGTCGATGCCAAGCACGGCCGCCCCGTGCATCGCCGCCGCCAGCGGCTGCGCACCACCCATGCCACCCAAGCCCGCGGTGACCACCAACCGCCCTTCGAGAGTGCCACCGAAATGCCGCGTGGCCACGGCACCGAATGTTTCGTACGTGCCTTGCACGATGCCTTGCGACCCGATGTAGATCCACGAGCCGGCCGTCATCTGTCCGTACATCGTGAGGCCAGCGCGCTCGAGCCGGCGGAACTCATCCCAATTGGCCCAGCGGCCGACCAGATTGCCGTTGGCGATCAGGACACGTGGTGCGTCTTCGTGCGTCCGGAATACGGCTACCGGCTTGCCGCTCTGCACGAGCAGCGTTTCGTCGTTGGCGAGCGTTTTCAGCGTGCGCACGATCGCGTCGAAGGCTTCCCACGACCGGACGGCGCGCCCGGTGCCACCGTACACGACGAGGTCGTCGGGACGCTCGGCGACCTCGGGGTCGAGATTATTCATCAGCATACGGAGCGCCGCTTCCTGCTCCCATCCACGGCACTGCATCGCGCTGCCGCGCGGCGCCCGGACGACACGCGGTCCGCTGCTGCTTGCCGTCGTTGGCGACATGGTCACCGCGCCCGTCATACGACGAACCCCTCGGTAATGGCATCGAGTGCCCCGGCAGCCACGGCAGTTCCGAGCCGCGTGATGTCAGGTGCCGGTGGTCGGTCGCCAGTCGCTCGCGCGACATGCTGTCGGATAATCGCGTGCGCACGCTCCACGGCCACGCTGCTGCGCAGCGGACGGCGATACTCCAGAGCCTCCGCCGCGGCGATGAGTTCAATCGCGAGCACATGCCGCAGGTTGCGCACGGTGCGGCGCAACTTGGTGGCCGCCCCCATCGCCATCGGCACCACGTCTTCTTTGTTGCCGTCGGTCGGAATCGAGTCCACGCTGGCCGGGTGTGCCAACAGTTTGCACTCGCTGGCCAACGCCGCCGCCGTGACTTGTGCCATCATCTGTCCCGATTCGAGCCCCGGAGAGCCCGCCAGAAACGGTGGCAGTCCCTGATTGAAATCGGGGTGCACCAGTCGATCGGTCCGCCGCTCGCTGATCACGGCGAGGTTCGCACAGATGATTGCCAACAGGTCGCTCGCCATCGCCACGGCTTGGCCGTGGAAGTTACCGCCGCTGAGCAATTCTCCCGTGGCGAGCACCAACGGATTATCGGTGGCCGCGTTGAGCTCGCGCGAGATCACGCCACGCGCGAAACGCAGCGCGTCGAGTGCCGGGCCGTGCACCTGCGGTACGCAGCGCAGCGCGTACGCATCCTGCACACGCGGATCGCCGAAGCGATGCGACTCGCGAATCTCGCTGCCGTCGAGCAGCATGCGCAGCATGGCCGCCGATTCCATCTGCCCCGGCTGACCGCGCGCCTCCTGAATGCGCGCGTCGAACGCATCGGGGGTGCCCAACAGCGCCTCGAGACTCATGGCCGTCGCGACCTGCGCGGCATGCCAGAGTCGGGTGAGTTCCGCGCAGGCCAGTGATGCCACGGCAGTGTGCGCCTGCGTCCCGTTGATGAGCGCGAGCCCTTCCTTCGCCTCGAGCGTGACCGCGGTGAGCCCGGCCGCAGCGAGAAGCTCCTGGGAGGGGCCTTCGCGCTCCTGAAAGCGCGCCGTCCCTTCGCCAATGAGCGTAAGCGCGAGGTGCGCGAGCGGCGCGAGATCGCCGCTGGCTCCCACGCTCCCCTGCTCCGGCACCACGGGCCACACCCCGGCATTCAGCATCGCCAATAACGATTCCACGACTATCGGTCGTGCACCGGCGTACGCCGTTGCGAGCACGTTCGCGCGGAGTAGCATCATGGCGCGCACTTCGCGTTCTGGGAGCGGATCACCGACGCCAGCCGCATGACTGCGGACCAGATTGCGCTGCAGTGCCGCCAGTTGATCACCGGCGATCGTGACTTCGGAGAGCTTGCCGAAACCGGTGTTGACGCCGTATACCGGTTCCGCGCGCGCCACGGCGCGATCGACGACGTCGCGCGTCACCTGCATGCGCGCCCGCGCCTCGGCGGCCAAGCCCACGGCCAGCGCGCCATCCGCCACCGCCATCACATCGGCAATTTGCAACGATCGTCCGTCAAGCAGCAGCATCGTGTTCTGTCTCCACGCCGGTGCTACCGACGAATCAGCGCCCATTGGACGACCGGTACGTTTGGCGGTCGTAGTTGAATTTCAGTTCCGGCTGCGCTTTCAACGCTATGAAGAAATTGAACGCGAAGCTTCCACTCGGGGTCTGCGAGAAGGCGAAGACGGCATTCCAGTCATGCAACTGGCGCTGCAGGCCCACCTGCTGGCTCGCGAACCGCGCACGCTCCACATCGTATTGCGTGCTCCACTGCGCCGACCAGTTCTGGGTGATATTGAATGACATCGTCGCCGAGACGTTCTGCGTGGCCGGTTGTATGAACACGGGCGCACCGATGGCGCTCTGTCCAGACGTGAGACCAGTGGCCTGCGCGCTCTGCGCGTTGACCAGGCACTGTTCGTACACGAACGCGCCAAGCGCGCGCTGCGGCTCACAGAAGATCGACGGATCGTTCACGATCTGGGTGCCGCCACGCGGCGGTCGTTGACGTGCCGCGTTGTACTGCAAGTTCAGATTCCATCCGCCACCACTTGGCAGCGACGCCTGCATACCGCGCATGTTCCCTCCACCGGCGGCGTTCATCTGGCGGCTCTGCTGCGCCACGTTCTGGTCGGACGCATTGCGTGGCGCGTTGGTACTGTCGATCGCTTCGAGCGGCGTCGACCTCCCGAGCAGGCGACCGAACAGTGCGACGAGGCCCGACTTGCCGTTCAGCGAGAACGTGACGCCGAAATCGGTACGATACGGACTGAAGGTCGCGGTATCCGATGCCGGATCACCCTGGAAGAGATCGTACGACGTGCGAAAGTCGAGCCCGGGCAACAGGTCCGTGCGCCCCGAGAGGGTGAACATCTTGTCGGTGAATCCGTTGCCGGTGGAATCGGCACGGATGAAATCGTACGACAACGACGAAAAGTTCAGCGCCAACAATTTGATCTTTCGGCCCGACTCGGGCGTTGAGTCAGACTCCGACTTGAGCTTCGCTTCAAGGTTGGTAGACAGATTCAGCGAGACGCGATTCTGTGCGAGCGAGGAGAGATAGCCCACGCGCGTCCTCCCGAGCGCCTGCAGATACTCGTCGCTCACGTTTGCATTCGGCGAATAGCTGTAGCTGAGACTGGGCGTAATCGAGTGGCGTATCTTCGCCACCGATCCGATACCGGGCAGCATCGCGTACAACGTCGGCGACGCTGACAGCGCGTAGCTCAGTCGCTTCGACTGTTGCACCCACTTGCCACCGCTCCGTTCGGTACGAACAAACAGCCCCGAGGCGCCATCCACGTTGTTCACCGAAATTGACGGTGATAGGTTCCACGTGCCCTGGAAAAAGCGCGGCAGCCCGAACGAGGTCGTCCAGTCGAAGTTCGACTCGTAGGTTTTGGCGAAAATGCGCGTGGAGCGGATCGACGTATCGCGCACGCCGATGATTTCGCGCTGCTCCGGAAAATTCCGATACTGATCGGACAGCGTGAAGGAGTTGTTCCACTGCCAATCGCCGATCTTGATCGGCGTCTCGAAGCCGAACTGCATATTGCGCCGACTCGCATCGAATTGCGTACTGTCGACACCACCGCCCTTCCGGATGTTGTACACATACGGGAACTGGAGCCCTTGATCGATCTTGCTCTGTCCCGAAATCGCGAGGCGCAACGACGGCGTCCACGAGAACGGTCCGCCGGCGAGTGTGCCCGCGGTGACGTTGAGTGACGGGAAGTCCATGTCGACCTGCTTGCGCCCCGGATACTGCACGCGACTACCGCCGACGTTGATCTGCGCCGGTCCGATCTTGGTCTGATAGTTCAACTGCGAGCGAATCGTCGCGTTGGCTGCCGTCGGGTTCACCGTCGTCTGCCGCTGAATCTGCGTATTCTGCACCCAATTCAGGCGTGCCGTGAGGCGCGTCTGACGTGAGAAGTCCTGATTGTGATTCCACGTCACGGAGGTATTCGTCGTGCCGTTGCGCTGCGCCAGGTACGACACGGCGGTCTCACCGCTGATGAACCGGTCCAGCCACTTGTAGCGCAGTTCGGCATTGCCGCGCAGGAAGCCCGGATCCTGCTCCGTGCTCCGGGCGCCCGAACGCCAGTCGAACGACGCCTCGGCATTCATGTAATCGCTGATGGCGAGAAAGTAGCCGATATTCGTGATGCTCCGGCGATACGACGGGCTGTTTCGGAACAGTTCGGCGATACCGAAGTTCGGCGTGAGCATGCCGCTGCGCCGACCGCTCCGCACATCCTGGAAGAAGAACGGGATCCAGAACACGGGCACTTCGCCGATGTACAGCACGCCCGGCCGCGCCACCATTACGTTCTCAGACACGAACTTCATGTCCTTCGTCGTGAAGTGAAAGTGCGGCTCGGCATGATCACAATAGGTGAACGAGCCGTTCTTGGCGAACACGATGTGCCGGCCGCTCACCAGCGAATCGGAAATGATCGTGCCGCGCTCGGCGCTCAGAAACAGCCGTTGCCCAGACGTGACCGACGTCGAGAAGGCACCGGTGACGCCCTGTTTCGACTGGAGGTCGTACTCGATACGCCCCTTGGCGATGAAGTCGTCGGCGTCCTGTTGCTGGGGGTCGCGCAACAGCACCGTGTCACCGATAGCGACGACGCGCTTGGTCGAGTCGTTGTAGACGATCGAGTCGCCGATGATCATCGTCTCGTCGCGCTGCACCGCCGACGGCTTTCCTTTCAGGATCAAGGCGCGCGACAGCGCATTGAAGAACACCGTGTCGCCCTGGTACTGCACCTTGCGGTACCCCTCACGATCGAGCAGCGCGCGCATGAGCGAGTCGGGCGGTATCCAGTTGAACACTTCGCGATCCTTGCTCAACTGCGCCAGGCTGTCTTTTCCCTGCACGGTCCCGGCCGCCGCCTTGCCCGTGGGCACGGGACGCGTGGGGATGGGTCGCTGCGCCGTCAGCGGCATCGCGAGCAACCCGGTGCCCAGCACAAGGCCCAGCATCACCAAAACGACCGAGCGCCATCGGCCGCGTGCAGGCACCGATCGGCTCACTCGTCCCCGGCAGCGATACGTCGTTCACGACGACGGCTGATGAACTTCGAGACTGTGATCGAGACTTCGTACAACAGATAGAGTGGGATCGTCAGTGCGATCAGAGACGTCGGGTCGCTACCCGGCGTGATGAGCGCCGCCGCGACGATACACCCCAAAAACGCGTGGCGCCGAAACTTCGAGAGGTACTGCGGCTGGACGATACCCATGGCCGAGAGCAACGCGATGACAATTGGCAGCTCGAAAATCGCACCGAAGGCGAGACACATGGAGATCACGAAACTGACGTACTGATCGACCGTCTGCATGATTTGCACGGACCCGCTCTGGAAGCTCATGAAAAAGCCGAGCGTCACCGGCAGCACGTAGAAGAACGACAGCGCCATGCCGGCCAGAAAGAGCACGGCCGCGCCAATCAGTGCCGGGATCACGGCCTTCTTCTCATGGCCGTAGAGCGCCGGCGACAGGAATCCCCAGAGTTGCCAAGCGAGGACCGGCGAGGCGGCGATCAAGCCCAGCGTGATCGACGCATCCATCACGATGTCGAAGAGATCGCTCACGTGCGTGACCATGAGCGGCTGCTTCAGATACGGCTGAATGGGCTGCGACAGGAAAGCGATAATATCCACCTGCTTCGTGTACAGCAGCGCGAAGGAGACGCCAACGCCGATGGCAATGGCCACGGCACTTTTGAAGAGCCTCCACCGCAGTTCCTCGAGGTGATCGAGAAACGGCATTTCCACACTATTACTGCTGGACATCAGCGAAGTCGTCCTGGTCGCGCGGTCAGCGCAGCGTCTTGAGTTGTTCGGCCGCGAGCTCGGCCTCATCGCTGCGCGGATAGCGGGCGATCACCTGTTCGAGCAGCTGCCGGGCTTGCGGGGTGTTCCCCTGCTGCAGCGCCAGCTGCGCCCGCTTGTAGAACGCGGTCGGTGCCTTTACCGACATGGGATGGGCACTCACCACCGCCGCATACGCCGCATCGGCCGCTGCCACATTCTTTTCCTTCGCGAACGATTCGGCGATCCAGAACTGCGCGTCAGGGGCGTAGTCGGACGTGGGAAAGTTCGTGAGCAACTCTTGAAAGTAAATGCGCGCCGTCGCACTGCTTCCTCGGGTGAGCTGATCCCGCCCATCGGAGTAGAGCTGGTTGGGGCCCGGGGCGCGGGCGGCCGCGCTGTCCATCGCCAGTGGCGTCGTGGTGCGTCCACTCGTGGGGGGCACCGGCGGCACGGTGCTCGCGGGCGGCGCGCCGACCGGGGCCGCGCTCCGAGATTCGATCTCCGAGCGTAACCGCGCGATCGTGGCCTGACTTTGCCCGAGCAACGTCTGCACCTGCAGCATCTGCTCCCGGATGGCCCGCATCTCGCCACGCACGTCGCCCTGAATACTGACCGTGCGAGCGCTGACCTTGGACAACGAATCGCTGGCGACCTGAAGCATTCGCAAAGTCTGCGTTAGCGCCTCACGCTGCTCGAGCTGATGCTTGAGGATCTCCGCGCGCAGCGACGAGATGTCGCTCTGCACGATCCGTACATCCCCGCGCGTAGCGAAGCAGCCTCCCGTGGCAACGAGCGCCACGAGAGGAACGAGCCGCCACATTCGGGAGCGTAGCGAGGGCCGAAGTCCGAGTGCGGCGGCGCTTATCACTGAGCGCGCAGTTGATCGCCGCCGGCGATGATCTCGAACTCGTCGCGGCGATTGCGCGACCACGCTTCTTCACTCGTCCCCTGCACGGCCGGACGCTCACGACCGAACGACGCCGACTCGATGCGGGACGCATCGATGCCGCGGTCGGTCAGATATCGCTTCGCCGCTTCGGCACGACGACGGCCGAGCGCGATGTTGTACTCGTCGCTGCCGCGCTCGTCACAGTGACCCGCGATGCGGATCTTCACGGCCGGATTCGCATTCAGCACCGAGATCTTCGCGTCGAGATTCGACTTCGCATCGTCGCGCAACTCGTCGGCATCGTACTCGAAGTAGATCGTCTCGAGCAATCGCGCACGAGTGGCCGCCAGTTTCGTGCGATACTCTTCCATCGTGTCGCGGGCCGCAGGAGTGGTATTCGTCGGCCGTGTCGGCTGCTGAGGCTGCGCAACAGGGGGTGTTTCTGTCTGCGGGGCGACCACCGGCTTCTTACGGCAGGCACCCAGCACCAGCGTGGTGGAGGCCAACACCAGGGTCAGACGAGACACACGCATCATGTCGGAAAACTCCGAAGGTAGAGTGAAAAAGGTGGTGACTACTGCGACAGCAACCGCGGAGACCACGCCGACAATCGCGCTTCGGACCCGAAGGTGAGTTGGCGTGAGCGACCGGTTTCGATATCCACGATCCACAACTGGCGCGTCCCGCTGCGTGTCGATGAAAACACGAGGTGTCGGGAATCCGGTGCCCACGATGGGTCATCGTTCCGACCGTCGTTCGTCACGATCTTCACGGACTGATCGCGCAAGTTGATGGTCATGATCTGGAACGTGCCGCCGTTTCGAGACTGAAACGCCACGAGGCGCCCATCGGGAGACCAGTCCGGCCCCGCTCGGTAGTCGCGATCGCCGAACGTCGCCGCCGTGAGCAGCTCCACGTTCGTTCCATCCAGATCGCTAATATACACTTCGGGATGCCCTGAGCGGTCCGACATGAAGGCGATTCGCTGCCCGTCAGGGCTGAAGGTGGGCTGTGTACTCGCACGGCCGCGCCCCACGGTGATCCGCCGTGACGCTCCACCGCCGATCGGCATGGCGTGCAGATCCGTGCCAGTGTCCGAGCCGCGCGCATACACCACGGTGCGTCCGTCAGGAGACACCGCCGGCGAGCTGTGCTCGATCCCCGAAGACGAGGCCAAGGTGCGCTGCGACCCGGTGCCGAGATCCGTCAGCATGATCGGGTTGCGCACACCATCGAGCACACTGTACACCAGCCCGCGCGCCCCTGGTAGCCACTGCGGCGACATGCCGCTCGGAGTCGCCGGGGTCACATTTGCGCGATCGCTATCGACTATCCACACTCGGCCGCCACGCGTGAAGGCGATCCGCGTCTGCGCGATGCCGCGCTGCCCCGTGATCCACTCCTCGACCGCGTCGGACACGCCATGCATCGCCGCACGCCACGCGGGCGACAGTAACGGCGACGGGAGTGGAAAATCCTTGCTATTCAGTACGGCTTTTTTCGACACATCGTGCAACGCCACACGCACCCAGCCCGACGGCAGAAGGGTGGGCTGCACGATGCCGTCCACCCCGAGCTTCGCAAACAGCGCATAATTCGGCGGCCCGTTCACCACCGGCGCGCTCGACGTCGAAACGACGTTGAAGCGATCGCTGTAGTCGAAATCCCGCGAAAGTATCACAGCGACCGAATCGCCGCTGCCGCCGTTCACCGGCAACACGATCAACGACGTCTTCTGTCCGGCCACGTATCGTGTGCTGAGACTGACCCCCGGCGGCTGCGCCTGCGCCGCGGCCTGTGACGGCATGATAGGACCGACCGCCGGTATCGACGCGGCACACATTGTCGCGGCGACACGGCGAATCCAACCGACGCGGCGCGTCACTGAGAACGACGTCATCTGGGTCATGCGGTCAGTTGGGTCGCAGAGCATAGTCAAACGTGAAGTACACGATGAGCACGTCGTCGGACCAGCCTTGAGGAAGCGGGCCAAACCCGCGCGTGGAACCTACCGCTTCGATCGCACCCATCGCATCGAGATCGTAGATGCGATCACCCGATCCCTTCACCACTTCGATTGCAACCACCGAACCGTCGCGACGGATGGTGAACTTCACCTCCGACACCAAGGCCGCCGACACGCGACGCGGCGTCCAGTTCAGCGTGAGTTGCCGCACGATATTCTGCAGGTACCCGGGATACGGGAACTCGATCCCACGAATATTGAGGTTGGCCACATCCGCCCCCTTACCGCCCTGCGCACCCGCACCGGCTCTGGGCGCAGTGGATGTTTGTGTGGCGGTCGGCGATGCCGCCTTCGCGCCCGCCGCCTTCGTGCGTGACGTCGAGGGAGTCGCCTTGGGCGATGGCAACACCTTCTTGGCCGTCGAGGGCGTCGGGACCGATGCTTCGGCGGGGACCCGTTCCGCACCGGCAATCTCGGGTGCCTGCGTCGCCGGTTGGGCCGCAGGAGTCACCACGCCAGCCTGACGCGGCCCAGGCGGCGCGCCGACCAATTCCACGCGATACACCCGCGGACGCGGCGCGTCGGCGCGCGACCCCCACCACAGTGCCGCCGCTACGAGCGCCACGTGCACCGTGGCGGAAAAGGCGATTCCCCGGCCGAGCGTCGTCGACCCCGTCGCGGATCGCGACAGACTCACCGCGCGCCGTCCGGTTCAGCGACGAGCCCGACATCCGTGATGCCCTTGGCCTTCATGGCCGCGACGATACGCACCACGGTGCCATAAGGCACCGCTGCGTCGGCACGAAGATACACGCCACCGCCACCTTTCTTCTCCGAGAGCGCCTTGATGCTGCCGGCGAATTCTTCGAACGACAGCTCCGTCTCGTCAATGAAAATCTGTCCACCACGATCGACCGAAATCACGAGACCGTTCTTCGGCTCGAGCGGCGCGACGTCTGCCGTAGGCAATGCGATGTCCACCCCGCCTTGCATGATCGGCGCCGTAATCATGAAGATGATCATCAGCAGCATCATCACGTCGATGAGCGACACCACGTTGATTTCGGCGTTGACGCCAGCACGCTCCCGGCGGCGGCCACGACGCATAATCAGATCCGCCCTTCGCGCACCATCAGCGCGATCAGCTCGGAGCCGAATCCTTCGAGTGCGTCATCGAAACGATTCAAGCGCGATGCGAAGACGTTGTACGCAAATGCCGCGGGAATCGCCACGGCGAGCGCTGCGGCCGTCGCCATCAGCGCGGTGCCAATACCGGGCGCCACCGCTTGAATGTTTCCGGAACCCTTCTGTCCGATGCCAACGAACGCTTCGATCACGCCGAGCACCGTGCCGAAAAGGCCGATCAGCGGGCTTACGCTGCCGACCGTCGCCAGCCATGGAATGTACTGTCCGAGTGCTTCACGTGCCTTCGACCCTTCGGCATCGAGCACCAGACGCAACGCCTCGACCTGTGACCCCGAAAGTCGCGCCGTGCGATCGTTGGTGGCGCCGAGCGCGGGCTTCGTGTCGTTCAGGAAGGACACGGCGCGTGCGAACACCGCCGTGAACGCACTCGGCTTCGCCCGCTGTGCGCTCAGCATCGCGTCGTCCATACCACGCGCGCGTTCGAAATCCGCCACGAAGGCTCTGCCGTTCGTCTCGGCCGTCTTGAATCCGCGCCACTTGGAAAACATGATCGCCCACGAGATCAGCGACAGCACAACCAGCAGCGCTAGTACGCTCTTCGTGACCGGATCGCTGTTGATCAGCATGCCCAGCATCGACGACGGCAACGCCTCCTTCTCGCTCCCCAGCTGTAGTAGCGCGAACCGTCCAGCCACCGCCGTCACGCCGGCGTCACCAGTCGAGCGCGACGATCGGCGAAGAAGCGATACGTGTTGTCGAGTCCTTCCCGCAGCGTGACGGTGGGCGTCCAGCCGAGCACCGCCTGCGCCTTCGTGGTGTCCAACGCGGAGCGGGCGAGCTCACCGGCGCGCGCCGGTGCGTAGTCGATCGGAGACTGCGCCGAAGACACCGAGCGCAGCGTTTCCGCGAGCGTATTCACCGACGTTTCGATTGACGTACCGATGTTGAAGGCGCGCGCATCGAGCCGCCCACGCGGCGGAAGCTCGACCGTCGCGGCCGCGAAGTTGGCGGCGGCGACATCGCCCGCGTAGACGTAGTCGCGCGTCTGTTCGCCATCGCCGAACACGGTCAGCGCACGACCGTCGAGCAGTCGATTGCAGAAGATGGCGACCACACCGGCCTCGCCGTGCGGATCCTGACGCGGGCCGTACACATTGCCATAGCGCAGCGCCACGTTGTCGAGTCCGTGCACGCGTCCGTAGTAGGCGAGATAGTACTCGATCGACAATTTTGCGATGCCGTACGGAGCTTCAGGATCCTTGCTGTTCGTTTCGGTGCTCGGCGGCGGATCGAAATCGCCGTACAGTGCGCCACCGGTCGACGACAGAATGGTGCGTGTGGGATGTCCGCCAGCGCGAACCGCTTCCATCAAGTTCAGCGTACCGAGGATGTTGCGAGTGGCGTCGTAGATGGGATCGAGCACGCTGCGGCGTACGTCGATCTGCGCGGCGAGATGACACATGACGTCGAATTTGCCGTCGCGGATCAGCGCGGCCGCTTCTGATGTGGTGATATCGCCGCGGACAAAACGCGCCCCCGACGGGATGTTCTCCTCGCGTCCGCTCGACAGGTCGTCGAGAATGGTGACCTCCCATCCCTCGGCGAGAAATCTGTCCGCCACATGGGATCCGATAAATCCTGCACCGCCCGTTACCACGACCGTCTTTGCCATGCCGTTCGCTTCCTTGATCCAATGGGGAGATCCGTCGTCGCCCTCGCCTCGTCAGGGCGTATCCTGAGACGCACAATCCCCCAATGTACACACGCGCCGACGCCCAAGGGGCATCAGCGCGTGCAAGTGATCAATCGAGAAGGGGGAGATGCGACGTGGGTCACGTCGCGCGCGGTCACATGGTCCGCACCGTCAGGGCGCTTTTGCCACCCGACGGGCCGCAAGGCCGACGCCGATGTCCGACTGATATTGACGCGTAATCACGGCCGAGCTGCCGGCCAACTCGCTTCGCACCACCCGCACGGTTGCGACCAGCGACTCCTGCGAGGGCTGCTGCTTGGTGCCGCTACGGTAGAGACCGAACTCGTCACCGGCCTTCACGCCCTGCGACGTGCCGGCGGCGAGCATCAGAAAGCTCTGCAGCGTGGGCTGCAACTCGTTTGGGTCGATCCACCTCACGCTGGTTTTTACATCGGGCGCAGCGAGCTTCTGCAGGGTCAGCCACGGCGCCGCAGATCCGGTCGCCGGCAGAAGCCGCTGCCCCTGCTCCACCCGGCCGGACTGACGCTTCAAGACCGCGAGCACCGGTTTCCCAGCTTCGACACGCACGATCTCGACGATGCCCGTCGGAATCGCGATCATCGACGGCTTATCTTCGAGGGCTAACGTGGTCACCGCCACGAGCCGCTGACCGACGCTATATGTGACGCCGGCAGGGGGACGCACTTCGATCTGATCCGTGACAATGGCGCGCTGCGGATACTCGGTTTCGGTGCTCCCGAGCGAGCCCACCCGCTTGGTGATCGCTCCCGCGTGGGTTAGCTCCGATTGCCGCGCCATGAAAGGCGCCGCATCGAACTCAGCCTGTCGCGGCGCGGGCGTATTGGGACGAAGCACTGCGCGCGTGCGACGCTCCGCCTCGGCGGCATCCGGTAAGTCGCGATGGAAGACCGTCTCTACCTCGCTGGTCTTGCGCGACGCCTCCTGCGTTTCGCGGTCCACCAGTCCGATGCGCGTCCCCTTCCGCGACGTCAACAATTCGCTCGAATGTTGCGGCTGGAAGTTCACACGAGACGTATCCGGGGCGGTCGATGGCTTCGCGACGGTATCGATGGCCACCACCACCGCCGCCTTCGCCGCCTTCGCCGCCTTCGCCGCCTTCGCCGCCTTCGCCGCCTTCGAAGAGGCACGCCCCATTGCAACGCCTGCCGGCGCATTGGACTTACCGGATGTCTGCGCCGACAGCGATCCCGACGGACGCGCGAAGGTCGCCGGCGGCAAGGTGCCCTCTCCCGCCTTGGCTAGTGCGACGCTCGGCACCGTGGAGTCCGCTGGTGCGGCAGCCATCGCGGCCGCTCGTGCGCCACGGATCGTGGGCGAGGCAGGCACCGTCAACGTCATCCCGACCTGCAGCGGTGCCGTACCGGTGGTCGCAATCCGATTGCGCCGCGCGAGCGTCGGCCACTGATGTCCATCGCCGTAGAACCGCGCGGCAATCCCCCACAGGGTCTCGCCGGCACGGACGACATGCGTCGTGGTCGCGGAATCCTTAAGCTGATCGAGCGCCGAATCAGAGACGGACGCGATGCGACCGTCAGCCTCCTGACCGTGAACGACGGCAGGACGCCAGACGAGCAGAAGCGCCAGCGTCGACAGGAGCGCCACGAAAATGCGACAGATCGGATTCAGCGCTCGGCTGGATTCGATAGCAGTAGAAGACTGCGGCTGGTTTGCAGCACGCATCAGCGAGCCTCACAGTGGAAAGACTACGCGCCCCCGCCCGGGGCGCTGGAGGGCCCTCGACTCGCCTGCACGACTGCAGACGAGGTGCCCACACCGGAGACGCCTGCGATACACGCGGGTAACGGAGAGCATATCACAGGAATGGTCGACATCATCACATTTGCCGCCGCCGGGAGTTCCCGACGGCGGGCACCACAAATCCTGCAGTAAATCAGAAGGGCAGATCGTCGTCTTCATCTTCCAGCGCGCCCGGGAAGTCGCCGAACTCTTCCTTCCCGGCCGACGGCGCAGCGGCTGTCTTCGACCGCGCAGGCGGCGCCGAGCGACGCGGCGCGCTTTCCATGTCCTCACCGCCACCACCGCCACCCGGGCGACCGCCGAGGAGCATCAGCTCCTTGACCTTGATCTCGGTGGTATAGCGGGTCTGGTTGTCCTTGTCCTGCCACTGCCGATACTCGATCTCGCCTTCGACGTAGATCTTCTCGCCCTTCTTCACATACTTCTCCACGACATCGGCCAGCCCCGAACCACGCGCGCTGTTCCAGACGACGCAGCGATGCCACTCCGTCTTTTCCTGCTTCGCGCCGGTTTGATCCGTCCAGTTGCGGCTGGTGGCAAGCGAGAACTGCGCCACGCGCGTTCCAGTGCCAACAGTGCGAATTTCGGGATCCGACCCGACGTTGCCGATCAAAATGGCCTTGTTCAGGCTGCGACTCATGGTGCCTCCTCGAAGTACGGTGGTTGTGGGTGTCGGATAAGCTAGGAGGGTCCTCTGACCAAACCAAACCCGAACGCTGCGCATAGGGCTATTCGAACGCGGTCGCGTTGCGACGCAGGATCAGGGCGTCCTCTACGGGCTGCTTGTAGTACCCACGGCGACGTCCAACGGCCACAAATCCTCGGGATGCGTAGAGGGCGCGAGCCGCGATGTTCGACTCGCGAACCTCGAGAAACAGGGCAACGACCCCGGCCTCGGTGCCGGCGGCGATCGCGTCGTCGAGCAACTGCGCGCCGACGCCTCGCCGACGCATTCCGGGCGCCGTCGCAATATTTGCGATCTCGGCCTCGTCGACAGCGCGGAGCATGATGCAGTACCCGACGATGCCCCCCGACTCGTCGACGGCGGACGCCATCCGCGAGTACGGGTGAGCCAGCAACTCGCGAAAGGACATCGCCGGCCAGGGGTCGCTGAACGCGAGTGCTTCGATCGATGCCATCGCGGGCACGTCATCAGCGCTCGTCGGCCGGATGACGATGATCGGTTCGCTCATGCCGCGCCGAGGGAGGGCAGCGGCGCACCGTTCGAGGCTTCCCATTTCACCTGCGCTTCCGCCAGGCGCCCATACTGCGGCTCCCAACTATCCAACACGACCGCGCCTGACCACGCGTTCGGCAGAAGGCGCAACAGGTGCGCCGACGACGGCGTCACGACGCGCGTTTCGAGGTCCGGCGTCGTCGACGCGAGCACAGCGAGACGCGGCCGTCCGGCGGAGTGCGCATCCAGCTGCTCGAGCGTCATGCGCTCGAGCGCAGACTGCGCCTGAACGCGGCCATCGGCCGCGAAATGGACATCGAGTACGTAACGTTCACCTCGCAGGGCGTCCGCATGCACCACGGCCGGTCCAGAGCGGAGTGGCTCGATGCCATCGGCGGCAGCCAGGAGGAGCGACGACACGGCGAACAGCGGCACCGAGGCCCCATGGGCCA
Source organism: Gemmatimonas sp. (assembly GCF_046594945.1). Lineage (GTDB taxonomy): Bacteria > Gemmatimonadota > Gemmatimonadetes > Gemmatimonadales > Gemmatimonadaceae > Gemmatimonas. The sequence continues at coordinate 9,269 of NZ_JBKJRB010000170.1, read as the reverse complement.
GCCCTTTCGCCAGCGACGCCGCGATCCGCAACGACGTAAAGCTCCCTGGGCCTGCCCCACACACGACGCCGGTGAGCTGCCGCGCGGTCGCGCCGACATCGGCCAGCAGCGCCTGCACGGCGGGGAACAGCTGATCCTCCCGGCCGGCGCCCATCGCCACCAGTTGTACGGCCACTACCGCTCCATTGGCGATCAGGGCGACCGAGCCAACGCTCGTCGAGGCTTCGAGCACCAGCAGCAGTGCCAACGGGGACGCGGAGTTTTCCTGAGCAAAGACGGGGGCGGACATGAACAAAGTCTAGCGCGCCCACCGAACGTTCCCCAGTCCTCAATTCGCCCAGGTTCGCCCGTATTCACGGCCGATCGCGACCGATCGCGCCCGATCGCGACCGATCGCGCCCGATCGCGCCCGCACCCGGCCTCGAGCCTACGCCACGCTCGCGATCCGGATGAACTTTGCGGGTGCCTCACGAAGCTGTGGGAACGGATCATCGCGTCCCTCGGCGAGTTCGACGAATGTGCCGCACTCGGCGAGCGCCGCCGCCGCGTCGAGCACGTGGCGATCGAAGGCGGTGCCCCGATCGCGGCGCATGATCTCAAGCACGCTTGGCACCGCGAGCCCCGCACGATATGGCCTATCGGCGGTGAGCGCCTCGTACACGTCGGCGACGGCCAGCACGCGCGACAGGAGCCCGAGCTGCGAGGCCTCCATTCTCCATGGATACCCCTTGCCGTCGAGGCGTTCGTGGTGCTGTGCCGCTTCCTGCGCGAATCCGTTGAATGCGGTTACGCGTTCGAGGATTTCCCACGTCCAGCGCGGATGCTTCCGGATCTCGGCGAACTCGTCGTCGGTAAGTTTGGCTGGTTTGTCCAGAATTCGATTCGAGACCCCAAGCTTGCCGATGTCGTGGAGCAGGCCAGCGCGGAGGGTATCGCGACACATGTCGGCATCGGCCCCCATCGACATCGCGATGCCGACGGCATATCGCGCCACGTTCGTCGAATGCCGCGCGGTGTAGGGCGTCTTCGCGTCGATGACGGCCGCGAAGGCGTACGCAATGCTGTCGAGCCGTTCGTCGGTCGCGTGCAGCGGTGTGTCACCCGGCTCGAGTGCCAGTGCTGCCTGGTCGAGGTGTGCCGTGTCGGCCAGTACCGCCCACCAGTCGCGATCGCGCTTCCACGCGGCGACCAGATCGGCCAGCCGCGGATCGAACCAACGTCCCCTACGCTGCCGCGTCATGTCGATTGCAGCATCGATGCCGTTCTCGCTCCAATACGCCTCGAGCGTCTGCGCGATCAGGAGTATCCGTGACAGTATCGGGATCTCGTCGCCCGCCAGTCCGGCCGGATGACCGAGCCCGCACCAGTGCTCATCAACGTGAGCAATCGCCTCACTGGTCGCCGGCGGGAATCCGAGCACGAGCGCGATCTGCGCGCCGCGTTCGCATCGCGTCTGGATAATCTCGCGAGTCATGGAAGGTGTACGCGCAATGCGCAAAAAATGCGAGACGCGCGCGATCGGATTTCGACCGACGCCGCAGTTCTTCGCCGTGCGCATCGCGAGCGTCCAGCGATCGTGCCAATCGACCAGCCGCATGTCGCGCTTCACGGCCTGATCGTCGCTGCCGAAGAGCGCCGTCATCCGCGCCGCATTGCTGGAGCACCCCGAATCCTTCAACAGAGCCGCGTAGTACAGGGCTCCCATCGCCTCGCCGTCGAGGTTGAGCTCACGACCGAGCCGCATCGCGATCAACGCCGTGCGAAGCGTGTGCCCGGGTCGCTGCCCTTCGGTCAGATCGAGTGCATACGTCAGCGCCGAAATGACTTCGGCGAGACGAATGAACGAGTCACGTTGGGCGAGGACAGGCATGGCGAGGATACGAAGAATGTCGGCGGCCACGACCGACATGCCGTATCCGCCCAAGCTTCGGACGACGACGGCCACGGTGGCGTCACCATCGCTCCGCGGCGCCGTCTCGCCGACGTCAGCGCATTGTGGGCGCGTGGATACGCAGTAATCGCCGATTCGCGTTCTCCGGATCATGACCGAGGACCACATGAATCGTATCGCGTGGCAGAGTGTTCACGGCGCGATCCGGCCATTCCACCAGCAGCACAGGCGCGTGGTCGACAAGCTCGTCCCAGCCCAACATCTCCAGCTCGGCATCGGACCGCAGTCGATACAAATCGGCGTGCACGACCCGCCCACTCGGCGCGTCGTACTGCTGAATAATCGAGAACGTCGGGCTCGTGACCGTTTCGATCGCGGCGACGCCGATCCCGACGCAAATCGCCCGCACCAGCGTGGTTTTACCCGCGCCGAGGTCACCCTCGAGCGTGATGACGACGGGCCGTGGAAGCACGGCGCCAAGTGCCCGTCCCCACGCTTCCAGCGAGTGCCGGTCGGGCGCGCGCGGCGCACCGCGCCCCAGCAGATATGCGAGCGAATCAGCGGCCACGCTTGCCTCCTGCACGCCGCATCGGCGCACTTCCTGGCGGTGGCTTGGGGGCGGCGGTATTCCCGCGCGCCTGCTCCGGCTTGTCGCCAAGCGCCGTGCGTACTTCAAACAGCTGATCGCGTAATCGCGCCGCCGCCTCGAAATCAAGCGCGATGGCCGCTTCGCGCATTGCGACCTCCAGCTCCCCCACCAGCGTCTGCAAGTCGTCGCGCGAGCGTGGCGTGCTCTCCGCGCCTAGCCGCTTGGTCGTCGGCGTGGCCTCTTCGTGCGGCGCGCGCGCGTCGGCTACCCGCGTGATCAGTCGGACGTCATCAATACTCTTGAGGACGCCATGTGGCGTGATCCCGTGCTTCTCGTTGTGGTCGCGCTGAATCATCCGGCGTCGATCGGTTTCGTCGATGGCGCGCTGCATGGATCCGGTGATCCGGTCGGCGTAGAGGATCGCCCGGCCATGGAGATGGCGCGCCGCACGACCGATCGTCTGGATCAGCGACCGATCGCTGCGCAGAAATCCTTCCTGATCCGCATCGAGGATCGCGACCAGCGACACCTCGGGCATATCCAGTCCTTCGCGCAATAAATTGATGCCGATCAGAACATCGAATTCGCCAAGGCGTAGGCCACGCACAATCTCCATCCGCTCAATGGCGTCGATGTCCGAATGCATGTAACGCACACGCACGCCCATCTGCTGCAGATAGTCGGTGAGATCCTCCGACATGCGCTTCGTGAGCGTCGTCACCAGCACACGCTCGCCTTTTCGCTCGCGCACACGAATCTCGTGCAGCAGGTCGTCCACCTGCCCCTTCACCGAACGGATCTCCAGAATCGGGTCCAGCAGACCCGTGGGCCGGATGACCTGCTCCACGACCACCCCTTCCGACAGCTGCAGCTCGAGCTCACCCGGCGTAGCCGATACGTTGACCAGTCGCGGTACCAGCTGCATGAACTCGTCGAACACGAGCGGCCGATTGTCGAGTGCACTCGGCAGCCGGAATCCGTAATCGACCAGCGTGAGCTTGCGCGCGCGATCGCCATTGTACATCCCGCGGATCTGAGGCAGCGACACATGGGATTCATCGACGACCACGAGGTAATCGTCGGGGAAGTAGTCCAGCAGACACGCTGGCCGTTCTCCCGCCTGCCGTCCGCTGATATGGCGCGAATAGTTTTCGATGCCGGCGCAGGTGCCGATCTCTGCCAACATTTCAAGATCGAAGTTCGTGCGCTGATCGAGTCGCTGCGCTTCCAGTAGCTTGCCTTGCAGGCGCAGCTCGGCCAGCCGGTCCGCCAGCTCCTCGCGAATCGCGACGCTCGCACGCTCGATCGTGGGACGATTCGTGATGAAGTGCTTCGCCGGATAGATCGCCATCCGCTCGAGTGTCGAAATTGTCTCGCCGGTGAGCGGATGGATCTTCGAGATACGCTCAATCTCATCGCCCCACAGTTCCAGGCGCACTGCCTGCTCTTCATACGCCGGATAGATCTCCACCGTATCGCCCCGCACGCGGAACGTACCGCGCTCGAACGCGACGTCGTTGCGGAGATACTGAATGCCGACGAGCGCACGAAGAATGTCGTCGCGGGCGATCGACTGTCCCCGCGACAGTGCCACCATGCGCTCGCGATACGACACGGGGTCGCCGAGACCGTAAATGGCGGACACCGTCGAGACGATGACCACATCGTCGCGTTCCATCAGCGACGACGTCGCGCGCAGCCGCAGGCGATCGATGTCCTCGTTGATGCTCGCATCCTTTTCGATGAACGTGTCGCTCGAGGGGACGTACGCTTCCGGCTGATAGTAGTCGTAGTACGATATGAAGTACTCGACGGCGTTCGTCGGGAAGAACGATTTGAGCTCGCCGTACAATTGCGCCGCCAACGTCTTGTTGTGCGACAGCACCAGCGTCGGTCGCCCCCACTGCGCAATGACGTTCGCCATCGTCATCGTCTTGCCGGACCCGGTCACGCCGAGCAGCGTCTGGAAGCGGTCGCCGCGGGCCAGACCCTCGGACAATTCGATGATCGCGCGGGGCTGATCGCCGGCGGGGGCGAACGGACTTTGAAGTCGGAATGGGGCGGACATTCCCGCAATATAGCGAGATCGGCTTTTCTTCGGGTAGCGCTAAGCCGCGGCTGGACGAGTCCGCCGCCTATTCCTCGGCCGTAATTTTTTCACGCCGGGACACCGCCGCGATTCCCTTCACGCGTCGCGCCGCCTTCATGATGCGTTCCAGATGCGCCAGGTTCTCCACTTCGACCATTGCCGCGCCCGTTACCCGACCATCGATCGTCTTGAGTTCGAGGCTCCTGATATCGGTGCCCGTGGCGCTCACGGCGGCGGCGACGTCGGCGTACAGACCGCGGCGATCGGTGCCTTCCATGGCGAGGCGGACGATGAACCGTTCCCCGGCCATCTCGTGCCAGTCGATATCGAGACGACGCTCCGGCTCGTGCGCCAACAGCAGCAAGTTCGGACAATCGCCGCGGTGAATACTCACGCCGCGTCCACGCGTGACATAGCCCACCACTTGATCGCCCGGCACGGGCTGACAACATTGCGAGTAGCGCACCAGCAAGCCGTCCGCGCCCTGAATGCGGATCCCCTTGCCGGTGCCGCGCACGCGATCCACGATGCGCTCGAGCGTGCTTTGCTTGACGACCGGCTCGGCCGTTTCAAGGTCGGGGTGCAGCGCCTTCAACACCTGCATGACGTGCACGTCGCCGGCTCCGATCGAGGCGATCAGATGCGAGGCATCCTTCAGCTTGAGCAGCTTGGCGACCGGCTGCAGCCCGCCGTCGTCGACTTTGGGCAGCCGACGACGGCGCAATTCGCGCTCGATGATCTCGCGCCCGAGCCGCATGGCCGAGGAGCGCTCCTCGAGCCGTAGCATCTGCCGAATCTTGTGACGCGCGCGCCCCGTGCGCACGTGCGACAGCCAGTCACGACTGGGCTTCGCATTCGGATTGGTCAGGATCTCGACCGTCTCCGAATTCTTGAGCTCACGTGACAGCGGTGCGATTCGGCCATTCACCTTGGCGCCAGCGCAGTGCGCACCGACCTGCGTGTGCACCGCGAACGCGAAGTCGAGCGGAGTCGCGCCCTTCGGTAACTGAATCACGTCACCGGTCGGCGTGAACACGAAGATCTCGTCTTGATACAGATCGAGCTTCAGAAACTCGAGGAACTCACCGGGCGTTTCGGCATCGAGTTGCAATTCGAGCACCTGACGGAACCATGCCAGTTGCCGATCCAAGTCATCGGCGCTGCGTGACGACTCCTTATAGAGCCAGTGCGCCGCGATGCCGAAATCCGCCGTGCGGTGCATATCGCGCGTCCGGATCTGGATCTCGAACAGCTGACGTCCGGGGCCAAACACGGTCGTGTGCAGCGACTGATAGCCGTTCGATTTCGGCTGCGCGATATAGTCTTTGATGCGCTCCTGTACCGGCGTCCAACCGTCATGAATGACGCCAAGCGCGTGGTAGCATTCGAGCACGTTCGGCACAATCACGCGAATCGCCAGCAGGTCGTAGATATCCTCGTACGGACGGTCGCGCTGCTGCATTTTCTTGTAGATCGACCACAGGTGCTTCGGTCGGCCAGTGACCTCGACATCGGCGATGCCGGCATCGGAGAGCCGCTTCTCGAGCGGCTCGCGCATCTGCGCGATCAACTGCTCGCGTTCGCCGCGCTTTGCCGCGACCAGCTTTGCCAGCGTTTTGTAGGCCTCAGGTTCGAGATGCTTGAAGGCCAGATCCTCGAGCTCCCATCGCACCTTCGCCATACCAAAGCGATGGGCGAGCGGCGCGTACAGATCGCGCGTTTCCTGGGCGATGCGACGGCGCTTTTCGGGCGCGAGATAGTCGAGCGTCCGCATATTGTGCAGACGGTCGGCCAGTTTGATCAGAATAACGCGGGCATCCTTGGCGATCGAGAGCAGCAGCTTGCGGTAGTTCTCCACCTGCCGCTCTTCGCGCGACGAGAGCGGCAGATTCGCGATCTTGGTCAGACCATCGACGATCTGCGCAATTTCCAATCCGAACTCGCGTTCGACATCCTCAACGGTGATGTCGGTGTCCTCGACGATGTCGTGCAACAGCCCGCTGACGACCGTTGTCGTATCGAGTTGGAGGTCGGCCAGAATTCGCGCGACCTCGATACAGTGCGAGACATACGGCTCCCCGGAATGGCGGACCTGCCCGGCATGGGCGACGTCTGAAAACTTGTAGGCGCGCACGAGTAACTCGTGGTCGAGCCGATCATAAGAGACATCGGCAGTCGGCCCGAACCCGGGGATCATCTCGTGCAGCGCGATCGTTGTCACAGCAGACCTGCCTCCGCAAAGCTCACGTACCTTCCACGTCCCACGATGATGTGGTCGTGAACCGGGATATCCAGCAAGCGCCCGGCCGCCACCAGCTGTTCCGTCACCGCTCTGTCTTCCGCCGACGGCGTCGGATCACCACTTGGATGATTGTGCACCAGAATCACCGCCGCCGCCCGTTCGGCGATCGCTTCACGAAACACTTCGCGCGGATGCACCAGAGACGAGTTCAATAATCCGCGGGTGATCAACACGTCGCGTTCGAGGCGGTGCTGCGCGTCGAGGATGGCCACATGGAACTCCTCCACCGGTGCATCCTGCAACCGCGGCGCAAAGATCGCGACCACGTCGCGCGGACCGCGCAGGGGTACACCGGCCTCACGCGCTTCACCGGCCATACGGCGACCGAGCTCGAGCGCCGCATGCACTGCGGTTGCGCGTGCCCGTCCGATCCCGTGCACGCGCGTGAGCGCCGCCAACGGCATGAAGCCGAGCCGCCCGAGCGAGCCACCGGCTTGCTCGAGCACAAGCTGCGCGCACGCCAACGCCGATGCCCCTTTCCCACCGGAACCGAGCACCGTGGCGATCAGCTCGGTGGTACTTAACGCTTGGGCGCCGAGACTCCTGAGTCGCTCGCGCGGGCGATCGACGCTCGGCATCTCTTTGATCTTAAGGGCAGCAGCGGGGGACTGGCTAGTCGGAACCATCACGGATTCGCTCCAGGAGAATGAGGTAGTTGCCATCTCTGCAGGATGCCGATGATGTCGCGCCGCTGCGGTACCGCCGTATTGCGAGCGGGCCCATTTTACCGAATGCCCGTTTCCCCGCATGTCCCGACGCTCCCGCCGACTGTCGATAGCGAATCAGTCGATCCGGCGGTCGATGCCGCGATCGATCGCGAATCGTTCGATCCGGCGTCACCTGAGGAATGGGCAAGGCTCCGCGACTTGGGGCATCGCATGCTGGACGACATGCTCGATGTCCAATCGACGTTGACGCATCGGCCGGCGTGGCAGGAGATCCCAGCGGCGAAGCGACTGCTGTTTGACGAACCCGCTCCGATCGAGGGGATCGGCGCGGACGCGGCGTACGCCCGCTTCCGCTCGCACATCCTGCCGTATGGCAATGGGAACTGGCACCCACGTTTCTTCGGATGGGTGCAGGGCCAGGGCACGCCACTCGCGATGCTCTCCGAAATGCTCGCTGCCGGTATGAATCCGCACCTCGCGGGCTTCAACCACGCGCCGCCGATGGTTGAGCGGCAGGTGGTCAGCTGGCTGGCCGCGCTCATGGGCATTCCGGAGGCTGGCGGGCTGCTGGTGACCGGCGGAACAGCCGCCAACAGCCATGCCCTTGGTGTTGCGAGATTCGCCGCGGTACGGGCTCGTGGGGGCGCGGTGCGCGATAACGGGGTACAGCACTGGCCAGACCAGCCCACGGCGAAGCCATTGGTCTTCTACGGCTCGATGGAAACCCACGGGTGGGCGCGGAAGGCGGCCGAATGGCTCGGCCTTGGTGATCGCGCGTTCCGTCGCGTGCCGGTCGACGCGGCGTATCAGATGGATCTTGTTGCGCTCCGTCGCCTGATCCACACCGACCGGGAGAATGGACTCGATCCGTTCTGCGTGATGGGGACAGCGGGGACGGTGAATACGGGATCGACGGACGATCTCCGATCGATCGCCGCGATCTGTCGCGCGGAATCGCTATGGTTTCACGTTGACGGCGCGTTCGGGGCGCTCGCCGCGCTCGCGCCGTCGTTGCGCGATCAGGTTGCGGGCCTGGAACAGGCTGATTCGATTGCGTTCGATCTGCATAAGTGGGGCGCGATGCCGTTCGAGTGCGCCTGCGTGCTCCTTCGCGATGCCGCGCTGAATCATGACACGTTCAGCGCCTCGGCGTCGTATCTCGCGGAGACCCGTCGTGGCGTCAGTGCCGGCGGCGTGTTCTTCGCGGACCGTGGACTTGACCTTACACGCGGCTTCAAGGCGCTCAAGGTGTGGATGCAGCTCCAGGCCGATGGCGTGGCGAAACTTGGACGCATCATCGAGCAGAACGTGCGACAGGCACAACATTTTGCCGACGCCGTGGCTTCTCACCGGGCGCTCGAATTGCTCGCGCCGGTCCCGCTGAACATTGTGTGTTTTCGTTATTGGACTGATTCACTCGATGAGGCGGCGCTGGACGCCCTGAACGAGGAGTTGCTGCTTCGTCTGCAGGAGCGCGGCATTGCCGTGCCGTCGAGTACCCGAATCGGCGAACGATTCGCGCTGCGGTTAGCGCATGTGAATCATCGGACGACAGACGATGACATGGCCCTGGTTCTGTCGGCGGTGGTCGAGATCGGCGACGAGCTGGTCGGGGGTAGTGGTACACAGAAGCCCCCGCCACCGGGATCCTGAGGGATCGGTGACGGGGGCTTCCCAAGGTGCCGGCATCGGCCTACTCTCCCGCGGTCTCACGACCGGAGTACCATCGG
>NZ_JBKJRB010000147.1:0-3953 GCF_046594945.1 Gemmatimonas sp. | reverse complement strand
ACGCACATCGGGCACCAGATAGCCTCATGACGCGTCCGACGTCGATTTTAGCGCGTCGCTCGTGTGAAGCGTCGAGCAAGCACGATCCGGCGTCACGCACCGCTACGCTGCTCGAGTTTTCACACAGTCTCACGGTTTGTTAGGCAACAGGCACACGCGACCCTGTCTCTTACTCAGGGAATGCGAAACTTGACCAGCAGTTGCTGATCGTCCTCGCCGCGCGTGATTGCCCAAGCGTGGCCGCGCGCGAGCCGGATGAAGCTTGTCGACCGCGGGAAGCGGACCTCGCCTAGGTACCGACCGCTTAGCTCGAACGCGACGTACACGGGCGACCAGCATATGAGTTACGCGAAATGCACTTTCCTTCGTGGACGTTCGTACAGTACGGCGTGACCTTCTCACTCCTCACCTGCTTCTGCACCCAGATGCGCCCTTCCGGATCAACAGTGCCAGAACCCGCCGGCTTTTTGTACAATGGCAAGCGATCAGCTTCCTCGTTCGCCGTGCCACGGACGCGACGGTCTAACGTTAGTTCCCATTCCTTGCGCTCATCGTCGTTGTATTCGATCGACTCCGTAGGCACTTGAGCAATGAGTGGATTGGCGCGACCGGTCGGATCGACGAGCAAAAATCCGAGCACGTCGGTTCGGAGCACCACCAGTCGTCCGTCCGGAAGAGGAAACCAGGACTCGCTCGGTGTCACAAACGAGTGTGTCTGGTTGGAGTGTAGCCAGCGACCGACGAACGAAACAGAGTCGAGAGCCGTGCCGGTGGTGTCGTAGCGAAACATCGTCCGGCTGTTGGACGTGCTTCGGACTCGCGCATCGCCAGTCAGCATCGGCCAGCTGCTCCGTTTCAACGTCCCTGCCGCGGGCCGTACAGAAAACGGCGTGAAGAAGGATCCGTCTGCGCCACGAAAAAGCTCGACGAGGCCGTTTCCATGGGTGACAGGAAAGCTGTTGCGAAAACGGCCGTCCGCTCCGTATCGACTTATCAGACGCATCGGTTGATGCAACAGCATCGTTCCATCAGGCTGAACGGTGATTCGAACGGCCTCTGCAGCGTACTCACCGGGGCCGTTCCCCGCACGACCGATCGTATGCGTGAATTGACCATTAGCGTCGAATGCACGCAGGACGCGGCCTTCGATGCCCTGAGCGTCGAAGACCAAGACTCCCCCGTTCGGCAGCGGCGCAACCTCGCGCACAAGTCCGAAGGTTGTCTCGTTCCGATCACTTGGCACACGCAAGATCTCGACGGCATCGAAGGCTGGCCCCCAAACGCCTTCGGTTCGGGTCACCACCCGAACGGTGTCTCGGTCCATTGTCGCGTCCGCGAGTGAAGTCTGACGTGCGCCGTCGCTCGTTTGCCTGCAGCCCGCGGCGAGCAGGAAGACGCTGCCAGTGAGCCCAAAACGGACGTGTCGCAGTGCGCGCTTCCACATTTGCTCAGTGCCGTGCATGACCCAACAATCCAAGGTAGATGTTGCCTAACGAAGCTGTAGGATAAGTCCGAACACCATCGTCGAAGCTGATTTCCCGTATACAAGAACCATTGACGCGAAGGCGATCGTCGATCCTGAGGCGAATGTGGCGGTGAAGTTCTCCACAATAAGCGGGGCGACGGCGACGACAGGCTAATCCTCCAGCCTCAACGCCCCAGCTCTGCTGCGAGGGCGTCCGATAAAAACGAGCGAAGCGAGCAATCAGGAGCGCCCTCGTCTGCAGCAGCGCACGTTAGGCACCCCGCGCATTGATGCTCGCCTACTTCTGCGCTGCAAGGCGAACAAAGGCACGCCATCCGGCGTCGAGTAACGATCCGTGCAAGCCGAGTGCATCTGCCGCCGAGGACAGGTGGTCAGGCCCATGTTTCCCCTTGCGGGGTGTAAGCACCGCCTTCACGGCGTTGACTCCGCCCCGCTCGTTGGCGAACGCCAGGAGGCCCGCCGCTGCGCGGTTGGCCAAGCTATCTGAGCGATGTCCTGGACCCAATAGCGAATCGAGGGTCAACAAAGGACGCGTCGCGAGCTCATGACTGAGTTCTGCCATCAGCACAGGAAATGGCCGACCGGTAGCGCCTCCGAGCCAATGGGCCATACCTTCATCCATGGTGCCAAATACGTCGCGCTCGGCGAGCCATCTGGCGAGTACGAGGTGCGTGAGCTCATGTGGATACCACTCACCGTAGACGGGTAGTCCACTCAAAATCATGTTGTTCCCCGGAACTGCTCGCCCGAAGCTCGTTTGAGGCACTGCCATGTCTACGCCGACAAATTTTGCCAGGTCCTCAGGACGGTCCGCAACATAAAAGTTGATTGGGGGTGGCGTGATGATCCCAAAGGCACGAGACAGTGAGTCAACAAACCGCCCGGAGCGCTCGGCTCGCCTTTCATTAAATACATGCGTCGGCGGGAAGATGAATGTGATGCGGCCGCGCCGTACACGTGTCCACGCCGCTGTCAGACGCGGGATGGGGCTTGCGAGGACCCACCGATCTCGTTCTCGGACAGCAAAGGTCCGTGTCAACGCGACAGGAAGTGAGTTCCCCGCGCTGTCGGTCGTCGTATAGAGTGCTCGAACAATAAATGTATCTGCCGCCCCCTCGTGCCCAGGAATCACAGGATCAATCGAGACTAACGTCGCCTCCGGTCGCGGGTAACCTGCCGCTCCGAAATAGATCCACGCGGCAGCGAGATCGAAGATCGGCCATCGCTTCTGGTCGCCCGATATCCAATACGGACTTGAGGCGAACCGTTCGGGCTCATTGTTCACGTATGCTCGCCATGTCGCGAAGATCTCGCGCCGTGGAGAACTGATCGTATCGGCTCGAATGCCGACCTTGATGCCGCGCTTCGCGGAACTCGGCGACTCCTGCGAACGCACGAGTACCGGCGCTGCGAACAAAAGTGTAGCGGCGAGAATGGGCTTCAAATGCATCGGCTAACTATGCGGCGCGCATGTGCTTGAGTGATGTGACCGGACACGGCGAGAGAGCGGCGACCGTTTCGCAATACGATGCCTGTGGGGGTCTAACGCTTTGCGTTCTGTTGCAGAGCCCAAAACAAAATGCGGCCGGACGGGCGACGTGCGCCAGCACGGCGACCGCCTGCCGCACGCCGCAGCGCGCTGTCAGTAGCAACGGTTCGTTAGCGTGCCACTAGCCGGCGCGCGGCAAGGGCTTCAACCGAGCAATGGCCGCGGCTTCAGCGGAGCGCAACGCATGCCAGAGATCCCAATCCTGCTGCAAGCCGAGCCAAAAATCCGCGCTCATCCCGGTCACCTGGGCCAACCGAAGCGCCGTATCCGGAGTGACCGCGCGCTTGGCGTGAATCACCTCATTCAGTCGCGGGAACGACACACCAAGCTGCACCGCGAACGCCGACTGCGAGATGCCCAGCGGACGGAGGAACTCTTCCAGCAGCATCTCACCCGGATGCGTGGGCGGGCGATGCGTGGGCAGGCGCCGCTGCACCAGCGCCGCAGGCCGTTTAGTGGTAGTCCGTGACTTCGACGTCGTCGGCATAGCCATCCTCCCACCGGAAGCAAATCCGGAACTGATCGTTGATGCGGATGCTGTGCTGGCCGCGACGCGTGCCACGCAGGGCCTCCAGCCTGTTCCCCGGCGGAATCGCCAGCTCCCGCAATTCCCGAACGCGGTTGAGCTGCGTCAGCTTCCGCGTCACGGCCGACCACAGCATCGCCGGGCACGCACGGCGCGCGCGCCGGCTGTCGAGTCCGTTAAAAAGGTCTTCCGTGGCCGCGTCGGCAAACGTGCGTATCACACTATCTATTATAACGGGTCCCGTAGTGCTGTGCCAGCGGACGTTGTCACGCTATCGAGGCTGTAGGAAAACTCCCGAAGCAGGCCAATGTGGAAACGGAACTCGTTAGCACGCGGTGGGTTTGTCTCGCATCGAATGTGGTGTCGTTTCGTCTCGCTGTCGAGCACAGGCC
>NZ_JBKJRB010000104.1:0-9184 GCF_046594945.1 Gemmatimonas sp. | reverse complement strand
CAAACTGGAACGCACCACCGATGGCCTCGACCTATCCCTAGCGCCCGTAATTCCTAGCGCCCCTAATTCCTAGCGCCATTAGTTCTTGGTGCCCCTGGTTTTTAGCGCGGTTTACCGTTAGCGCTGTTTGCTAATGATCAAGGCCACGGCAGTATGATCACCGGGAATCGTGGCCGCGCGGTTGGGTCGTCGTTGCCGCTCATGAACATCGCGATGTCGTGACGCGCGGAAGCGACGTGTGCTTGGACGGCGGCGTCGGTGGACGACGCACCGGCAAGCCGGATATCGAGCGACTTGAGATGCATCAGCGCGGCGGCGCGCACGTCGGGCATGGCGCGCTTATCGCCGGCGAGATCGAGAATCGCATCGACGGCGGCGCGCTGGGCGGCGCGTTGGACGGCCTTCTCGGGCGCCGCGGTTGCCGAGGTGCTGCCCCACGTGCGCCGCACGACGGCGCGTAGGACTTCGTCGAGCGAGAGGGCCGTGTTGTCACGCCCCGCAATCAGAACCACGCGCGCGAGGCGCTCGCGGTCGAGCAGGTAGCCGATCACTTCCGTGGCCAATCCGCCGGCAAGTGTGACGGCGTCGAACGTGGTGCCGCCTTGACTGTCGATCCACGTCATGTCGCCGTTGAAGCCCGGCGGAGCCGGCGGGATCATCTTCTGCACACGCTCCGGGACCGTGAGCTCCGACGGCTGTATGGCGTCGAGTGCCATCGTGAGTGCGCGACGCTGCGTCGCGGCCGGCACGATCGTGGTGGGCGTTTGTCCGTCGCCTCGTAGCGTGAACGTGAAGTCCATGCCGCCCACATTCTTCGCGAGTCCTTCGAGCGAGTAGCGGTGATGCAGGTACACGTGCGCGAACCGCATGTTGAGCAGCGCCATCGGTTCGCCGGGTTTGATCGCGCGCTCGTCGAACTTGTCCATCAACACGCGACGCAGCTTCGACGTGCGCTCGACGGCGTCGAACATCGTGGCGCCTTCCACCCAACGCGTCACTTCGGGAATCGACCCGTTGGCGCCGGCGTACTGGTCGTTGATGAAGCGGATGTTGCGCGCGAAACCGTCCTTCATGATCGCGTCGAGTCCTGTCGCTTCCGACGCGCTGTCAGCGTACCAGGTGTAACCAAGCTTGATGGCGAGCGTATCCCACGCGCCGGGCCCTTTTCGATACGCATCGCGCAGATCGGGGGTGCCGTCGGCGGCGAGCGTGATGAGCGGATACGGATAGTCCATCACCGACGTGCGGCCTTGCGCGTGCGCGATGTAGTTGTGGGACAGGCCGAGCGTGTGTCCGATCTCATGGGCCGCATGCTGGCGACGGCGCGACATGGTGAAGGTTTCCGCGTCCACATTCGGGCCACGCGGTCCGGAGGCGGGAACGGTGCCGGCCCAGATGTTGTAGTCGACCAGCGAACGCCAGGCGTCCATGCGCACGATCGCGCGGATGATTTCACCAGTGCGCGGATCGCTGTAGCTGGGGCCCACGCTCGGGCCGGGACCGGAGCGGTGCACCCACATCAGCATGTTGTATCGGGCGTCCATGGGGTCGGCGCCGGCGGGCAGGTCGAGCACGCGGAAAGCGTTCTTGAAGCCGGCGGCTTCGAACACTTTGGCCCACCAGTTCCCGCCCTGTCGGAGCGCTTCGCGGTACGGCGTCGGGATGCCGGGATCGAGGTAGTACGTGACCGGCGTCAGCGGCTCCACGAGTTCTCCGCGACGGTACGCCGCGGGATCCGTCGGCACCAGGCGCCAGCGATTGATATAGCCCGCGCGATAGGTACCGTCGAAGCCTTGCGACAGATCGGCGAACTGCGTGCCGCCGTAGCCGAAGCGGGGATCGTAGGCGCGCGGGCGGTAGCTCGTGGGATCGGGGAGCACGACCAGCGAATGGTGCTCCTCGAAGGTCATGGCTTTCGGGTCGGGCGCGGCGCGGCGCGCGAGACCGCCCGGCGCGTCGCTCACAAAAGTGAGGACGGCGTGCACTTCCGCGTTTTTGGGGAAGGCCTTTGTGCGCGCGGTGTCGAGCCAGCTCCGGGCCGCATCCACGCGATACACGCCAGCCGCACCGCCGGCACCGACACCACCGGGACCGGCGCCGCCTCGGAGGGCGTCCGCCACGCCGTAGGCATCGGAAAGGAACAGCGACGTGGCGTCGACTGTGGTCACGCCGTCCTTCTCGCCGTCGACCACGAACGAGGCCACGACAGAACGCGGGAAGGCATCAGATGCCGCCTGCTGGCTACCGGCGTCCCCGTTCGGCGCCCGCACGCTCCAGTTGTCACGCACCAACAGTACGCGGCTCCCGCGGCGCTCAAGGCGCACGACCACGCTCTGCCCCATTTGAGCGCGATCGAGCCCCGGTCCGTTACTCTGCCCAAGCCCCGTCGTAAGGGTGACCTGATGCAAGAAATCCTTCCCCATCTGCGCCGCGGGGATGTCGAGCAGGGCTCGGTTACGGGCCTCGTCCACGCGAACACGCAGGAAGGGGGCGTCGGGAGCTTGGGCCGGCAAAACCGACGTGATGCCGGTGAGGGCGACCGCCGCCGCCGCGAGAACACGAGGGAGCAAACGTGGGCGAAGCGAGGACATGTGGCACGGGACAAGGTGGGCGGTCGACGAACTCCCGATTGTAGCACCGATGGAGCGGGGCGCGCTATGCGGCGCGCGGTGAAGGGCGCGCAGGGAAGGAGGTACTCATGACCCCAGACTTCAACTCAAAACTCGAGACTCACGTGAGTCTTGAGTCTTGAGTTGAAGTTTGGAGTCGTGAGTGATCCGTGCGCCGGCATCCGCACGTGCAACGACAAGAGCAACAGCCGGAACACGGATGAACGGAAACGGCACTGTAAAGCACAGATAATCCAGCGGCGCCGGGATGATTGATCTCGGCGCCGTTTCGCCAATCCGTGTCGTTCAGTGTCATCCGCCGTTTCCGTGTTCCCGCTGTTGCTGTTCCTGTTGCTGTTCCTGTTCCTGTTGCTGTTCCTGTTGCTGTTCCTGTTGCTGTTCTTGTTGCTGTTCTTGTTGCTGTTCTTGTTGCTGTTCCTGTTGCTGTTCCTGAAACTCTGCCGACACCAGTCGCCGCGTGTCGCCGGGCTGCGTGCGCACCACGATCGTCTCACCGTTCACCCGCGTACGCACGGAAGCGGTTCGCTCGCTCCGAACCGTCGGCACACCAAGCGCAAAACCCACAGCGCGCACGCCGTCGAATTTCACGGTGTCGCGGCCCAACCCCAAGTAGCCGCGCGGACGTACGATGAGCACGCTCGCGCTATCGGTGCGGGCGACCAGCGCTCGAAGCACTCGGATTGGGGAGGTCGACGGCGAATAGACGCGACGCCGGAGAGCCGTTCGACTCGAACCGCCAGATCACGTTATCCCAGAGACCCGCATGGTCGCCGTTGCCGTGTACGAAGATTACCGGCGTCTGGGCCTTGGCGATGAACGGAACGGCAGTGGTGGCGACGAGTACCACCATCGCGCGGCGGAGCATCAGACGTGGCATGACGGGGCAAAAACGGGGGAGTCGTGGGATAGCCATGCCGAGACTGTATTCCCGCGCAACAAAAGCGATGGAGAAGTGGGAAATCCGTGACCGAATGTTCTTGTGGCCTACCTCGCTCGACCCTAGCCTTCACGCATCAGTCCGCCGGCTCGCCTCCCACCCGCGAGCGTTTGACGCCGACCCAACGGCCCATCACGAACGTCTTACCTCCCCGTGCAATGACGTCTGCGCGCCATGCCGCAATCACCGGCTGGGGTGAAGCGCTCCCGCCCGCCATCCTGACCAACGACGATCTCTCGACTTTTCTCGAGACGTCCGACGAATGGATCACGCAGCGCACCGGCATGAAGGAACGCCGCGTGTCGCACATATCGGCCATCGAGATGGCCACGATCGCATCGGCGCGCGCCCTGGCCTGCGCCGGGCTCGAGGCGGGTGAGGTAGACCTTATCATCTACGGCGGCTGCAGTAACGAGGAAGCCGTGCCCAACAGCGCCTCAGGGGTGCAAATCGCCCTCGGCGCCACGCGCGCCGCCGCGATGGATGTCAACACCGCGTGTACCAGCTTCCTGTACGGCCTCTCCACCGCCACCGCGATGATCCAGACCGGCGTCGTGCGCAACGCAATCGTCATCGGCGTGGAGCTGATCAGCCGCTACATGGATTGGAGCAATCGCAACGTGGCGGTGCTCTTTGGAGACGGCGCCGCCGCCGTCGTGCTGCAGGCGACCGACAACGAGGAAGGGGTGATCGGCACGGTGCTCGGCTGTGACGCCGCAGCACGGCAAAGCCTGCGCGTGCGCGGGATCGGCTGTGGCTATGCGAATCGCGACGTGTCCCTGGGCGACACGCTGTGGGATTTCGACGGGCAGGTGATCTTCAAGCGCGCCGTGCACGGCATGAGCGAAGCGGCGGCGCGTGTGCTGCGCGAGGCCAACGAGTCGGCCGACAATATCGATCTCGTAGTGCCACACCAGGCCAACTTGCGGATCATCGAGGCGGTGGCCAAGTACACCGGTATTGGTATGGATCGTGTGATGGTCACTGTGCACAAGTACGGCAACATGAGCGCAGCCACGGTGCCGGTGAGTTTGGTAGACGCACTCAAGGAAGGACGGGTGAAGCCCGGCAGCCTGTTGCTGATGCCGGGATTCGGTGGCGGACTCACCTTCGGCGCACTCCTCGTTCGGTGGGGACAACGCACAACGCCGCTGGGCGAATCGTCGATCGTGATGCCGCCGTGCGAACAGACCGCACTCGAACTCGTGAACGAGATCCGAGCGAAGCAGGATCCGCACGGCCGCTCGCGGCACGGACTCATGGCCCCCGTGTTTGCGGAATCGCGGAGTGTATCGTGAATCGCCCGACAGCCGCGGCACTCGCTTGCGCGCTCGCCGGCGCATTTACTGCACCGCCGCTGGAGGCGCAGAAGGCAAAACCGTCCTCGGGTGCACCGAGCACGGCGGCAATGCTCATCGCGCTCGATGCGAAAGCCGACCACTACGCCGACGTCGCGAAACAGATCTGGGGGTTCGCCGAAGTCGGCTTCATGGAAGTGAAGAGCACGGCGCTGCTGCAGTCCGAGCTGAAGAGTGCGGGCTTCAGGATCACGGCCGGCGTAGCCAGCGAGCCAACGGCATTCGTGGCCGAATACGGCAGCGGCAAGCCGGTGATTGCGCTGCTCGGTGAGTTCGACGCGCTGCCAGGGCTCTCACAGGACGCTACGCCGTGGCGCAGCTCGCTCGTTGCGGGCGGGCCCGGCCACGGCTGCGGTCACCATCTCTTCGGCACCGCCAGCACGGCGGCGGCGATCGCGCTCAAGAGCTGGATGCAAGCGAACAGCGTGAAGGGCACGCTGCGCATGATCGGGACGCCGGCGGAAGAGGGCGGCTCTGGCAAAGTATACATGGTGCGCGACGGCCTGTTCAACGATGTCGATGCCGTGATCGCGTGGCATCCCGCCGATGAAAATTCGATCACTGGCGAGCGCACGATGGCGAACATCAGTGGCAAGTTTCGTTTCAAGGGGATCAGCGCGCACGCTGCCATGTCGCCCGAGCGCGGTCGTTCGGCGCTGGACGGCGTGGAAGTGATGAACGTGATGACCAACTATCTGCGCGAGCACATCCCCGATGGCACGCGCATTCACTACGTCATCACCGACGGTGGTCGCGCGCCCAATGTCGTACCCGACGAAGCCGAGGTGTACTACTACGTGCGTCACGTTGACATGAAGACGGTGAATGACGTGTGGTCACGCGTAGCGAACGCGGCGAAGGGCGCCGCGATGGGTACCGGCACCAGCTACGAGCTGCAGCTCATGGGCTCGGTGTACTCATTGTTGCCGAACGAAACGCTCGCCAAGGTGCAGCAGCGCGTCCTCGAGCGGGTGGGTGGCTATACCATGACGCCGGCCGAGAACGCGTTCGCCGAGCAGCTACAGAAATCGCCGCAGTTCGTGTCGCAGCCGCTCATCAACACGGCTTTGGTCAAGCCGCTCGTCATCGGCGCGGCGGGATCGGCCTCGACCGACGTGGGCGACGTGAGCTGGGTGGTGCCCACGGTGCAGCTGTCGGCGGCAACGTGGGTACCGGGCACCGCGGCGCACTCCTGGCAGGCCGTCGCCGCCGGCGGGATGAGTCTGGGGTCGAAGGGGATGATGGTGGCGGCCAAGACAATGGCGCTGACCGGCGCCGAGCTATTCCGGTCGCCGGCCACGATTGCGAGCGCGAAGGTCGAACTCGACGCGCGGCGCGGCGCCGACTTCAAGTACAGCACGGTCCTTGGCACGCAAAAGCCGCAGTTGGATTACCGCAAAGGCAGCGTACCGACGGGGAACAAGTAGTCCGTACGCAGTTATCAATCACTCTCACCACATCAGATCGGTGAGAGTCGCCGCATTGGGGCGCCGTGAAATGATCTCCCGACGCAGGATCACGATCTGACCGGCGTGGTAGGCCCCGTGCTCAGCCACACCGTCAGCCATCGTGGCGATATTGTACGACTGCTTCTCGACGACCTTCAGAAAGCCCGACGACATCACTTCGCACACGCGAACGGCCATCGATCGATAGGCATTGGCCATGCGAACCTGTGAGTCTTCCCAAGCCGCCGCCGTGCACGGAATGGGAATACGCGGCCAGTCTTCTGCCGGCGTCGGCTCCTCGAGCGCCATTCCATCCATGCGCAGCCGGGCGCGTTCGGCCCGCGCGGTCACGTGCAGTACAATCTCCCAAACGGTTTTCATACTCCGAATAGGGCGTTCGACGGCGTCAGCCGCGTTCAGCCCTTGAAGCGCTTCGCGCAGGGAGGGACCGTGCCACATCGGTCCGGTAATAGTGCGACGCAATCGTCCCGACAGGTGCCGAGCGTAGTCCATATAGACATACTCGGGGTGACGGACGGGCTTTGATTCGGTCTCTTCGATCGGCATGGGAGTTCCTCCGGTGCTGGGGAACCGCCAATAGAACGAAAGGGCGTCAGCGCATCGTCAGCGCTGACGCCCCTTACGTTAAAACGTCGATGACGCTTGTCCGACTCCGCCTACTTGGAATCGTCTCCGTCCAGCAGGTCGTCGAGCTTCTGCTGCGTCTTGCCCAGCGCCTGCTGCGCCTTGCCCTTGAGCTCTTCACCCATTCCCTTCAGCTGCTGGCCGCCGTCGCCGGTGAGCCCGCCCAACGCGTTCCGGGCTCGGCCCTTTGCCTCTTCCGCCGTTCCTTCCGCGCGGTTGACGAGGCCTTTTTGGTTGAGGTCGAGATCATCGGTTGGCTTCTTATCCGTCATGACATCCTCCGCTGAATGACAGCTGACTACGGCCCAGCTCGCCTGCGCACGCGTCAGCGAAAGGGCGCTTGCTGCGCCTAGATAAGGGCTAGGCATTCATTGTGCCAGCGCGTCGACTGTGAGATTCGGCACGTTCCACGGGCGGAGAACGAACGTCGGCAACGAGCCCCCACGACTGACTATTTTTCAGTATGTCGTCATTGCCACCCGCCCCGGCGGCGCCCGCCGAACCGCCGCACACCGACGCGGGGCTGCACCTGCTGCGCTTCACACGCGACGGTGACCTGCTGGTGTTCGACGAGAAGCGGCCGGGCGATGGCTTCGCGCAGTTCTACAGTCTCGAGCGCAACGAGCTTCGCAAGTTCGTCCGCGAGGCAGTGCGCACCAAGCTCGAGCGCGTGCGCGATCGCGATCTCTGTCAATCGGCGTTCGACCGGTATCGGGCATACCTGGCGACACTTCCGCCGGAAAAGCCGCCCGCGACGCGCAAAGCGGTCCAAGCGTCGCGGCGTCTGTCCAAGGTGGACCAGGGAGCCAGCGCCGAGCTTGCGGAGCTGTACGATCATCTCGATGTGCGTGATCCGCGTCCGCTGTTCGTGACCGGACGAGCGGGCACCGGCAAGAGCACCGTCCTGCGTCAGTTGGCCGCCGCGCAGGGTCGCAAATGCGTGGTGCTGGCGCCCACCGGTCTCGCCGCGCTCAACGCGGGCGGACAGACCATTCATTCGTTCTTCCGCTTTCCGCTCAAGCCGCTCACCGCACGCGACATTCAAGGTGGCCGGTGGTTGCAGGTGGCGCGGAAACTCGACATGCTCATCATCGACGAGATCTCGATGGTGCGCGCCGACGTCATGGACGGCATCGATGTCGCCATGCGCATGGCGAAGGGCAATGACTTGCCATTCGGTGGCGTACGCATCGTGATGTTCGGCGATCCGTTTCAGTTACCGCCGATCGTGTCGAAGGAGCAAACGGGTGCGTTCAGTGACTTGTGGTATGACACGCCGCACTTCTTCGATGCGTCGGTCTTCAAGTACGCTCCGTTGTCCACGATCGAATTCCGCACCGTGTATCGTCAGCGAGATCCGGTGTGGATTGCGTTGCTTGATCGCGTGCGCACCGCGACACCCACCGGCGACGACTATCGCCTGCTGCACACGCGTATCGATCGTGCCACGAACGACGAACTCGACGAGACGATCATTCTCGCCGCGCGACGTCTCGACGCCGAGCGCGTGAATCAGCGGCGTCTCGAGGCGCTCGATGATGCACCGGCCGCGTTTGCCGCCGAACGCAGTGGTACCTTCGGCTCGCCGGTCAGCACCGGCACGTTCAAGCAGGATCCGGCCCCGGATCCGCTCGTGCTCAAGCGCGGCGCCCGGGTGATGTTCGTGAAGAACGACGCCGAGGAGAACTGGGTGAACGGCTCACTGGGCGAAGTGCAGGCCATCAGCGCCACGGGTGCCATCGTGAAGCTCGATAGTGGCGCCATTGTCACGGTAGACGCGCAGGAGTGGCAGCAGCTCGAGTACTGGTACGACGACGCCGACGACGAGATCCGTCAGAAGGTGGTCGGTCGGTACAAACAGATGCCGCTGCAGCTCGCGTGGGCCGTCACCATTCACAAGAGTCAGGGGCTGACCTTCGATCGGGTGCACGTGCACCTGGGTCGTGGCGCGTTTTCACCCGGACAGACGTACGTGGCGCTCAGTCGCTGCCGCACGATGGAAGGGATGACCCTCGAATCACCGATCGGGGCGGGCGATGTGCGATGCGATCAGCGGGTGGTAGACTTCATGCTGACTCGAACGTCAGAACTCAGAACTCAGCTGGTTCAGGGACAGACATCAGACTTGGTATAGTGTTCAGAATTCAGCAACCATAGTGGCACCGT
>NZ_JBKJRB010000033.1:0-29173 GCF_046594945.1 Gemmatimonas sp. | reverse complement strand
CCGGTGCCATCATCAGATCACCCCGTGCGAAAACGCGCGGAGGATACTTGAAGAGCAGGGTGGTGACGGATTCGAACCAGGTTCCCACGGAGTGGTCTGGGCGGGGGCGAGGGTCGGGAGCGACGTACTGGTCGCGCCAATAAATTGGGCACTATCGGGCATGAAGAGAGTGCAGCGTGGCGCACGAAGCGTCTACCCCGTGACGCAATAGTGGGTCATCCCGTTGAACTCAGATTCTCGGATTGGGTCAGAAGGTGTCTATGCCTTAACATCGGATCTGCATCCTCGTCCAATGGGGTGAAGCGGGCGCCGGTCTTGGCGAACGCGGCCCACACTGGAGATAAGTCAAATGCGACGCTCACATTCCCGTTCCTTTGCGCTCGCTCTCGCCATGAGCGCCTTCGTTCCGTCGCTGCTCGTCGCGCAGGCGCCTCCGTCACAGCGTTCCGTTATGCGTCGGGCACCGCGTCCTCGTGCGGCGGCGCCGATTCCCGGTGCGGCTGATCCCTCGCACGCACAGTCTGGACCGGGAGCGCACTTTGCTGGTCCCGGGTCCGGCGGTGGTCCCGGGTCCCGCGGTGGTCCCGGCGGAGGGCATCCGGCCGCGATGTTACTCCGCGCCCGCACGCCGCTCGAACTCACCGATGCTCAGGTAAAGCGTCTCGAAGCGCTACAGGCCGCGCCCGCGCCGAAGTCGAACGCCACCGACATGATGCGCGCTCAGGCTGATTTGCTCGACGCCACGCAGGGCGACGGAAATCTCGCCGGTGCCCGCGCCGCACTCGACAAGCTCAGCCGTCTGCGCAACGAGCAAATGCTGACTCGCCTCGCGACCCAGCAGGACGTACGGGCGGTGCTCACGTCGGCGCAGAAGACGAAGGTGGACAACATGCGACAACAGCGACGTGGCCGCGCCGGCGCCGACCGTGAGCGTGGCATGCGACAGGGTGGTATGCGACCGCGCGGCATGCGACAGGGTGGCATCAGGAAGGGTGGCCCGGTGGACCGCAGTGGACCATGCCGCGCCTGCGACGCGGTGGTGAGACCCCCGACGCAGCCCCGCCAACACCGCCGGCGAACTGAAGTCGAGTCATCGCGAGAACGGAACACCGTAGGTGAAAACGCCGGGGCGTTGACAGAGCGACCCGGCCTTTTCGTGGCGCACCCTTGCCTCTGCGCGTGCGGAACCACCCATTACGCGGTTCACCACTGACGCCGAGTGTCGCTGTGCATCGTTCGCTTCATATCGCCGTTTTGTCCGTCGCCTGTTGTTCGGCCAGCGCGCCACTCGTAGCGCAGAGCGGGCCACCAGCTGAATCGGCGATGGCCAACGCGGCAATGACCGACTCGGCGCTCGTCGAGGCGGTGGCTCGTTGGATCGTGTTGGCGGCTCCGCCGAGTGGTGAAGCGCAGGCCCTCGACGCGTTGCGGTCCGTGCTTCCGGGCTGGACGCGCGACAACATGGGCAATCTGGTGAAACGCGTCGGTAGTGGATCTCCGCGACGCGTGATCGCCTGCGCCATGGACGTGCCGGCCTTCGTGGTCAGCGGCATCACCGAGGCGGGCTACGTGCGACTCCATCGCACCGGTGTGGCCGCGCATCCACTGTGGGATCAGTTTCACGAGGCCCACCAGCTGCGCATTTTTACAGCGCGCGGCGAAGTTGCCGGAGTGGTGGCCATCGCCAACGGACACTTTGCGCGACAGCATCGTGGCGACACCAGCGTGGTGGGCGTCGATCAGCTCTGGGTTGATGTGGGCGCGAGCACGAGAGCGCAGGCCGAAGCGCTGGGCATTTCATTGCTCGATCCCGTCGTCGCCTGGCGACCGGTGTGGACGTACGCCGGGTACGCCTCCGGACCGGCGGCCGGTGCGCGCGCGAGTTGCGCGGCCGTAGCGAGCGCCGGCGCTGTGGCCACCACCTCGACTGCCGTCTCGGCTTCCGCCTCGTCGCGATCCGGGGAAACGATCTACGTGCTGTCGTCGCAGCGCAGCTTCGGGTGGGTCGGACTGGCCGCGGTGCTAGCGCGCGCCGGGCGTGTCGATGTGCTCACGTTGTTCGACGAAGGCAAGGCGGTGGGCAGTTCCAGCATGGTCGCCGTCACGCGTCTCGGGCCGTCGAAACGCGCCATCACCCGCGTGATCGCCTCTACGGGGCTCGACAGCGTTCGCGTGATCTCCCCGGCCGTACGCTTTGCCGGTTCACTGGTGGAATCGCTGGCGGCCGCTGATGTCCGCACGGTGCTGCAGGACGCCGCGCGCGTCGGTGGCCTGACCGCCACACCAATGATGCTGGCACCGTCCCTCGACACCGCCCGTGCCACGGTGATGGCGCGCGCGCCACGCCGCGACGCGTACGTGACCATCGAGAACACGTTCTTCGCGATCGCCGACTTGCCGGGTGTGCCGGGGCACGAGTGGCGTGTGCGCGAGGCGATTACCGCGTTACTGCCGGCGTGGGCAAAGTCGCGGGCGGTGCTCGATAGCGCCGGCAATCTCATCGTGGCCGCCGGCCCCGATCGGGACTCTGTGGCGTTCATCGCGCACATGGACGAAGTGAGTTTCGAAGTGGAGACCATTGCGCGCGACGGTACGGTGCGGTTGGCGCGTCGCGGTGGCGTCGTGCCGAGTGCCTGGGAGGGACAACCAGCGGCATTGCACTTCGATCGTGCGGGTAGCAACGCCGCCGCGCCGTCCCTGCGTGGAATATTTGTTCCGCGGGACTCCGCGCGCGTGAAGGCGCCGGCCATAAGCACCGCATGGTTTGGTGTAGATTCGGCCGCGCTCGTGGCGCAGGGCGTGCGCGTGGGCAGCGCGGTGACCGGCTACAAGCGCGCGGCCCGGCTGGGCGGCACGCGTCTCACCGGACGTGGTAGCGACGATCGCACGGGTAGCACCGCGTTGTTGCAGGCAGTGCAGCGCATCGATCCGAGCACACTCACACACAAAGTGCTGTTCGTGTGGTCGGTGCGTGAGGAAGGCGGACTGAATGGTGCCGGCGCCTTCGGCGCGAATCACGGTCGTTCGCTCCAGCGGATCTATAGCGTAGACACGTTCGTGAGTTCGGATACGCCGCTTGAAGATCCCGCGTTCGCCTATGCCCCGCTGGGCAAGGGCTTCGTGCTGCGCGGGCTCGACGACGGCGCCATCTCGCCACCCGCGGAACGCGCACGCGTGCTCGCGGTCGCGCGAGCGCAAGGCATTCCCGTGCAGGTGGGCACCACGCATGGTTCCACCGACGGATCGGCGATTGCGCCATATGGTGCGCCGAACGTGGGGCTGTCGTGGCCGGGCCGGTATTCACACACGCCCGGCGAAGTGTTGGACCTGCGTGACGTGGACGGGCTCGTTCGCATCATCACCGCGCTGGCGGTGGGCCGGTAGGCAGGCCACCGCACCACGAGTCGTACGCCACGGAACCGGGGACAACTCAGTGGCTTCTCCCGTCAGTCGATGAGTCGACTAAGCGGCGCGACCCAGCCTAGGCCAATACTCCTGCCGAAATGAGCAGTGCCCGTTGAGGCAGAGCCAGCAACAACGCGGGACTGCCTCCGATGAGGAGTGACACCGCGCCAAAGAGAAGCCAAGCTTCGCCTACGTGAGTCTAAATGGTTCGAGGGTCTACAGGCCGCAAAAGGCCCCAGGCGGATACGCACAGCGTGACGGTGACAAGGTGCCAGCAGGCGTACGGCAAGAGCGGCAGCGGCTGAGGCAGGTTTGAACGTAGTAGCGGTGCCTCTGCTGTTCAGGGTCCATTCCCCGCCGCGTGCGGCGTGGCCGTGGCCGTGGCCGTGGCCGTGGCCGTGGTCGTTGGTGTTGGTGTGTATCCGCGAAGCGTCGTGCCAATCTGCGGTACCGCGGTTCGTCCGCGGTCGTAACACACTCCGCTTCCGCGGATCACCGCGAACACCACCCCGATCGGTCGTCGCGCGGCGCCGCGTCCGTCCGCCGCGCCACACATCCACCGGGTGTGGTTCGTGCCGTGACGGCGCCCGCGCCACACGGGGAGCCGATCCCTAGTGTCGGGTGGTCTCTGGTTGTCTCAGCTCCGGCGGGACGCGCGCGTTTCCGTGCCGATCCCCCGCATCGCGTGGTCACCCGACGGACCGCGTTCCACGCACGGAGCCCGCCGGCGAACGCACCGTCACGCCATCGGATGGCGTGCGCCGTGTCCACCCCGGGTCCGTGAATTCGGGTCAACGCCACATCGCCTCGATCACCTCGGCGCTGGCTTCCGGGAGGCTCCGTTCCTGGAGCACGAATCCAACGACGTACGAGTGCAGCAGGGCGCCCACTTTGGCCACCGCGCTCATTGAAATGCCGGCCGTGCGCAACACGCCGATCATCGTGTCGTGGTGTCGCATGGTGGCGGCACCCATCGAGGTTCGCGAATCCATCAGGCCGACCGCCAAGCGTGTTGTATAAGGACGCGATGGGCTGATGTCGCTCGCCACCGACGCGCCGCGCTCCACGAAAGTCCGGTCGAGGGGCGTTCGATTCCGTCGAACCCGAGGTCGATCGTTCCGTCGAGGATCTGTTCCTTGTTTGCTACGTGAGGGTAGAGCGACATTGCTTCGATGCCGAGCTCGCTGGCGAGTGATCGCATCGTGAGCCTGTCGATGCCTCGCGCATCCGCGAGCTCCATCGCGCGCTGCAGCACCAGTGCTCTGGTGAGAGGCTGGCGAGCGCTTTTCAACCGCGTGGTCCGCTTTGTCGCCACCCTCCCCTCCTCGTGCAAAGTCTGTTGAGTCACCTCGGTTGACCGAGGGCCGCCGCGGCGATCCGGTCGTCCAAATGTATGCGGTCCGCACAATGTACGGTCGGAACGCGACGTGGTCCGTGAAAGGGTATGTGCCTCGGAATTCCAATCTGGGTGGTCGATGCGCTCGTGCACCTCACCCTCGTCATGGTATGGACCAATGCACGCCATAGAAAACGCAAAGCATCTACGCCTAGCGTTCGGATCCTTTTTCCCGACAAAATTCGTTGGAGAAGGGGAGTAGCGCCGCGAACCAGCGTCCGCGCGGCCGATTCGTCAGCACTGCGCCCGCGAGAGCGCACGGATCGGTTGGGCTCTGCATCGCGCCGGATGATCACACTGTGCGAGACCCTCGCGACCTGCGACGTGACGCGCGCTTCGCCAGACCCTCCGCCGCGAATGCGTCATGTCAGTCCATTCAGGTCGACCCAGCCGGTGGATGTCAGCTTGATTGCGGAAACGCTCGAGGCGGAGCCGCGCTCCGACATCTCCTGCCAGTCGAGCGAGGCGTCGTGCCGGTGCGTGTCGCGCGTGGAAGTGGCGTTGCGTCACCAAGGGCAACTACGCCTTGGCGGCGCCACGGATCGAATGGTTGACGATCTCCGTGGACGGGTCTGGCTTGGCACAGTCGCTTGATCGCGCGACACCGTGCAGGCCCTGTCATTTCAGCGAGTCGGCGCAACGAGCAACTCGGCCCGATGGGCTGCCACGAATTGCGCGAACTCGATCGGCGCTCGGCCCGTCAAGTCGGCCACCGTGTGCGTCACGGGCGGCGTGCCCGTGACTCGCGGCAGCATGTGGAGCAACAGCATCACGAGGATCAGGCCGGGCTCGCGACCGTCGCGTCGCAGCGTACGGTAGAAGCGCCAGGGGCTCGGCGAGACATAGGTAATGGGCGTTCCCAATCCCGTCGTCAACTGAGCGGCCATCTGCGCAAAGTTCAACGGTGTTCCCGACGTCACGGTGTAGGCCTGCCCATGGTGCTGCGTGCCGGACTGCGTCAGCACCCGAGCTGCCACACGGGCAATGTCACCGACATCCACGAGCGTGAACTGGGCATTGCCCGCCGGCAGAAAGATGCGGTGCCGGCGCACCAATTCATCGTGCAGCGTACTCGTGAAGTTCTGCATGAAGTAGGCCGGCCGCAGCATCGTGTACGGCACGCCGCTGGAGACGAGCCGCCGTTCGATGTGGTGGTGCGGAACGAACCAATTGCGCTCCACCCCCTGCACCGACAAGAACACAATGTGTTTCACGCCATGCTGTCGCGCCCGCGCAATCACGTCACCAACGTCGCTGGTGAGTTGCGGCGGACGCAGCAGGAAGAGACTGTCGCAGTCGGCCAGCGCAGCGTCCTGACTGGCGGGGTCGAGAAAGTCGAAGCCCACCGGTTGCACGCGTGGGTCGCCACTCCATTTCGCGGTCTCCGTTGTGACGTCTCGCACACCCGCGCGAACGACGAGGCCGTCGATGGCACGCAGCGCCGCAATCACGGCCGAGCCGACTTGACCGGAGGCGCCGGTCACAAGGATCCGCTTCATGGCTCAGCTACCGCTCGTCCTTCGCGTCGCGTTCGGTGTCGCCGACATTGAACGCGACATCATCGACGGCAAATTCGAGATACGCGTCGCTGTCGGCCGGCGCGTGCCACACGTCTTCTCCGTGCGACGCCGTGCGATGGACACCAAAGGCGCGATAGTCACGGGGTGGCGTTGGCCAGTGCATCTCGACAAACGACGTCCCGTCGGCGCTCACTGCACCGCGACCGTCGGCGACGAAGTCCGTCAGTTCGCCTGCGAAATTGATCGACAGCACGGCGCTCACCATGCGCGTGTGGTTAGTGAAGACGGCGCTGACCGTGTTGGCACCGATCTCCTGCCGCGTGATGTTCGGCGAAATCAGTGCGCCCGGCACGAACACACACCGGTCGTTGAAGAGTGTGACCGTTTCCGCGTTGTCCATGATCGGACCGCCCGGGCCTCCCCGAGGGAACAATGCCGCGAGCTTCACGCGCATGGTTGCCGACGGTCTGACGAACCGATGGAAGACCTTCACCGGAACACCGAACATCGTCGCGTCCATGTAGAACCATCGCGATGGCGCATCGTAAAAATTGCACTGTATGCCGGTGGACGGCATCCATCGTGCCGTCGTGCCGCTTCGGATCCGGCCATGAAAGCGGTCACGGGAATTCTGCATAGGCGGCTGTCCCACGGCACCGTTCGGGCGGATGTACCGCTGCACGGTGGGCGGCAACGCCGCAATGTCCGCATCGCGAAGGAGCGGCGCTGCGATAGTGTGACGAACGCCATCGTTCACGTTTCGCTGGAACTGTGCGCGCAGGCTCAACGGGCCGACGGATGCGAACCCGAAGACGACTCCGCCAAGCGCAATCACATTGGCGATCGTGCCGAAGTGCGCGTCTGTCCACGACGACAGTATGGCGACGTGCGATACGGCAATCGCCGCGGCGCCGAGCATCAACTACTGCTCAGGCCAGGTAAACACCGCAACGGTCGTGACGGCAAACAACCGCGAGGCACACCGCCAGACGATTCCCATCGGCGTGCTGATCTGCTGCGTGAGTTGCAGCATGTCCGCCCCGCCGAACGCCGTCGCGGTGCCCGACAGGTGAAGGAGTCCGTGCACGAACAGCCGCATTGCAAAAACGATTTTCATCTTTGCAGTCCGTTGAGACGGGCGTGTGATCGACTGTGGTAGCTCACATTGTGTGAATGCCACCAACCCCCGACCCAAATTCTTCTCGTCACCCGCCGACGGGGGCCCGGTACGCGGTGGCCCGGCGATCGCGTACCGGCGCACCGCATCCGGCGCACCGCATCCGGCGCACCGCATTCGGCGCACCGCATTCGGCGCACCGCATCTGGCCTACTGCTCGTCGGCCGACGGCCCGTACAGCCCCGGTACCGGCACGCCGAGCAGACGATAGTAGAGCGTGAGCTGCGCGCGATGGTGGATCATGTGGCTGATCACGGTGGTGCGCAGCACGGCGAGCTTCGGCTCGGCCATGATGACATGCGCGCCCATCCGAAGCGTCCACGTCTCCATGAGCTGTTCGTCGGTGACTGTCGCCAGCGCCTTCCGAAACCGTGCCAAGCGTTCGTCGAACACCGCCACGAAGCCGGCGGCGGTGGTCGGAATGGTGTGCGGCGGCATGGGCTGCGCGAGGTCGAGCTCCGACGTCGTGATCGTCACCTCGCCCCACATCCCGAAGTCGGTGAGGTGGTTGGCCAGCTTGCGCAGCGGCCATGACTTTTCGTGCGGCGTGAAGTCGAGGTGCGCTTCGGGAATGCGCTCCAGCATTTTGCGGGTGTTGGCCATCTCGTGGTCGAGATCGGCGAGGGCGGTGTGCACGAGGGACATGGGCGGCGGCGCTGACGGTGGACTGGAGTGCTACGGGGAGACCGCCTCGGACGCGTGCCAAGCAGCGACATCGGCCGGGGTGTCGAGATCGAAACTACCATGCCGAAGAGAAACCGTAAGTGTGTCCGGCTGCCGCAGCTGGGCGCGGGCTCCTTCGTCGCCGTCGAGCGCTGCCAGCGCCGACCAGTCGGCACGCGGTAGCACGGCCGGAATGCCCCGAACCGTCGCGCCGTCGGGGCCGACGTAGGACGACGCCACGCGCCGAACGCCGGAGGTAGTGCCGGAGACAGCGCTAGATGTCGCGTCGCAGGAGTTCGAGGCGGTTTTCAGTGCCACCAAATGCTCGACGGTAACCGCCGGCATATCGCAGGTGGCGATCAGCGCCGCCCGTACCTCGGCAAAACGTACAGCGTTCAGCGCCGTCATCGCCAAAGCGATCGAGGTGCCCATGCCGCGTTCCCAGTGCGCATTTTCGACACACTCGAGCGTCAGCATCGAAACAGCATCGCGTACTTCGGCGGCATTGGCGCCGAGCACGACAATAACCGGACAGCAACCGGCGTCGAGCAGTTGGCGGGCCGCGCGCTCTACGAGCGTCACTCCGTTCGTCTTGAGCAGCTGCTTCGGGGCCCCCAACCGACGAGACCCGCCCGCCGCCAGCAGCACACCGGCCACGGTCATGGCGCCACCGTCATACCGCGAGCCTCATCCGGCCACCGTCATTCGTACCGTCGTCCCGCCACCGTCACGTCGGTCGGTCGTCGAGCCCCGCATCGCATTGCGACGACACCGGTCCCTCATGATCGAACACCCGCGGGGTCGGCGTGCGGGCGTGGATCGGGCTCAGACGCTCCCGCAGAAACCCGGCGGGGCGGCCATGGATCACGGCTTCGATCTCCGCAATCGCAGCCAACGCGATCGAGGCTGGGCTCTCGCCGCCGAGGTCGAGGCCGATCGGGGCGTGCAGGCGGTGGCGCATGCGTTCCGTCAGGGCCGTGCCGCGCGCCACGTATGCGGCGTTGACCGCCTCCAGTAGCTGGACGGCGCGCTGCCGCGACCCAAGCACCCCGATGTACGCCACCGGTAATGGCAGCAATGCCGACAGCCACGCGCTATCCACGTCGAACATGTGCGACAGCAAGGCAATCGCCGTGCGGCCATCCATGGGCAGCGACGCCATCAGTGCATGAAATGCCTGCGTCTCGTCGGGCCTCATCAGATACGTTGACAGGTGCGTGGTTACGCTGCTGGGCAACGCCAACTCGGCCAGCACCGCCGGGCGATGATCGATCACCGTGACCTCCCATTCCAGCGCGCGCGCAATGTGCACGAACGCATCGGCCCCTCGCCCCGCGCCGATTACATGCAGCGCGATCGGCGCCACCAACGGGTCGATGAACAGCAATGCCGCATCGTCGCGCACGTCGTGCAACACGGGATGCCCTGTACGCTGCGCCGCCCGTGTACACACCAGCAACTCCGGCTCGGCGATCCCATGAACCGCATTGCCGATGGGGTGCCACGTGCCCGTTGCGGCATCGCCATCGAGTACCGCGCAGCTGCTGCCACCGCCCTGTCCGTCGAGCACCGCGAGCACGGCGCCGTTCTGCCGACGCGAGCGGATCACATCGACCTCGGCCAGCCACGACGGATCGGGTAACGGCTCGAGCAGCAGATGGGCAATGCCGTCACACGCCGCGCCGAGGCCCCAGATCGCTTCCAAGTCGGCCCGCAGGTCGTACATGAGACGAGTACCGCGGCCCGTAGCACACACCTCGGCCGCTCTCGCGGCCACATCTCCCTCGAGACAGCCGCCGCTGATCGCGCCGGCTAGCACGCGCCCGTCGGCGTCCACCAGCAGCCGCGCGCCGGGCTGACGATAGGAGCTACCGTCTACCTGCACGAGCGTGGCCAAGGCGAGCGGCACGTCGGGGCGCGCCGCGAGCGCCGAAGCGGCCGCGCGGGCAAGCTCTCGGAATCCGGTCACGCCGGGGTGACGAAAAGCCGTGACGTCATATGCTCACGTTACCACATGGCAGCACCGCCACAAGGCCGCCGCGTCGTGTCGGTGATAAGTGACCAGCCGGTTTTTGTCCCAACTGGAAGGGACGAACTGCAAGCAAGCACCCGCTTGCGGCAAGCAACTGCTTGCATTACCCTCACCTGCATGATTGACGACCACCGCCAGAGAATTCTCCACGCCGCCGCCCGGGTGTACGCCCAGCACGGCTGGCGCGGAGCGACCACCCGCCGCATCGCGGAAGAAGCGGGCGTGAACGAAGTCACGCTCTTCCGTCAGTTCGGTTCCAAAGACGCACTCCTCGACCTCGTGATGCACGAGTGCTCGCGCATCGAGCAGGATGCCACGTTCCCGCAGGAACCGGTCGATCCCGAGCAGGAATTGCTCGATTGGGTCACCGTGCATCACACGGCCCTCGTGCGCATGCGCGCCATCGTGCGCCAGTTGATGAGCGACGCCGAGCACCGTCCCGACGCCGCCAATTGCGCCACCCACGGCCCCAGCGCCGCCATGGCGCAAGTGCACGAGTACGTGGTACGACTTCGCCGACACGGATGGATCACCGAGTCCGGGGAGGTCTCGCCGGGCGAAGTACGCGCCGCGGCCACGATGCTCATGGGAGCACTCTACGCCGACGGGATGAATCGCGACATGATGCCCACGATGTTCACCCAGCCTGTGCCGGAAACATTGCGTGCCTACGTCCGCATCTTTCTGCGAGGGGTCGGTGCTTTGCAGGAACCCGCGCACCGTGCGACACGTACGGTCGAACGCGACTCGACCTCCACCACTGTCCCCGAATGATGTCTCTCGTTGGTGCGCGCCCATGGCGCCGCATACTCACACCGCCCGCGACCACCTTGATGGCCGCGCTGGTTATTACGGTGCTGGCGCCGCGCTTGGTGCTCGCCCAGATCGCTGCTGGCAGCGGCGCGCCGCGCCCGCTCTCGCTCGCCGAAGCGCTGAAGTTGGCCACCGGTGAGAGCGAGCAGATCGCGATCGCCCGTGCCGGCTCACTTCGCGCGCAGGGCCAGCTTGGACAGGCGCGCTCGGCGCTGCGGCCGCAGCTGTCCACTACCATGAACTGGCAAAAGCAGCTGCAGAACCAATTTGCGGCTATCTCCCAGCGCTCCAGCGGCGGTGGGAGCGGTGGCGGCGGAAGCGACACCACGTCGGCGGCCGACAATCCGATCACCCGAATTTTCGCGTCGCAGTACAACTTCAATGTCGGGTTGTCTGCCTCGCAGCCGCTGTTTACCGGTGGCCGCGCCACGGCGAACATCCGTGCCGCCAAGGCGGCCCGCGAATCGGCCGACATGGGCATCTCCAGCGCACAAGCGCAAGTGCAACTCGACGTCACGCAGTCGTACTACGACGCGTTGCTCACCGATCGTTTGGTCGCGATATCCGAATCGTCGCTCGTGCAGTCGGAGCGCACCCTGCGTCAGGTGCAACTCACCCGCACCGTCGGCTCGGCGTCGGAGTTCGAGCTCATTCGGGCGCGCGTCACGCGCGACAATCAGCGGCCCGGCTGGCTGCAGTCGCGCACCAATCGCGATCTGGCCTACGTGCGGTTGCGCCAGTTGCTCAACCTGCCGTCGGATCAGCCCCTCGCATTGACCGACAGCATCGCCGAGTCTCCGGTGTCGGCACCGGTCGTGAATCCGGCACCGATCACCACGGTGAATGTCAGCGCGGCCGAGGTGCTCACGATCGATCCGCAGGTGCAGGCCGCGGTGTCGCGTGTCCTCGCGGGCAGTGACACCGGCATAGGGGTGCGCGCCCCGGTGAAGCAGGCCATCAAGGGCGTCGAAGTGGCGCAGCAACAGCTACGCGCCACCAAGGCGCAACGACTGCCGTCGATTTCGGCGACTACCAACTATCAGCGTCTCGCCTATCCCGTGGGTATTCTGCCCACGAGCCTCGGTGATTTCTTCCCGAACTGGACCGTCGGCATTGGTCTTTCGTACCCGTTCTTCACTGGGGGACGCGTGCGTGGTGAAGTGCAGGCGGCCGAAGCGACGGTGATCGAAGCGCGCCAACGGTTGCGGCTGGCGCAAGAAGGCGCGACGCTCGACGCTCGTCAGGCCGTGGCGCAGCTGACCGAATCGGAAGCCTCCTGGCAGGCCAGCGTGGGCACCGCCGAACAGGCGCAACGCGCCTATGACATCGCCGAAGTGCGCTTTCGCGAAGGGATCTCCACGCAGCTCGAACTCTCCGAGACGCGCAATCAGTTGCAGCAGGCACTCGCCAACCGCGCGCAGGCCGCGCGCAATCTGCAGGTCGCGCGCAAGCGTCTCGAATTGCTCCCCTACCTCCCCCTGCCGCAGGGTTCCACCTCGACCACCGGCCCCACTCGATGAAAACCATGA
This sequence comes from Gemmatimonas sp., assembly GCF_046594945.1. GTDB lineage: Bacteria > Gemmatimonadota > Gemmatimonadetes > Gemmatimonadales > Gemmatimonadaceae > Gemmatimonas. Next base: position 16,638 of record NZ_JBKJRB010000033.1, on the reverse strand, counting down.
CTCGACGATCCGCGTTCCTCGCTCTCCTCGCGGCGACGCTGATGGGAACCGCGTGCAGCAAAGACCAGGAAGCCGCGTCCGGCGAAACGCCGACCGTGGCCCAGAACATCGGTCCGGACAACATTGCTGTGGCACGGACCGACACACTGCGCAGCGGTCCGGCCATCTCCGGCACGCTGACGGCCGATCGCGAAGCGCGCATTCGCGCCGAGATGAGCGGCGCGATCGTTGCCACGAATGTCGAACAAGGTGAGCGCGTGAGCGCCGGCACCGTGCTCGGACGGATCGACGACGCGTCGGTGCGCGACGCGGCGATTTCGGCGCGCTCCGCCGTGGCGCAAGCCACCGTGGCCGCCGAACAGGCCGCGCGCGAATTGCAGCGTTCCAAGACGTTGTCGGCCGCCGGTGCAATCGCCGAGCGTGATGTCGAAGGTGCGGATCGCGCGAATCTCGGTGCGCAGGCGCAGCTCGCCGACGCGAAGGCGCGGATGTCGTCGGCCGAGAAGATGCTGCGCAATACGATCATCCGCTCGCCGTTTGCGGGCGTGGTGTCGGAGCGTGCGGTGAGCCCGGGCGATATCGTGTCGCCGGGTTCGGCGCTGTTCACCGTGATCGATCCGCGCAGCTTGCGCGTGGAAGCGTCGGTGCCGACCACGGCGCTGGCCGATGTGCGGGTGGGTGCCCCGGTGCTGTTCACGGTGAACGGGTCGGATCGCGTCCTGGAAGGCCGCGTCACGCGGGTGAGCCCGGTCGTGGATCCGCAAACGAAGCAGGTGCGCTTGCTGGCGTCGGTGCCGAATTCGGCTGGTGTGCTGGTGGCGGGGCTGTTCGTGGAAGGTCGCGTGGCCTCGCAGAAACGGGTGGGAGTGCTGGTGCCGGAGAACGCGATCGACCAGACCGGCATCGTGCCGAATGTGATGCGCCTGAAGGGCGGCAAAGTGGAGAAGGTCGAGGTGCAGCTCGGTGTTCGCGACGAAGCGGCGGCCGCGTTCGAAGTGACGACTGGAATCGCGAGCGGCGATACGGTGTTGCTCGGGGCCGCGCGTGGCATCTCGGTGGGCACCCTGATCACGGTGTCGGCGCCCAAAGACGCCACGCCAGCGCAGAAGAACGTGAAGAACGCGACGAACGCGAAGCATTAGTGTCAGGCCGAACCATCCCTTCCAGGTTGCATCATGTTCATTTCTGATTTTGCTATCAAGAAACCGCTGCTGACGATCGTTGCCATGTTGGCGATCGCAGGGTTCGGCGTGGTCGCGCTGACGCAGCTCCAGACCGACGAATTCCCTGAGGTTCAGCCGCCGATCGTCGTCACGACCGCGGTGTATCCCGGCGCGTCGCCCGAGCAGGTGGAGCGCGAGGTCCTCGAGCCGATCGAGGAGGCCATCCAGTCCATCTCCGGCGTCAAGTCGATCAATGGCGAAGCGCGCGACGGGTTCGCCCTCGTTCGTGTGGAATTCGTCTTTTCGAAAGATTTGCAGGAAGCGACGCAGGAGATCCGCGACGCGATCGCGACCAAGCGGCAGGACCTACCGCCGGAGCTCGAAGAACCGATCATCAAGAAGTTCAACGACACGGACGGTCCGATCGTGACGCTGTCGATGTGGTCGAACTCGCTGAGCCCCGCGCAGCTGACCATGCTGGCCGATCCGGCGATCTCGCGCGAGCTGCGTGCCATTCCGGGCGTTGCCGACGTGTCGGTCACCGGTGCTGTGAAGCGTGAATTGACGGTGAATCTGGATCCACAGCGCATGCAGGCGGCGGGTGTCAGTGTGCCACAAATCGTCGGCGCGATCCAACAAGGCAACTTGGCGGTCCCCGTCGGGCGCGTGAACGGCACGCTCGACGAACGGACCATTCGTCTGCGCGGACGTCTTGACGGCCCGCAGGATTTCATGCAGCTCGTGGTCGCGGAGAAGGGCGGCCGCATCGTGCGACTGGGCGACGTGGCCACGGTCAGCGACGGCGTCGAGGAACTGCGAACCCTCTCGCTCTTTAACGGTCGCGATGCGGTGGGCTTGGAGGTCAAGAAGACGAAGGGCTACAGCACTACCGCCGTGGCCGACGCGATCATCAAGCGGGTGAATGAGTTGCGCCCCACGCTCCCCAAGGGGGCAAACTTCGAAGTGGTGAAGAACAAGGGCACGCGCGTCGAGAACTCCGTCGACAACGTACAGAGTGCGCTCATCGAAGGTGCGCTGCTCACGGTACTCGTCGTGTTCCTGTTCCTCAATTCATGGCGTTCCACCGTGATCACCGGCCTTGCGCTGCCGGTGTCGGTGCTGGCGAGCTTCATTGCCGTGTGGGCGTTCGGCTTCACGCTCAATACGATGTCACTCCTGGGCCTTTCCCTGGCGATCGGCATTCTGATCGACGACGCAATCGTGGTGCGCGAGAATATCGTGCGACACGTGGAGATGGGAAAGGACCATTACACGGCGGCGCGTGAAGGCACCGCCGAGATCGGGCTGGCCGTTGCGGCGACCACGTTCTCGATTGTCGCGGTGTTCGTGCCGATCGCGTTTCTGCAGGGTCTGTCCGGACAGTGGTTCAAGCCGTTCGCGCTCACCATCGCCTGTTCGGTACTCGTGTCACTATTCGTCTCCTTCTCGCTCGATCCGATGCTGTCGGCCTACTGGCCTGATCCGCATCTCGAGGAGCACGAGAAGAGTTGGATCACCAAGCAGCTCGACAAGTTCAATCATTGGTTCAACGGTCTGGCCAACGGCTATCGCAAGCTTATCGGCTGGGCGCTCGATCATCCGAAGAGCATGGTCTTGCTGGCGGTCACCTCGCTCGTGGTGGCGCTGGCGATGCCGGCGACGGGCGTGGTTGGTGGCAGCTTCTTCCCGCTCGAGGACAATGCCGAGCTGACGCTGTCGATCGAAACGCCGCCTGGGGCCAACCTCGACTATCTGCGACAGAAGACGCAGGAGGCTCTGGTGCTTACGGACTCGTCCAAGCATCCGGAGGTGCTGTACAGCTTCGTCAGTGCCGGCGGAGCCAGCGGCGCGGTCGACAAAGCAAGCATTTACCTCAAGCTCAGGCCGAAAGGCGAGCGTCTCAAGGCCGGTCAATTGAACGCGGAGGATCTCGGGGCGGTGATGCGTGAGGAGGTGAAACGCATTGCGGGCGCCAGCGTTGCGGTGTTCACGAGTGACTTCGGAGGGCAGCAGAAGCAGATCTCCATGGAGTTGCGCGGCAACGACAAAGCGTCACTGCAAGCGGTGGCCAACCAGTATCTGACCGCGGTCAGCGCGGTGCCAGGTGCGGTGGACGTGGGGCTCAGCACGAAAGGACAGAAGCCGGAACTCACGGTGCAGGTGGACCGCGGCCTGGCCGGTGCGCTCGGCCTCAATGTCGCCCAGGTGGCTCAATCGATTCGTCCGGCCTTCGCCGGTCTCGACGCGGGCGACTGGGTCGATCCAACCAACGAGACGCGCAAGGTGATCGTGCGACTCGCGCCAGCGGCGCGGGCCCGCACCAACGACCTCGCGATGCTGCCGGTGGCCGTCGGGACGGGCCAGAATGCCACCCTCATCCCGCTGCAGCAGGTCGCGCGCATCACCAGCGAACTCGGACCGGCCGTCGTGAATCACCTCAATCGGGACAACGTGATCAGGGTGGAGGCGAACGTCGCTGGGCGCTCGCTCTCTGAAGTAAAAGCCGAGATCGACAGCAAGACGGCCGGGATCACGATGCCGCCGGGCGTTCGTCTGTCGTCGGGCGGGCAAGTGCAGCAGCAGGAGGAAGTGTTCACCAACATCTTCATCGCGCTCGGTGTCGCGGTGGCCCTGATGTACCTCATCCTTGTTGTGCAGTTCGGATCGTTCCTCGACCCGATCGCCATTCTGATCTCGCTGCCGCTGTCGCTGATCGGTGTCATGGGCGCCCTCGCGATCACCGGCAACACGATCAACCTGATGAGCCTCATCGGTGTGATCCTGCTGTGCGGCATCGTGGCGAAGAACGCGATCCTACTGGTGGATTTCGCGAAGCAGGCGCGTGAGCAGCAAGGGATGCCGCTGCGCGAGGCGCTGATCGAAGCCGGAGCCATCCGTTTGCGTCCGATTCTGATGACGACCTTCGCCCTGATTGCCGGCATGATTCCGGTGGCCCTCGGGCGTGGTGAAGGCGCGCAGTTCCGCGCGCCGCTTGGCGTCGCGGTCATTGGTGGTGTCATCACCTCCACGGTGCTCACGTTGCTCGTGATCCCGACGTTCTACGAAATCTTCGATATCATGCGCACCTGGGTCTCGCGACGGGTTGGACTCACGCCGCCGCACACGGGTCAGTTCAGGACGCTTGAATTGCCGGTGGCCCAGGCCGGCGACTGACGTAGTCGATTAGATTCCCGGGGTATGATCCCTCCGATTACCTCGATGCTGCTGGCGACGACGCTTGCCCCCGCGCTTTTGCTTCGGGTGGCGAGCGTTGTGCTATCTGTCGGCTCGGGATTCGGTGTTGTTGCCGCCAGCATGGACGTCACGCAGTGGTTGGAGGCGGTCACCGACAGCTTCTGGACCTACGTGATCCTTGGTGGGTCGGCGATCGTGACCGAGGAGCTCTCGCCGATCTTTGGCGGGATCGCGGCCCATGAAGGCGAATTGCAGATCGCCCGCGTGATCCTGTCGATCACAGCGGGCGGCTGGGTCGCCACGACGCTACTGTACGTGTTGGGCCGCTGGAGATGGGACTTCATCCGCCGTCGCTTCCCGCGGGTGCGCGCCACCGGCACCGTTGCGCTTCGCGCGGTCCGTCGAAACCAACTCACCGCCTCGTTACTGGTCCGCTTTGCCTTCGGCCTGCGCATCGTGTTGCCGATGGCCTGCGGAGCGGCCAAGGTGCCGATGTACATCTACCTGCCGCTCTCGCTGATCGGATCGGCGGCTTGGACCGCCGTGTTCACTGCCATTGGCTACGCGGCTGGTGAGGCCGCCGTGCAGACGTTGGGCCACCTCGATCGGGCCGGTGAGATCATCGGCGCCGTATTAGTCACCGTGGCGGTGTTGGGTTTCGTGCGCTGGCAGCGCATCCGCCGCGAACGCAAAGCCGCGCGGCGTACGAAGTCGTAAAAAACGGGAGGCGCCTCACTTGGCGGGCGGCACCAGCACGCCGTCGATGACATGCACCCAGCCGTTGGAGGCGCGCACCGACGCGATCACTTTCGCACCGCCGATGTAGGTCGCGCCGTCTTTCTTGGTGATCGCTTCGCTCACGCCGTCCACCATGCTGAGCGACTGACCATCGGCCAGATCGGCGACGTCCAGCGCGGACGTCGTGACGTGATGATGCAGCACGGTCTTGAGCTTGAGTTTGTTCTCCGGCTTGAGCAGTGTTTCCACGGTGCCGGCCGGCAGCTTGTCGAAGGCGGCGTTGGTGGGCGCGAACACCGTGAACGGTCCGGCGTTGGCCAGCGAGTTCACCAGATCGGCAGCCTGCAGCGCAGCCACGAGCGTGGTGTGGTCCTTCGACCCCAGCGCCACGCGCACCACATTGGGCTGCGATACGGTGTCGTCCACGGCGGCCTGCCCGCCACCGGGAGCGGCGGCTTCGGCGGTGCTGGCGCTCGTCTCGGCCTGGTCGGACGCCGGGGCACAGGCCGCGAGCAGGAGAAGCGCGACCGCGGGGAGTTTGCAAAAAAGCGTCATGGACGTGGTGGCGAGAGAAAAGGCTTATATCAGATGCCCATTTCTATCTCCCCACGCGTCGGCGCGCGGTAGGCACTTCCCCGAGATCCTGTCAGCGTTCCCGCTACGCGATCAGCCCGCTAAGCGACCGGAGCCGCTACGGCCGGGCCACTGCCGCGGCGGCTGCCGACCGCAAATCAGCCCATGCGGTCTCCACGTGGCTTCGATCGGTGCGGATGTTTCCGATCGCCAGTCGCAGCGTGTACTTCCCGTTCAGCTTCGTGTGCGACAGATACGCGCGCCCGTCGGCATTCACCTGCTCCATGATCGCCGCGTTCACCTGCGCGATCTCGGCCTCGCTCATGCCGGCCGGCGCGTAGCGGAAGCACACCAGTGACATCGTGACCGGCGCCGTGAGCTCCCAACCGCCGCTCTCGAAGTGCACCATGCCCGCGAAGTCGCGCGCGAGATCGCAATGAAAGCGAATGCGCTCGGCGAGACCCTCGGCGCCGTACGCGCGCATCACCATCCACAGCTTCAGCGAGCGGAACCGGCGCCCGAGCTGAATGCCGTAGTCCATCAGGTTGACAGTCTCGCTCTGCGTGCTGGTGATCAAATACTCGGGCAGCAGCGCAAACGCGCGACGGAGCGCGTCGGGATGCTTGGTGTACAGCACCGAGCAATCCATCGGCGTAAACAGCCACTTGTGCGGATTTACCACGAACGAATCGGCGTCATCGGTGCCATCCATGAGATGCCGCATTTCCGGCACGATCGCGGTCACCCCGCCGTACGCCGCGTCGACGTGCACCCAACAGCCGTGCGCGCGCGCAATGCGCAGCACCGCACGCACCGGATCCACGCTCGTCATGCTGGTGGTGCCCACGCACGGCACCACGGCCATCGGGTGAAAGCCCGCGGCGAGGTCGGCCTGGATCGCCGACTCGAGTGCGTCGAGGCGCAGGCGGAAATTCTCGTCGGCGGGGATCTTGACGAGGTTTTCGTGACCGAGTCCGAGGGCGATGACCGCCTTGTCGATCGATGAATGCGCGTGTTCGCTGCAATACACTCGCAGCCGCGGCATATCGGCCCGGCCGGCCATGCCTTGCATGCGCACGTTGTAACCCGCCTGTTCACGCGCCGCCGCCAGCGCGTAAAACGTGCTGACGCTCGCGGTATCGGTGATCTGGCCGAACCATCCGTCGCCCAATCCCATGAGTTGACGCAGCCAATCGAGCGACACCTGCTCGAGTTCGGTCACGGCGGGACTGGTGACCCACAGCATGCCATTGGCATTCACCCCGGCCGCGAGCAACTCACCGAGAATGCCGGGATACGACGCGCTATTCGCGAAGTATGCGAAGAATCCGGGATGATTCCAGTGCGTCATGCCGGGCATGATGGTGTCGCGAAAATCGCGCAGCATAGCTTCGAGCGGCTCACCCTGCGCCGGCGCCGACACCGGCAGTGCGGCGCGAATGTCGCCCGGCTGCACGCGGCTCTTCACCGGCAGCTGGGTGGCGTGTTCGAGGTAATCGGCGATCCAGTCCACCGCAGCATGAGCCGCCGCGCGGAATTCGTTAGGAGGCAGATCGCCGAGGAAGGTTGAGTCGGTAGACATGCGTGGAAGCTATCGGACGGCGGACCGCTTCGCTGTTCGTCGCGAGCCGTTGGCCACGGCAGCCGAGCGATTCGCTCGCGTCGGAAAGCCTCGTGGTGGGGCGGGATCGTCGGTTCACGCGAAGTCCGCGAAGTCCGCGAAGGCAAGCGAAGAACAGCAAACGCCAAAAATGTATTGTTGTTCTTGGCGACTCTTCGCGTCCTCCGCCAACTTCGCGTCAACCAGCGATGACCGCGACTCGCTGACGCTCTCCGAAGCACCACCTCCGAAGCACCACCGCCGTTCACGGGGCCAGCTGCAATCCCCAGTGGACCCGCAGGAATTGCTCCAGCACCTGTGCCGTGACATCGCCAAATCGGTCACGATTCGTGGCGTTGTCGCGCACGCCCACGAAGTTGGCTTCGATCTGCACACCGCAGATCAACCCGCCGGTGGTGCCGCCCAGCGGTCCGGCCGCGCTGCCGCAGGAATGCCGACGGGTGTTGTCGCCGCCGTTGAAATACTCCGCGCCGTTCGGACGCGGATCGCTGCTGCTCGGCACCGCTGGGAATCCCCGTGCGGCGTAGAGGGTGCCGAGGCTGGCCGGGCCACGCAATAGCGTAGCAAACGACAACGGCGACGACAACGAGAGCGTGAGCATGCTGGACCCGTTCTCGATTGTGCTCGACGCGTCGAGCGTGGCGTCGTTGCCGTCGAGCTGCGCGCCACTCACCAAGTAGCCGAGTTCGAGACGCTGCACCGCGTGCCCATGTCCGTGCATGTCCATGTACCAGCCCTTGCCATGCCCCGCGAGCACGGCGCTCTTCGCCGCGTCGATGAAGCTGTGCCACTCCGACAGCGCCTGCGCGGCCTCGGCGTTTCCGCAGGCGGCCTCCGGTTGCAGGCGGTTCGGGTCGAGCTTTCGTCGCGCCAGATGGGAAATGACAACGTGCGGAACCGTGCCGAAGCGCGCGGCGTAACGCGCTTGCATGGAGCGTATGAGCTCCTGTGTGTTGGCATCGGTCACGGTAGTGGCCGATCCACCGCAGGCACCAGCGGTGCGATCGGGGATCGACGATGGACTGAGCGCGCCGCCGTGTGACGCGGTGAGAATCACGGGCGCGTTCCCGGCGACGTACTCCACGTAGCCGCTTCGTCCGAAGTACGACTGACCCGCCACATAGGTCAGCGGCGGTATCGGCGCTGGTGTCCCGGTCGGCGGCGTGTCGGTGGCCCCCGCCGAGCACGCGCTCGCGGCAACGGCCGTCGTCAGGGCAAGAACGACACGACGGGTCCGACGAAGCTCAGGCGCGAATGGCATGCCACGAATCTCTCCGTCGACCGGGCTCCCCGTGACCTCCTCTTTTCCTTTCCGCCGTGTGATCTGTTCGGCGATCCCAGACTGGTCGATCATGCGTCAACACGACGAACCGTTCATTCTAGGTGGTGAAAGGTTGCTCGACGAAGATTAAGGGAGTAAGTCTCGCTCGCGGATCGTACCAGCGGACGTTATCGTGTGGAGCGCCACCCGTTCAGGTTCACTCGCACCGGAGCTCCGCGTGTTCGCTCGTCCGTGGTCGTATCTGCTCGTGGCCGTACTGGCCGCATGGTTGGGACTCGACGCGCCGAAACCGAGGCAAGCGAGGAACGCGACACCCGCGACACCCGTCGCCGATGCCAATGACAATCGGCGCGCGGCGGGACGACGGATGGGTGATACCATGTTCGTGGACCTCGACATCCGCTTGGCGCGCTGGTACCCCGAGGGCGAGAGCGGCGACGTGGTCGAAGCGCCCGTGATCGGCGAAGCCGGGCGCGCGCCGCAGGTACCGGCACCGCTTATTCGTGTGCGCGCGGGCACGGTGATCGTGGCTCGCATCACCAACGCGCTGGCCGACTCCGCGGTGACCTGGCGGGGACTCAACAGCAAGCCCGGCTTCGACTCCGTGACGCTCGAGCCCGGAGAGAGTGCCACGCGCCGCTTTGTGGCCGGCGCGCCGGGCACGTATGTGTATGGTGCGCAGGTCGGCAAAGTGGACTGGGAGCTCCGCGAACGCGAGCAGACATACGGTGCGTTTGTGATCGACTCCATCGGTGGTCGCACCGACGATCGCATTTTTGTGCTCAACGTGTGGGGCGATGGCCCCATCGAGCAGTATCGCAACGCCCTCGCCATCAACGGACGCGGGTGGCCGTACACCGAACGCGTCTCCGCGCACACCGGTGACACGCTGCGGTGGCGCATTGTGAACGGCACCATCCGCCCGCATCCCATGCATTTGCACGGCTTCTACTTCAGGATGCTGGCCAAGTCCGATCAGGAGCGCGTGTCGGCCATCGCAAAAGCGAGACAGCCCATGCTCGTGACCGAGCTGATGGAGCCCTTCAGCACGATGGACATGGAGTGGGTCGCGGCGCGCGCCGGGAACTGGCTTTTTCACTGCCATCTCGCGTTCCACGCGGTGGCCGATACGCGCTATACGTCGGGCTTCGATGCCCACGATCATCACTCCGGTGATGCCGCCAAACACATGGCCGGTCTGGTGATGGGCATTTCCGTCGCCGATCGCGTGAAAGCCGTGGCGACATCGCGGCGCGCGCCACGCACCCTACGGCTTCACGTGCAGGAGGGCGCGAAGCGCGGCGTGTCGCCGCGCGCACTCGGCTTCGTGTTGCAGAACGGCGCGTCGCCGAAGGCCGACTCCGTCCACATCCCCGGCTCGCCGCTCATTCTCACCCGCGGTGAGCCGACCGACATCACCGTCATCAACCATCTCAAAGAATCCACCGCCGTGCACTGGCATGGCATCGAACTCGAGAGCTATTCCGACGGCGTGGCCGGGTGGAGCGGCGCGCCCGGCAAGCATGCCCCGGCCATCGCGCCCGGTGATTCGTTCGTCGCGCACCTCACCCTGCCCCGCGCTGGCACGTTCATCTACCACACGCATCTGAACGACATCGTGCAGCTCACGTCGGGGTTGTACGGCGGCATCATCGTGCTCGAACCAGGGCAACGCTATAACCCGGCGCGCGATCATCTCTTTGTCGTGGGGTGGGACGGTCGCGACGAACCGGCGCGCCTGCTCGTCAATGGCGATTCGGCGCCGCCGCCGAAGATGCTGGAGCGTGGTGTCACGCATCGCCTGCGGTTCGTGTTCATCGGCGCTGTGAACGGCAACACCCTCACCCTCTCCGACCGCACCCAGCCGGTCACCTGGCGCGCCGTGGCCCGTGACGGCTACGAGATGCCGGCGGCGCAACGCGAACTGCTGCCCGCCACGTTCAAAGGCTGGGCAGGACAGACCTGGGACTTCGAGTTCCAGGCCGATCGATCCGGCAGCTACTTGCTCACCCTCGGCAATCCTGTCAAGCCGGTGTGGAAGGGCGAGCTGGTGGTCCGCTGAGCGCGCGTGACACGGCGTACTGATTGCGGGGGAGCGGCCAAGCCCGTACCGTCAGGGATGCCTACACACCGCTCCCGTCGTGAGTTCGTGAAGAGCGCCGCCATTCTCAGTGCCGCCGCCGTGGCCGCCCCGAGTATCGCCGATGCCGCACCCGCGCCGCAGTCGAAGGATCACAGCTCCCCGCTCACACCACACCCCGGTGCGCTGTACGACGTGGCGCGCGACGAAGCGTACTGGACGCAGGTAGCCGCCAAGTATCGTATCACGCCGCGCACCACAAACATGGAAGCGGGCTACTTCGGCATGATGGCCCTGCCGGTGCTCGATGCGTACCACAGTTACATCGATCGCGCCAACAGCGAGAGTTCCTACTTCGCGCGGCGAGAGTACCCCGCCATGATGCGTGCGGCCCGGGAGCGCGTGGCCGCCTTTGTGGGTGCCAAGCCGACGGAGCTCGCGTTCTCGCGCGGTGCCACTGAAGCGCTGCAAGCGCTCATCGGGCAGTACAATCGGGTGCAGCCGGGCGACACGGTCATGTACGCCGATCTCGATTACAACGCCATGCAGTGGGCCATGAATGCCTTAGCTGCACGCTGCAAGGCAAATGCAACCTGGGTTGATATCCCGGAGCCGGCCACGCGCGAGAATATTCTGGCGGCGTACACTAACGCGCTGAACGCCAACCCGCGCACCAAGCTGCTGCTGCTTACGCACTGCAATAACAAAACCGGACTACTGTTGCCGGTCAGCGACATCGTGAAGGTGGCGAAGGCTCGAGGAGTGGACGTTGTGGTCGATGCGGCGCATTCGTTCGGACAGGTACCACTCACCATGTCCGACATGGGCGCCGATTTCGTGGGGCTCAATCTGCACAAGTGGATTGGCGCACCGGTGGGTGCCGGTGCGCTGTACATTCGCGAAGGACGTCTTGACGCCATCGACCGCGCGCATGCCGACGAAAGCGCGCCACTCGATCGCATCGAGAGCCGCATTCACACCGGTACCACGCACTTTGCCACCGTGATGACCATTCCCGATGCCATCGACTTTCAGCTCAGCATCGGTATTCCGCAAAAAGCCGCCCGTTTGCGTTATCTGCGCGACCGTTGGGTGCATGCGGTGGCGAATGTGAAGGGCGTGACGATCCTCACGCCCGAAGATGCCGCGCTCACTGGGGCGATTACCGGATTTCGACTGCACAACCGTGGCACCAGCAACGCCAATCGTGCACTCGCCACCACCCTGCACGATGAGTTCGGCGTTTTCACCTTTCAGCGCACCGGACTCGCCAAGGGCGACTGCGTGCGTGTGACGCCTACGCTCTACAACACCCCCGCCGACGCCGATAAGCTCGCCGCGGCCATTCGTACGATTGCCGCCAGAGGTTGATGCATGAAGCGTCGAACGTTTCTCGGTCACGCCGGTACCGTCGCGGCTATGCCGCTGGTCATGCCGTATCTGTCACACGCCTTCACGGCGTCCGAGTTCGCGCCGCTACGCGTGAACGGCGCGCGGCTCAACGAGTGGCTCACCAAGTTCGACCGCATCGGTCGCACGCCCACCGGGATCAATCGCGTGGCGTACTCCGAGGCCGATCTCGCCGGTCGCGCCTTTACCCTGCAACTCATGCGCGACGCCGGATTCGCGCCGCGCATCGATACCGCCGGCAACATCTATGCGCGACTCGACGGCACCGACCGCACACTCGCGCCGATTCTCATCGGCTCGCACATCGACTCGGTCACCGACGGCGGCAACTTCGACGGACCGGTCGGCTCCTTCGGCGCTATCGAAGTGGCGCGCACGCTGCGCGAACAGAACAGGCGGCTGCGGCATCCGCTCGATGTCGTGATCTGGCAGAATGAAGAAGGGGGCACCACTGGTAGCAAGGTGGCCATCGGGGAGATGACCGACGCCGAGCTGGCCAAAGTGGCGCGCTCGGGCAAGACCATCCGCGAAGGCATCGGCATCATCGGGGGCGATGTATCGCGCCTTGGTGAATCGGTGAAGAAGAAAGGCGACATCGCCTGTTATATCGAACTGCACATTGAACAGGGCGGCTTGCTCGAAAAGGCCGGCAAGCAGATTGGTGTGGTGCAGGGCATCGTGGGGCTGCGATGGTTCGAGGTCACGGTCACCGGCTTCGCCAATCACGCCGGTGCCACGCCCATGGACCAGCGTCAGGATGCCATGCTGGCCGCTGCCAAGTTCACCGTGGCGGTGAACGATGCCGTGCGGGCCGAGCCGGGACGGCAGGTAGCCACCGTGGGCCGCATGGTCGTGTCGCCGAACACCACCAACGTGATCCCCGGACTGGTCGTACTCACCGTCGACTTGCGTGACCTCGATCAGCAAAAGATCGAGCACTTCACCGAGATCTTCGAGCGACTCGCTCGAGAAATCGGCGCCGGAACCAAAACCGCCTTCGCCTTCAAGCGACTTACCGACAGCGCGCCTGCCGTTTCGGATCCGCAGGTCATGCACTGGATCGAGTCGAGTGCCACCGCCCTCAGCCTGTCGTCGCAGCGCATGCCCAGCGGCGCCGGCCACGATGCGCAGGAGATCGCGCACATCGCCCCGATGGCGATGATCTTCATTCCGAGCGTAGGCGGTATCAGTCATTCGCCGAAAGAATTCTCGCGCGCGGCCGACATCACCAATGGCGCCGACGTGCTGCTCAACGCCGTAATCGCTGCCGACACGCAACTGGCGGCGCCACGGGCCGCACCGAAACGGCGCGACGGTCGCTCATGACGGACAGCGGCGCGCTGCGCCGCGTGATCGGTCCGGGCATGCTCGCCCTCATCTTTGCCAACGGGACCATCGGAGCCGGCATTTTCGCCGTGCCCGGTCTCGTCGCCGCCACCCTCGGCAGCGCTACGGCACTCGGCTACGCAATCTGTGCCGTGCTGGTCGTGCTGATCTTTCTCTGCTTCGCCGAAGTGGGTAGTCGTGTTCACGACAGTGGTGGCGCGTATGTGTATGTGGAACGGGCATTCGGCCCCTTCGCCGGTTTCATCGCCGCCAACCTTATGTGGTTCGGCTTCGCCGCCTGCTCCGACGCGGCGCTCGCCGATGTGCTCGTGAGTGCACTTGCCACGGCGGCGCCGATCCTCGCGCAGCCCATTCCGCGCGCACTCACCCTGATCGCGCTGTTCGCGTTCATGGCCGGCGTGAACATCCTGGGTGTGAAGACCGGCGCGCGACTGGTCGTCGTGCTCACGGTGCTCAAGCTGCTTCCGCTGCTGTTGCTATTCGTGGTCGGTATTCCGCACATCGACCTGTCGCACATCATCCCGTCCAGCATGCCCAGCGCATCTACGCTCGGCAGCGGGGTGTTGCTGCTGATGTTCGCGTTTGTGGGCGGTGAAGCGTCGCTGTCGGCCAGTGGTGAGCTGCGCCATCCGAGTCGCACCGTACCCCTTGGTCTGCTCATGGGCGTTGCCACCGTGGTTGGGTTGTATTTCGGGTTGCAGCTGGTGGCTGAAGGCGTGCTTGGCGCCGACCTGCCGCTGCAAACCGTGACGCCGCTGGCGGCGACCGCTGAAAAGCTGATGGGCCCGTGGGGGCGCACGCTGCTGCTGGGGGCCGTGTCGTTGTCGATCTTCGCCAACGTGAACGGCGACCTGCTGGTGTCGCCACGCTGCCTGTACGCGGCCGCCAAGGACGGTCTGCTTCCCGCGCCCCTCGCCAAGGTGCATCCGCGCTTCCAGACACCGTACGTGGCCATTCTGGTGTTTGCGGCCATTGCCTGTGCGCTGGCCGTGCTGGGGGCCTTCAGGTCGCTGGCCATTCTGGGCACGTCGTCGGTGCTGCTGGTCGATGTCGCCGTCTGTCTGGCCGTGCTGCGACTGCGGCAGCGTGGGGTGCAGAGCGCCGAGTCCCCGTTTGTCATACCGGGCGGACCGGTCGTCCCGATTCTGGGGGCCACGGTGTGCGTCTGGGTGCTCACCAACCTCTCGCGGGAGGAGTTGCTGGGGCTCAGCGCCCTGGTGTTCTTCTCCGGTGGCCTCTATCTGCGTATCCTGCGCGCTCGTCACCTAAGCGCGCGCCGGACCGCCGCCCGCGCCTCCTGAACGCAGTTTCGCACGTCCCGATTCGCCATCGGGCCGCAACGGTGCGATATTCGGAAGTTCCCTCCGCACCACCTGCAACTCACTGCAATTCACGCACAAGGACTTCACGAATGCGACACGCCTTCATGTACGCCGGCGGCTTCGAAAAGAATTTCCCGAAGCTGACCACCGCCACTGCGTCCTTCGAGGGCAGCGATGGCCAGCAGCACGCCTACGCGCCGTGGCCGGATGGCGTGAACGGTCTGCGCATCTCCTTCATGGAGAAGGCCGGCAAGAAGTTCGTGGTCGTGCGCATCGCCGACGACACCAGCGACGTCGTGCTGCACAACGAGATGGTGCTGGTCCCGGGTGAACATTTTGGCTTCGGCGTGCACTTGCACGGCACGCCCACGGTGGTCGAGGATAACATCGCCATCATGAAGCTCCTCGAAGACGCGACCAAGAAGAACGTGGCCCACAGCGATGAACTGTTGCAGATTCGGGCGCGCTTCAAGGCTGCGAATACCAAGCACTAGACGGTCGCATTGCTGCCCACGGCAGCGAACGCGGGCCGGCTGTACGTCACGTGACGGATAGCCGGCCCGTTTCGCGTGCCGCAGCTTGGTGAGTACGCCACACCTCACCAGGAGTGTTCGACATGCCGCAGTTCTTGGTCCGTGTCCGTCGCGGTGTCCGTTACCGAGCGTTTCGCTCGCTCGCGCTGCTCAGCGCCTTGGGGGCCGTGACCTTCTCGGCCGCCTGCGTGTTCATCCGCACCGAAGTCCGCGCGGTGGCGCGTCCCACGGCTGACGTTGCCGCGCCCACGCGTATCAAGTCGCCGCTCAAGGCGCACCTGAAAGACGGGAGCACCGTGGTGTTCCGCACCGGCGCCACCGTCACGCGCGACAGCCTCACCGGCGACGGCAGCAGCTACTCGCTCCTGAGCGCGATGTCGCGCGCGGTGAATGCCGTACCAATGGACAGCGTGGTGGGCGTGGAGACGTTCGAGAGCAAGGTGAATGTGGCGCCCACGGTAACCGCATCCTTGGCCGGCGCCGTACTCGGCGCCTTCGTGGCCGCCGGAGCGGCCATCGCGATCTTCGGCTCCTGTCCCACGATCTACTCCGACACCGGTGCCACCGCCGAGCTGCAGGCGGAAGGGTTCTCGTACTCCATCGCGCCGCTCATGGAACAGCGCGATGTCGATCCGCTGCGTGTGCGCGCCGACTCTACCGGCCGCGTGCGGCTCGAGTTGCGCAACGAGGCACTCGAAACGCACTACATCAATCACATCGAACTGTTGGCTATTCATCACGCTGCCGGTGAGCGCGTCGTGCCCGATCAGCGCGGAGCTCCCGTGCTCGTGTCGGGCTTCACGCCGGTGGGCAGTGCTACCGACCGCGCGGGGCGCGATGTGCGAGCTACACTGCTCTCGCGCGATGGCACGCTGTACTCCACCGTCCCGCGCATCATGCGTGGCGCCTCCACCGGCGATCTCGACGACTGGATCGACGTGAGCGTCGACCACTTGCCGGTCGGCGACTCGGTGGCCGTGCTGCTGCGGCTGCGTAACTCGCTGCTGAACACGGTGCTACTATACAACGGCATGCTTGGTGGACGCGATGCGGCCGACTGGTTGCACGAAGGCTTGGGGCAGTTCGGTACCACCGCCGAAATGACGCTCTGGTATCGTCGCACCATGGGGCTGCGCGCATCGGTGGAGGGCGTGAGTGACACCGACGCCGCGCACGGGTTCCGTACCGGCGCCACCGCACGATTGGGCGACGTGGGGCCGATTGCCTTTCGCGATGTCGCGCTGGTGCTGCCGCGTTCGGCCGCGAACGCCCGTGCGGCGCGCATTCGACTGCAGTTCGTGGCCGACAACTGGCGCATTGATGAAGTGCGCGTGGCGGGCACGGTCTCGCGTCCCGCCGTCACCACACTGGCCG